>NZ_CP068047.1:0-600000 GCF_016698645.1 Devosia oryziradicis
GCCTAAAATCGCTCCACTGGAGCGATTTTGCCTGCGGCTCGGCTTCGTGCCATTCGGGCATAGCCCTTATGGCCTTCTCGCCTAAAATCGCTCCACTGGAGCGATTTTGCCTGCGGCTCGGCTCGAAGTGTCGCAGTATGCTTTGCACTGTTGCGCCATTTCGGCCTTGCGACTATCTTCCGCGCGCGTCGGACCCCTCCGTTGAGGTCGATTTTCCATTGGGATATCGAAAGTTGGGCCGGGTTCGACTATCGTCCACGGGGATGGACCGGCAGAGAGACCAAATGGATTCGTTCGAGCTTAACAAGATCATGGGCGCCGTGCTGGGCACGCTGTTGTTCGTCATGGGCGCCGGCTTTGTCGCAGAGGCCATCTACCATCCTATCGAAGGTCGCGGCCCGGGCTATGCCCTGCCGGAGCCGGAAGCAACCGAAGGCGGTGGCGAAGTCGCCGCTGCGGAGCCCGAAGTTCCCCTTGGCGTGCTGCTGGCCAGCGCGAGCGCCGAGCGCGGTGCTACCGCCGTCAAGAAGTGCGCCGGCTGCCACAACTTCGGCGAGGGCGAAGGCAACAAGCAGGGGCCGCTGCTTTATGGCGTGGTCGGCCGACTCGAAGGCAGCCATGAAGGCTTCGCCTATTCGGACGGCATGATGGCCCACAACGCTGCCGGCGACACCTGGACCTACGAGAACCTCAACCACTTCCTGACCAAACCGAGCGACTACGTGCCCGGCACCAAGATGAACTTTGCCGGTGTCCGCACTGCCGAAGAGCGCGCCGACATCCTGGCTTACCTGCAGACATTGTCTGCCGACCCGGTGCCGTTCCCGGCCGCCGATGTCGCGCCGGCCGAGGGTGGCGAAGCCGCTGACCCCGCAGCGCCAGCCGCCGAGGCCGCCGGCACGCAGCAGCCCGACGCGACTGCCCCGACCGATCCGGCCGCAGCGCAGCCCGAAAACGCGGCTGAACCGGCTGCACCGGCCGCGGTCACCGATACGCCGACCACCACGCAGAGCGAAACCCCGGTTGAAGGTACGCCGACCACCAGCGGCACCGAGCCTGCCCCGGCAGCGCCCGCCACCAACTAGGCTTTATCGCAATACCGTATTGTTCAAGGGAGCCGCGCCCGGAAGGGTTGCGGCTCCTGGCATTTTTGGAGGGACCAAAGCATGTTGCTGCTACACCTGTCCGATGTCGATGAGGCCAGCTGGGCCGACAAGCTGCGGGCTGAACTCGCCCCCTACCCCGTGGTGCGGCGCGGCGACGCGTTCGACCCCAGCGATGTGCGCTACATCTTCGTGTGGAAGCCAAAGCCGGACGCGTTCGATGGACTTAATGGCCTCAAGGCCGTCCTGTCGCTAGGCGCGGGGGTGGATGCGCTGCTCAGGCACCCCAAGCTGCCCGACGCACCTATCGTGCGGTTCGTCGATGACGATCTCAGCCAGCGCATGAGCGACTATGTCGTTGCCCATGTCACCATGCACCATCGGCTCTATACGCGCTTCCGTGCCGACCAGAAGGCCAAGCGCTGGAGCCAGCTCTATCCGCCGGCGGCCTCCGAAACCACCGTGGGCATAATGGGTATGGGCGTTTTGGGACAGGATGCAGCCAAGCGCCTGCTGCCCCTTGGCTTTACCCTGCGCAGCTGGAGCCGCACCCCGAAGACCATCGGCGGGGTCGAGGGCTTTGCAGGGACAGAGAGCTTCGACAGGTTTCTTGCCGGCACCGACATTCTGGTCAACCTGCTGCCCCTGACGCCGGAAACCTCGGGCATCCTCAACTACGAGACCTTCAGCAAGCTGCGGCGCGACAAGCTCGATGGGGGACCGGCCATCGTCAACGCTGCGCGCGGCGGGCACCAGCGCGAGGCCGACATCGTCCGGGCCTTGGGTGACGGCACGCTGGGCGCCGCGAGCCTTGATGTGTTCGAGACCGAGCCGCTGCCAGAGAGCAGCCCGTTATGGGCTATCGAGAACTGCTACATCACGCCCCATATCGCGGCGATCAGCAACGAGAAGAGCGGCGTCGCCTATTTCAGCAGGATCATCCGCGCGCATGAGGCAGGCGAGCCCCTGATCAATGTTGTGGACCGCGACCGGGGCTACTGACGCGATTGTTATCGCGGTCAAGGCGCGAAATTCACCCTTGTGGGCGATAAGGAGCCGACCACAGCCAAACAGCAAGGCCCGGATGACCGAAACGACCAGCCAGCCACAGAAGCTCAAGCTCTATGACCGACTGAAGATTGCCACCAAGCACCGACTGGCAGAGCCCATACTGGCCCTGCTGTGCTTTCTCGAAGCAATGATCCTGCCCATCTTTCCGGAGATCATGCTGGCGCCGATGATCGTGGCCGATCGCAGCCGGGCCTGGCGTCTGGCGGGCATCTGCACAGTGTCGTCAGTCGCAGGCGGCCTGGCCGGCTACGCCATCGGCTTCTACCTGTTCGACAGCATCGGCCGCGCCATCATCGACTTCTACGGCGCCGGCGACGGCTTCACCTCGCTGCGGCAGAGCTTCAATGAGAATGGGCCCCTGATGATCATCATCGGCGCCATCTCGCCCATTCCCTACAAGGTCATCACCATCACCAGTGGCGTGGCCGGGCTCGATCTGTGGACCTTTGTGCTCTACGGGTTGCTGGGCCGCGGCCTGCGCTATTTCGTGCCCTGCGGGCTATTCTACTTCTTCGGCAAGGCGGCCAACGCGTTCATCGAAAAGCACAAGGCGGTGGCCGGATGGGGCATGCTGGTGCTGGTCATCGTTGGCTTCGCGATGGCGCCGCTCCTCTTCCCCAAGGCGGAGACCGAGCAGGTGCAGGAAACGGTCGAAATCATCGACCACGCGACACCCTAGAATTCAAGAACCCAATACTGGCCATTGAGACTTGCACCGAAGGACTGATGGCGATCCTCGCGCTGCAGCGTGAAACCGGCGGCCTGATAGATGCGTCGAGCGGAGACCAGACAGTCCTGGGTCCAGAGCATGACGCGCCGATAGCCTGAGGCACGCGAGAAGCGAACCGCTTCTTCGACCAGTCGCTTGCCTATACCGCGGCCACGGAAGGCCGGCTCGGTATAGAGCATCCGCAGCTGCGCGGTGCCGGGTTCCTCGCTCGCCGGAATGATGAAGACCGACCCGGCAACCTCACCGTCCTGCTCCGCTATCCACAGGGCCTTGGACGGCTCGGCGGGCGCGGCTTCGTATTCGGCATAGATGCGGGTGATGAGGGTCTCGAACTCGGCGTTCCACCCCTGCTCCAAGTGATACAGCAGGGCCTGGCGGTGAATAAGCCAGCCGATTTCGCCAACACGAGGGGGGCGAAGGATCAGCGGCGCGTCGCCGGGCTCGCCCAGTACGGACTCGATGCGCCGCATGGCGCCGATCAGGTCGCGGCGGCCGAATTCTTCGAGCGGTTCGAGCAGGCTGCTGGCGGCGGCGGCGTCGCTCATTGCATTGAGGTGGCGAAACATGGCGTCTCCCTCCGGCGTGAGGGCCAAGGGGGTGGCGCGGCGGTCGCCGCTGCGGGGCAGAACGGCGACGATGCCCTGATCGACCAAGCGCAGGACCAACCGGCTCATCTGGCCACGATCCATGTCCAGTTCCTCGGCAATTGCCGAAGACGTGGCGTGGCCGCGCCGCCCCAGCTCATAGATGACCCGCGCCTCGCTCAGGCTGTGCGGGCTCTTGTGCATGCCCTCTTCGAGCAGACCAATGATCCGGGTGTAGAAGCGGTTGAAGGCGCGCACTCGCGCAACGTCGGCGGCACGGACGGACATGGCCCGACTCCAAAACAACTATTGACACAGTCAACTATGTCGTTGTCGGAGTCAACTATTGTGGGTAGCGTTGTCTCAGGACGCCATAGACGGCGCGAATGCCCTGGTCTGTACCGCCGACGGGGCGCGACGGGCGCGCCTCAGGGGCCCAGCCGAAGATATCCAGATGCACCCAGGCCGCCGCGTTAGCGACGAAGCGGCGGAGGAACAGGGCCGCGGTGACCGAACCGGCAAAGCCGCCACTCCCCGCATTGTTCACGTCGGCGATCTTGGAGCTCATCATCCCATCATAGGGTGACCACAACGGCATCTGCCATAACGGGTCGTCGGCAGCAGCTCCGGCCTCCATGAGCGCCCGCGCCAGGGCGTCATCGGTACTGTAGAGCGGCGGCAGATCGGGACCAAGCGCAACCCGGGCAGCACCGGTCAGGGTAGCCATGTCGAGCAGCAATTCGGGGCTTTCCTCGTCGGCCAGGGCCAAGGCATCAGCCAGGATCAGCCGGCCCTCGGCATCCGTATTGCCGATTTCGACCGTCATGCCCTGGCGCGAAGTGAGCACGTCTCCTGGGCGGAAGGCGGCGCCGGCAATCGAGTTCTCGACGATCGGGATCAGCACGCGCAGGCGCAGGCGGAGTTTGGCCGAAACAATGGCATGGGCGAGGCCCAGCACATTGGCCGCTCCGCCCATATCCTTCTTCATCAACAGCATGCCGGAAGCCGCCTTGATGTCGAGGCCACCGGTGTCGAAGGTCACGCCCTTCCCGACCAGGGTGACCTTGGGATGGCGCGCATCGCCCCAGCTGAGATCAACGAGACGCGGCGCCTGCACGCTGGCGCGGCCAACGGCGTGGATCATCGGAAAGTTGGCGCGCAAGAGGTCGTCGCCCGCGATGACCTTGATCTTCATCTTGCGGGCTGCGGCAAAGGCGCGGATCTCGCGTTCGAAGGCATCCGGGCCAAGGTCGTTGGCCGGCGTGTTGATCAGATCGCGCGCCAGAACTGCCGCTTCGACAAGGCGGGCGACTTCGTCGGCATCGGCACGGCCGGGAATGGCCAGCTTGGGGGCAGCGCGCCCGCTGCGATAGCGGTCGAAGCGGTAGGCACCCAGCTGGAAGCCGATCGCGGCCAGCGTGGGATCGCCATAGGCACCCTCGAGCCGGTAGGTGCCAGACCCCAGGGCCGCACCCGCCAGGCCAGTGACCAAAGAGGGCCTCTCTGCTGCATCACCGAGGCCAAACAGGTAGCCGGCAAGACCGCCATCACCAGCGGGGAGCGCCAGCAGGCGCCCGCGCTGGCCGGCAAAGCTGTTGGCTTCGGCCCAAGACCTGTGCGCTTCGGGTAATTCGGCCGCCGCCAGTTCGCCGTCCTCGACGCAGATCAGCGGCGTGATTTTGGTCCTGGGCATGGCGACTCCGGCAGGGGTGGAACCCCTTCTTGTACCGGGCCAGGTCCGTGGCGGCAACGCGGGCAGACGGGCCGTTTTAACCGGGTGTTAGGGTTAATGATTTATTGAACGCTGTCGTGCCGCCCTGGCCGAGGAGTTGCTCGTGACGCCGCTGAACCGCCTTCGCAAACCGCTGCGCAACCTGCTGCTGGCCGGTGTCGCGGCCGTGGCGATCAGCGCCTGCGCCTCCAACCGGGGCTCGATGCCGTCGCCGGACTATTCCGGCATGCCGGCTGCTCAGAGCCAGCAAAGCCTGGCCGAGCTTACCGCCCGCTACAAGTCCAATCCCAAGGACAAGGGTATAGCCATTGCCTATGCCGCCGCGTTGCGCGCGGTTGGACAAAGCCAGCAGGCCGTCGCGGTGCTGGAAATCAGCATGAACCAGTATCCGGGCGACGCCGATGTGACGGTAGCCTATGCCAAGGCCCTCACCGCCGAGGGGCGGTTCGACCAGTCGCTGCAGGTATTGGACAATATCATCCGCCCCGAAGCGCCGGACTGGAATGCCCTGCTGGTCAAGGGCGCGACGCTCGACCAGCTGGGCCGAAACCAGGAAGCGCGCGCGATCTACGGACAGGCGCTGATCTTCGCCCCGGGCGAGGCTTCGATCGAAGCCAATATGGGCCTGAGCTATGCCATGACCAACGAATTGCCGGCCGCCGAACAGCATTTGCGGCGGGCCGTGCAGATGCGGGGCGCGACCAGCCGGATCCGGCAGAACCTGGCGCTGATCGTGGGGCTGCAGGGGCGCTTCGAGGAGTGCCGGGCGATCTATGCCGCCGAGCTGCCGCCGGAGCAGGTGGAGAGCAACATGGCCTATGTGCGAGCCTTGCTCACCCAGCAAAACCGCTGGGACCTAATCGACAAGGGCTGACGGGCGCCCAAGCCTGCAAGCCGCGCGTTGGCCTCAGCCGCCACCCACCGTGCTCGCCACCGGACCGCCGAAGACCTTGATCATGGCTGGGGCCATGATGACGATAAACAGCACCGGCAGGAAGAACAGGATCAGCGGGACGGTCAGCTTGGGCGGCAGCGACGCGGCCTTCTTCTCGGCCTCCATCATGCGGCCCTCACGGCCCTCTTCGGCCATGACGCGCAAGGCCTGGCCAACCGAGGTGCCGTAGCGATCGGCCTGGATCAGCGCGGTCATCACCGACTTGACCCCATCAAGCCCAGTACGGCGGCCCAGATTGTCGTAGGCACGCCCGCGGTCTTCGAGGAAAGCCAGCTCCGCGGTGGTCAGGGTCAGCTCTTCGGCCAGCTCGACACTCTGTGCGCCGATTTCCTTGGCGACGCGCTTGAAGGCGTGCTCCATCGACATGCCCGCCTCGACGCAAAGCAGCAGCAGGTCAAGACAATCGGGCCAGGCCTTTTTGATCGAGGCTTGACGCTTGGAGGTGGTGTTCTTGAGCAAGAGGCTGGGCAGGTAGACGCCGACCAGGCCAGCGCCGATGGCATAGACCAGGTTGAGATAGAGCGGCCGCTCGCCGGGAGAGACGAAGACGACATAGATCGCCACCAGGACGAAGATCACCAGCGGCGTCACGAAGCGCATGAACAGGAAGGTGGTCAGGTGCCCCTGGCCGCGATAACCGGCCATGGCCAGCTTGTCGACCGTCGCATCGTCCTGGAACGCCTTCTTGAGGTCGAAGCGCTCCACCACATTCTTCATGTAGGTCTTGGTTTCGGCGTTGCGGCGAATCCCGCGCCCCTCGGCCACCGCACCGCCGCGCAGGCGCGCCATTTCCTCGGCGCGCATCTTCTCGCGTTCGAGCGCGACCCGCTTGATGCGGTCGCGCATCTCGGATTTGACGATGAAGCTCGAGCCGAAGGTGAAGACGACGGCGGCCATGGAAATGGCGGCCAGGATGGCAATCAGGGAATCGCGCTGGGTGAGGAGCTCGACGATGTTCACGGCAACACTCCCAACTCAGTAGTCGAACTGGATCATGCGGTTCATGATGAAGATGCCCAGGGCCAGCATGACCACGCCGACGCCCAGCCAGATATGGCCCAGATCGGTGAAGAACAGCGGCGCCAGGTAGGACGGCGACACCACGCTCACCAGCATGCCCACGACGAAGGGCAGAGAGCCAATGATGCCGGCCGAGGCCTTGGCTTCGGACGACATGGCCTTGATCTTCTGCTTCATCTTCTTGCGGTTGCGCAGGACCTTGGCCAAGTTCCCCAGCGCCTCGCTGAGGTTGCCGCCCGCCTGCTGCTGCACGGTGATAACCACCACGAAGAAGTTGACCTCGGGCAGTGGCACCCGGTCGAGCAGCACCGTCACGGCCTCGGTCATGGACATGCCGAAGGCCTGTTGGTCGAGTACGCGCCCGAACTCTGACTTGACCGGTTCCTTGGCGTCCTTGGCCACCACGCGGATGGAGTCATTGAGCGGCAGGCCGGTCTTGACGCCGCGCACGATGGCCTCGACGGCATTGGGCAGTTCGTCGAGGAACTGGTTCTGGTATTTCTTGCGCTTGCGGCCAACCCACCAGCGCGGCAGCAGGTAGCCAGCGGCCAGAGCGAAGACCGGCGCGAGGTAGATCGGCACCTGCACGAGCACGAGGATCACCAGCACCACGCCGCCGAAGATGATGCTGTTGCGGATAAAGGTCGACGGCGCGATCGTCATGCCCGCCTGGAACAGCAGTTGCGGCAGCTTCAGGCGCTTCTTGGCGTTGAGCGCGTCGGTCTGGGATTTGAGCGCCTGCTGCACGCTCTTGCGCCGCTCGTCGCGGCTGCGCGCGGCGCTGGCCTCCAGGCGGTTGGCGCGGAGGTCACCCTGCAGCGCCTTGCGCCGCTTCTCGGCACGGCCGCCACCCAGCGCGGAGGGCACGAGGGCAAAACCCGCCGCCGCAACGGTGACCATGGCCAGGATGACAAGCAGGATCGTGGTCATCAGGAATCCAGCAGCTGGTGCTGCTCGCTGTTGGACTTTTCGAGGGCCTCGACGAGATTGGCTTCCTCATTGAAGTAGCGGGCCCGTTCGGCGAATTGCGGCTTGGTTATGCCGGTCGAGCGGTGCTTGCCCACCAGCATGCCGTTACTATCCTCGCCCAGGATGTCGTAGAGGAAGATGTCCTGGGTGACGATCACGTCGCCTTCCATGCCGAGGATCTCGGTGATGTGGGTAATGCGGCGCGAACCGTCGCGCAGGCGGGCGGCCTGGACCACGACGTCGATGGACGAGGTGATCATTTCGCGAATGGTGCGGCTGGGGAGGCTGTAGCCGCCCATGGTGATCATCGATTCAAGACGGCTGAGCGCTTCGCGCGGGCTGTTGGCGTGCAGCGTGCCCATCGATCCGTCGTGGCCCGTATTCATCGCCTGGAGCAGGTCGAATGATTCAGGGCCGCGGACTTCGCCGACGATGATGCGTTCGGGGCGCATACGCAGGCAGTTCTTGATGAGATCGCGCATGGTGATCTCGCCTTCGCCTTCCAGGTTCGGCGGACGGGTTTCGAGACGAACCACATGCGGCTGCTGCAGCTGCAGTTCGGCCGAATCTTCGCAGGTGATGACGCGCTCGTCCTTCTCGATGAAGGCGGTGAGGCAGTTGAGCAAGGTGGTCTTGCCCGAGCCGGTACCGCCCGAGATCAGCACATTGGCGCGGACGCGGCCCAGGATGCGCAGCACTTCGGCGCCTTCTGGCGAGATGG
The DNA here is from genome assembly GCF_016698645.1 of Devosia oryziradicis. Taxonomy (NCBI): domain Bacteria; kingdom Pseudomonadati; phylum Pseudomonadota; class Alphaproteobacteria; order Hyphomicrobiales; family Devosiaceae; genus Devosia; species Devosia oryziradicis. Next base: position 8,886 of record NZ_CP068047.1, read on the forward strand.
AGTTGTACTTGACCAGCTGCTGGAGGGTCAGCTTGTCCTTCTTGAACTTACGGATGGTGAGTGCGGCACCGTCGATGGCCAGCGGGGGCGCGATGACGTTGACGCGCGAGCCGTCTGGCAAGCGGGCGTCGCAGATCGGCGAGCTTTCATCGACGCGGCGGCCAACCTGGGACACGATGCGCTGGCAAACATTCATCAGGTGGGCGTCGTCGCGGAAGCGCACGTTGGTGAGACGCACCTTGCCGGCGACTTCGATGTAGCACTTCTGCGAGCCGTTCACCATGATGTCGGCGATGTCGTCGCGGGCCAGCAGCGGCTCGAGCGGACCATAGCCCAGCACGTCGTTGCAGATGTCCTCGAGCAGGTCTTCCTGCTCGGAAATGGACATGATGATGGACTTGAGCGCGATGATCTCGGCGACGATGTCGCGGATTTCCTCGCGCGCCGCGTCCTGGTCCATGGTCGCGAGCTGGCTGAGGTCGATGGAATCGATCAGCGCGTTGAAAATGGCGGACTTGGTGTGGAAATATTCCTTGTCGCGCGCCGCATCGGCGGGCGCGCGGACATCGAGCACCTCATCGCCGGCCCGCATGCGGGAGCCCATGGCGTCGCTGTCGGAGCTGCGGCGCGCCGGCGCTGGCGCCTCGACCCGCGGTGGGGGCGCACTGGGGACCGGACGCGGCATTTCGCCGACGCCCGGGGTGTTGCCGCCAAAGGATGTGCGCTTGCCAAACATGGTCGTCCTACCGTTCGAGAGCCCGAGCCGCCTCAGGCCCGCTTCTTGAGGAACGAGGGCAGCTTCATCAGGCTCGATGACTTGCCCCCGGCATGGGTTGCCTGCCGCCCGGTCACATGCATGCCGATGGCGCGGTAGACGTCGTTGATCTTGTTGTTGGCCGCCACCTCGGCGATCATCTGGCCGTTATTGGCAGCGGTGCCGAACAGCGCCGCATCAAAGGGCAGCTGGCCGATGAGCTGGCATTCCACCGAGCTGGCGAATTCGCCTGCATTGATCTCGGGCCGGCGCGGCATGGCCACCTTGTTGAGCACCAGGCATGGCGCATTCTCGGTGGGGCGAAGGGCCCTGACCGTGTCAGCAAGGTTCTTGGCATTGCGCAGGTTGGCCAGGTCCGGCTCGGCGACGATGACCACCTCGTCCACGGTGGCCAAGGTCTGGCGCACCCAGGCATTCCAGGCATGGGGAATGTCGAGCACGACCATGGGCATGGTGTTCTGGCACAGTTCGAGAACCTGCTCGAATTCGCGCTCTTCGAAGTCGTAGGTGCGGTCCAGGGTGACCGGCGCGGTCAAGAGGCTGATATGGTTGGCCGCCTTGCTCATCAAGCGATCGAGCATGGTCTGGTCGACCTTCTGGTTGGCCATCAGGGCGTCGGCCAAGCCATGGGGTGGATCCTGGTTGAAGTTGAGGCCGGCAGTGCCGAAGGCCAGGTCCATGTCCAGGATGAGGCTGTCCTGCCGCAGGGCTGTAGCAATGGCCCAGGCGACGTTGTGCGCCACGGTCGAGCTGCCGGCACCGCCCTTGGCCGAAACAAAGGCCACGGTGCGGCCGATGGGAGCGGCATTCTCGGACGCGAACAGTTCGGTGATGGCGCTGACGATCTGCTGGGCCGTTGCCGGCAGCACGATATACTCCGAAATGCCCGAGCGGATCAGCTCGCGATAGAGCAGCACGTCATTGACATGACCGAGCACCACGACACGCGTGGAGGCGTCGCAAACCTCGGCCAGCCGTTCCAGCGCCACCGGAACTTCGTCCGGCGCCAACAGGGTCTCGACGATAATCAGGTTGGGCGTGGGGTTGGATTTATAGGTCTCCACCGCGCCGTCGATGCCGCCATTGTGCGTCGTCAGCGCCACCTTGGACATGCGCCGGTCATGGATGGCGCTTTCGACCAGTTGGGCAGTCTGGGAATGCTCGCAGAAGGCCTGGATGGTGATGCGGGGAATGAGCCGGGCGCCCGGTGAAATGTCGGCTGCGGGCTCTTCGGTCCGCTTGGGCTCAGATGACAGGAAACTCATTAAACCATAACTCCTTGGGGCCGGCCTCAGTCGAGGACGAAACCGACCGAACCGCTGAACGTGCCGCGCATCTCGCCGCTTCCGGCGACCCCGTACATGGTCTCCAGCTTGCCCAGGAAGATGGCTTCGGCATCGCTGGCGACGGTGCTGCGGTCGGTGGGCACCGGGATTGAATTGGCCGGGCTTGAGGTTACGAGGTAGGGCGTGACCAGGATTACCAGTTCGGTCTGCTCGGTCTGGAAGTCGCGCGAGCGGAACAGCGCACCCAGGATCGGAATATCGCCCAGGCCAGGGAACTGATTGATCTGCTGGCGAGCGGTCTCCTGGAGCAAGCCGCCAATCGCCAGTGTCGTGCCGGTCTGCAGTTCGACCGAGGTATTGGCCTGGCGCTTGGTGATCGAGAAATCGGCCTGCGGCTCGGATACCGAGGTATCGACAGTCAGGGCGATGACGCCGTTCGACTTGACGGTTGGGGTGAACGCGAGTTCCACGCCATATGGCTTGAAGATGACGGTTTGGGTCTGGTTGGTGATATCGTAGGTCGAATAGGGCAATTCGCCACCCGCCAGGAACTTGGCCGGCTGACCGGAAATGGCCGTCAGTGTCGGCTGGGCCAGGACGCGCAGTGCGCCACGTCCCTCGAGGGCCCGGATGGCGGCCTCGATCTGGACGCCCCCGATATTGAAGCCGGCATCGATTCCGCTCGGGGTGAACGTGTTGTTCATCGGCACGTTGTTGAAGCCGAAGTTGGCCGTGCCAATGCTGAAGGCGGCGCCCAGGTTGATGCCGAACTGCTTGGCGACGTCGCGCTTCACTTCCGACACGGTGACCTGGAGCATGACCTGCTGGGCACCCGCGACGTCCAGAATATTGGCGACGTTGTCCGGGCCACCGGCAAATTGCACCGCCACCTGGGTCGCCCGTTCGCGGTCCTCTCCCGAGAGCACGTTGCCCGTCAGCACCACGCGATTGGTACCGCCGCCCAGGGTGACCGATTCAACATGGATATTGGATCCGGGAATGATGCGCGCGAGCGCCGCCTGCAGCGCGTTGCCCACCTGGGACGGCTCTTCGATCACCTTGACGTCGAGGACCGCAATCGTCTGCCCCCGGTCATCGAGGAAGAAGATATTGGTGTCGCCCCCGGTAATGCCCTGAATGATGGCCCGCGTGCGGGTGCGCATGATGGCGGCGGCCACCGATGGCTGCGAAACGATGACCTCGGCAGCGCCTGCGGGCAGGTCGACCAGGGCGGTCTTGTTGATCTCGACCTGGAACTTGCGCGTGGCACCATAGGCGGCCGGGCTGATGGTAACCTGGGTTTCCTGAGCGATCGTGGCAGTTGCGCCTGCGGAGCCCAGCAGGCCGAGGGCCAGCAGCGGCACGACGATCAGACCGGCGGCGCGGCGGCGGAACATGGTGAACGGATTGGTCATGATCATCTCCGCCCCTACTGGGGCACCACCTGTGGTTCGACGGACGTGCCGGACTGCGGCGTCATGGACTGGTTGGTCGTCGCTGGGTCGACCTGGTTGCCGGCAAGCACCGACTGCTCCTTGCCGAAGCGGATCAGCCGGACGGTCTGATTGGAGTTCCCAGCCTCGGCGACGGTGGTCTTGTTGAAGTCGACGACCGACCGCAGCGCCAGCGACAGCTGGCCCAGGCTGGAGGCGTTGATCAGCGTTTCGGCCTGGCCGGGGCTGAGTTCGAGCGTGGCAATTGTCGAACTGTCAAAGGTAACGGGCGTCGGCGCCGGCGCGTTGGGATCTTCCTGGCCGCCGCTGGTGCCCATTTCGCCAAGGCGGGCGCCGATGGCCAACACGCGGACATTGGAGAGGATGACCCGAGACTGCTGCCCGGTATCGGTCTGGGTCGTCAGCACCACGTCGACATGGTCGTTGGGGACGATGAACCCACCGGCGCTGGTTTCGGCCGAAACGCCGACCGAAACGCCACGCATACCCTCGGCAAGAACGGCTGAGAGGTAACCCTGATCGGCCCGGACCAGCTTGGCCTCACGGATGGGCTCGCCCGGGAAGAATTCGAAACGGGCAACGGCGCCCTTGAGGTCAACGGGCGCATCGGGCATGGCAGAGATGGTCACGTATTCGGGGCGAACAGCGCCCTCGGGCCAATCCTGCCACTCGACCGAAGCCTCGCTCAGCCGCTCGCCCATGCCGATCGGGCTCTTGGCGACCAGAATCTGGGTCTTGGCCTCCTGGACCACCTCGGTCTGCACGACCTGTTGCGGCGCCGGACGGCTGCCACGGGTGACCAGGAATGCCGCCAGGCCGCCGGCGACAAGCGCCACAAGCAACAGGATGATACGCGCCGGCTTCATAGCCTCACTCCGGTTATACGCGGGCGCAAAAGCCCAGTTCCACCGGATGAAGTCTGAACGCAAAGGGTCAAAGTTTGGTTAACCGGAGCTTTGCGGATGCGGTTAACAATATGTAAATTTTAGCTTTTTGCCTTTTGGCCAGCAAAAGACGACCGCCTGTTGCGGTTTACTGTCTCAATCGCACCCGTTTACTTCGGACAGCGTGATCAGGCGACGAGACGTTCGAAAATGACTGAATTGGAGTAGGTCAGCAGGCCGGCGAGGGCCAGCGCGATGCCATAGGGCACACCGCTTTTGCGGTCATGCAGGCGTTCCAGCCAGCGATAGCGGGCCAGGAAGGGCGTCAGCGGCATGCGCCGCAATGCCAGGATGGCGAGGGTCAGCACGCCGCCAAGCAGTGCAGCGTAGACCAGATAGGGCACGGTTAGGCCAAAGCCGAGCCACAGGGTCGTGGCCGCAGCAAGCTTGGCGTCTCCGCCACCGATCACCCTGACCGCGAACAGCGCAAAGCCGGCAGCCAGCACGACCAGGGCGCAGGCCACGTGCATGGCAAACTGCTGCAGCGGCAGATTGATGGCGATAGCGACCACGAAGAAGCAGGCGACGAGGAACAGGACCAGCTTGTTGGAGATGCGCATGGTCAGCAAATCGGAGGATGCCGCGAGAGCCATCGCGGCCGGAAAGAGCAGCAATGCAACCATGGACATTTCTTCCTCCCTCTCGGAAACGAAACCTCGTCCGTCACAGTGCCAGCGCGCCGTTAAGAAAGCTCAAATAGAAAGGGAGGAGCACATGCGCTCCTCCCTGGATCATTCGATCTATCGAATGCCGCTTACGGCACGTCGACGTCGAGCTGGCCGGCGATACCGTTGAACAGATCACCCAGATTGGTACCCAGCGTGGTGGCGGCAAGAATGATGCCGACAGAGATCAGAGCGGCGATAAGGCCGTATTCAATTGCGGTCGCGCCAGACTCGTCCTGCGCGAAACGTGCGAAGATGTTCATTCCCAGGCTCCATTTTTACGTCATCAAGGACGTCATCGTTCGACACGTCAAACATCGAACATCGCCAACCTAGGGTGCAGGTCTTGAAATTGCGTTAATTGATATGCGGATCGAACAACGTCTCGTCGGTGATTTGCTATCGTTTTCAGCGAGTTAACGAGACACCTTGCATTTTACATATCCATGCGGCACCGCGGTATATTATTCAAATTTGAGCTGATATTGGCACAATGCGAATTGGCTCAAGAACACATTTGCATTTATTGCCATTGCTTTGGTTCTTTTCATCGCGCACGCCCGTGGTTGTTGTGCCTCGAGCATTTGCCAAAAATAAACCATTCTGCCGGAAAGTGTGGGGATCGAGTATCAGTACGCCGGAACCGCCCATGCGCCACACGCTAGTTGCCGCCTTCGCACTTTGCCTCTCGCTGGCAACGGGTTTGGCCCCAGCACCGGTCAGCGCCCAGGAAGGCGCGCCGATCAACGTCAACGTCAATATGGCGCGCATCCTGCGCATCAATACCGCTGCAGCCACCGTCATCGTGGGAAATCCGGGCGTGGCCGATGTCACCATCCAGGACCCGCAGACGCTGATCCTGACCGGCAAGAGCTACGGCCAGACCAACCTGATCGTGCTCGACAGCGCCGGCAATCCGATCGCGGATACGCTGATCGAGGTGGTCCAGATGCAGGCCGGCATCGTCACGGTTTACCAGGGGCAGGCCCGCACGAGCCTGGCCTGCGCGCCGGTTTGCCAGCAGGTCGTGATGATGGGCGATGACGCGACCTTCTCGTCCCAGGTGGTGGCTTCGACGCAACTGGTCCAGCAACTGGCCAACTGACATTCACCCCAAGTTAACCGTTACGGCAGTGACCCGTCCGCGCAGGGCCGGTCATAACCTTCGGTTATCCATGCAAAGCTAGTGTCGCGGCGTGACAACCGGGCGCCGACACATGACTGGCACTGCTGCATTGCCAACGGCTCGATCTCCGCTTCGGCGGTGGCGCGGTTTTGCGCGTGACGAAAGCGGCGTGACGGCGATCGAGTTCGGGCTGCTGGCCGTTCCTTTCTTTTCCATCCTGGGCGCAATTCTGGAGACCTCGCTGGTGTTTCTCTCCGGCCAGGTGCTCGAAAGCGCCGTGCAGGACGCCAGCCGGCTGATCCGTACCGGCCAGGCGCAGAGCGCGGGCATGAACGCCGCCGCGTTCAAGGACCTGGTCTGCGACGGCACATTCGGGCTCATCCGCGACTGCAATGGCCTGCATGTCGAGGTCAGGGTCGTCAACACGTTCAATGACGTGAACGTCTCGGCGCCGGTCAACTGGACCTGCGCCGCGCCGGGTCCCGGGCAAACCCAGGCTCAGGCGGATGCGGCCTGCGCGACTTGGACCCGGCCCGAGGGTTATTCACCCGGCGTGGGCTCGAGCATCGTCACCGTACAGGTCTACTACAAGTGGCCGGTTATCGTGCCCTTTGGCGGCCTGGGACTGTCCAACCTGCCGGATGGGCGCCGCGTATTGGGTGCGGCCGCCGTGTTCCGCAACGAGCCGTTCATATCGTGAAGGGCGTACTGGCCAAGATGCGCCTGCTGCGGCTGGGCGAAGCGGGTACGGCAGCGGTCGAATTCGCGCTGGTGCTGCCCGTCATGCTGATGCTCTATATCGGCTCAGTGGAAGTCACGGGACTGATTTCGGTCGACCGCAAGCTGCAATCGGCGGCCGGTTCGCTGGGCGACCTGGTTGCGCGGTCCGACACGACGATTACGGCCGCGACGCTCAAGGATTATTTCAAGGCCGCTGGCGGCATCATGACGCCCAATCCCGTCGCGGGCCTGCGCCAGGTCGTCACCCAGGTGCAGGTGCTGGCCGATGGCACGACCAAGGTGGTCTGGTCCCGCCAATCTCTGAACGGCACCTATAGTACTGGCCCGCATGCCGTTAATGCCGCCTTCCCTCTTCCTGTCGCCATGGTGAACATCGCCAAGGGCAAATATGTCATCGTGGCCGAGGGCTATTACGACTACACCCCGCTGTCCGGCTTTGCCTTCAACCAGACGGTCAACCTCTACCGCGAAAACTACTTCATGCCGCGCTTCGGCGGCAGCATCACGCTCAACTAGCCCGACTTGCGCCGACCTGGCGCCCATGCCAAAAGCCGCCCATTCTCTCCCTCCCCGGCGGTGTGCTCATGAACGATACGCTTGTCCCCGTGTTCGACCTTGGCGGCGTGTTCGTCGACTGGAATCCGATGTACCTGTTCCGCAAGCTCTTCGACACCGAGGAGGATGCGCAGTGGTTTCAGGACAATATCTGCACCCTGGCCTGGAACCTCGAATTCGACGCCGGCGAGATCTATTCGGAAGGCGTGGCCAAGCTCATCACCCGCTTTCCCAGATATTGGCGCGAAATCCAGGCCTATGACCTGCGCTGGAAGGAAACGCTGGGCGAATTCATCCAGGGTACGATCGATATCCACAACGAGCTGATCGAGCAGGATATCCCGACCTTTGCCATCACCAACTTCTCCTGGGAGAAGTGGATCAGCTGCCTGGGTGAATGGCCGTTCCTCGAAAAGTTCGACGGCGTGATCGTTTCGGGTCTCGAGGGCCTGGTGAAGCCCGACCCGCGCCTCTACCGCGTCTTCTGCGAGCGCTATTCGCTGGCGCCCGACAATTGCGTGTTCATCGACGACAGCGAACAGAACATCGTCGCGGCGCGCAAATACGGCATGAAGGGCATCCACTTCAAGGATCCTGCGGCGCTGCGGCAAGAGCTGATCGGTCTGGGGCTACCGCTCAAGGCGAAGTAGGCGACTTTACCTCGCCCCTCCGGGGAGAGGTCGGCGGCGCAGCCGCCGGGTGAGGGGACTTTACTGGGTGAGGTGTGCGCGGAGAGACCCCTCACCCGACCCTGCGGGTCGACCTCTCCCCGGAGGGGCGAGGTAAGAACTGGACCCTACTTCGTGCCGTACATGCGGTCGCCCGCATCGCCCAGACCCGGGACGATATAGCCCTTGTCGTTGAGATGGCTGTCGATCGATGCGGTAAACACCGGCACGTCGGGGTGGGCCTTGGTGAAGTTCGCCACGCCTTCTGGGGCCGCGAGCAGGCACAGGAAGCGGATATTGTTGGCGCCGCGTTCCTTGAGCTTTTCGATCGCCGCCGTCGCCGAATTGCCGGTGGCCAGCATCGGGTCGACGACGATGATCAGGCGATCTTCCAGGTTCGACGGCGCCTTGAAGTAATACTCCACCGGCTCCAGCGTCTCGTGATCGCGATAGATGCCGATATGGGCGACGCGGGCGGCGGGGACCAGATCGAGCATGCCGTCGAGCAGGCCGTTGCCGGCGCGCAGAATCGAGGCAAAGACCAGCTTCTTGCCCTTGATGGCAGGGCTGTCCATCTGCGCCATTGGCGTCTCGATCGGGATCATTTCGAGTTCGAGATCGCGCGTCACCTCGTAGCACATCAGGTGGGCAATCTCGCGCAGCAGGCGCCGGAAACCGGCGATCGAGGTCTCCTTGTTGCGCATGATGGTGAGCTTGTGCTGGATCAGCGGGTGATCGATGACGGTGACGTTGCTCATGGAAACCACCCTTGTTCCGCTACAGGAAGGACTTGCCGTGGCGGCCGGGCGCGAGGCCGAGCCAGTGGGCAATACTTTCACCTATATCAGCGAACGTCGTGCGAATGCCAATCTCGCCTTGTGACAGGCTTGGGGAAAAGACCAGGATCGGCACCTGTTCACGCGTGTGATCGGTGCCCGGCCAGGTCGGATCGTTGCCATGGTCGGCGGTCAGCACCAGCAGGTCGTCATGGCGCATCTTGGCAATGGCTTCGGGCAACCTCGTATCGAAATATTCGAGGGCCGCGGCATAGCCCGGCACGTCGCGGCGGTGGCCATACTCACTGTCGAAATCGACGAAGTTGGTCATGATGAAAGCGTTGTCGGCGGCCATTTCCATGGCATCGAGCGTTTTGTCGAAGAGCTGCGGGAGACCGGTGCCCTTGATCTTGTGGGTTACGCCATGGCCGGCATAGATGTCGGAAATCTTGCCGATGGCATAGACCTGATTGCCGGCCGCCTGGTTGCGGTCCAGCAGGGTCGGCTCGGGCGGCGCGATGGCGAAGTCGCGACGATTGCCGGTGCGCTTGAAGCTGGTCGCATCGTCGCCGACGAAGGGACGCGCGATGACGCGACCAATCATCAGCGGCGCAGTCAGCTCGAAGGCAATCTGGCAGATTTCATAGAGGCGTTCGAGGCCGAAGGCGCCCTCGTGCGCCGCGATCTGGAACACGCTGTCGATCGAGGTGTAGCAGATGGGCTTGCCCGTGCGGATGCTCTCTTCGCCCAGCGCCGCGATGATGTCGGTGCCCGAGGCATGCTTGTCGCCGAGGATGCCGGGGAGCTTGGCCCTGCTGACGAATTCGGCGATCAGGTCGGGCGGAAAGGTCGGCTCGGATTGCGGAAAGTAGCCCCAGTCGAAGGGAACCGGCACGCCGGCAATCTCCCAATGGCCCGACGGCGTGTCCTTGCCGCGCGACACTTCACGGCCAACACCGAAGCGGCCGCCTTTCGCGGTGGCAGAAAGACCCGGCGGCAGGGTGCCGGTCGATAGCTTGATGGCGGCGCCAATGCCTAGGGCGTCCATATTGGGTACGTTGAGCGGACCGGAGCGCAGGCCATCGCGATCGGCCCGGCCGGCGGCTGCCCATTCAGCAATATGGCCGAAGGTGTTGGAGCCCGTATCGCCATATTTGTCGGCGTCAGGTGCGCCGCCGATGCCGACGCTGTCGAGAATGCAGAGAATGGCGCGTGGCATGAGAGACTCCTGATTCAGGTCTACCACCGGTTGGTTTTGTTAGCTCGGCGAAATGGTGTCGGCGATCAGCGGAAAATCGGGCACGCTGTGGCCGAGGCGATAAGCGGATTTGAGGCGGGCTTCGGCGTCGGCGGCAGTGGCCTCGTCGCGCGCATGGATGCGGGCGATCGGCGTTTGGGCGTCGACCGTGGCCCCGAGACCCAGCAGGCGGTCGAAGCCTACCGTGTGGTCGATGGTATCGGTGGGCATGGCGCGGCCGCCGCCCAGGGCGACGACGGCCATGCCGACGCCGCGGGTGTCGATCTCGGCAATAGTCCCCTGCCCCATGGCGAAGACGTCGCGAATAACAGGGGCGGGCGCCAGATGGCGATCCATGTTCTCGACGAAATCGGCGGGACCGCCGAGGGCCGCGACCATGCGGCTGAAACGTTCGGTCGCGCTTCCATTGTCGAGGGCATGGTCGACCATGCGCCGGGCCTGGGTGACGTCGGCCGCGACGCCGGTCATTGCAGCAACCTCGGCGCAAAGGGCCAGCGTCACCTCGCGCAGGCGCGCATCCTGGTGTCTGCCGGTGAGGAAGTCGACGGCGTTGCGGACTTCGAGGCCGTTTCCAGCGGCACTGGCCAGCGGCTCGTTCATGTCGGTAATAACAGCGCCGGTCTTGAGGCCGGCGCCGTTGGCGACCTCGACCAGGCTCCGGGCCAGGTCGCGCGACTTGTCCAGCGTCGGCATGAAGGCACCAGAGCCGGTCTTGACGTCGAGGATCAGCGCGCCGAGACCGGCCGCGAGTTTCTTGGAGAGGATCGAAGCTGTTATCAGCGGTATGGATTCGACCGTGCCGGTGACGTCGCGGATGGCGTAGAGCGTCTTGTCGGCCGGAGCGAGGTCAGCGGTCTGGCCGATAATGGCGCAGCCGGCTTCCTTCACCACTTTGCGGAACAGCGCATTATCGGGGCAGGTCGTATAGCCGGGGATAGCGTCGAACTTGTCGAGGGTGCCGCCGGTATGGCCGAGGCCCCGGCCTGATATCATCGGCACGTAGATGCCGATAGCGGCCAGGATCGGCGCCAGCATCAGCGAGACGTTGTCGCCGACACCACCGGTGGAATGCTTGTCGGCGACGGGGCCGTCGAGGTCGGACCAATCGAGCACCGTCCCACTGTCGCGCATGGCCACGGTCAGCGCCACGCGCTCGGGCATGGTCATGTCCTGGAAGTAGACCGCCATGGCAAAGGCCGCGGCCTGAGCGTGGGAGACTGCGCCCTGGGCGAAGCCGGCGATGAAGTCGGCGATTTCGGCAGGGGCAAGGGCTTCGCCGTTGCGCTTCTTGAGGATGATTTCTTGGGGGAGGAAGACCATGGGTGGGCTTTCTGCGGCCGGTGTTTGTTGCTGCACCCCCTCCTAGCCTCCCCCATCGAGGGGGAGGTATCTCTCCACTCGTTGGGCTCGATCCAGTCCACCCACCGGGCGGCACCTCCCCCTTGATGGGGGAGGTTGGGAGGGGGTGATGGGCTTAAGCCCCGTACGGAATCCAGACGTTCTTGACCTGCGTGGCGCGAGCCAGGAAGTAGTCGCCCTCGAAGCGGCGATCGGCCAGATCGTAGTTCAGTCCACGCGTGGTCCAGGTCTGCTTGAGGTTGGTGACCGAGGCCTTTTCGACCATCGTCGAGGCCTCGGCCGAACCGGCAAACCACAGGGCGTCGACGCCGTCGTGTTCGGCCAGCGTCTTGGCCAGGGCCACGCTGTCACCGGTGACGATGTTGATCACGCCCGAGGGTACGTCTGACGTTTCGATGACCTGATAGAGGTCGGTTACGCTCAGCGGCGACTGGCTGGATGGCACCAGAACCACCGGATTGCCCATGGCCAAAGCCGGGGCGATGAGCGCAATGGAGCCGAGCAGCGGCCGCGCCGATGGGGCGACGATGCCCATGACGCCGAGCGGCTCGACCATGGCGGCGGCGACAGCGCGGAGCGGCGGATTGTGCACGGCTCCGTCATACTTGTCGGCCCAGCCGGCAAAGGCGAAGAGACGTTCGACCGACAGGGCCACTTCGTCGGCCCCGTCCTCGCCGGTCTGCGCCTTGATGCGGGCGGCGAATTCGTCGCGGCGATAGTCGAGGTTTTCGGCAAGGAAGTAGAGGATTTGCGCACGCGAATGGGCTGCCGTGGTCGACCAGCCGAGCGCCGCACGGGCGGCTTCGACGGCGTTGCGGATGTCCTTGCGATTGCCGTCGCCGACTTCGCCGATCAGCTTGCCCGAGGGGTCGAGCACGGCGCGGGAATAGCCGCTATCCGGGCGGGCCTGCTTGCCGCCGATATACATCTTGGCGGTCTGGTCGAGATGGCTGTCGTCGAGCGGATTGGCCGCCTTGGCGGCGACGACCTTAGCGGCGGGAGCGGGCTTTAGCTCCTTTTCCCACGCGGGCTTGAGATAGCTGGCCATACCTTCGCGGCCACCCTCGCGGCCGAAGCCGCTTTCCTTATAGCCGCCGAAGCCGACGGCCGCGTCAAAATTGTTGGTGCCGTTAATCCAGACCACGCCGGCCTTGATCTTGGGCGCGATATCGAGGGCGAGATTGATGTTCTCGCTCCAGATGGTCGCGGCCAGCCCATACTTGGTGTTGTTGGCCAAAGCCACGGCTTCCTCTGGCGTGCGAAAGCTCATGGCGACCAACACCGGTCCGAAGATTTCCTCGGCAACGAGCGTATTGGCGGGCGAGACATTGGTGACCAAAGCCGGCTTGAGGAAGCAACCCTTTGCCGGCACCGACCCATCGGCCTCATAGATGACAGCGCCTTCGGCGGCGCCGCGCTTCATCAGGTCCTTGATGCGCTCGACCTGCACCGGGGCAACCAGCGCGCCAATGTCCACCGACTTGTCGAGCGGATCGCCGACGCGCAGGCTCTTCATGCGCGTCTTGAGCTTGGCGATGAAGCGTTCCTCGATGCTCTCCTGCACCAGCAGGCGGGAGCCGGCGCAGCAGACCTGGCCCTGATTGAACCAGATGGCATCGACCAGGCCCTCGATGGCGCTGTCGATATCGGCGTCCTCGAAGACGATGTAGGGCGACTTGCCGCCTAGCTCGAGGCTCAATCCCTTGCCGGAGCCGGCCGTGGCGGCCCGGATAATCTTGCCGACTTCGGTCGAGCCGGTGAAGGCGATCTTATCGATATCAGGGTGGGTGACGATGGCGGCGCCGGTATCGCCCTCACCCGTCACGATGTTCACAACACCCTTGGGCAGGCCGACGCGGTCGCAGATTTCGGCGAACAGCAAGGCGGTCAGCGAGGTGAATTCGGCTGGCTTGAGCACCACCGTGTTGCCCGCGGCCAGCGCCGGGGCGATCTTCCAGGCCAGCATCAGCAGCGGGAAGTTCCACGGGATGATCTGACCGCAAACGCCATAGGGCACGGCGTCGGGAAATTCGCGGCTCAGATGCTGGGCCCAGCCGGCATGGTGGTAGAAGTGGCGGGCAACCAAGGGAATATCGATGTCGCGGCTTTCGCGGATCGGCTTGCCATTGTCGAGGCTCTCGAGCACCGAGAACAGCCGGCTGTGCTTCTGGATGGCGCGGGCGATGGCGTAGAGGTATTTTCCGCGCTCGTAGCCGGACAGGGCCGACCAGGTCTCGAAGGCCGATCGAGCCGCCTTGACCGCGGCGTCGACGTCTTCCGCCGTGCCATCGGTGATGTCCGCAAGCTTGTCACCGCTCGCCGGGTTGTCGCTGGCAAAGGTCTTGCCCGGCTTGGTCCATTTTCCATCGATGAAATGGCCGAACTTGCGGCCATGGCTATCGAGCCAGGCAATGGCTTGCTCCGGCGCCTCGGGGGCCGGGCCGTAATCGAGCGACTGGAAGATTTGCGCGATCTTGTTCATTCGTTTCCTCCGGGTCCGTGCAGCGGACCTCGTGGTTCGACAAGCTCACCATGAGGTCCGAACGGGTTCGGTGCCTCAGGGAGCCCTCATGGTGAGCTTGTCGAACCACGAGGGCGATAGGCGCCTTAGACCATCGGCTGGCGATAGTCGGCCGAGTAATGCCCGGTCAGCCCGTGTTCGAGCTGCCGTTCGATATCGGTCAGCAGGCTCGATGCCCCAAACCGGAACAGATGCGGCTGCAGCCAGTGGGTGCCCAGTTCTTCCTTCATCAGCGCCATGTAGTTGAGCGCGTCCTTGGTGTGGGCAATGCCGCCGGCGGGCTTGTAGCCGATCTCGATGCCGGTTTCCTCGGCGAACCAGCGGATCATGCGGATCATGGTCAGCGAGGTCACGAGGTTGGCGTTGACCTTTTCCTTGCCGGTCGAGGTCTTGATGAAGTCCGCACCGGCCAGCATGCACACCAGGCTCGCCTTGGCGATATTGGTCTGGGTGGCGAGTTCACCGGTGCCCAGGATGGTCTTGATATGGGCGTCGCCGCAGGCTTTGCGGAAGGCTTTGACCTGGTCGTAGAGCGCCTGCCAGTCGCCGCGCAAAACCATGCCGCGCTCGATGACGATGTCGATCTCCTTGGCCCCGTCGGCCACCGACATCTCGATTTCCTTGATCTTGGTTTCCACGGGCGCCAGGCCATGCGGGAAGGCGGTGGAGACCGCCGCGACCGGAATGCCGGTACCCTCGAGCGCGTTCACCGCTGTCTTGACGAAGGTATGGTAGACGCAGACGGCGCCGGGCAGGATGCGCAGGTTGCCGACGCCGAGGTTGTCGAGAATGTCGGAGCGCAAAGGATGCCGCGCCTTGGCGCAGAGGCGCTCGACCCGGCCATCCGTATCGTCGGAATTGAGCGTGGTGAGGTCGATCAACGTAATGGCCTTGAGCAGCCAGGCGAGCTGATAGTCCTTCTTGACGGTGCGGCGCGCGCCGATGCTGCCGGCGCGGCGTTCCAGCGCCGATCGGTTCATGCGCACACGTTCGACCCAGTCTAGATCGAGCGGATAGCCCGGATTGCGCTTGTGCGGCGTTTCGGTGTGCTTGGTATCGACGACCCTCAGGCTCATAGCTCCTCCACTAGCGCGGGTATCAGCTTTTTCAGCTTGTCCGCGCCCTGCACTGCCATGGTCTTGGTGTGCTCATGGCTGATGTTCTCGGTCGACAGGCCCGCGCCCATATTGGTGATGGACGAGCAGGCCCAGACCTTCATGCCAAGGAAACGTCCCAGGATCACTTCGGGTGCCGTCGACATGCCCACGGCGTTGGCACCCAGGCGAATGGCCATCTGGATTTCGGCGACCGTTTCGAAGCTCGGGCCGGAATACCAGAGGTAGATGCCCTCGCCGAGGCGGATATCGAGTTTCTCGGCCAGGCCCTGCGCCTTGGCGCGCAGGTCGGGGGCATAGCAGCCGACCATGTTCACAAAGCGGCGGTCGGTCGGTTCGCCGATCAATGGGTTCATGCCGGCATAGTTGATGTGATCGGAGATCAGCATCAGGTCTCCCGGGCGGAAGCGTTCGTCGAGCGAGCCCGCCGAATTGGTCAGCAGCAGCGTCTGCGCCCCCAGTTCGGCCATGGCCTCCAGCGCCGGGCGCATGGCCGCGGCATTGCCATGTTCGTAATAATGCTCGCGGCCGGTAAGAATGGCGACGCGCTTGCCGCCCATGCTGCCGATCAGGAGGTCCCGGCCATGGCCGGAGACGCCGCCGCCGGGGAAGCCCTTGAGCTCGGAATAGGGGATGGCGACCTTGTCGCCAAGCAGGTCGCCAATACCAGACAGGCCCGAGCCGAGAACGATGGCAGCCGCGATGGGCTCCTTGCCTGCGATCTTCTGGATGGTCTTGGATGCTTTGGTCATTTGGGCAGGTATTCCGGTCCGAAAGAATGCGGCAGCAATTGTTCGAGCGTGCAGACCAGCGGTTCGCCTTCCACGCCGTGCGAAATGACCGGCACGGTCAAATCGGCGAATTCGCGGATGCGTTGTCTGCATCCGCCACAAGGCGTGACAGGGGACGAGCCGGGGCCGGTGACATAGATGCGGGTGATGCGCTTGCCGCCACCGGCAATCATGGCCGCGATGGCGGAAGCTTCGGCGCAGTTGCCGACGGGATAGGCGGCGTTCTCGATATTGCAGCCCGAATAGATCTTGCCGTCATCGGCGAGGATCGCAGCCCCAACGGTGAAGCGCGAATAGGGCGCATAGGCCTTGGCGCGAATGGCTTCGGCGGCCTTGAACAAGGCCTGGTCGGTCGGGGTTTTGGGCATGCGAAGTCCTATCAGTAGACCTCATCCTGAGCCTGTCGAAGGACGAGGTCGTGGCGAGATCGGTGCACCCGACCCTGTGGTTCGACAAGCTCACCATGAGGTCTCAGATGGGTCGTCGAGCGCTAGCGCTCCTTGGTATAGGGCACGCCGCCGGCCTTGGGGCCAACGGCCTTGCCGATGAAGCCGGCGAGCAGAATGACGGTCAGTATGTAGGGCAGCGCCTGGATGGCCTGCACCGGCACTTCGATGCCAAACAGCTGCGCGCTCTGCAGGCGGATCTGCAGGGCATCGAGGAACCCGAAGAGCAGGCAGGTGAACATGGCCGGCACCGGCTTCCACTTGGCAAAGATCAGCGCGGCGAGAGCGATATAGCCCTTGCCCGCCGTCATGTTGTTGCCGAAGCCGGAGCCCTGGGCGATGGAGAAATAAGCCCCGGCGAGACCGCAAAGCAGGCCAGTGATGATGACCGCCTGATAGCGGAGCTTGACCACCGAAATGCCGGCCGTATCCACCGCCTTGGGATTTTCGCCCACGGCGCGCAGGCGCAGGCCGAAGCGGGTGCGGTACAGCACATAGGCGGTCACCGCCACCATGATGAAGGCGATATAGACCAATAGATAATGGCCCGAGATCAGGTCCGAATAGATCGGGCCCAGGATCGGCACGCCGGCCAGTTCAGACGCGAATGGCAGGGTGATCGGCGAGAAACGGCCGCCCTCGCCCAAAGCCGGCGTCCTTCCACCCTGGGAGAACCAGGTCTGGCCCAGGAAGGTGGTCATGCCGGCGGCGAGCATGTTGATGGCGACGCCGGCGATCAGCTGGTTGCCCTTGAGGGTGATGGCCGCGACGCCCTGCAGCAAGGCCGTGCTCAGCGACACGGCCATGCCGGCCAGCAGGCCCAGCCAGGCCGAACCGGTAATGGCGGCGACAGCGCCGGCCGCAAAGGCTGCGGCTAGCATCTTGCCTTCAAGGCCGATGTCGAACAGGCCCGCCCGCTCGGAATAAAGCCCCGCCAGGCAGGCCAGCAGCAGCGGCGTCGACAGGCGGATGGTGGCATCGAGAATGGAGAGGACGCTGGCAAGATCCATGTCAGCTCTCCGGCTTTGCGGTGGAGACGGCGATGGCTTCGGCCTTCTGTTCGGGCGAAAGCAGCATGAAGGCGCGCTCCAGCGAAGGACGGAACAGACCCTCCATGGCGCCGGTGAACAGGATCACCAGCGCCTGGATGACCACGATCATTTCCTTGGTCACCGCCGGCATGACGAATTGCAGCTCCTGGCCGCCCTGGTAGAGCGCGCCGAACAACAAGGCCGCCAGCAGGATGCCGATGGGATGGTTGCGGCCCATCAGGGCCACGGCGATACCCACGAAGCCGGCGCCGGCGACGAAATCGAGCACCAGGCGGTTCTGCGTGCCCATGACTTCGTTGATCGCCACCATGCCGGCCAATGCACCCGAAATGGTCATGGTGATCATGATCATCTTGGAGTTGGAAATGCCGGCATAGCGCGAGGCGGTCGGATTGGCGCCCAGCACGCGCATGGCATAGCCGAACTTGGTGTGCCAGATCAGGATGTAGCAACCGATCAGCGCTGCGACGGCGAGTACGATGGAGAGGTTGACCGGCGAATAGCCGAAGAAGGAGAGGAACTGGCGCAACTGCGGCACGCGGCCGGCCACGTCGAGCGTTTCCGATTCCGGCGCCATGGTCGAGGCAGGCTTGAGGACGCGATTGACCATGTAGACCATCAGCGCCGAGGCGATGAAGTTGAACATGATGGTGGTGATCACCACGTGGCTGCCGCGCTTGGCCTGCAGGTAACCGGGAATGAAGGCCCAGAAGCCACCGACGGCAGCCGAGGCGAGCACGGCCAGCGGCATGGCCAGCAGCCAGTGCGTCTGGTCGAGCGCCAAGGCCACCACGATGGCGCCCAGGCCGGCCACATAGGCCTGGCCATCGCCACCGATATTGAACAGCCCCGCATGGGCCGCGACGGCCACGGCAAGGCCGGTGAAGATGAAATTGGTGGCGTAATATAGCGTGTAGCCGAGGCCATCGCCATAGCCGAAGGCGCCGTAGATGATGACCTGCACGGCCTGGAACGGATTCTCGCCGATCATCAGCACGACGAGGCCCGAAACCAGGAAGGCCATCAACAGGTTGATGGCGGGCAGCAGGGCGACATCGGCCCAGCGCGGTATAGGTCTGCGGGCGCTCATGGAAGGGGTCCCTGTTCGGCAATGCCCAGGCCGCGCGGCGCGGTCTTGCCAATGCCGGCCATCATCAGGCCGAGTTCACCCTCGGTGGCGGTGGCGGGATCGGCCTCGCCCACGATGACGCCGTCGAACATGACGAGGATGCGATCGGCCAGCGAACGGATTTCGTCCAGTTCGACGGAAACGAGCAGGATGGCCTTGCCCTCGTCGCGCATCTTGATGATTTCGTTATGGATGAATTCGATGGCGCCGATATCGACGCCGCGGGTCGGCTGGCCGACGAGCAGCACGTCGGGGTCCTGCTCCATCTCGCGCGCCAGCACGATCTTCTGCTGGTTGCCGCCCGAGAACAGCGAGGACTTGAGATTGATATTGGCTGGACGCACGTCGAACAGCTTGATCTGGTCGGCGGCGGCCTTCTTGGCCGCGCCAATATCGAGCATGAAGCCGGAGCCATAGGCGGGGCGGTCGTGATAGCCCAGAATGGCGTTTTCCCATTCCTGGAAGGTGGTCACCAACCCCATGCGCTGGCGGTCTTCCGGCACGTGGGCAAGGCCGGCGGCGCGGGCCCGGGCCGCGCCATCATCGCCGCGCAGCGACAATGGGTTGCCGTTGAGCGCCACGGTGCCCAGCAGCTGGTCGCGCATGCCCGATATACATTCGAGCAGCTCGGTCTGGCCGTTGCCGGACACACCGGCAATACCGACGATCTCACCGGCGCGGACGGAAAAACTCACATTCTTGACGCGCGGCACGCCCATGTCGTCCTTGACGACGAGGTCCTGCACTTCGAGCAGCGTCTTGCCCGGATTGGCCGGACCCTTTTCCACGCGAAGCAGGACACGGCGGCCGACCATCAGTTCGGCAATGGCTTCGGGATTGGTTTCGGACGTCTTGAGTGTCGCTACCATCTCGCCCTGGCGCATCACCGAGACGCTGTCGGTAATGGCCATGATCTCGCGCAGCTTGTGGGTGATCAGGATCACCGTCTTGCCCTGCGCGCGCAAGGTTTCGAGCACGCGGAACAGATCGTCGGCTTCCTTCGGCGTCAGCACGCCCGTCGGTTCATCCAGGATCAGCGTTTCGGCGCCGCGATAGAGCGCCTTGAGGATTTCCACGCGCTGCTGCTGGCCGACCGAGATATCCTCGATGATGGCATCCGGATCGACCTCGAGGTCGTATTCCTGCTCGAGCCGGTCGAGCTCCTGGCGGGCGCGGGTGAGGCTCGGCTTGAGCAGGCCGGAATCCTCGGCGCCGAGCACGACGTTTTCGAGGACGCTGAAATTATCGACCAGCATGAAATGCTGGTGCACCATGCCGATGCCGAGCGCCAGGGCGTGGCGGCTGTCGGTAATGGCATGCTGGGTGCCGTTGACGCGGATAATGCCGCTATCGGCGGTGTAGAACCCATAGAGGATGGACATCAGGGTCGATTTGCCCGCGCCGTTCTCCCCCACGATGCCGTGGATGGTGCCGCGCGCGATCTTGAGGTCGATGTCCTTGTTGGCGTGAACCGCGCCAAACCGCTTGTTGATCTTTTCAAGCTCGATCGCCCAGCCGAAGGCTGGTGCGGAAGCAGCGGCCGTGTCCGGCCGCTGCGGGTTCATGTGATCACGATCCCTCATCAAGCGCTGCTTAGAGGGGGCAGGTCGAGTCGGTGGTGTAGTCGTGAACTTCGATTTCGCCGGCGATGATCTTGGCCTTCAGGTCGTCGAGGGCAGCGATATCTTCGGCCGTAACCAGGTCCTTGTTGTTGTCGTCGACGGCATAGCCGACGCCGTCATTATCAAGGCCAAGGATGGTGATGCCGGGCTTGAAGGTGGCGTCGTCGCCAGCTTCGGTCAGCGCGGTCTGCACGGCAACGTCGACGCGCTTCAGCATCGAGGTCAGCACCGAACCGGGCTGCAGGTAGTTCTGGTTGCTGTCCACGCCGATCGAGTACTTGCCGGCATCCTTCATGGCCTGCAGCACGCCCAGGCCCGAGCCGCCGGCGGCGGCGAAGATCACGTCGGCGCCGGCATCGACGGCCGCCTTGGCCAGTTCGCCAGCGGTGACCGGGTCGTTCCAGGCGGCCGGGGTGGTGCCGGTGTAGTTTTCGATCAGCTTGACGTCAGGGTTGACGGCCTTGGCGCCCTGGGCGTAGCCGCAATAGAACTTGTGGATGATCGGCACGTCCATGCCGCCCACGAAGCCGACGGTGCCGGTTTCAGACTTCATCGCGGCCAGAGCGCCAACGAGGAACGAGCCGGTATGCTCGTCGAACAGGATCGATTGAACATTGGGTGCATCGACGACGGTATCGATCACGACGAAGTTGGTATCGGGAAATTCGGGCGCGACGGCAGTGAGCGCGGCGGTCCAGGAGAAGCCGGCCATCACGATCGGGTTGGCACCTTGGCCAGCGAAGCGGCGCAGGGCCTGCTCGCGCTGCGCGTCGTTCTGCAATTCGAGGTCGATATAGGTGCCGCCGCTGGCGGCCTTCCAGGCTTCGGCGCCGTTATAGGCGGCTTCGTTGAACGACTTGTCGAACTTGCCACCCAGGTCATAGATGATGGCCGGGTCGGCGAAGGCCGCACCGGTGAGGATCGCGCTCAGCGCGACGCCGCCAGCAATGGCCTTGGTGATGGTTGAGAATTTCATTGAGTTCGTCTCCCTGTCTCGCACATGAGCGCTGGCGTCGGGCTCCAGCGGACAATCTCCGTGCGCTAGCGGTCGATACAATCGTGCAAACGTGCCGCCTGCAAGAGGGAATCGCGGAAATTTTTCCGGTTGGTCAAATTTTGGGCGGCACTGCCTACGAGGCAATCAGGCCGCGCGGCTTACCAGCTGGAGACCAGGGCGGCAAAGAGCGCGCCGAGATCGGCATCGGCATAGAGCACGGCCAGAATAGCACCGGAGGCAATGGCGAACAGGGCAATGGTATCTCGGGTGCGAGCGGACATCTGGCATTTGCTTCAAAGTTGACGGATGCCCGTTCATAACGCACCAGGCGGGCCCCGATTGTGATGCTTTGAGGGCAAAAGCGGGCATGGTTAGGGAAAGGTTAAGGCTTGGGGCAGCGCCCTATGCCACCGGCAGCGGCGTGACTTGGGCACCCATGGCGTCGCCGAAGCGCTCGAAGAAGCCGTCGATCACCTTGTGCGCGGAATTGCCGATGATGGCCTTGCCCAGCTTCATGATCTGGCCCGAAGCGCCGCCCTTGGCGGTGAAAACCAGCAAGGTATCGTCATCGAGATCCGACAGCACGATATCGGCCGATCCCTCGGCGAGACCGAGCAGGCCGCCCCTGCCCTTGCCGGACAGGGTATATCTCTCCGCCGGCACCATGTCGGACAGCGCAAGGTCACCCTTGAACACCGGATGGACCACGCCCAGGTTCACCTTGATCTCGAGGTCAAGCGCAGCGGGGCCGGACCATTCGATGCGATGGCAACCCGGAATGGCGGCCTTGAGCACGGAGGTGTCGTTGAGCGCCGCCCAAACCGCAGTGCGGGGCGCGGCGACGCGGTAGCGGCCACCAAAATCCATCAGCAGCACCCCCCGTTGCCAGCGGTCGTGGTCGCCGCAATGCCGCCTTGATGCGCCGTGAAATAAGGGCTGGCCATGGGTGCTGCTCCCGCTCTTTACGTGCGGCTTTTTCGCACCAATATGGTCTAAATAGTCGCGTCGGCCCGGCCTTGCAATTGTCAGGGGGGCAGCCAGCGGCAATCTATAGCGCGCAAAGCGCTGTCCCATCGGATGGGCGTCGGAGTACGGGGAGCGAAACATGGCCGATCAAGTCACCACTACAACGGAAAGCCAGGTAGCGCCGGTGGCGGTTATTGCCGAAAAGCCGCTGCAGTACCTGGACAAGGCCGTCAATGCGATCCGCGATCTTGGCGTGTGGCCCGAACAGCAGGGCGAGCAACCGATTACGGGCCTCCTCAGCCAGATCACCGAATTGGACGAAACCCGGGTCATCCTGATCGGCCGCACCCTCAGCCAGGCCAGCGCCTTCAACGAGGTGGTGCGTGAGCAGATCGCCGCCATGAAGATCGGCGAGCGCTACGAGGAAATCACCAAGGGCTTCGATTCCATCCGCGACGATGCCAAGGGCATGGTCGACCAGTTGGCCGACAACAAGCTCGACCTGATGGAGCGCGCCTCCAATGTGTGGATGAAGGTGTCGCGCGGCGATATCGCCACCCGCTTCAACAAGATTCGCGACACCTATCTGTCCGTCACCCAGGACACCAAGGACCAGATCGATCGCGAACACACGATCCTGGAAGCCTATCGCGATTTCCGCGGTGCGCTAAAGCAGGCCGAGGTGATGGCGCTCGAAGTGCTCGCCACCGCCGAAAAGCGCCTCGAGGAAAAGAAGAACATCCTCCAGGCCGCATCCACCGCCGTAGCCGGTTATGCCGGCAGCGTTCCGGCGGACCGGGCGCGCCTCGAAATGGATCGCGACGAAAAGCTGCGCGAAATGCAGAACGAGGAGAAGCGCTACCAGATCGCCAAGGACCTCTCGGACAATCTGACCATCTCCTACAACACGTCCGAAGTGGTGATGGCGCGCCTGATGCAGACGACCAATGCCAAGGAACGTGTCTACCAGCAGTCGATCTCGTTCTTTTCGACCAATGAAACGGTGCTGACGGCGCTGTCGGCCTCGTTCACGGGCATGTTTGGCCTGCATGAATCGACCGAGACGCTGAACGCCATGAAGGAGGGGATGAGCAAGAGCCTCGAGACCCTCAGTGAGATCGGCGACAAGGTGCAGGAAGAGGCCGTCAAGGCCGGCTATGGCCCGACCGTTCGGGCCGATGCGGTCAAGAAGCTGGTCGATTCGGTGGTCAACTTCCAGGAGAAGAGCCGCACCATCATCAACGAGATGCGCATCGCCTCGACCAAGAACTCGGCCGAAATCCGCGATGCCGTCGAAGACGGCAAGCGCCGCCTTGCAGCCCTGGCTGCCGATGGCAATGCGCTGCTGCTCGAAACCCGGAAATAAGGGAATATCACGCCACCAATGAGTGATGTGACGGCGAAACCCGCTACACCCCTGGATGAAGTCATGCTGGCGATGGACGTGGTCGACACCCTCCGTCACCGGCAGGATCTGGCCGTCCGTGAACTGGGCACCGAGGCCAAGGAACGCCAGCTGATCGACAAGCTGCGCGACATCTATCATCAGCAGGGCATCGAAGTGCCCGACCATATCCTCAAGGAGGGTGTGGCGGCGCTGGAGGAAAGCCGTTTCGTCTATGACCCGCCCGCACCGGGCCTGGGCACGACGCTGGCGCGGCTCTATGTGGGCCGCAAGAGCTGGGGCAAGCCGGTCGGTGCCGCCCTGCTGGCGCTCGTGGTGTTGGGGGTCGGCTATTTCGGGGCCTGGCAGCCCTATCAGAACGGCGTGGCAGAAGCGGCGCGGATTGAACTCAGCCAGGGTCTGCCGGCGCAGATGGATGCGCTTTACCAGACCATTTTCGAAGAGACCAAGGTGCAGCAGGCCGTGGTCAATGCCGAAGCACTGCGCACGCGCGGCAAGACCTTTGCCGCCGAGGGCAATCGCGCCGGGGCCGAGAAGGCCGTGGCGGAGCTGACGGCGCTGCGCGACCAGTTGCGGCAGGAATATACGCTACGCGTCGTCAACCGGTCCGATGTGAAGTCGGGCTTCTGGACCATTCCTGAAGTGAATACCGACGCCACGAACTACTATATCGTCGTCGAGGCGCTTGATGCAGACGGCAGTGTGCTGAGCCTGCCGATTCTCAATGAAGAGAATGGCGAAACCGAAACCGTCAATATCTGGGGCGTCCGCGTGCCCGAAGCCGTCTATGACCGCGTTGCCGCCGACAAGCGTGACGATGGCATCATCCAGGCCAACGAAGTCGGCCGCAAGTCGGACGGTTTCCTCGAGGTCGAATACAACATGCCCGTGCTCGGCGGCGCGGTGACCCGGTGGTAAAGTCATGAGCATCCGCGGGCCCGAAGCCCTGGCCAGCCTCGACGAGGCCATGCGCGATATCCGTCGCGAAGAAGAAGACATCACCAAGCGACTCGCCCGTTCGGCCGAAAAGGTCGGCAAGATCAAGGAGACCGAGGCCGAGCTGTTCCGGCAGCTGGCGCAATTGCGGCTCGATCCGGCGGTGCAGGGCGAACTGGATGGGCGCATTTCGGCTGCGGAAGCCAAAGCCCGCGACATGCTCAAGATGCATGCCAAGGATCTCGGCAAGGCCGAACAGGATATTGCCGAGCTCGATGCGGCTTTGGCCCGGCTCACGGCCGAGCGTACCGAGGCACTGCGCGTCTTCGAAGGTCACCAGACCGAGCTCAAGGCCCTGGCTGCCCGCCTGGGTGCCACCATCGCCAAGGAACCGGGCTTTGCCGCCAAGCGCAGCCAGGCCAGCGAGCTGGCCGCGGTCGCGGCGCAGTCCATGCGCAAGACCGAGCAGGCCGAAGCGGATCGCGAAGAGAAGGGCAAGCCTTATCGCGACGATCCGCTGTTTATGTATCTATGGGAAGCCGGTTACGGTACCGCGAGCTATCGCGCCAACAACTTCATCCGCTATCTGGATGGCCTGGTCGCCAACCTGGTCGGTTTCCAAAAGGCACGGCCCAACTTTGCCATGCTGAACGAGATTCCGCTGCGGCTGCGCGAACATGCCGAGCGGCAGATCGAGAATGCCAAGGCGGCGGAAGCCGAGCTCGATGCGCTCGAAACGGCAGCGATCGACAATGCCGGCGGCAAGCCGATGCGCGACGCCATGGAAGCTGCGCAGCAAAAGATCGACGCCTTCGACGCCGAGATCGTCGCCATCGAGGACAGGCGCGATGAGACGGCCAAGGCGCTGACCACCCTGTCGCAGGGTGGCAACCCGGCCTTCGAGGGCGCGCTGACCGAGCTGGCCACAGCGTTGGGACGCGAGGATATCCAGACCCTGCTGGCCGAGGCCCGGCGGACCCGCACCGGCCAGGACGATACGATCGTGGCGCAGATCGACGATGCGCGCGCCCGCGCCAAGGAAGAGGAAGGCGAGACGCGCGAGCTCAACGAGCGCCTCAAGACGCTGGCCGCGCGACGGCGCGAGCTCGAAGACATCCAATGGGAATTCAAGAAGCAGCGGTTCGATGATCCGCGCTCGACCTTCCGCGAGGACAAGCTGGTGGGCGACCTGCTCAACGATTTCCTGCGCGGCGGCATATCGGCAGCATCATACTGGGATCAGTGGCAGCGCAGCCAGAACTGGAGCGCCGGCACCAGCGACTGGGGTGGCGGCGTTGGCCTGCCAAACAATGGCCGTCGTTCCAGTTCGCCCTGGCCCGACAATGGCGGCAGCACCTTCAACTGGCCCGATTCCAGCTTCGGCGGCGGCAGCGGCAAGTCCAAGCCGCGGGGCAATTCCGGCGGCTTCGGCGGCGGGTGGGGCGGCGGCTCAAGCAGCGGCGGCGGCTTCTCCCGCCCGCGCACCGGCAGCCAGGGCACGCGCAAACATTCCGGCTTCAAGACCGGCGGCGGGTTTTAGCCCTACACTACCGCGCATCTAGGCGGCCGATCAGTTCGCCGCTGGCTGGGCCATCAGTTCCCAGACATTGCCTTCGCTGTCCTCGAAATAGGCCGAATAGCCCCATTCGGACTGGGTTCCTTCAGTGATGACGGCGCCGCCGGCGGCAAGAACCCGGTGCAGGATGTCGTCGACCTCGGCCGGGCTCGACGCCTGGTGGCTCAGGACGAATCCGGGCGTGCCGGCTACCGCGACATCCTTGCCCGCCGTCTGGGCGATCTGGTCGCGCGGAAAGAGCACGAAGGAGAAATCGTTGGGAAAGAAGAAGGCCACGTGGTCCTCCCCTGCCCCGATCTGTTCGTCCTCGATCTCGAACAGCGTGCGATAGAAGGCAAAAGCGCGCTCCAGGTCGTCCACGCCAATGGTGATGATGGATATCGACGGCTTCACGGCGTGGCTCCTTTTTTTGCGCAGCCTAGCACGAAGTGCGATGCCGTCACCCCCTCCCAGCCTCCCCCATCAAGGGGAGGTGCCGCCCTGCGGATCAGGCTCAGTCATGCCCACGAGTGGCGGGAAACCTCCCCTTGATGGGGGAGGTAGGAGGGGGTGCTTCACAAGCGCCGATAGCCGCTATCACCACTTCCCGAGCAGGTTGCGTAGTTTGCCCAGGGCGCTGGCCTGGTCTTCGCGATAGGCGATGGTGCCCTGGAACGCGCCCGAGGCATCGAGCAGGAATACCGATGCGGTGTGGTCCATGGTATAGTCGCCGCCCTCGAGCGGAACGCGCTTGTAATAGACGCCCCAGGCCTTGGCGATCTTGTCGATCTCCTCGGACGTGCCGGTAATGCCGGTGATGCGGTCGCTGACCCAGCTCACATAGTCGCCCAGCATGGCCGGCGTATCGCGCTCGGGGTCGATGCTGACGAAATAGGCGCGGAGTTCCTTGCCCTCGTCGCCGAGGGCCTCGAACCAGGCTGCCATCTCGGCCATGGTGGTCGGGCAGACCTCGGGGCAATGGGTGAAGCCGAAGAACAGCGCCGATGGGTGGCCGGCGAATACGGTCTCGTCGACCGGATTGCCGTGGTGATCGACGAGGTCGAAGTCGGCCACCCCAAAGCTGCCGGCCGCCGGCTGCTGGCGCAGCAGCAGGGCACCGGCGCCAGCCGTCAGCGCCAGGGCCGCCACCGCCACCCAGAGCCAGGTCCTGATGGTACGGAGGGCCATCAGTGCGCATGCCCCATGGCGGTCGGTGCATCGGCGGCGGCCGCCTCGACGGGCAGCAGCACTTCCACCGAGCCGGCCTTTTCGAAGGTCAGCGTGACGGGCACTGTCTCGCCTTCGACAAAGGGCTGCTTGAGGCCTATGAACATGATGTGGAAGCCGCCGGGCGCCAGCACCACGGTTTCGCCGGCCGGAATTTCCAGGCCATCGGGCAGCTCGCGCATCTTCATGACCTCGCCCTCCATGGCCATTTCATGAATCTGCGTATCGCCGGCAACGGCGGAGGTGGCCGAGACGAGGCGATCGGCCTCCGGGCCTTCGTTTTCGATGGTGAGGAAGCCGCCGCCCACCGGAGCATTGGGCAGGGTGGCGCGGGTAAACGGCAGCGAGATGTTGATGGCACCCAGGTGGGTAACGCCGTCATGGGCGAAGGCGGGGGTGACGACAAGAAGGGTGGCCGCGATGGCGGCGCGAAGCAGGCGGATCATGAGGATATTCCGGTTCGGTGAAAAGGTCTGGTCGGCCCGAAGGCCATGCAACTCAGACCGAAACCGGAGGGGCACGGGGACCGGCGGGCGGCGCAGTGGCTCGCGGCCCGGACATGGCCAGGGCCGCCGGGCGCGGCGCGGCAAGGGCGACATCGTGGCGAACCGGCTGGATATCGAGTACGGGCAGCGCGAATTCGGCCTTGCCGACGCCGGTCGCCGGACATTTGGCGATAGCGGCGTCGCTATCCGGTTTGTCCACGCCGTCAGCCGTGCACAGCACCCAGCTGGCCTGGGTCGTGGTGTAGCCAAGCTCCTCGAACGCCAGCTGGCTGGCGCGGGCCTGGTGCAATGGCGACAGCACGGTCAGCAGATAGATGGCGAGCACGGCCAAGGCCGTACCGATCTCCCTGCCAATGCGTCGCGTGGTGCTCATAGGCTAGTCATAGGCCGCCGCGCTCCGTCGCGGAAGGGATGAAGTGTCGCAACACCCCTCCGTCAGGTCGAGGGCATGTAGGTTTCGTTGCAAAGCGCAATGAAGCTCTTCATCGCCGCCGACAGGGGCGAGGTCTTGCGGCGGGCAACCAGCAACTGGCGCAGCGCCCATGGCTCATCCACCGGGGCGCAGACGAGGTCGGTGCCGGCCAGCAGATGCAGGCTCGTCGAGCGCAGGAAGCCGATGCCGAAGCCGGCTTCCACCATGCGGACCAGCGCCGGAAAGCTCTCGACACGCAGGTTCTCGACCAGCGGCTTGCCCGCCTTGCGTGCCGCCTCGCCGAGCAGGCGGTCGAGCGAGCCGGCCTGGTGGATGCCGACGATGGCGTGATTGAGCACGGTATCGAAGGCGATGCCCTTGCGTGGCTCGATCTGCCCGGCGAGCGGATGGTCGGGTGGCGCCAGCACCCAGACGCGATCGTCCTCGAAGGGTTTGATCTCGAAGCGGGTGAAGTCGTAATGGTCCGAAACGATGGCGATGTCGGCCCGGCCCTCGTCGATGGCCAGCAGCGCCTTGGCGGCGCCCATTTCCTGGATGTCGAGCGCGATGCCGGCATGCTTGGCGGCATAGCGGGCCAGCAGCTCCGGCAGGCGGCCGGTCAGTGCCGAGCTGGTACAGGCCAGCCGCAAACTGCCACGCAGGCCGCTGCCGAAATCGGCCATCACGGCATCGAGGTCGGCGATGGCGCGCAGCACCGTGCGGCAGCCTTGGGCATAGGCTTCACCGGCTGTCGTCAGCTTGACGCCATGGGCGGAGCGGTCGAACAGCACCACGCCGAGCCGGCTTTCCAGATCGGAAACACGGCGGCTGACGGCCGAGGAGGCGATGCCTTCGCGCTCGGCAGCGCGGCCGATGGCGCCGGTTTCGGCCAGCAAAAGAATGAGCCGCGCCGTAACGCTGTCGAATGGTGCCATGTCGTCTCCCTGGATTGGCACCATACCCATCGGCGTCAGATCAGCAAGGTCAGGCCGCGGACGAGATAGAAAATCCCGATCGCGGTGACGATCCAGCGCGTCCAGGCGCGGAAATTGGCGTCAGTCAGCCGCTGCAGGATCCAGTGTCCCGCGCTGGTGCCGGCGATGGCAAAGGGGGCGGCCACGGCGATGGCGGCCCATTCGAATGGCGCGAGCACCGTGGCGGCGTTCCAATAGAACACCACCTTGGCCGCGTGCGAGATCACCTGCGTGGCGGCCTTGGTGGCAATGACCTTGCGCCGGTCCATAGTGGTGCGGATGAAGAAGATATCGACCGTTGGCCCGGAAACCCCAACCGCCAGGTTGAGCCCGCCGCCGAGCACGCCACAGATAAAGGCATGGTGCGGCTTGCTGGCATCGAGGGCCAGCCAGGATTGCGGGATCCAGACCAGGATGGGTAAGAGGCCAATGGCGATGCATACGGTCGCCAGGTCCGGCGTATAACGGATGATGAACAAGGCGACGCCTGCAACCAGCAGGCCAAGGCAAATCGTGCCCAGGATCCTCCAGTCGATGAAGGCGCGGGAAAAGAATGCCCGCGAGCCGTTGGCGATGATCTGGATGGCGCCCTGCACGGCGATGGCCGTCCCTACCGGCAGGATGGCGAGCAGGATACCCAGCAGCACCAGCCCGCCGGCCATGCCGAACACGCCTGATAGCGTGGAGGTAAAGAACACCGCCACCAGCAGGGCAGCGGCAATTGGAAGGCTCATGGCTTGCTCCGTCGTTGGCCCACTTGTGCGCGCGCGCACCTGTTTGGGCTAGGACGGATTGGGCAAGGCGGGGTGCCGAACGCGCCCGCGGCTACCGGGCCAGGCTGGGGAAGTAATCCTTGGCGGTCGGCGCCAGCAGCTCGGGAATGTCAGCCAGCGGCACCGTCACGAGGTCGTCCGTGCAGGCGAAGTTGACATGGGGCAGGCCAACCAGGCTGAAGATGGCGGTATCGCCGGGGCCAAAGCGCACGCCCAGATTGGTGGTGATGAGCTCCTCGACACCGCAGTCGGCCGCATAGTCTGGGTCCTGCGGCTGGTAGTTGGCCAACACGTAATCGATAAGGGGCTGGCCCGGCGTCCAATAGTATTGTTCCGGCGCCGCCAGTGCCGCGACGGGATCGACGGTCGCATGGTAGTCGTCGATCTTGCTGGTGGCGGTCCAGTCCTTGAATATGCGGACCAGCGGCAGGTCCTCGCCGGTCTTCACATCGATGATATAGCTGTCGGAGTGGTTGTTGGGGTGGGCACCGCCGCACCAGGTGCTGCCGCTTTCCATCCAACCCATGACCGTGGGCGACAGATAGCCGACTGCAATATTCTCGCCGTCATAATCGCCCAGCGAGCCGCCTTCCATGCTGACGTCGTAGCCGGAATAGGTGAGGCCGGCATAGGCATTGTTGAGGCAGGAGAGCGCGGCGACATTGATGATGCCGTGACGCTCGGCGAGGGCCCGATTGGCCGCGTCGGGCGAGCTGCCATCGGCCAGGGCGACGATGCGGGGAAACTCGAAGATCGTCCGCGGGTCGCTGACGAAGCGGAAGCTCGACCCGTCGAGTTCCTGGATATCGCCTTCGGTGAGGGCGACGTCCATCTTGGCGAATTCATAGGGTGCGGTCGCCGCGGACAAGCCGCCGTAATTGGCCCAGATCTGCATGAAGACACTGTCGGCCAGGCCCATGGGCGTGATCTCGGTCCCCTCAGGAAGCGACCGGCGACCGATCTCTACCAGGTTCACGTCGAGCGTCTTGCCCGGCTTGCCCTCGGGCGCCCAGGTGCCGCTGAGCGTCTTGCCATCGGCGGAAAAGTTCAGCGTCCAGTGCCCACCAATGGGCGGGTCGGTGATCATGCCATCGTCACCGATGATGCAGGTCGCTTCGCTGCAGGGCGCCTCCTCGGCAAATTCGAAGCTCTCGATGCCATCGAGATTATGCAGCGGGATATCGCCGCCCACGGCCATGTAGCTATAGCGTCCCTGCACCATGCCAACCGCGGGATCGGTCAGCTCGACCAGGATGTCGCTGCGCCCCAGGGTACCCCTATAGGTGACGGCGTCGAAGGCGAGGACGGGCGTGGTGGATAGCAGGACGGCAGCTAAAATGGTCAGGCGCATGGAGTTTCTCCGCTCTTGCGCCTCCTCTAGCATGCCCAGCTGAACGCGTTCTGAACGATGGCCGGCGAGGACCAACCAAGGAGCCGCCTTCGCCCCTCAGGTGCTCGCCGCCTTGGCATTGGCCTGTGCCACCAGCTCGTCGGGGATGTCGTCGAAGCTGGCATAGTTCATGTTGTAGAGCTTGGCATAGAGGCCGTGCTTTTCCATGAGCTGGTCATGGTTGCCGGTCTCGATCAGTTCGCCATTCTGCAGCACGATGATGCGGTCGGCACCGCGGATGGTGGCGAGGCGATGGGCAATGACCATGCCGGTGCGCCCCTCGAGCAGCGTCAGCAGCGCCTTCTGGATCTGGCGTTCGGTGTAGGAGTCGATGTTGGCGGTGGCTTCGTCGAGCACCAGGATCTTGGCGTCGGCGACCAGCGCCCGGGCAAAGCTCAAGAGCTGCCTTTGGCCCAGCGACAGGTTGGAGCCGCGTTGTTCCAGCATGCCGTCATAGCCGCCGGGCAGGCGCGTGATGAAATCATGCGCACCCACGGCCTTGGCGGCGGCGATGACATCCTCACGCGTCGCCGAAGCCTTGTTGTAGCGGATGTTGTCAAACACCGACCCGGTGAACAGGAACGGCTCCTGCAGCACCATGGCGACCTGCTCGCCCAGCGACTGCTGGGTGACGTCGCGCACATCATGGCCGCCCACCAGTACGGCGCCGGACTGCACTTCGTAGAAGCGGTGGACCAGCGACATGGCCGAGGTCTTGCCCGAACCGGTAGGCCCAACCAGCGCGACGGTTTCGCCCGGATTGACCTTGAAGCTGACATTCTTGAGCACTGGCCTGTCGGCGCTGTAGCCAAAGACCACATTGCGAAACTCGACCGAGCCATCCATGTCGCGCGTCAGTTCGATGGCACCGGGCTTGTCGGTAATGGAGGCCGGGATATCGAGCACCTCGGTGATGCGGCGGCCCGAGGTCATGGCGCGCTGCATGATGGAATACTGCATGGTCAGCGAGCGGATCGGATCAAAGAAGCGCTGGATATAAAACAGGAAGGCGACGATGACGCCGATCTCGAGCCCGCCGTTGAGCACCAGCGAACCGCCCACCACCACGACGATGGCCATGGCGATGCCCGTGAGGCTGTCGACGATGGGCACCATGACCTGGGCATAGCGCGAGCCGGTGAGCTGGGTCAGCAGATTGTTGTAGGCCTTGTCGTCATAGAGGTCGAAATTGACCTTCTGGCGATCAAGGTTCTGCACGGTGCGGACGCCGTTGATGCCCTCGGCCATGGCGCCTGCCGTGATCGAATTGGTTTCATGCGCCGCCCAGAAGGCACGCTTGGCCGGTGGCAGCCAGAAGATGCGCACGATGAACAGGATCGGCATTGTAGACAGAGTCAAAAGGCCCAGCCGGAAGTCGAGCGACAGCAGCACCACGACGATGCCGATCAGCAGCACCATGTCGCCCACCGAAATCACCGAGGTTTCGAGGAATTCCTGCATGGAATTGACGTCACCTTGCAGGCGGCTCATCAGCCGGCCCACTTCGGTCTTGTCCATGAAGCTCAGCGACACGCGCTGCAGCTGGGCGAACATGGCTCGCCGCATGTCGAACAGCACATTTTCGGCGACCTGGCCGACCTGGCTTTCCTGGATCCAGGAGGCGGCGTAGTTGACCGTGACCACCAGGGCAAAGGCGATCACCGACCAGGTCAGGTTGGTGGCGTTGCCGCCCGCTGTCATGCCGCTGTCGATGGCCCGCCCGATGATCAAGGGAATGGCGAGCTGTGTGGCGGTGAAGACCAGCACGGCTGCTACCGACAGGTAGATCTTGAGGCGATAGGGTCGCACGAAGGCCCAGATGCGGCGTACCGTCTTGGGGTCATAGGCCTTGCCGAAGATTTCCTCTTCGATGCGATGGCTGCCGACGCTGGCGCGCGGCGGCCGTTGGCCGGGGTAGCTGGCCGTGTCGCGTTCGTCTTCTTCGATGGCGCTCATTGGGCGGCGCTCCCGATTTCGAAGTCTTCGGCAGGACGGGTCTGCAGGTCATAGAGCGCGCGGTAGCGTCCACCCAGAGCCAGCAGCGCCTCGTGGCTTCCCTGCTCGACGATCCGGCCGTCTTCGAGGAACAGGATCGTGTCGGCATGCAGCAGCGAGCTCAGCCGATGGCTGATGACCAGGGTTACCCGGTCGCTGGCATAGCGCTTGATGGCGCTGCGGATGCGGTGTTCGGTGCCCGCGTCGATGGCGGCGGTGGAGTCGTCGAACACCATCACGGCCGGTCGCAGCACTAGGCTGCGGGCGATCGACAGGCGCTGGCGCTGGCCGCCGGACAGCGACACGCCACGCTCGCCCACCACCGTGCCGTAGGTCGCCGGCAGGCCCATGATGTAGTTGTGCAGTTGCGCGCTCTCGGCGGCCTTCTCGATCTTGGTTTCCTTGGCCCAGGGATTGCCGTAGGCGATGTTGTTCTCGATGGTCGTGGTGAAGAGGAACGAGTCCTGCTGCACCACGGCGACGGCGCGCCGCAGAGATTGCAGCGACACCTGGCTCACATCCTGCCCGTCGATGGTGATCCTGCCGCCGCTGACATCGTAGAAGCGCGGAATGAGGTGCGCGAGGGTCGACTTGCCACTGCCTGGCGCCCCGACAATGCCGATGGTCTGGCCGGCCCGCGCCTCGAAGGTGATGCCGTTGAGCGTCGGGTGGGTGGCGCCCTCATAGGTGAAGCGGACGTCCTCGAAGCGAAGCGTCCCGTCGGTCACCTTGAGATCGGGCACACCGGGTGCGTCCTCTATGGCCAGCGGCTGGTCGAGAAAGCCATAGAAGCGCTGGCCGCAGGTGGAGGCACGGGCAAAGGAATTGACCATGAGGCCGAGCTGGCGAACCGGCATCTGCAGAATGGTCATGAAGGTGAGAAAGCTCGCCAGCGTGCCCACGCTCATCTCGCCCGCAATCACCTTGTTGCCGCCAACCCAGAGCACCAGGCCCATGGCGACGAAGAACGAGAAGGTCATGAAGCTGGTATTGCGCACGCGGATAAGGACGCGATCATGCGCCAGAGCCAATGCGTCGCGGGAAGCCGCATCGAACTTGGCCAGTTCGAAAACCTGGGCCGAAAAGGCCCGGACGACGCGGATGCCGCCCAGGTTCTCCTCCATCACCCGCGACAGGGCCGAGAGCTTTTCCTGCAGCGTAATCCAGGTGGCGCGCAGGGTGAGCTGGGCGACCGAAGAACGCCAGGCGACGAAAGGTACGAAACTGAGGGCCAGGAAGGCCAGCAGCACGTCGGTGCTGAATAACATGAAGGCGCCGACGCCGATCAGCACGCTCAGCAGCACCACGCGCACCATGCCGGTGGCGAAGAACATGCGTACGCCATCCAGATCGAGCAGGCCCACGGTGATCAGGTCGCCGGTATGAACCTTGTCATGGTAGGAATAGCTGAGGCGCTGCACCTTGTCGTAGAAAGCCAGGCGCAGCTCGTAGCCGACATGGTGGCCAACCGATTCCGAATAGTAATTCTGCAGCAGCGTAAAAAACCCACGCGCCACCGAGACACCCAGCAGCGTCATGGCGCTCCAGAACAGGGCCTGCTGGGCCGCCTCGGCACCGGTGCCCAAAATGCCCTGTGCCTGGTCGACCGCATGGCCGAGCAGGCGCGGGATCAGCAGTTGCAGAACCGATGCGATGATGGTCGCGCCGATCGCGGCGGCGGCCTGCCAGGGGTGGCGGAGGGAATAGAGCGCAATCCGCATCAGTGGCCCGCGGCCCTTGCCCGCGTGGGCGGCGGCCACATGAGCCCGTGCATCGCCGCGTGAATGGACGCGGCCAGCCTTGTCGGTGGTCAAGGAAGTATCCAGACTTCAATATAGGTGGGCCGGGCGGGGGCGGAGGAACCTTGGCCGAAGCCCGGACAAATCAACTCGCCCGAATAATCAACGCCCGTTCGCGCTGCCATTCAAGATCGAATCTGCGCAAAGAAGCGCAAATATTAACGTTGTACCAACGAGTGTTGCCGTTATGGCGTCGCGTTGAGCTCGGGGTAGATCACGGCGGAACATTGCCGGTTCTGCGCATCGAGCAGCGCCTGCTCTGCTGCCGTCACCATGCCGGTCTCGACGGCATTCCACAGGTCGTTGGTCTTTACGCCCTCGAGCCCGCACTGGCAGTAGGTGACGCACAACTGTGCAGACGTGCCTCCCGCCTCGCAGGTGGATTGGCATGATTGGAGGAAGGTGACGTCGCGCATCGCAATCTGCGGTTGCAACAGGGCCGCCGCCGGATAGACCAGGCCGAGCAGGATGGGCTGGTGCAGCAGATAGATCAGGAGGCTCCAGCGCCCGAGGAAGGCGAGCAGGCGCGGCAGCCGGCCCGATGGCGCGATGGCCGCGAGGCGAGCCGACCACCCTGAAGCCAGCACCAGCCGCGCCGCAATGATGCCCAGCAGCATCGCACCAAACCAGGGAAAGACCGGCACCAGGTCATTGGCCGGCGGCGGCACCTGCCAGAAGCCGAGCCAGGACCAGACCTTCTCGTTGAACAGCGGATCCGAATAGAAGAACGGCAGCGCGATGACCCCGGCTGCCACCACCGCCCCCAGCCACAGCGGCGTGTGCACGAAGGCCAGACCCAGCAAGCTGAACAGCGCAATGGCATGCAGCACGCCGAAATAGACGAAGCTTTGGGGGAAGGCGAAGTATGTCGCCAGCGTGATGGCGAGAGCGCCGGCGACCACGAAGAGCCACCGCCGCCAGAAGCTGCGCCAGCGGATGCCGTCGCCATGGCCGAGCACCAGGCTGACGCCAGCAAGAAACAAGAAAACTGCGAGAATGCTGCGAGCAAACAGCACCCATGCCGGATCATAGCCGACATCGGCGGAAATGAAGCGGAAGTAACTCAGGTCCCAGCAGAAATGGTAGACCGCCATGGCGATGATGGCGACGCCACGGGCAATATCGACGATGGCGAAGCGCGGCCGGCTGCTCACGCTGCATGCCCCTTCACCACGGCGAGGAACGCCTCGCCATAGCGGTCGAGCTTGGCTTGGCCGACCCCAGGCAGGTTGAGCATGTCATGCGGATGGCGCGGTACGGCCAGCGCCATGGCGCGTAGCGTGGCGTCGTGGAAGATCACATAGGGCGGCACGCCCTGGGCCTTGGCGATACGGGTGCGTTCCTCGCGCAAAGCCTCGAACAGCGGCAGCGCATGCGGCGGGACGGTGGCGGCGCGTTCGAGCGAGCGGCGCACCTCGATCGACTTCTTCGGCCGGTCCTTGCGCAGGATGACCGACCGTTCGTGCTTGAACACGGCATGGGCCCCTTCGCCCAGCGTCAGGGCACCATGATTGGCGTGGTCGACCACGATCAGTCCCGAGGCCGTCAACTGCCGGATCACCGATTGCCACACCTTGGCGTCGAGATCGCTGCCCTGGCCGAACACCTTCTGGTGCTGGTGGCCGAAACGGGTGACCTTTTCGGTTTCCTTGCCCATGAGCACGTCGATGACATGGGCGGCGCCGAAGCGCATGCCGGTGCGGTAAATGGCGGCCAGCGCCTTGATGGCTGCTTCGGTGCCATCCCAACTTTCCACCGGCGAGCGGCAGGTATCGCAATTGCCGCAATTACCCGGATGGGACTCGCCAAAATGGCTCAGGATAGCCTTGCGCCGGCACTCGGCGGTTTCGCAGACGCCGAGCAGCGCGTTGAGCTTGCCGTGTTCGAGGCGCTTCACCTCATCGGGGGCATTGCCCTCATCGATCATGCGGCGGCGCTGCACCACGTCGGCCATGCCATAGCTCATCCAGGCATCGGCGGGCTGGCCATCGCGGCCGCCGCGGCCGGTCTCCTGGTAATAGGCTTCGATGGAGGCCGGCAGGTCCATATGCGCGACATAGCGCACATCGGGCTTGTCGATGCCCATGCCGAAGGCGACCGTCGCCACCACGCAGATATTTTCCTCCTTGAGGAAAGCATCCTGGTTGCGGCTGCGTATCTCGGGCGACAGGCCGGCGTGATAGGGCAGAGCCGGTATGCCCTTGCTCGAGAGCCAGTCGGCGGTGTCCTCGACCTTGGCGCGGCTGAGGCAATAGACGATGCCCGAACTGCCCTTATGAGCGGCGAGGAAAGCCAGCAATTGCTCGCGCGGCTTGTCGCGCTCGACGATGGAATAGGAGATGTTGGGGCGGTCGAAACTGGTGGTGAAGACCTGCGCCTGTTCGAGCCCCAATCGCTCGATGATGTCGGCGCGCGTGGTGGGATCGGCCGTGGCGGTCAGCGCAATGCGCGGCACGCCGGGGAACAGTTCCACCAGATGGATCAGTTCGCGATATTCGGGGCGGAAGTCATGCCCCCACTGGCTCACGCAATGGGCCTCGTCGATGGCAAAGAGCGCAATGTCGATGCCCGAGAGCATATTGGCAAAGCCGGGGGTCGCGACGCGTTCGGGCGCCACATAGAGCAGGTCCAGCTGTCCGTTGCGCAGCTTCCGGCGGACATCGGCCGATTCCTCCGAACTCAGCGAGGAATTGAGCGCCGCGGCCTCGACGCCGGCTTGCCTGAGCGCTTCGACCTGGTCCCGCATCAGGGCGATCAGCGGCGAAATGACGATGCCGACCCCGGGTCGGCAGATGGCTGGGATTTGGTAGCACATGGACTTGCCGGCGCCCGTGGGGAACAGCACCACGGCATCGCCGCCACCCACGACGTGCTCGACCACGTCGGCCTGCTGGCCGCGAAAGCTCTGATGGCCGAAAACGTCGCGCAGCACCGTCAGCGCATCGCGCGGCATGGCCGTCGCGCCGCTGGTGAAAAGATCCCATGCCGATTCTAGCGTGCTCACTCCGCCCTTGAATCACAGGCGCGGGGTGAGCCGCAAGGACGGGCGCAGGCTTGTGAACCGCTCAGACGTAGCCGAGGGCGGTAAACTGCTGTTCGAACCACCACCAGCCGCCCGCCGACAGCGCCGCCGCGATGGCAAAGGCGATCCAGCCGGCCATGGTGAAATTCTTGCGCTCTGCATTGCGGTATTCGAACCGCTCGCCAAACAGCAGAAAAGCCAGGCCAAAGACCAGGCAGAACGGCACCAGGATGAAGATCTTGGTCGAATATGAAATTTCGGCGGCCCCGGCCTGCGCATCGCGCAGCGGCCCCAGGACGAAGAACCAACCCAGCGCCGCGCCCCCGACCATGAAGGCAATACCGGCCAGCCGCAGCTTAATGTCTTGTGCCATTCCGCTCCCCCAAAGCGTGCTCACCCCGCCATGGAGCATGGGGCGGGGTGAGCCGCAAGACGGCACAAATCAGTCGTCGGCGCTATCCACCGACGATTTCGCCGCCATTGGGATGCAGCACCTGGCCGGACAGGTAGGAACTTTCCTCGCAGGCCAGGAACAGGTGGCAGGTGGCCACTTCATTGGGCTGGCCGGCCCGCTTCATCGGCTGGGTCGAGCCGAATTCTGCAACCTTGTCGGCCGGGAAGGTTGCCGGGATAAGCGGGGTCCAGATCGGTCCGGGCGCCACCGCGTTCACGCGGATGCCCTTTTCAGCGAGACTGCCGGCAAGCGAGCGCGTGAAGGCGACTATGGCGCCCTTGGTCGAGGAATAGTCGAGCAGCTGCGGCGAACCGCGATAGGCGGTGACCGAGGTTGTGTTGACGATCGAGGCGCCGGACTTGAGATGCGGCATGGCGGCCTGAGTCAGGTAGAAATAGCCAAAGAGGTTGGTCTGAAACGTCTTCTGCAGTTGCTCGGGCGAGATGTCGGTAATGTCGTCCTGCGGATGCTGCTCAGCGGCATTGTTGACCAGGACGTCCAGCTTGCCGCACTCCTCGATGGTCTTGCCGACGACATTGTCACAGAACGTCTTGTCGCCGACATCACCGCGCAGCAGCAGTGCCTGCTTGCCCTCGGCCTTGACGGCGGCGGCGGTGATCTTGGCGTCCTCGGTTTCCTCGAGGTAGACCAATGCGACCTCGGCGCCTTCGCGGGCGAACAGCACCGCACAGGCCCGGCCGATCCCGCTGTCGCCGCCGGTGATGATGGCCACCTTGCCGGCCAGCCGGCCATTGCCCTGAAATTTGGGCATATAGTCGGGCTTGGGATGCATCTCGGTTTCGCGCCCGGGCTGGTGATCCTGCTCTTGGGGCGGGTTGATCTTCTTGGCTGCTGAACCGGCCATGGATTTGCTCCTAATGTGCGTGATGTTCGGCGTTGCGCTTGCGGGTGGCAGCGGCCTTCTTAGCCGAGGCCGAGCGTTCGGCTGCCGAACGGCTGGCGCTGGCCTTGCCGCCCTTTTCGCCGCCCTTGTGGGAGGCGGGATGGCCGGTATCCTTGCCGCGACCGGAGCCGGACTTCTTGCCGCCGCCGTCGTCCTTGTTGACCGTGGCCCAGGCGCGAGCCTCGGCCTCCTTGTGAGACACACCCTTGGCCTCATAGCCTTCTTCGATATGTTCGGCCTTGCGCTTCTGCTTGTCGGTGTAAGCGGATTTATCGCCCTGGGGCATCGGACCTCTCCTTTGAACAGATGAGGTCCGCGCGGGTGGGACAAGGGCTCGGCTGCCGCTTCGTTGGCCGGACCGGGAAACCGGAAAAACCAGTCCGTTCCCTATACCACCGTGTCCGGTTGACGCGCGCCGGACCTCTTGGAGGCAATCGTTCAGGCGGGGGATGGTTCCTTCACAGTCGGCGGGCCGCCAGTCGCTAGCGCAGCGGCTTGCTCAGGAAGGGCGAGCCGCGGCGGACGAAGCGCCAGGGAGTGTCGACGCCCTTGGTGATGCCGATGCGGGGTCCGGTGGCGATGTCGTGGCTGCTATCCGATGGCAGCAAGGTGAACGGGGTCGCGTCGAGCGACAGGCCATTGTGCTGGATCGTCACACCAAGCGCCTGACACAGCTTGCCAGGGCCAGAACAGAGCTGGTGCTCGGGCATGCCGCCACGCCGCTCCTGCATCTCGGCCAGGCCATGCAGCGGCTCCAGGGCCCGGATCAGCACGGCGCTGCCGGGCTGGCAGACAAAGTTGAGGCACCAGTGGATGCCGTAGATCTTGTAGACATAGGCGTGGCCGGGTGGACCGAACATGGCCGCATTGCGCGGCGTCGGGCCCCGGAAGCTGTGAGAAGCCGGATCGGTCTGGTCATAGGCTTCCACCTCGACCAGCGGACCACCGACGCCATCGACCAACAGGGTGACGCCGATGAGATCGCGTGCGACATCCGGGGCGGGACGGTCGAAGAAGGTGGGGGAGAGCATCGATGCCAACAGCGGACCTCTTGGCGGGGTCTGGTGCCGCCCCACCCACCGGCCGTCACCCTCGGGCCTGACCCGAGGGCTCTTCACTTACTGCCCGTGGTAGGAAGTACAGGGCCCTCGGGTCAAGCCCGGGGGTGACGACCGAGTTTTGCAAGGCCGCAGTGCTAAGCACTTTGCCTTCAGTCCACCCTGCCCCGCGCCGCCACCGCCACGGTCTCGACCAGTTGCCCACCACGCACCAGGTGCACGTGATCAAACAGGTTGGTCACCGGGCAGCAGTGGTTGGGGATGATGGCGATCTGCTCGCCGATGACTGGCCCGCCATCGGCACAGCCCGAAACGTCGAGCGTGCCATGCTCCTCGCTCAGGCCCACGATCTTGGCGTCAGGATAGGCGGGAATGTAGCCATGGCCGACAAGGCCCAGCAGGTCGCTGGTCAGTGCCTTGCTGCCGGCATCGATGATGGCTCGGCCGGGGGTCGGATGGCTCACCACCGTGGCGAGCACGGTGAGCGCGCAATCGTCGTAGCTTGCCGCCCCGGCCGCCACCTGGGAGCGGTCCATGTAGATATAGGTGCCCGGGCGATACTCGGTGGCCACGCCCGCCTCGTCGGCATGCCAGATATCGGGCGTGCCGCCGGTGGTGATGATCGGCACAGCAATGCCCGAGGCCTCAAACAGCGCCTTGGCCTCGGCCAGCCATTGGGCGGCGGCCTTGTATTTTCCGGCCGCCGGATAGGTCATCAGCCCGAAAAATTCGAGGCCGGGGGAAGCGATGATAGTTTGCGCCAAAGCCAAGGCGGCCCCAGGCGACTGCACGCCGCAGCGGCCCATGCCGGTGTCGCATTCGACCAAAACGCCGAGCGGCTTGCCACCGGCAAAAGTCGCCGAAAGCCCGGCCACGCATTCGGCACTGTCGGCCACCACGCGGATGGTCACGCGCTCGTTGAGCGCCCTGAGCCGCTGGAGCTTGGCCGCGCCGATGATGTTGAAGGTCAGCAGCATGTCGGTGATCCCGGCATCGGCCATCACCTCGGCCTCGCCCAGCTTCTGTACGGTGATACCGACGGCGCCCAGGTCGATCGCCGCCTGGGCAAAGCGCGGCAGCTTGTGGGTCTTGATATGCGGTCGCAACTTGAGGCCGGCCCCGTCGGCAAAGGCCTGGGCTTTGCGCAGATTGGCCTCGGCGCGATCGAGGTCGATCAGGACGGCAGGCGTATCGAGCTCGGTAATGACAGTCATTTGCCCCTCAGGACTTCGTCGACGAAACGCAGGTTGCCAGCGGTAAGCCCAGCGTCGACCGGAAGCACCGTGCCGGTAATGCCGGATGCCGCGTCGGAACAGTAGAACACCGCCGCGTTGGCGACCTCCTCCGGCAGGACCATGCGGCCCAACGGGTAGTGCGGCAGCACATTGTCGAGCAGGCTAGGATCGGCGGCAAGGCGATGGTCCCAGGCTGGGGTACGGACCGAGCCGGGGCAGATCACGTTAGCGCGCACGCCCTGACCGCCCCGCTCGACGGCGATAGCCTTGGCATAGGCGACCAGGCCCGCCTTGGCTGCCGAATAGGCCGGGTTGCCGAAATGGGCCAGCGCATTGACCGATGAGATGAAGACCAGAGTCCCCCGGCCCCGCTCGGCCATGGCGGACACGATTGG
Source organism: Devosia oryziradicis (assembly GCF_016698645.1). Taxonomy (NCBI): domain Bacteria; kingdom Pseudomonadati; phylum Pseudomonadota; class Alphaproteobacteria; order Hyphomicrobiales; family Devosiaceae; genus Devosia; species Devosia oryziradicis. The sequence continues at coordinate 51,172 of NZ_CP068047.1, forward strand.
GTCGGTCATGGCATAGGCGCCATTGAGGTTGATTGATAGCTCTGAGGCCCAGATATCGTCATCGACCTGGCCGAGGTGCTCGGCCCGGGTGAAGCCGGCATTGGAGACGACGGCGTCCGGAGCGCCGTGCTCGCTGAGATAGCGTTCGACGGCCGCGCGGGTCGCCTTTGGATCGGCCTGGTCGAACAGGACCTGCCCGGCAAGGTCCAGGCCCTCCAGCATGCTGGCTTCCCGATCGGCGCCGACGACGCTGGCGCCCGCTTCGCGGAACGCGTTGATCAGCGACCGGCCGATGCCGCCGCCGGCGCCGGAGATCAGCACCGTCTTGCCGTCGAGGCGGAAGGGCGAGGTCATGTCAGGGTCCCTTATACGCCACGCACTCGATCTCGACCTTGCAGTCGACCATCATGTGGCTCTGTACGCAGGCGCGGGCCGGCGGGTTGTCGCCGAAATAGCTTTTATAAACAGCGTTGAAGCTCCAGAAGTCGCGGGGGTCGTCGAGCCAGACGCCGCAGCGGACGACGTGTTCGAGGCCGTAGCCGGCTTCTTCGAGGATGGCGACGAGATTCTTGATAGTCAGGTGGGTCTGCTCGACAATGCCAACCCCTTGAATTTCCCCGTCTTTCATCGCCACCTGGCCGGAAACGAAGAGGAAGCCACCGGCTTCGACGGCGCGGGCGAAGGGGAGGTTCTGGCCACCAGCACCGGACTTCTCGGCTCCATAGCGCTTGATCGGCATTTTCGGTCCTTCTGAAAGTGAATTTCGTTTGTCTGCACATTAGCGCGCAAAAATCGCCATTTCATCGACAATTCTGGCCAGAAATGTAAATTTCTTACGTGATTGGCGTCATTACCCTATGCTAGCTTGATCCGGCGGCGTGACCAGCATGCTGCCAGCTTTCTTGCCCTTTTCTGCAGGTTTTCTCGTGCGCGTCTTCACCGCAGCCCTGGCCACCGAGACCAACACGTTTTCGCCGATCGCCATCGACCGGCGCGCCTTCGAGGCATCGCTCTATGCGCGACCCGGCGAGCATCCGGCGACGCCGACATTGTGCACCGCGCCGATCACGGTGGGCCGCGAAGTCTGCGCGCGGGAGGGCTGGGAGCTGATCGAGGGCAGCGCCAGCTGGGCCGACCCGGCCGGCCTGGTGGCGCGAGCGACTTACGAAGAGCTGCGCGACGAGATTCTTGAGCAGTTGCGGGCCGCCATGCCGGTCGATGGCGTGGTGCTGGGGCTGCATGGCGCCATGGTTACGCAGGGATATGACGACCCCGAGGGCGACCTGCTGAGCCGGGTGCGCGAGATCGTGGGACCGGACGTGCTGGTCTGTGCCGAGCTCGATCCGCATAGCCACCTGACGGCCAAGCGCGTGGCGGCGGCCAACTTCTTCGTGGTGTTCAAGGAATTTCCCCATACCGACTTCGTCGACCGGGCGCGCGACCTGTGGTCGATCGCGGTGCGGACGCTCAAGGGCGAGATCAAGCCGGTCATGTCGGTCTTCGACTGCCGGATGATTGACGTGTTCCCGACGTCCAAGCAGCCGATGCGGGGCTTTGTCGACAAGCTGTATGCGCTCGAAAAGTCCCAGCCCGGTCTGCTGTCCCTGTCGGTCATCCATGGCTTCATGGCCGGCGACGTGCCGGAATTGGGCACCAAGGTCATCGCGGTGACCGATGGCGACGCGGCGCAGGGCGCGGCGCTGGCTGAGGCGCTGGGGCGCGAACTGTTTGCCATGCGCGGTACCTTCATGGTGACCCAGGTGGACGAGACGGTTGCGGTCGACGCCGCCATCGCCGCACCACGGGGGCCGGTGGTGATTGCCGATGTGTGGGACAATCCCGGTGGCGGCACGGCGGGGGACGCGACGGTGATCCTGGCCGAACTGATCGCCCGGGGGGTGACCGATGTGGCGGTTGGTACCATCTGGGATCCGATCGCGGTGCAGATCTGCTTTGCTGCCGGCGAGGGCGCCGTCATCCCACTGCGTTTCGGTGCCAAATCGGCGCCGCATACGGGCAACCCGATCGACAAATTGGTGACGGTGCGGCGCTTGGTGCAAAACGCCGAAATGCGGTTCGGCGAGAGCTTCGCCCCGTTTGGCGACGCGGCCTGGATCAGCTTCGACGGGATCGACGTGATCCTCAATTCCACGCGGGCGCAGAGTTTTGATCCGAGCCTGTTTTCGGCGCTGGGGATCGAGCCGAGATCGCGGAAGATCCTGCTGATCAAGTCGACGAACCACTTCTACGACAGTTTCAGCAAGATCGCGTCGGAGATCGTCTATTGCTCGGCGGGCAGGCCGTATCCGAACCGGCCGGCCGAGACGGAGTACAAGAAGGCGCGGCGGGATATCTGGCCGATGGTGGAGAATCCGTGGGGGTAGTGGGGCGCAGGGCGGTGCCGCCCGTTCCTCCCCCGCTTGCGGGGGAGGGGGACCGCCGATAGGCGGTGGAGGGGGGTGCCGCTTGCGCTGCGCATGCCCCAGCCATTGTCCGGTGCGTGGGGCTCCCCTCTCCACCACGCTACGCGTGGTCCCCCTCTCCCGCAGGCGGGAGAGGAAACGCCGGCCACATATCGTGTCAGTCCGCCGCCCAGTTGCCATACATGATCGGCATGGTGCCCACGAGCGCCCTAAACCGCTCCCAGCTCTTGCGTTCGGGCAAAGTCCAGGCGGATTCGGCGATGGCCGATAGCCTGGGGAAGACCAGGCGGTCGAAGATGGCACGGTCGGTCATGGACTCGGACCAGATGCAGGCCTGGATGCCAAGCAGGTGCTTGAGGCCATTCTCGGACATGCCCTCGCGGCTCTCGAACTCATAGGTTTCCTGCGGGCCCGACCAGCCGGCCCAGCCGGCGCCGGGCTCGGCCCAGGCCACGCCATTGGCCATGTCGAGATAGTAGCGCTGGCCGGGGGAGACGACGATGTCGTAGCCGCGCTCGGCCAGGGCAGCGTTGATCTCGACATTGCGCCAGCCGATGACGAAGCTCTTGTCCTTGTCGACGGCATCGCCATGGGCTGCCTCTTCCCAGCCGCCGGTGATGGCGCCCTTGCTGGCAATGTATTTGTGGACGCGGCGGATGAACTCGGCCTGGATGACCGCCGTGGGCGAGCCCTCGATCTCGTCGGCGCCATGATGGTTGCCGAGCTGGTTGTACTGCGCCTCATGCTTCCGGCGCATTTCGGGGCCGGCCAGCCGCTCGATCATGTCGAGGGCCAGCGGCGAGCCGGACCAGGCCGCCAGCGGCACCTCGTCGGCGCCGAGGTGAAAGACGCCAGCCGGGAACAGCTCGAGCATTTCGTCGATAACGGTTTCGACGAACTTGTAGACCGGCTCATGGGCCGGGTTGAGGCTGTTATTGGGGAAGCCCTGCACCGACTGGTATTCGCCGGTTTCGTTGGGGTCGCGCAGTTCCGGCACGGACTGGAGGGCAGCGTAGAAATGACCCGGCATGTCGATTTCGGGGATGACTGCGATGGCGAGATCGTCGGCCAGGGCGACGATTTCGCGGATCACTGCCTTGGAATAATAGCCGCCCGTCGGATGCGGCCCCGAGCCCAGCAATGGCGGCAGCGCCTTGCCATGGCCGCGCCAGGCGCCGATCTCGGTCAACGCAGGATAGGCATCGATCTCCACGCGCCAGGCCTCGTCCTCGCTCAGATGCCAGTGGAACTTGTTGAGCTTGTTCCAGGACATGAGCTTGAGAAGGCGGCTGACTTCGGCGCCCGAATAGAACTGCCGCGCCACGTCGAGGTGGCAGCCGCGATAGCGCAAGCCGGGTTCGTCGGTGATGGTGCCGCCTGATGGAAAGATGAAGGTCTGCGGATATTGTTTGGCGCCGCGCAGGATGTGGCCCAGCGTCACCAGGCCATAGAACATGCCCTGCCGCGTCGTGGCCTCGACCACCAGAGCGTCGCTGGCAAACTGGATCTCGTAGGCCTCGGCGGCCATTCCGTCCCTATGGCGGATGGTTACCTGGAGGCCGGCCTCGGAGGCCGGCCGGACGAGGCCTTCCACGGGAAAGAGGTCGGCGACAAGATTGGCAAAGGCGGAAGCGGCGCGGCGCGCGTCGTGGCCAACCGGCTTGAGGTCGAGGCCCGGAGGGGCGGTGCGGGCGCCCGTTGTGTCCACCGACTTCGGCCAGGGGATTATTGACACCGGCACCGGCGCCTTTGCGGGCACCGGGAACCTGGCCGCCCCCTTGAGCAGGGGCGAATTGTGACCCTTGGCCCTCGTGGGTGCGGTCGCCAGGGTGACGATCGTGCCATCGTTGAGTTCGACATAGCCGGAATTGGCGCCATCGCTCCAGTGACGCAGGCCATAGGAGAGGCCGCGGGCAGTCGAAATCCAGGTCTCGCCCGGCTGCAGCACAAAGCCGTCGGGCGGCGCGATCAGCGTGTGGTTGGACAGGCGCTTGAGCAGCTTGCCGTTTTCCAGCGTCGCATGCGGATCGATCCGTGCCGGTCCCGAGAAGCCAAGCCTGAAATTGCTGACGGGCACATCGCCGGTATTGGTCAGCTCGATGCCATAGCCGAGGGGCGCATCGTCCGTGGCGGGGGTCCAGGTGGTGACGAGGGAGAATGAGGTGGTCATTGGGAAACACTCTTGGTCGGATGTGTGGCTCCCCTCCCCCTTGAGGGGAGGGGTGGGGGTGGGGGTCCGGCGGTGATCAACTGAACGACCCCCTCCCTCGATCCCTCCCCTCAAGGGGGAGGGAAGGATGACTGATGCTGCGGGGCCTAATCCCCCAGCGGCTGGGCGTCGTCGCCATCGCGGTTGACGACGAGCTGGTGCTTGATGCGGCGCATGCTGGCAACGGCGGAGGGGCCGAGGCGGGTGGCGACGGTCTGGGCCAGCACGTCGACCGTGGCAAGGAAGGCGTAGCGGCCGGGCGTGGGGCGCAGGATATCGGTATTTTCGTGCCAGTTGACCGGCAGCAGGATGTCGGACTGGGCCGAAACCATGGAGGCCGAGCGGGTGATGACGATGCGGGTCAGCCCGTATTCGCCCGCCACGGTGAGGGTCTTGGCCAGTTGCGCATTGTTGCCGGAGAGCGAAAAGGCGACGATCACCGTACCCGGAGGCGCGGCGGCAGCACGCATCATCTGGAGCTGATGGTCATCGGTCGAGGCGACCTTGAGGCCGAGGCGGAACAGCCGCGTCTCGATCTCGCCGGCCATCATCGAAGAGGCGCCACCCGAGCCGAAGGACAGCACGAAGCTTGACTTGACGATGCTTTCGGCGGCGCGCTCGACGGCGGCGAAATCGAGATGGTCGAAGGTTTCGTAGATGATGGACTGGATGCCGTTGACGACGCCCTGGGCGATCTCGTGCACGCTGGAGGGGCCGGCCGACGGGGCGAAATAGCGCTGCCCGACAAAGCGGGACTGGGCCAGCCGCACCTTGAAATCGGCATAGCTGTCGCAGCCCAGACGCCGGCAGAAGCGGGTGACGGTCGGCGGCGACACGGCGGCTTGGGCCGCGAGGTCGACGATGGACATCTTGAGCACGCTGTCGACATCGGCGAGGACGATTTCGGTCAGGGCGCGCTCGGAGCGGGTGAACTCGTTCTTCTCGGTCTGAAGCAGGCCGACAATGTCCAGCATGGTCCCCTCCGCGGCAGTGGCCACCGTCAGTACACGGCCAGGCCCGCGGAGTCGAAGAGATGCACCTGGCCCAGCGAGAAGCCGACCTGGAGCGGGCGCCCTTCGGGCACTTCGGGGTCGCCTTCGAAGAGGCCGACGAAGTTCTCGCCGCCGGGAAGATCGGCATAAGTCACGGTGTGGATGCCCAGATGCTCGACGATCTTGGGCGTGACGGCGAGGGTGAACTCCCCCTGCCCCAGGCGCAGATGCTCGGGGCGGATGCCCACGGTCACGGACTGGCCGGCAACGGCCCTGGATTGGCGCGGCAGGTTCATGGTGCCCAGGGCGCCCAGGTCGATAGTGGCGGTCGTGCCGTCGGCTGATGTCACCGTGCCATTGATGAAGTTCATCTTGGGCGAGCCGATGAAGCCGGCCACGAAGAGATTGTCGGGCTTGTGGTAGAGCTGGAGGGGCGAACCGACCTGGGAAATGGTACCGGCATCGAGCACCACGATCTTGTCGGCCATGGTCATGGCTTCGACCTGGTCGTGGGTGACGTAGATCATGGTGGAGCCCAGGCGCTTGTGCAGCTCCATCAGTTCGATGCGCATTTCGGAGCGCAGCGCGGCGTCGAGGTTGGAGAGCGGCTCGTCGAACAGGAAAATCTTGGGCTGGCGCACGATGGCGCGGCCGATGGCGACGCGTTGGCGCTGGCCGCCGGAAAGGGTGCCAGGACGCTGCTGCAGGCGGGATTCGAGCTGCAGCACGCGGGCGGCGGCGCCGACGCGCTTGTCGACCTCGGCCTGCGGCAGGCGCTCGACGCGCAGCGGAAAGGCGATGTTTTCGTAAACCGACATATGGGGGTAGAGCGCGTAGCTCTGGAACACCATGGCAATGCCGCGCTGCACCGGCGGCAGGTCGTTGACGGTGCGGCCGCCGATGACGATCTCGCCCGAGCTCACCTCTTCGAGGCCGGCAATCATGCGCAGGAGGGTGGACTTGCCGCAGCCGGAGGGGCCGACGAAGACCACGAACTCGCCTTCGGAAACCTCCAGGTCGATGCCCTTGATGATGTGGGCTTCGTTGAAGGACTTTTCCACGCGCTTGAGGCTGAGCTGGGACATCGTTGTGGCTCCGGTCGGCGGGGCTGGTCCCGCGGGCTGGCAATAGGGGGTGCCGCCGCCATCCCGGAGGACGGCGGCGGCGGGAGGATTACTTGTACTGCTCGAGTTCGCCGGCAGCCTTGGTGAGGGCAGCGGCAGGCTCGGCAGCGCCGGTGACGACCGACTGGACCATTTCGATCATGACGTTCTGCAGGCCGAGATAGTCGGTCAGCAGCGGCTCGGGACCACCAAAGGCGATACCGTCGAAGAAGGGTTTCCAGTTCGGATCGGCAGCGACGATGGCGTCGGCGGCCGGGCCGGGACGGAGTGGGGTCAGGCCCTGCTCGGCTTCATAGGCGGTCTGGTTTTCGGGGTTGGTGAGGAAGATGGCCAGATCCTTGGCCTGTTCTTCAACGCCCGAGCCCTTGAACACGGCCATCGAGTCGGTGATCAGCAGCGTGCCCGGACCCTTGGCGGACGGACCCTGCGGCAGGGTGGTGACACCCCACTTGAAGGGCGCGTCGGCCAGCAGGTTCAGGGCGCCCGAAGCGGCCTCGATCATGCCCAGCTTGCCATCGAGGAAGATGGCACGGACTTCGTTCTGCTCGTAGGCGGTCGGGCCTTCTTCGGCATAGGGAACGATGTCGCGCAGGGCGGTCAGGGCTTCCAGGTTCTGCGGGCTGTCGAGCACGATGTTGTTGTCGGCATCGATGACCAGGCCGTCATTGGAATAAACCCAATGGAGGAACTGGTGCATGGTGTTGTCGAAGGTCTTGGCGACAACGCCGTAGCCGGCCGCGTCGGTCTTTTCGGTGATGGCCTTGGCGAACTCGATCTTCTCGGCGAACGTGGTCGGCGGCTTCTCGGGATCGAGACCGGCGGCCTCGAAGAGGTCCTTGTTCCAGTACAGCGCCTTGGTCGAGAAGGCGACCGGGCGGCCCCACTGGGTGCCGTCAAAGGTCACGGTGTCGGCGACATAGGGGTAGTAGGTGGCCTTTTCCTCGTCGGTCATCGGCATGTCGATGATGAGGTCGTTGGAGGCGAGCTGCTTGAGGGCGCGCGAGCCGATATAGGCCAGGCCCACGGGGGTGCCGGCGACGGCGAGCGTGGTCACCTTGTCCTGGCACTGGCCCCAGCCCACGACTTCGACCTGAACGTCGAAACCGGGATTGGCGGCTTCCCAGGCCTCGATGGTGGCGACGTGGACGGGGCTGGGCGTATCGCCGCATTCCACGAACTGGATGACCTGGTCCTGCGCGGCGGCATAAGCCGTCGAAGCAAGCAGCGCGACAATCGCACCACCCAGAATCTTGGATTTCGTCATTGTTGTTACCTTCCCTTGCTTCACTGCCCCTGGGGGCGAGTTGCTTGTTCGCCCCGAGGGGCAAGACGCTTGGGCCATGGTGCTGCCCGGAAACCTAAGTCCCTTTGTTTCCGGCCACGGCCTAAGTTTTCACGGCGCCAGCGGTGAGGCCGGCGACGAGATATCGTTGTAGAAAGACGATCAGAATGAGCACTGGCGCGATGCCGACGAAGCTGGCGGCCATGAGCTCGTTCCACACCACTTCCTGGCGGCCGAAATAGGCGAACAGGCCGATCGCAAGGGGCATGAACTCGGTTTTGGAGTTGAAGGTCAGCGCAAAGATGAACTGCTGCGCATAGGCTCCGATGAAGGTGGTGATGGCGACGACCGCGATGCCGGGCATGGCGATCGGCAGGATGACGCGGCGCAGGGTATAGAGGCGGGATGCGCCATCGACCCAGGCGGCCTCGTCGAGCTCGCGCGGAATGCGCATCATGTAGGTGCGCAAAAGCCAGATGGCCGACGGGATGAGGAAGGCGGCGCCGGGCACGATCATGGCCCAGTAGGTGTTGAGCAGCCCCATCTGACGCATCAGGCGGAAGAGCGGGATGAGCAGCACCGCGCCCGAGAACATGTTGACGGCGAGGAACGCCGCCAGCAGCGGGCCGCGGCCGGGGAACGGGAAGCGGGCGAAAGCATAGGCCGCCGGCACGACCATGATCAGCACGAGCGCCGTGGCGGTGGTCGAGATGAACAGCGAATTGACGATATAGCGCCAGAAGCCGGGCACCGATTCCCACATGGTGAAATAGGCGGTGAGCGAACCTTCCTGCGGCCAGAAGCTGTAGGGCGAGGAGAACAGGCGCGACAGGGGCTTCAGCGAAACCATGAAGCCTTCGATGAAGGGCGCCAGCACGAAGAACAGGAACACCGCGATGCCGGCATAGATGGCGGCATATTCGTACCAGGTGTAGCGGTCGATCATGGCGCGGACGGCCTTGGCCGGCTTGGCCTTGGCCAGGTTCGGCGCAACGGCGGCGTCATCGGCCGGATGGGCGACTTTCTGCGCTGCGGTCATCGGTTCGCTGGTCATGCGCGTTCTCCGGTGTTGATCTTGCCCACGACGCGGAAGTAGGCGAGGCAGAACAGCGACAGGAAGATGCAGATCATCACGGCACGGGCGGCACCTTCGCCATATTTGTAGGAGCCGATGGCGGTCTTGTAGGTGTCGATGATCATGGTCGTGGTGGAGCCGGACGGGCCGCCGCGGGTCAGGATCCAGATGATGTCGAACGAATTGAAGGTCGCGATCAGCGAGAGCAGGCTCATGGTCACCATGGCCGGGATGATCATGGGCAGGGTGATGCGGCGGAAGCGGTAGAAGCGGCCGGCGCCATCGGTCCAGGCGGCCTCGTAGAGGTCGCGGGGGATCGATTGCATGGCGGCCAAGAGGTAGATGGTGACCAGCGGCACGCCGATCCATACGTCGGTGACGATGGTGGCCCAGAAGGCGGTGTTGCCATAGGCAAGCCAGGCGACCGGCCCATCGACGATGCCGAAATTCTGCAGCAGGCCCGAAATCATGCCGAACTGGCCGTTATACATCCAGCCCCACATGAAGATGCCGATAGCCATGGGCACGACCCAGGGCGGCATGGTGAGGATGCGGAACAGGGCACGACCAGGCACGGCCGCGTTGAGCAGCACGGCGCCACAGGTGCCGATGATCATCTTTATGGAGACCGAAAAGAAGGTCCAGATGAAGGTGCGCACGATCACCTCGCCGAAATTGGCGCCGAAGATCTTCTGGTAGTTGGCCCAGCCGACCCAGCTATAGGCGGGCTTGAGCGCCGCGTTGGTGAAGCTGAGATTGACCGTGTCGACCAGCGGATAGGCGACGATGGCGATGATGTAGACCAGAGCCGGAGCCAGCAGGGCAAAAGCGAAAATCGAAGCGCTACGGGTACCGGTCATGTGCCTTCTCCTCAGCTCGCCCGCCCAAGGGCCGCGTCGAATTGCTGCCAGATCGGGCTCATGTCGATGACGGAGCGGGTTCGCATCGCCTGGTCCATGGAGAGGGCCAGGAGCCCCGCCTCAAGTGCGTCGGTGACCGAAACCGGCAAGGGCGCGCCGTCCTGCATGTGCTTGAGGATGTCCTCGGCCATCTGCTCGTCGGCACCGTAGTGCTGGCTGAGCTCGCTCATCTTGTAGGTGGTATCGATCAGCCTGTCCGAGGTGCGCGAGTCGGTGACGCGCAGGAAATTGCGGATGAAGTCACCCTCGGCCATGCCCTGGGCACCCATCACCGCGAAGCGCCGGAAATCGTCGGGCACGTTGAGGTTGGTGTGGAAGGTCAGCGCGGCGCCATTCTCGTACTGCACGATGGCGGTCTGGAAATCGATGATGTCTCCGTCGCTGTCGAACACCTTGTCGCTGCCCTGCCAGCCGCTGGGCTTGCGGTGATAGACTTCCATGTCGTTGATGCCGACATTGGCCGGTGCGTTTGATGGAACGAAGGTGCGACGGCCGCCGAAGCTGGACACATATTGCGGTCGGCAGCCCATGACGCCGTTATAGAGATCGAGGTCGTGACAGCACTTCTCGAGCATGAAGCTGCCCGAATAGCGCTCGTACCGGCGCCAGTCGCGCATGAAGAAGGCGCCGTGATAGGGCGGAATATGCTCGGAGGCCTCTATGGAGGTTATGTCACCCAGCAGGCCCTCGGCCTGGGCCTTGCGCAGGTCGACATAGAGCGGCGCGTAGCGCAGCACGAGGCCGACCATGAGGTTGTCGGAGCCGTATTGCGCGATGAGCCGGGCCAGCTCCATGGTGTCTTCGACCGATGTCACCACCGGTTTTTCGGTGAAGATCTTCATGCCGCGCTCGAGGCCGGTGCGGATATGGTCGAGATGGAGGTGGTTGGGCGAACCCACCATCAGCAGATCGAGCTTTTCGCTATCGAGCATCTGCTCGAGCGAAGCGAACTGGGTGCCGAGCGAAACGCCGTGCTCGGTGGCATAGGGCAGGCCGGCCGGGGCCGGATCGACATAACCGGCAATGGAAAAGTCCGGCCGGGCGGCGGAGAAGACCCGCGCCAGATAGCCCAGACGATATCCGAGGCCGATAATGCCTACCCGCATACTTGCCGTCCCTGTTCTTAGACCGCCAATCTCTGCCGGATTGGTGTGGTATTCTGTAAACGATTTTCAAGATTAGGATCGTTTCGAAAGCCATGTCAACACGAATCCGTCACAGGTTCAATACCAATTTAAGCCACCCCCGAATTTTGCCCAAAGAGGCGGCATTTCGCCGATTTTCTGGGCGTTCCACGCATTGGCGGGATGTGGACAAGCTCCGGCCAAGGCGGCAACCCTGCCAAATTGGTATTCATCTGGGCTCTAGTGGTCACTTTCACCCTTGTGGGGTCCATGAAAATTTGGAACACAATTGCTGAACATGTATCGCGTGCGATCTTCGGTCGCCGCCCAAACCCCTCGCGAGAGCTTCATGAGCAGCATCAACCCATTTCCCAACGACCCCGATCGCAGTGCCATCTGGACCATGCTGGTGGAGCGCGACATCGCCGCCTTCGTCGCCGCCGACTGGAGCATGGTCGACGGCGATTTCATCAAGGAGGGGTTCCTGGGCATCAACGGCAAGAAGTCCGGCAATCCCGATGACTGGCGTATCAGCTTCCCCACGCTCGAAGCCTATCGCGACGACTGGATCCGCCAGGCCAAGGAGAGCCAGAAGCTCGACTATGCCGAGGACGTGCTTGATGGCATCCATCGCGCCACCAGCCTCACCGAGATCGAGATCAACGGCGATATCGCCATCGCGCACAAGAAGTTCGACGGCGAGATCAGGCTCAGCGACGGCGGCAAGGACGTGCTGAACTGGCAGACGCTGTACTTCTGCCGGAAGGTGGGAGGCGTGTGGAAGCTGACCGGTTTTGCCGGGTACCTGCCCTATCCGATGGGGCGGTAGCGACGCTTTACTTGCGCGATGTCATCCCGGCGCAGGCCGGGTTCCATATCCGCATACCTCCCTTGGCGCCTTCGGTCCGGGCGAAATGCGGACTTAGATTCCGGCCTTCGCCGGAATGACCCGGTGGTTTCAATAGATATAGTGCAGAGCCAACAATGCTCCTCTCCCCGCAGCGCCTGACGATGCTGGTTTTCTTCCTCCAGCCCATCGCCTTCGGATCGTGGCTGCCGCGGATTCCGGATGTGCAGCAGGCCCTGGGGCTGGGGCCACAGGGGTTGGCGATCGCCCTGCTCGGCCTGCCGGTGGGCACGCTGCTGACGCTGCCGTTTGCGGGACCGCTGGTGGGCAAGATCGGCCCGCGGATGGCGATCCTTTCCGGCTTCGCGCTCTATTCGCTGGCCGTGAGCCTGCCGGCCTTTGCCGGCAACCCGATCCTGCTGTTCGTGGCGCTCATGCTGGCCGGATCGACGATCTCCTTTGTGGAACTGGGCCTCAACGTCCAGGCCGATGCGGTGGAGAAAGCCACCGGTTCGGTGATCATGACCACCTCGCACGGCTTCTGGTCGGTCGGCATCATGGTGGGGAGCCTGATTGGTTCCGCCCTGGCCGGCCTGGGGTTGCCCGCACAATGGGCGATCATGCTGGTGGCCGCCGTCGTGCTGCCGGTCGCGTTGCTGGCATCGACCGCCCTGCCCGTCCTGGCGCCCGGGGCAACGGCACCTGGCGACACGCAGCGCTCGGCCTGGGCGCTGCCGAGCTGGGCGCTGCTGGGCATCTGCGCCTTCGTCTTCGGCATCACCATGACAGAGGGCGCCATGGCCGACTGGTCGGCGATTTTCCTGCGCGACGCACTGGGCGCCGAGAGCGGCATTGTCGGCCTCGGCTACTCCGTCTTTGCCATGATGGTGGCGGCCGGGCGCTTTGGCGGCGACACGCTCAAGCGGCGGTTCGGCGCGGTGAGCACGGCGCGCATCTGCGGCGCGCTGGCGGTGGCCGGCGCAGCGATCCTGCTGGTTGCACCCAATACGCCAGTTGCCCTGTTGGGCTTCGCCATTATCGGGCTGGGCGTTTCGGTCGGCTTTCCCCTGGCGGTGACGGCAGCGGCCAGCCTGACGGACCGCCCTGCCTCGGCCAATGTGGCGGTGCTGAGCTTCGTGGCGCTGCTGGGCTTTCTCGTTGGGCCGCCGGTAATCGGTTTCGTCGCCGAGCATTTCAACATGCGCCTGGGCATAGCCTGCCTGGTGCCGGTGCTGCTGGTCAGCCTGTTGCTGACCGGACGGCTGGCCACCCGGCGACCCAGATCATCCACCAATCCTGAAGCCGAAATTCCCGGAGTGCTCTGATGCGGATCGCCGTTGCCGGACTACATACCGAGTGCAGCACCTATAACCCCGTCCTCGCACGCGAGGCCGATTTCCGCGTGCTGCGTGGTCCCGCCATGCTCAAGGACGCCTATTTCGATTTCCTGACGCATTTCCCGGCCGAGTTCATCACCGTGCTCCATGCGCGGGCCATTGCGGGCGGGCCGGTGGAGCGCGGCATCTACGATCGCTGGAAGGCGGAAATTCTCGATGGGATCAAGGCGGCGCTGCCGCTCGATGGCGTCTACCTCGCCATGCATGGCGCCATGTTTGTCGAGGGCCTGCTGGATGCGGAGGGCGACTTCATCAGCGCGGTGCGCGCGGTGGTCGGGGCCGATGTGCTGATCGCCGCCAGCTATGACCTCCATGGCAATGTGAGCCAGCAAATCGTCGACGCGCTCGATATCTTTTCGACCTACCGCACGGCGCCGCATATCGACGTGCCCGATACGATGCGGCGCGCCGTGACCATGCTGGTGCGGGCGCTGCGGAGCGGGCAGCGGCCGGTCGTGGCATGGGCCCCGGTGCCGGTGCTGCTGCCGGGCGAGCGAACCTCGACGCAGGATGAGCCGGCGCGGTCGTTCTACACGCAGTTGCAGGCCGTCGAAGACCCGACGGGAATCTGGGATGCCTCGTTCCAGGTCGGCTACGTCTGGGCCGACGAACCGCGGGCTACCGCCTGCGCTGTCGTCACCGGCACCGATCGGGCGGCGATGACGGAAGCGGCGCGGTACCTGGCGCAGGACTACTGGGACATTCGCGAGCAGTTCGTGTTCGGAACCAAGGTGGGGAGCATTGCCGAATGCGTCGACTGGGCAATGGCCGCCGAGACCGGCCCGGCCGCGCTGGCGGAGTCGGGCGACAATCCCACCGGCGGCGGCGTGGGCGACCGCGCGGAAGTGCTGGCCGAGCTGATCGCGCGTGGCGCGCAGGGCGTGGTGTTTGCCGGCATTGCCGACAAGCCGGCTACGGATGCGGCCTATGCGGCGGGTGTTGGTGGCATGGTGGACCTCAGCATCGGGGCGACGCTCGACACGTCGAGCAAGCCGGTAGAGGCGCAGGCGGAGGTGCTGTTCCTGCTCGAAACGGAGGAAGCGCGGTTGCGCGAAGCCGTCGTGCGGATCGGCGGCATCGACCTGGTGCTGACGGCGCGGCGGCGGCCCTTTCACAATATCCCGGACTTCACCCGGCTCGGGCTCGATCCGCGCAGCGCCAAAATCGTCGTGGTGAAATCGGGGTATCTCTCCCCCGATCTCGGACCCATTGCCAATCCGAGCCTGATGGCGCTGTCGCCAGGGGTGGTGGATCAGTTCGTCGAGCGGCTTCAGCGACGCCACAAAAGTGCTCCGCAATATCCGTTCGACAAGGACTTTGCCTTTGTGCCGCAGGTCAAATGGTCGGCGCGGGCGTAACCTAAACGCGCTTGGATGCGTTGCGCAGGACATGCCAACGATCGGAGCAGCAGATGGAATTTTCAGGCAAGGTGGCGCTGGTAACCGGCGCCGGGTCCGGCATTGGCGAGGCCGCGGCGCTGCGCCTGGCAGCGGGTGGCGCCAGCGTCGTGGTGATCAGCCGCACCCAAGACGAAATCGACGCCGTAAGGGACACGATCATCGCCAAGGGGGGCAAGGCCCTGTCGATCGTAGCCGATGTCTCCGAGCCCGATGACGTCGCCAACGTGGTGCGGCAGACGCTCGATGCCTATGGCCGGATCGATATCGTGGTGGCCAATGCCGGCATCAACGGCATGTGGGCGCCGATCGACGACCTCACGGTGGACGAATGGGACAAGACCATGAAGGTCAACCTGCGCGGGACCTACCTCACGCTGCATCACACCGTACCTGCGCTCAAGAAGCAGGGCGGCTCGATCATCATCGTCAGCTCGATCAACGGCAACCGCACGTTCACCTCCCCCGGAGCGACGGCCTATTCGGCGACCAAGGCGGCTCAGGTGGCAATGGCCCAGCAACTGGCGCTCGAGCTGGGCGATGACGGCATCCGCGTCAACGCGGTATGTCCCGGCGCCATCGATACCGAGATCGACGACAATTCGCAGCGGCGCAACTCCGAAGAGGCCGAAGTGCCCGTCCAATTCCCCGAAGGCGACATTCCGCTCACCGGCGGCAAGCCGGGCGACAGCCGGGATGTCGCCGACGTCATCGCTTTCCTCGCTTCAGACGCGGCGCGACACGTGACCGGCGTGCCCATCTATGTCGATGGTGGCCAGTCGCTGCTGCGCTAGCATCGCTTCTCAGCCTTCGGGCGGCGCCGGGCAGTCGCTGTCGCCTTCGATCAGCTGCAGTGGCAGCACCTTGCGCACGACGCCCAGGGGATAGTCGCCGGAAAAATCGGGCATGGTGGCGAGCAGCGATTCCGCCAGGGCGATGCCGAGGTCGCGCAGCGAGAGGTGGAAGCAGGTGAGCTTGGGCGTCAGATAATGCGCCTGCGGGCTGTCGCGGCCCATGACGGCAAAGTCCTTGCCTGGCTGGAGGCCGGAATCGTAAAGGCCGCGATAGAGGCCGACCGTCATCATTTCGTTGGTGAGAATGAAGCCCGTCGGGCGCTGGTCGGGCGGCATGGCGGCGATGCGTTCGCCGATCTGGTGGCCGCCGCGATCATTGGGGTGGGCGCGGAAGATGAAATCGGGATTGAAAGCAATGCCGTGCCGCTCCAGCGCCGCGCGGTAGTGCTCTATGAAGATGTAGCCCAGATTGGTGTCGTCCATGGGCGCGAAGATGCCGATGCGCCGATGGCCCTTGGCGACCAGGCGGTCGACGCCGGTTTCGGCCATGCCCTCGAAATCGAGGTCGAACCAGGGGTGGCCGGCATCGGTGAGGCTGCGCCCCAGGGCGATGAAGGGCACGCCGCGCTGCGACAGGAAGTCGATGCGGTGATCGTGCCGCTTGGTGGCCGAGATGATCAGGCCATCGACGAAGCCGCGGTCGACGACGCGCTGCAGATAGGCGTCCGGATCGTCTTCGGAGGCGCAGAGCAGGACCACCAAGTCGAGCTGGTGGCGGGCGCAGACGGTCTGCACGCCGTCGAAGACGCTCATGAAGAAGACGTCGCCTTCGCCGGTGATCTGGCTGCCCGACTGCATCATGAAGCCGATCACCCCGGTCGACCCCTTGCGCAGGGCGCGGCCGGCCTGGTTGGGCACGTAGCCCATGGCAGCGGCGGCTTCGAGCACGCGCTTGCGGGTCTGCTCGTTGACATCGGGCTTGCCGTTGAGGGCACGCGAGACCGTGCCGATGGAAATGTCCAGTTCCTGGGCTAGTCGCCGTATGCCCTTCATGATCCCGACAGTCCGCCCTTGGCCGCGCGCCCCCAGCCGGCGCGGTACGGGGCTCTCAATGAACCCGGATGGCCATCGTTGCAAGCAGGCTTGTCCACAGTCGTCCTCCCCCTCGGAATCGCTATTGACACTTCGAGATTATCATACTTTATTCGTAAACGTTTACGGGCGATGAGAAAACGGTTTCTCACAAAGATGAGAAGCGTTTATCTGGCTCAGGGAGGAAATTTCCTTGGTATTCAGGGCCGTTCTTGCGGGTTGCGGAGCCATGTCCAAAGGGTGGTTGTCGGCGGTGGCCGAACATCCTTTGCTCCAGGGCCGGGTGGAGATTGTCGGCCTGGTCGATCTGCACCAGCCGACCGCCGAGGCGCGTGCGGCGGAATTCGGCCTGACCAACGCAACCATCGGGTCGGACCTCGACGCGGTGCTCGCGGCCACCAAGCCCGACCTGCTGTTCGACGTGGTGATCCCGGCAGCGCGCCAGGGCGTGGTCGAGACCGGCCTGCGCCACGGCTGCCATGTGCTGAGCGAAAAGCCGATGGCGGCGACGCTCGAGGCCGGCAAAGCGCTGGTCGCCCAGGCCCAGGCGGCAGGGCGCGTGCATGCCATCGTGCAGAACCGGCGTTTCATTTCCGGGGTGCGGCGCATCCGCCGGATGATCGAAAGCGGCGCGCTGGGCGATGTCACCGCGCTCCATTGCGACTTCTTCATCGGTGCCCATTTCGGCGGCTTCCGCGACGAAATGGAAAACGTGCTGCTGCTGGACATGGCGATTCATACGCTCGATGCCGCCCGCTTCATGGCCGGGGTATCGCCCAAGGCGGTTTATTGCCTCGAAACCAATCCGCGCGGCTCGTGGTACGCGCATGGCGCGGCGGCCAATGCCATCTTCGAATTCGACCAGGGCGTGGTGTTCAACTATCGCGGGTCGTGGTGTGCGGAAGGTGCCAATACGAGCTGGGAAAGCGCCTGGCGCATCATCGGCACCAAGGGCACGCTGATCTGGGACGGAGAAGCGGCGTTCAATGCCAAGGTCGTGGCCAGCGATAGCGGTTTCTTCCGCGAGCTGGCCGAGATCGAGGTGCCCGATCCGGAAGACATCGACCAGACGCATGGCCATGCCAGCGTGCTGGCGGAATTCCTCGATGCCATCGAGGAGGGCCGGCCGCCCGAGACGGCCAGCAACGACAATATCAAGAGCCTGGCCATGGTGTTCGCGGCGATCGAGAGCGCCAAGACCCGCCAGCGCGTGACCATTGCAGTCTGAGGATTTCATTCGTGACTAACCCGGCCAAGACCATCCGTATCGGCACCATGATCCAGGCGTCAGCCGGCAAGGCGCCCGAGAATATCGCCGCCATTGCCGATCTGGGCTTTGAAAGCTTCGAGCCCTTCTTCTGGCAGACAACCAATGGCCAGGACCTGGCCGAGCTGGGCAAGCGTTCGCTCGAGGCCATCGGCAATCGGGATATCACGATCAACACCATCGGCATGTTCGGCAATCCGCTGGAAGACCAGGAGATGGACCGCCAGACCCTGCAGGGCTGGAAGGACTGCATCGACAATGCCCACCACTTCGGCGCCACCACGGTCGCCGGCTTTACCGGCCGCGTGCGCAACAAGCCGCTGACCGACAGCCTGCCCCGCTACAAGGAGGTGTGGTCGGACCTGGCCAAGCGCGCCGCCGACAAGGGCGTCAAGATCGCCTTCGAAAACTGCGCCATGGACGGCAATTGGGCCACCGGCGACTGGAACATCGCGCATAACCCGGACGCCTGGGAGCTGATGTTCAACGAGACGCCGGACGACAATATCGGGCTCGAATGGGAGCCCTGCCACCAGATGGTCTACCTGATCGACCCCCTGCCCCAGATCCGCAAGTGGGCGCACAAGTTCTTCCATGTCCACGGCAAGGACGCCACCATCCGCTGGGACGTGATCAAGGAACACGGCATCTTCGGCAAGGAGAAGTTCGTGTTCATGCGGACGCCGGGGTTCGGGGACAGCAACTGGACCGACGTGATCTCCGAATTGCGGTTGGCCGGTTACCAGGGCTCGATCGATATCGAGGGCTGGCATGACCCGGTCTATCGCGACGACCTCGAAATGACCGGCCAGGTGCGCGCCCTCAACTACCTGAAGGCCGCGCGCGGCGGCGATTTCGTCGACCTCAATTCACTCTATTCCGGCGGCGACCCGTCGCTGGCGCGCAACTGAAAAAGGGCCGCGGGTTGCCCCGCGGCTGCAACTTAATTCCACGGCCTGCCGGGAGAGCTGGCCGATGGTTTTGCGGATGGTCCGCACTGTTGGGAGGAAACCTAAATGAGACTATCGAGACTTGCCTTCCTCGCAACGCTGGCGCTTTCCAGCGTTTCGATCGCCACGCCCGCCTTCGCCCAGGTCACTCTCAAGATGTGGTCCATCGATGGCGATAACGGGCTCTACACCAAGCTTGTCGAAGACTTCAACGCGTCCCAGAGCGACATCGTGGTGGAAAGCCGCCTGCTGCCGTTCGACGACCTGGTGAACGAGGCCCTCAAGGCCTTCGCCACCGGCCAGGCGCCCGACATCATCTCGCTCGACAACCCCGACTTCGCGCTGTTCTCGTCGCGCGGCGCCATGCTTGATATCACCGATCGCGTGGCCAATTCGGACGTCATCGACACCAGCGTCTACTACGAAGGCCCGCTGGCTTCCGCCTCGTGGGACGGCAAGCTCTATGGCCTGCCCAAGGCGACCAACACGATCGCCCTGTTCTACAACAAGGACCTGTTCGCCAAGGCCGGCATTGCCGAGCCCCCCAAGACCTGGGACGAACTGCTCGAAGACGCGCGCAAGCTCAACGACCCGGCCAACAATGTCTATGGCATCACCTGGTCGGCCCGCGCCGGCGAAGAAGGCACGTTCCAGTTCCTGCCATGGGTGCAGATGGGCGGCGGCTCGTTCAAGGAAGTCAACACGCCCGGCGCCGTGAAGGCACTCGAAATCTGGAAGACGCTGCTGGACGAAAAGCTGGCTTCGCAGGACGTGCTGAGCCTGGGCCAGTGGGACTCCACCGGCACGTTCAACGCCGGCAACGCCGCCATGGCCATTTCGGGTCCGTGGGAACTGGGCCGCATGGCCACCGATGCCAAGTTCGACTGGGGCGTTGCCCTGCTGCCGACCGAAACCGAGGGCGGCCCACGCTCTTCGGCAATGGGTGACTTCAACCTTGGCATCTTCGCCACCTCGCAGCACCCGGACGAAGCCTTCAAGGTCATCGAGTACTTCGCCTCGCAGAGCGATCGCCTGTTCCCGGAATTCTCCAACATTCCGCCGCGCAGCGACATCCCGCTGCCGTCCACCGGCGACGCCCGTACCGATGCGGCGCTCAAGGTGTTCCAGGAGCAGCTGCAGTATGCCCAGCCGCGTGGTCCGCACCCGGAATGGCAGAAGATCTCCAAGGCCATCTATGATGCCTTCCAGGCAGCACTGACCGGCCAGATGTCGCCCAAGGATGCGCTTGACCAGGCGCAGGCTACCATTTCGGGCATTGTCGGCTAAATTTCCTCCCTGACCTGGGCCGGCCGGAGCAATCTGGCCGGTTCTTTTCGATTTTCCCGCGGAGGACCTGGATGTCCCGAATATTCAACAGCATGCGCGACGGCGTCGGGTTCGACCTGATCCTGGTCGGCGCCGCCCTGCTGTTCCTGTTTGCGCTGGCAGGTCTGCCGCTGGTCTATAACGTGCTGATGAGTTTCCAGCAGGTGGACATGTTCACCCTGGGGACGCTGATCCGGCCATGGGCCGGTTTCGACAACTATGTCGCGGTCGTGCGGGAGCCCGCCTTCTGGCTGGTGACGCGCAACACGCTGATCTTCGTCTTTGCCTCCATGGCCGGCCAGTTCGTGATCGGCTTCAGCCTGGCACTGTTCTTCGCACAGAAGTTTCCCGGCGCCGCGACCATTCGCGGGCTGTTTCTCGTCTCCTGGGTCATGCCGGGCCTGGTGGTCGGCGCCATCTGGAGCTGGATCCTCTCGGGCGATTTCGGCGTCCTCAACACCATCCTGCGCGCCCTGGGGTTGATCGATGGGATCGTGTTCTGGAAGTCGGACCCCAATTATTCCATCTGGGCCGTGGTCATCGCCAATATCTGGCTGGGTACCGCCTTCAACATGCTGCTGCTGGCCGTGGGTCTGGCCGCTATTCCGCGCGACCTCTACGAGGCGGCCGAGCTTGACGGCGCCAATGCCTTCCAGCGCTTCTGGACGATTACCCTGCCCATGATGCGCTCGACGATCGGCGCGGTGCTGTCGCTGGGCCTGATCGGCACCCTGCAGCAGTTCGACCTTTTCCCTGCCATTACCGAAGGTGGCCCGGCCAGTACATCGACCGTGGCCGGCTACTGGTCCTGGCAGATGAGTTTCCAGTTGTATGATTTCGCCAAGGGCGCGACGATTTCGGTGATGATGTTCCTGCTCGTGCTGTTCGCCTCGGTGATCTATGTGCGCTCCACCCGTCACGAGGTGCGCGGATGACCCGGCCCTATGTTCCATGGCTGCTTCTGGTGGTGGCGCTGGCGCTGGCGGCGCTCTACCTCTTTCCGCTCTACTGGATGTATGTGACGAGCCTCAAGTCGGCGACGGAAATCTACTTCAACCCGCCGACCTTCTGGCCGCTAAACCCCGATACAAGCGTCTACCCCTATGTGTGGTCCGGCAGGGGGATGCCGAAGTTCCTGATAAACTCGGTGGTCATCGCTTCGGGCGTCACGGCGATCACGGTGGTGCTGGGTACGGGCTGCGCCTATGTGCTGGCGCGGTATCGCAGCGTCTGGGTCGATATCGGCCTGTTCCTGATCCTGATGCTGCAGGTGCTGCCGGCCTCGGTGATGGTCACGCCGCTGTTTGTCGGCTTCAACCAGCTGGGCCTGCTGCACTATCCGCGCACCGCGGTGGTGCTGGCGGCCGCCGCCAAGTCGATGCCATTCTTTGTCGTGCTGGTGCGCGCCACCTTCATGAGCGTGCCGCGCGAACTCGAGGAGGCGGCCCTGGTGGATGGCAATTCGCGGATCGGCGCCTTCTTCTCGATCGTTCTGCCGCTCGCGCGTAACGGCATCCTGGTCTGCGCCATCCTGACCTTCATGAGCGCGTTCGGCGAGTACATCTATTCCAAGTCGATCATCCAGGACACCGGCCTGCAGCCGGCCAGCGTGGGCCTCTCCAGCTTCTTGGGGCCGAACTCCTCGGACTGGAACTCCATCATGGCCTATTCGGCGATCTATGTGACCCCGATCCTGGCCATCTTCGTCCTTCTGCAGCGCCGCATCGTCTCCGGCCTTACCTCGGGAGCCCTCAAATGAGCGCACAGATCGAGCTCAGCAATATCGACAAGCACTATGGCCACTTTCACGCCCTCAAGGGGGTGAGTCTCAGCATCGAGAAGGGCAGCTTCGTCGCCCTGGTCGGGCCTTCCGGCTGCGGCAAATCCACCTTGCTGCGGTCGATAGCCGGGCTCGAAAGCATCACCTCGGGTACGCTCAAGATCGCGGGCGAGACCATGACGGGCGTGCCGCCGCGCAAGCGCGACGTCGCGATGGTGTTCCAGAGCTACGCGCTCTATCCGCATATGACGGTGGAAGAGAACCTCACCTATTCGCTCCGCCTGCATGGGGTGGGCAAGGCCGAAGCCAGGGCCAAGGCCGCCGAAGTGGCCGCCACTACCGGCCTATCGGCACTGCTCGGGCGCTATCCCCGCGAATTGTCCGGCGGGCAGCGGCAGCGCGTCGCGATGGGACGCGCCATTATCCGCAACCCCAAGGCCTTCCTGTTCGACGAGCCGCTGAGCAACCTAGATGCCGCCCTGCGCGTCCATATGCGCAAGGAAATCCGCGCGCTGCATGACCGGCTGGGGGCGACCTCGGTCTATGTGACGCATGACCAGATCGAAGCCATGACCATGGCCGACCATGTCGTGGTGATGCGCGATGGCGTGATCGAGCAGCAGGGCAGCCCGCTTGAGCTCTATGATCGCCCGGTCAGCAAGTTCGTGGCCGGCTTTATCGGCTCGCCGGCAATGAACTTCGTGCCGGGCACGGTGACAGCGGACGGGCAGAGCGTGCAGCTCGATATTGCCGGCAGCCAGCCATTGCCGCTGGGGCGAACGGTGGAAGCGGGCCGCAAGGTGCTGGCCGGGCTGCGGCCGGAACATCTGCTGATGGGTGGCAATGCGCAGTTGCAGCTGCCGGTGGCCGTGGTGGAATCGACGGGGTCCATGACCTATGTGACGACCGCCACCACGCCCGAAATGACGGTGGTGGAAACCCGGCGCACCGGGGTCAAGGCCGGCGACACGATCAGCGTGGGCATCGCGCCCGAGCACATTCACCTGTTCGACGTCACCACCGAGCGGGCACTCTAGCAAGGCTCTATGGCGGCGACGGGAACCAGTTGGCGTCGGGTGCGGTTGCACCTCAGCCAATGGAGGTTCGTTCGATGGATATGCCCGGACAATACCGGCTCGTGCCGGTCGGCCAGCGCTCGCCCGATGCCGTGACGGTCGGGATTGAACTGGCCGGTGACGGCAGGCTCAAGGCGGCCGTCTGGTGGGAAGCCAAGGGCGATGTCGACGCCGACGAAGCCGAATATGACGACGTGAAAGCCGCCCTGGTCGCGGCGGAGGCAGCGCGGGCGCTGCACGGCTTCGACGAGGTGGTGGTGGTGCTGTCGCGGCCCGACCTGTGGGACAATAGCTGGGGGGCGCTCCGGGTCCCCGACGTGGCAAGAGAGCCCATCGGCGACATAAGGCACACCGACCTTACGTCGCGAGAGACCTATGAGCTGGCTGCCGGCCTCGAGGAAGAACGCGACGCCTGAGAATGCAACCATCCGCACCGAACCGCATTGTGCCTAGTTCGGGGCGAATGAAGGTGCGTGCATGCTTGATCCATCGGATCACTTCCAGACGATAGATGCGTCTGAGGAGCGGTATCGCCTGCTGGTCGAATCGATCAGCGACTACGCTATTTACATGATGGACAGCGCCGGCACCGTGATGACCTGGAATGCCGGGGCGCAGCGGTTCAAGGGCTATAGCGCCGACGAGATCGTCGGCCAGAACTTTGCCCGCTTCTATCGCCCGGAAGACCAGCACGCGGACATTCCCCGCCGCAACCTGCGGGTCGCGGCGGCGGAGGGCAGGTTCGAGGACGCGGGGTGGCGCGTTCGCAAGGACGGCTCGCAGTTCTGGGCCCATGTCGTCATCGACCGGATCGTGGATGCAAGCGGCAGGGTGATCGGCTTTGCCAAGATCACGCGCGACATCACCGAGCGCAAGCAGCTCGAGGACGCCCTGCGCACCAGCGAGCAGCAATTCCGCCTGCTGGTCAAGGGCGTCACCGACTACGCCCTCTATATGCTCGACCCGCAGGGGAACGTGGCCAGCTGGAATGCCGGGGCGCAGCGCATCAAGGGTTACGAGGAAGCCGAGATCATCGGCCAGCACTTCTCCTGCTTTTATACCGAAGAGGAACGCCGCGCGGGCGAGGCAGAATATAACCTCGACATCGTCCGGCAAAAGGGCAGCGTCGAGCGCGAGGGCTGGCGCGTGCGCAAGGATGGCAGCCAGTTCTGGGCGCATGTGGTGATCGACGCCATCAGGGACGAGCACGGCGAGCTGCTCGGCTTTGCCAAGGTGACCCGCGACATCACCGAGCGGCGCGAGGCACAACTGCAGCTCGACCAGGCGCGCAATGCGCTGTTTCAATCCCAGAAAATGGAAGCGATCGGCCAGCTCACCGGCGGGGTCGCGCATGACTTCAACAATCTGCTGATGGCCATTCTGGGCAGCCTCGAGATCGTGTCGCAGCGCATGCCGCACGATCCACGCATCAGCCCGTTTCTCGAGAATGCGGTCAAGGGCGCCCAGCGCGGCGCTGCCCTGACCCAGCGCATGCTGGCCTTCGCGCGGCGGCAGGAACTCGAGAGCGGCCCGGTGGACATCGCCGAGACGGTATCCAGCATGCGCGGGATTTTCGACCGGGTGCTGGGCCCGAGTGTCCTGGTCAGGTCGCAGATTCCATCCGGGTTGCCGGCGGCGCTCACGGACCGGGCGCAACTGGAATCGGCCTTGCTCAACCTGGCGGTCAATGCGCGAGATGCCATGCCGGCGGGCGGGTCGATTACCGTCAGCGCCGAGGAGCGCGCCGTCCCGACCGATGCCGGCGGCCTCAAGCCCGGACGCTATATCGTGCTGTCCATCCGGGATGAAGGCGAGGGCATGGACGAGCAGACGCTTGCCCGGGCCACCGAGCCCTTCTTCACCACCAAGGGCGTCGGCAAGGGCACCGGGCTGGGCCTGTCCATGGTGCATGGGCTGGCAGAGCAGACCGGAGGCCGGTTCGTACTCGACAGCAAGCCGGGCGAAGGCACGACGGCGGAGCTGTGGTTACCCGTTGCCGGCGATGACGCGGCCCCTGCGCCCGTCACCGAGGAGGCCGGCCCGCCGGCTTTCGAACCCAAGCGCATCCTGGTTGTCGATGACGACGCCCTGGTGCTGCTCAACACGGCTACGATGGCCGAAGATCTGGGACACCAGGTGCTCGAGGCCACGTCGGGCAAGGAGGCACTGGCCAAGCTGCGCAGCCATCCGGTCGACCTGGTCATTACCGACTATGCGATGCCGCAGATGAATGGCGGGCAGCTGGCATCCGCCATCGAGACCGAATGGCCCCATATCAAGGTCATTGTCGCGACCGGCTATTCGGAAATGCCTGAAGAGCTGCGCGGCAAGTTCGAGCGGCTGGGCAAGCCGTTCTGGTCGCACGACCTCAAGGCGGCGATCGAACGCACCTTTTCCTGAGCGTCGCTAGGACCGGGCGGAGGCTTCATCGTCTGGGTGGCCCCATTGGGTGAAGGCGCCGCCAATCAGACGCTGGCGTGGGTCTGCCGTATCGAGCGGCGCACGCGGATCGGGCGTGCCCAGTTCGAGCGCACCGTGCCCCGGCGACCAACCGAAATCAGCATGCGGCGAATTGCGGAAAAAGGCATGGGGGTTGTCCGAGATGCCGAACATGGTCCGGTGCCCCAGCACCGGGACGTCGAGGGCATGATCCACCAGGCTGGTCATATCGTCCTGGCTGAACCAGAGCCGGGCATCGCGGGGGCTGCTGGGGTGGCTGGCGGCGCAGATGCGGATCGCCAGGCACTCGATACCGAACTTGTCGAAGTACAACCGGCTCAGGGTTTCGCCGAAGGCCTTGGAGACGCCATAGAGCGAATCCGGGCGATAGGGATCCTCCGGCGCAACGGGTTCCCCGCTGGTCGGATACATGCCCTGCACATGATAGGACGAGGCGAAGATCACCCGTGTGACGGCAGCTTTTCGGGCGGCTTCGAAGACGTTGTAGGTGCCCATGATGTTGGCTTCGAGCAGGGTTTGCCACCCGGCCTCGCTGGCCATGCCGCCGAAGTGGACGACCGCCGAGATATCTCGGATCATCAGCCGGTCGACCTCCGCACCGTTGGCAAGATCGACAAGTTCCACGGCCGCACCGTCGGCGGGCGCGACGATGTCGGTGGCCAGGAACGGCCGGCCGCGCACGGCAAACCACTGGCGCAGCCGGGTGCCGAGCTGGCCCGATGCGCCGGTCAACAGGATCTTGGGCATGGGCGCTCCTCTTGCATTCGTGCTCTCAGGATGGCGGCAGGCGCATCAATTATCAATCATACTTCTTTGCGCATAGGCGCCATTTTGCCGCCGTTGACAGGATTGTTCGGCGGGGGCAAAGTCCATGCAGTCATACTAATTATGGTTGTGGGAGCGCCCTGTGACGCTGGATGAAATCAAGGCCAGGATCGGCTCGGGCCTGCTGTCGTTTCCGGTGACGGATTTCGACGCGGCGGACGAGTTCGATACGGACTCCTATGCCGCGCGGCTGGAATGGCTCTCGTCATATCCCGCATCGGGATTATTCGCCGCAGGCGGCACGGGCGAGTTCTTTTCCATCGGATATGACGAGTATGATGCCGTCATCGGTACAGCAGTCCGTCACAGTTCCGCCGACGTGCCGGTGCTGGCCGGCGTGGGCTATGGCACCCGCATGGCGGTCGATCTCGCCCGCCGCGCCGAGAAGGCCGGTGCCGCCGGAATCCTGGTGCTGCCGCACTACCTGATGTTTGCCGAGCAGGACGGCATCATCGCCCATATGAAGGCGATCTGCGATGTCGTGGGGATCGGTGTCATCTACTATGCGCGCGACAATACCAGGCTGACGCCCGAGTCACTGGCGCGACTGGCCGAGATGTGCCCCAACCTGATCGGCTACAAGGACGGCATCGGCGACCTGCAGCTGATGGTGCAGATCGCCAGCCGGATCGGCGATCGCCTGGTGCATATCGGCGGCTTGCCGACCGCCGAAGTGTTCGCCCAGCCGTATCTCGAAATGGGCGTCACCACCTATTCCTCGGCCGTGTTCAACTTCATGCCGGAGCTGGCGCTGCGTTTCTACGCCGCCGTGCGCCAGCGCGACAATGCCACTGTCCAGGCGCTGCTCAAGAGCTTCTACCTGCCGCTGATCGCGCTGCGGGACCGCAAGCGGGGCTATGCGGTAGCGATGATCAAGGCCGGGGCGGAGATCGTCGGGCGGCCGGCGGGCAAGGTGCGGACGCCGCTGACCGACCTCACCGCCGAGGAGCGAGAAACGCTGGCGGGATTGATCGCTGCGCATAGCTGAGCCATCGCGCCGGAAACAAGAAGGCCCGGATTGTTCGATCCGGGCCTTCCGCTTTTCAGATCAATGTCTTACCGCCCATAGGGATCCCAGCCATTGGCCTGGAACAGGGCGATGATGTAGCCAAAGCTGAAGGCGAAGGCGGTTTCGAAGGGCGCTTCGCCGTCGATCTCGGGCACATGGTCAGGCATGATCATGCAGTCGACGCCCAGCTCCTTGTAGAGACGCAGCGCGGCGGGCATGTCCATGTCGCCGGCATCGGCGAACTCCTCGGTAAACGAGTAGCGGCCGCCCTTGATGTTGCGGAAATGGACGTTGAAGATCTTTTTGCGCTCGCCGAACCAGCGGATGATGTCCCCGATTTCCTCGCGCGGATTTTCGAGGCTTTCGCCGATGGTGCCCTGGCAGAAATTGAGACCGTGATAGGGGCTCTCCGCGATGGAGACAAACTTCTTGAGGCCCTCGGCCGTGCTCAGCACGCGGTGTTCCATGCCCTTGTAGCCGGGCGGGGTCATCGGGTCATGGGGGTGGCAGGCGAGCCTGAGCTTGTTGGCTTCGGCCACCGGCACGACGCGCTCGAGAAAATAGGTGATGCGCTCCCACATCTGGTCGGCGCTGACCTGCCCGGCCCGCGTCGGCACGTGGCCATCCACGATCCTGTCGGCGCGGAAGGTGGACATGACAGCGCCGCCCCTGCCCCGCTCGGACTCGGTGCGCGGAATGCCCAGCAGGTTGAAATTGTACTTGGCCGCGCGCACGCCCATGGCGCTCAGATCCTCGATCAGCCGGCATATGCCCTCGATCTCGCGATCCCGCTCCGCCAGTCCCAGTACGATGCCGGGCGCGCCATGCGGCTTGTCGATGCCTGATGACGGCATGGGCAATTGCACCATGTCGAGCACCAGTCCAGCCGCCTCCACCCGATCGATGTGGCGGCGCAGTACGTCCCGCGTCCAGCCGTAGCCGATGCCGGGAGGATCGATGCAGACATGGACCAGGCCAAGTTGGGCCAGTTGCCGCAGGTAGCGGTCGCCCAAGCGCTCGACGTCACTGCCGCTCAATTGGGTGCCCACATACATGTCCGGCCTCATATGTTTTATGACTTCTCCGAAGTAGTATGATAGATTTTCCATCGCGACAAGACGTGCCCGCGATGCAGGCATATTTCGCTATCGCGCTGCATGTGGGTCATCTAGCGTCCAGCCCGGATGACGAATTCAAACGACGGATGAACATGGCCGACGCCCAAGCTCCCCGCCTGACCGATCGGGTCAAGACCGGCCTCATCCAGCTGATCGCGGATGACGGTCTGCAGCCCGGGGACAAGCTGCCTCCCTCCGACCAGCTCTGCACGCGGTTTTCGGTGAGCAGGACGGTGGTGCGCGAGGCCATTGCCAGCCTCAAGGCCGAGGGGCGCTTGCGCTCGCTGCGCGGCAGCGGCGTCTATGTCAGCGAACCGCCCACGCCCACGCTCGGCTCGATGCTGATGGAAGCACCGCAGGATATCGGCGCGGTGCTCGACTTCATGGAATTCCGCATGAGCGTCGAGATCGAGGCAGCCGGGCTGGCGGCCGAGCGGCGCACCGAGACCAACCTCCTGCGCATGGAACAGGCAATGAGCCAGTTCGCCCGCCACCTGGCGGACAATACGCTGGCCACAGATGCCGATCGCAGCTTTCACCGCGCCATTGCCGACGCCACCAACAATGTGCGGTTCCGCCTGTTTGTCGACGAGATGGGGGAGCGGCTGATCCCCCGTCGCGCCCTGCGCGCCAGCTTCACCGATGAAAAGGACAAGTCCGAGTTTCTCGACATGATCCAGGGTGAGCATCGACGCATCTTCGAGGCCATCAGCGCGCGGCGCGCCGACGATGCCCGGGCGGCGATGCGCCAGCATCTGGAGGGCGGCCGGCGGCGCTATCGCGAGTGGAGCCTGACCCATGACGTGGACAAGGCGACATGAGCCAGCCAGAGATCACCTTCGTGGTGCAGGAGCGTTTCGGGGTCGGTGAAAGCCCGGTTTGGGATGCCGACCGGCAGCGGCTGCTGTGGTGCGACATACCAGCCGGCGTGATCCACGCGCTCGACCCGGCGCGGGGCGAACGCGAGCGCTGGAGCTTCGGCGAGCCGGTGCCCAGCTTCGGACTGGCCCGCAATGGCCGGCTCGTCGTGGCCCTGCGCAACGACATCGTGCTGTTTGATCCCGCAAGCGGCAGGCGCCAGCTGGTCGCCTCGGTGACCCACGCCAAGCCGGACATGCGGCTCAACGATGGCAAGGTCGGACCCGACGGCGCCTTCTGGGTCGGCAGCATGGACGCCGATGGCGATGCGGCAAAACTCTATCGCGTCGGGCCGGACGGTTCGGTGCGGATCATTGCCGACGGCATCTCCATCTCGAACGGCCTGGCCTGGAATGCGGATGGGACCCGGCTCTACCATTCGGATTCGCGCGGCGGCATCTGGCTTGATTGCTGGGATTTCGACGCACAAACCGGCGTCGCCAGCAATCGGCGGCGGCTGCGCGACCGCGACGAGGCCAACGGACGACCCGATGGCGGCGCATGCGACGTCGAGGGCACCTATTGGTCGGCGGGACCGTCGGCGAGCCGCATCAATCGTTTCTCGGCCGACGGGGCATTGCTGGGCTGGGTGGATGTGCCGCTGCTGCGCCCCACCATGCCCTGTTTTGGTGGCGCCGACATGCGCATGGTATTCGTGACCAGCCTCGATTCAGGGCGTGCCGAGACGGGCCACGATGGCATCCTCCGTTTCCGAAGCGACACGGCGGGCGTGCCGGTCGGCCTATTTGCGGCCTAGTCGCGCCAATTGCGCAGCAGTTGCAATCCGTTAACGATAAATTCTTCCCTGGCATTTAGAGTTCGTTGACTCCAGGGGATTTGAGAATGGCTTTTGGCTTTATTGGCGGCGCAGAGGCCGTGGCAAGGTCATGGGTTACGAGCTTGCCGAGGTGGTGGGGCAGCATCACCGGCTATTCCTCGAGCCCAGCTATGCTGCCAGCGCCGACTACCAGCAGTTCTGGGAGCGGCTACGCAAAGGCGAGTTCGCCTCCGCCGAATACAAGCGCCTGGGCAAGGGTGGGAAGGAAGTCTGGATCCAGGCCTCCTATAGTCCCGTCTTCGATGCGAGCGGCAAGCCCGTCAAGGTGGTCAAGATCGCCAGCGACGTAACCGCTCACAAACTTGCCACGGCCGATGGCGAGGGCCAGCTCGCTGCCATCGAGAAATCGCAGGCCGTCATCGAGTTCAACATGGACGGCGAAGTGCTGACGGCCAATGCCAATTTCTGCGCGGCCATGGGCTACCACCTGAGCGAAATCCAGGGCCGGCACCACAAGATGTTCGTGACGCCGAGCTATGCCAATAGCGAGGACTACCGCCAGTTCTGGGCACGCTTGGCACGCGGCGAATACCAGGCGGCCGAATATCTGCGCCTTGGCAAGGGCGGCAAGGAGGTCTGGATCCAGGCGTCGTATAACCCGATCCTGGACCTCAACGGCAAGCCCTACAAGGTGGTGAAATATGCCACCGACGTCACCGGTCGGAAGTCGGCGGTGAACCTGCTGGGCACGGGCCTCGAAAAGCTCGCGGCGGGTGACCTGACGGCGCGGATAGACACTCCGTTCATTGCCGAGCTGGAGGAAGTTCGTACCGCCTTCAACCAGACCGTCTCCAAGTTCTCCGGCATTGTGGGCCGGCTGCGCGACATGTCGCGGGCGCTGCGCACGGCGACGCAGGAAATCCTGCACGGCGCCAATGACCTCAGCGACCGGACGACCAAGCAGGCCGCGGCGATCGAAGAAACATCGGCTGCCATGGAGCAACTGGCCCTGACGGTGACGGAAAACGCGGCTCGCGCCGAGCAGGCCAACAGCAAGGCCCAGGAGGTTTCCCATACCGCCGAGGAGACCGGCGCGGTGATGAAGCGCTCCAACGAGGCCATGGAGCGGATTTCCACCTCGTCTGGCAAGATTTCCAACATTATCGGCCTGATCGACGACATTGCCTTCCAGACCAACCTCCTGGCCCTTAACGCCTCGGTGGAAGCTGCGCGCGCCGGCGACGCCGGCAAGGGCTTTGCCGTGGTGGCAGTCGAGGTGCGGCGGCTGGCGCAATCGGCGGCCAGCGCCTCGTCCGAGGTCAAGGCTTTGATCGAACAATCAGCCACCGAAGTGTCCGGCGGCAGCCGCCTGGTGGCCGAAGCGACCAGCAAGCTGGCCGCGATGCTCGACGGCATAAGGGAAAGCACCCAGCTCACCGACGGCATCACCCAGGCGACGCGCTCGCAATCGGGGGCGATCTCGGAAGTCACCAGCGCGATCCGCCAGATGGACGAAATGACCCAGCACAATTCGGCGCTGGTCGAAGAAACCAACGCCGCCATCGAACAGACCGAGACGCAGGCCCGCGAGCTCGACCAGATCGTCGAGGTGTTCGTGGTCGAGGGCATGGCCGCTCCAGTGCCTGCCGGCGCCAGCGCTCGTCCGGGCGCCAAGGCACAATCGCGAGTCAAATCGGCCGCAGCGACCTATCTCAGCCAGGGCAACGCAGCCATCAAGGCGGACTGGGACGAGTTCTGAGCGGCAACTACCCCGAGCGGGTTACGGCCGCCCATGACCATGGGGAGCGGCGCAGCAGCGATGTCATTGAAGAATTGGCGCGCCGGTCAGAATAAAACAACGAACACTTACACCATTGAAATTGCAAGATAATCGCTCTCGTGGGGGACGATGGAGCATTGATCTGCGACTTGGGTCAGCGTCTTGTTCGGCTCGTGAGGCTGTCACAGGAGTACCGCAAACATGCAAGTACAAACGCTCGGGACGAGCTCACGGCGTCACCATCGCTGACCGGCAGAAAAATACCTCTGCAAACCGTCCTGAAGGCGTAATCCGAACACAGCCAATTGCACTGCTTTTTTCCAGCCTCAGGCGGGCTGGGCTTGGTACTTTCCTCCAAGAAGGCACGCACAACGCAGCCAGGGTCGCGCCGCGCACTGCTGTCCAGCGGTTACGCTTCCATTGTGTGAGGGTCTGAGGCACTACTATAACGCAGTGCAAGCTACGGCATTTTGGCATGATTCAATTGAGGAATAATGGTGTTTCATCTTACGATGCGTGTGGCATGGCATGGTGCGCGTTGGAACGGGCGGGTTTGCCCGGCTCCGTCTTCGAATGCGTTTTGCGTCGCTCTCGACCGAATCCGCGAGGAGAAGGACGACGCCGCTCAGGACGCGCTGGCGGGCCGGCCATGGCATGAGCTGACGCCGGAAGAGCTGCCACCTTGCAAGGCGGAATCGGGCGCCTTCATGAACGACACGGAATGGACCCGCCGCTTCGAGCACCCTTACGCGTCCATCAAGAAAGCAACGGCGACTCATGGTCATCTGAAGCCAACTGTCGTGAAGGTTCCGCCTTTTGCGGCTTTTGCGGTCCCGTTCGGTTGGATGTTGCGCAGCGAGCAAGCCGCGATTGATGCGAAGCTGCCAAAGCCTTTGCCGCCTGACGAACAATCGCCGTTCTCTAGTCCATGGGTCTTCGGCCGGGCCCGTCAGACGGCGATCGTCGACCATGTGTTCGACCGCCTTACGCCGGAGCGTTCGCTGGTCTTCTTCTACTGCAAAGAGGGCCAACCGCTGGGCGATACTATCTCGCGCCTAGTGGTCGGTGTCGGTCGTATTCAGTCCATTGCCCCAGTAAAGCAATATGACGCGCCCGCCGGCAAGGACGCCTATCCGATGTGGGATCGTCTGCTCCGGCATTCGATCCGCCCGGACGGCTTCGACGGGTTTCTGTTGCCGTATCACGACTATCTCGAACCGACGGGCGACGACGTCGAGGATGCGCGCCGGGCGAGGCTCCTGGCCGAAATCGCCGTCCCAGCCGACCCAGCTCACATGAGGGCGTTCTCCTACGCCGCGGAACTCGCGCCTGCAGACATCGCGCTCTCGACGCTGATCCGTTGCCTCGAGGCGGTCCGGAAGATCCGCGCCCATGGGATCGCACAAGGACCGTGGGAAAGGCGTGAGGAATGGCTCAACACGCAGATCGGGCTCGCCTGGAAAGACCGGGGGGCTTTCCCAGGCCTGGGCTCCGCCCTGGAAGCTTTGGGCATGCGGCTGGGGACGGCGCTGACACTTGAGCTGCTTGCCTCGGGTGCGGTAGCGACCGATGCGGATCCTTGGCCCCACGTCGATGCGCTGCTCCGTGGTAAAATGAAACCGCCGCAACCCGCCTACGACGCCGATCTCAAGGCCGTGCGCGACACCTGGCTCAATCTAGCGGATGAACGGCGGCTGCTCTTGAAGCTGCTCTCACGCTTCGCTCTCACGCCGGCACAAGCGAGCCGCTGGTTCGATCCCTCAAAGCGGGCGGCGGCGAGCACGGCTTCCACGAGTGACGCCGAGACCATCGCGAACCCCTACCGGATCAGCGAGGTTGACCTAGGGGACGCGAAGGAGTCGCCAGTCTCGGTTGGAACGATCGACCGCGGCCTGCTTCCTGAAGCAACGATCGCCGCCAATCACCCGGTCCCCCACCCGTCGCGCGTAGAGTCCGCGGCCGATCCACGTCGCCTGCGAGCGGCGCTCGTCGCCGTGCTGCGACGCGCGTCGGATACCGGTGACGCACTGCTGAGCGTCACGGAGGCCGTCGAAAAGGTTGCCGCGCTCGAGCTGGCCCACCCCTGCTTGATCGGTGTGGATTGGCCCAGCACCAACTCGGCGGCGCTGGCTGGTGTTGTTGAGCTCATTGACATGCCGGCGCCTGAGGGTCAGCAGACTGGGATTTCTGCGGTTCAACTTACTGAGCTGAAGACGCGCGAGGATAAACTGCGCTCCGTCCTCTCGAAACGCGCGGGGAAGGCCGCCCCTGTGGTGATGGCCGATTGGAAGAAGCTCCTGATGGAAGCGGTTAAGGCGGCCGGCGGCGCGTTCGATCCCAAGAACGCACGGCACGTTCTCGCCATCGACGAGCAAGCGACTGCACTCGCCCGCGTGACCTCACGTCGCCTGACCGCGCTCGTCGGGCGGGCTGGCACCGGCAAGACGTCCGTCATGGGGGCGCTCTTGCTCAACGACGCGCTCGCCCGCGATGGCATTCTGCTGCTCGCCCCAACCGGCAAGGCACGCGTCAGGCTCGGAAAGGCGGCCAACGCCGAGGCGATGACCGTCGCCCAGTTCTTGAACGAGCTTGGACGGTACGACCGTGTCCGTCAGAGGCCGCGCTTCCATGGCAAGGAGAAGTACCGAAAGGAAAGGACGGTTGTCATTGACGAGTGCTCGATGCTCACCATGGACGATCTTGCTGCCGTGCTGGACGCGCTCGACCTTGCCCATGTCCAGCGGCTCATTCTCGTGGGCGATCCCAACCAGCTGCCGCCAATCGGGGTCGGACGTCCGTTCGCCGACCTGACGTCCTATCTGGAGACTACGGATGCAAAGAGCGACACCGGCCTGGCGCTCGGCGAGGCATTGGCTCGATTGACGGTCGAGGTCCGCGCCGTCGCGGGCGCGGACCAAGCATCGGATACGCTCCGGCTCGCCTCCTGGTTCACGAGAGAGACGCAGCCCGTGGACGCCGACCGTGTTCTCAGCGATTTAGAAACGGGGCGGCCCTTCAATGACCTGGACCTGTTCTTCTGGACGACGCCCGACGAGCTGCGTAGCCGCTTGAGTGAGGCCTTCCAGAAGCATCTCGGCCTTGCGCAGGCTGGCGACGTCACCAGCTTCAACGCCTCACTCGGCATTGACGAGCGAGGCTGGGTTCCCTTCGACGAGCCCGGCGGCTCCGAGCAGTGGCAGATCCTGTCACCGGTTCGCATGCACGCCCACGGCGTGCACGACCTGAACCGCTGGGCGCAGCGTCGCTATCGCGCACGGGAGCTCAACGCAGCTGCCGAGCCGTGGGTGGTCAGTCTAGGCGACGAAAGCATCGTCATTCGGGACAAGGTCATCCAGGTCTCAAACCAGTGGCGCGATGCCTATGACGGGCACGAGTCGGGTGACCACTACGTAGCCAACGGCGAGGTCGGGCTCGTCGGTAATGGAAAAGCCCCATGGTTGAACGTGGTCTTCGCCGGCCGTCCCAACCTGCGTTTTGGTTACAGCGGCCGCGACTTTCCAGGCGGATCTGGGCCGCTCGAGCTCGCGTATGCGATCACCGTGCATAAGTCGCAGGGCAGCGAGTTCCAGAAGGTGTTTGTCGTCCTGCCCAAGAACTGCCGGCCTCTTTCACGCGAGCTACTCTACACGGCCCTGACCCGGTCGCGCCGCCAGCTCGTGCTACTAATTGAGGGAGACAACCCGTCGGTGTTGTTCGACTACACCCGGCCCGAGCGGTCAGAGACCGCGCGGCGGAACACCAACCTCTTCCTAGGCGCACTCCGGCGAGTCGAGACCGAGGTTCCGTATGCCGAAAATCTGATCCATCGTACGGAGAAGGGTCACTTGGTCCGCAGCAAATCGGAGCTGGTGATCGCGAACATGCTACACCGGTCAGGTGTGGAATACGAGTACGAACGCGTACTTGATGGGGAGGTCCAACCCGGCCACCTCCGTCCAGACTTTTCATTCGTCACTACAGACGGCGACCTGATCCTCTGGGAACACCTCGGCATGATGGGTCGTGAGGACTACCGGAAGGGGTGGGAGTGGAAGCGGGCGTGGTATGAAGCGAACGGGTTCATCTTGGGGCAGACGCTGTTCTCGTCGGAAGATGATGAACGCGGCGGGCTTGACTCCGCTCGGCTGCAGCAAGTTGTCAATTCGATACGCGAGCTCCTCGATTAGCTAGTCAGATTGCCTACCAGGTGCCTCGCTGGCTCACAGGCATCCACCGCGACTGAGCAAAACAACCCACCCAGCCATGCGCGCTGTACGGTCGTGGCGGGAAGGGTGCCGTCGTCCTGGCTTGCGAGGGTCCGGGCGTAATCACCGGACTAACCGGCTGATATTTGCAAGACTCACGAAGATGGGGCGGAAACCCAAGCCGCACCCAGCCTCTGTCTTGCTTGAAATGCCTTCACTCACTCCTGTGGAACGACATTATGGCAGGCACAGGGACGAACCGTCGACCATAGTTTGGTCCTTCTCCCATCCCGGTTCGACAGGCACAACGCGTATGTCGCCAGTTCCCGATCGCGCGAGCAAACGGAATTTTTTGTCGATGCTCGAACCCTCGACCGCGAAATTGAGGAGGAGCGGCCAGAGAACGCCGAAGCAGGCAGCAACACTGCTCGCATGCTTTCCATACTGCGAGGGTCCTTGCCTGTCACCGACAAGCAAATCCAGTCGTCGCCCAGTTCTATGGGGTCATCCGAGCTTCAATGAGCGGTTGTAGTTGGCCGGCCCTGAGACGACCGATGTTCCTCAAACAAGCTCAACGTAGCCGATCAACTCGGCCGAATAGCTTCCGTCACCTGCGCCACGATGACGGAGCTCGCGTTGCAGCGTCGGTTCGACGGCACCAGAAAACAAGGCGAGCCTCTGCTCTGGGGTCAGCACAGGCGCGGTCGGTTCGCCCCTGAGCAACTGAGCAGCATGGCGTTCTATGCCAGGAATGCGTGCGCCGTCAGGCTTGACCGCGATGGATTGAACGGAAACGAGTCTTTCACCGCTGCCCGAAGATGACTCAACGAGCCAAAGCGACAACAGTGCCGGCCGAGCATCCGCCCCCTTTACGGCAACACCCAGCTGTTCTGCCGGAAGATCTCGCCAGCGGGCGAGCTCCTGCTGAAGCAGCGGGTGATCGATACCCATCAGATCGATGTCGTCGCTGGATGTGGCAAGGTCTCGGTCGAGTGTGAAGCGCTTTTTGCGTACGCCGTTGGCACCAACCAGATCGTACGTGTGACGATCGACTTCCCTGAGTCTGACGTCCCGATCGGACAGAGCAGCGTGAAGGAAATCCACGAGTCGACCCATTCCAGACGAAATGTCAGAGAGGGGTTTGTAGTCATCAAGGCTGAAGCGATCGAGGTCCTGGAAGAGATCAAAGACCACCTCGCGAGCCTCGCGCGCATTGGAGAGCGCAGCCTCCAGCTCGACGGCCGTCCGCTTCAATTCGGGATCCGAGAGCGCTTCCTGATAGAGGCGGTCATAGTTGAGACGTTCTGAGAGCTGCCCAAGAATCTGTGAGCGAAGGTCTTCGGCGACATTACCCCGTTCATCGACCTTGCCGAGGGTACGGGCTATCTCGGTGAGCTTGTCGTCGAGGAGCAGGAATATCCGGCCCTCGATCGTGTCGGAAAGAACGAGATTATAGACCTGAGCTGTGGATGCCTGTCCGTAGCGGTGAATGCGTCCGATGCGCTGCTCCATATCCATCGGATTCCAAGGCAGATCAAAGTTGAACAATATGCGCGCGAACTGAAGATTGATCCCTTCCCGGCCGGCTGCTGTGCAAACGAGCACCCGAGGACCGTCTTTCGTTCTAAAACGACGCTCGGCCGCGACTTTGGCACCGTGATCGCCGCCGCGGAGCACTTCGACGCCTTGACCGGGATAGACTCGCTCGATCTCTCGGGCAAGCAGTTCAACCGTGCCGAGGTACGTGGCGAAAATTACGATCTTCTCGTTTGGATTCTGCTGCCATAGCGTGCCAAGCCCATCAAGAAGCTTCTGCGCCTTCGTTTCGCGCTGGTCGGGAAACACGGCAAGGAGATCGGCGATGCGCAACCGCTCTTCCGGAAGGTGGATATCCACGGCGGCGGATACAGCATCTTCGACATGCATCGACGCCGACTCGCTTCCGTAAGGATCGGAACCCATTTCCAAGTCTTCGTCGTCGAGCTTGCGCGCAAGTCGATGCTTCAAATCGGCCATGACTCGATCGACCTGCGCCCTTCCGACGGCGTCCTGGCTGAGCCCCCATTCCTCCCGAATGATCGCGCGAGCCTGGTCGTTAAGGGTATTCCTGCCCTCGATGTCCAGGTTACGATCTCTGAGCAGAGCTTCATGCAGCGTTAGCATGAGCATTCGGCGCTTAAGCGTGCGCCGTACAGCAGAAAAGCTGGAGGCGGCTATCTTCTGGAAGATAGCCATTAGGAAGCCAAGGGCACGCCCCTGGTTTCCTTGCCGACGTGCAAGGTCAAAACCGTCCTCCAGATACTCGCGCAGCTTCTCGTAAAATAGCCGCTCGTCATCCCGCATAAGGAACGATTCAGTGTGAACCCAGCGACGAGCGAAGAGAGCGCTACCATCGGGTGTGCAGGCGTCTGCCTTTGTGCGGCGGAACATCACTGTGTTCAGCCGATGGCGGTTCTCCAACATCTCTTCGGGGCTGTTGAAGAGGGTGGGATTGAGCAGCTGGACAAGCATCCAAAACTGGAAGTGGTTGCCCTGGTGCGGCGTCGCAGACAGGAGCAAGAGGTCGCGAGTGTGCCCCTTGAGTGCCTCGGCAAGTTTGTAGTTCTCCGTCTTCCGTACCTTCCCAGCAACGCGGTAGGCCGCTAGGTGGTGAGCCTCGTCGAAAACCACGAGGTCCCAGCGCCCCGCTTCAAGGAGGCGCTTGATCCGAGCTGGCCGCTTGAGCGTGTCAATACTGGCAATTAAGCGGTCATGTTTGGCAAAGGCATTGGTCTTACGATCAGTGATGTCACCTTCCGAGCCGAAGACCTCAAAATCGAGATTGAAGACGTCGTTCAGTTCGCGGTGCCAGTTGTTGACAAGCCCGGCGGGGACGACCATGAGCGCCCGGTTGAGCTCACCGCGACTCGCGAGCTCCCTGAGGATCAGCGCAGTCTCGATGGTTTTCCCAAGCCCAACTTCGTCGGCGATCAGGAATCGCCGAGGTGACGCGGTTGCGACGCGATGCGTCAACACCACTTGATGTGGCAGCAAATCGATACGCGCCGACGTGAGGGCTGATGCGCTTTCCATGACAGGCAGCGCGTGCGCCTCATAGGAGAGCCACACTGCACGGGCACGATCAGGCGTTCCCTCAACCGAGCGCAAGATGCGCTCGGTGCGCGAAAGCTCTTGCCGAACACTCTGTACTGGCACGCGGCGTTCGCCGCCGCTGAAGAAGGCACGCAGGTAGCCTTCGCGAGCGAGCTCCAGCACCACGCCCGAACCGAATTCGGAGTGAGTTATGCGTTCGCCGGGAGCAAAATTAGCGTCGCCCATCGCCACCCTCAAGTAATTCGGAGGTGGAACAGCCCAACTGGCGTGCCATTCTCTGCGGTGACGATTTCTTGCGGATACTCGCGTGCCTCACCCCACAGGATGCGACCGAACTCGATTTGCTGGTCGGAATGGGGCGCCGCGCAGCGCCAACGGACAGAATCGGTCGCCAAGTCGGTCTGGATACGACGCTCACCCTTAGGCAGCCAGAAGATGAGCGCTGCTTCTCCGGAATAGGCGTCCTGGAACGACAGGATTGCCGACTTGAGGTCGTTCCCGAGCCAGTGGTCGGCATCCTCGGGAGTCAATAGATCCAGGCAAGCATCCAGGCCAGCAACCACAAGGGTGTCCCCGCCATTACTGGGGAGGTCGTCCGGCCAATTTTTCGAGGCGCGGATCAGACTGCGCAGGCTGAATACCTCGGAAGGCTTTGCGATAGAAACTAAGGCATCGTCATTCCAGATCCAGCTGACGCCACGCCGTTGCCAAACGCTGTCGATGAGACGTTTCATAATCCATCCTCCAGGAACAGCGACAGCTGCGCGGCTGCTTCTTTGTTACTGGCTGCCCAATCGTTGTAGATGGTCAACGCCCGTGACGATGCATTGCGACTCGATTGGGAGGCACCGTGCTTAGAGAACCATTCAAGGAGTCCTTTAAGCGCCGGATGCGGGCGGAAGTTGTCGTTCTTAAGCGTATCAGCGGCGTTGATGCCGCTGCCATCGAAGCATGCGCCCATGAGGACGAGGGCCTGGTCCAGATCCACTGTCAGACGCCGGCGGTGACGCCCTTGCCAGTCTCGCGCTATCTCCAGAGGGTCGTTGAGGTGGAAAACCTTCCGCTCTTCCCGCGCCCATCCACGGTTCACGAATTCGTCGGGAGCTATGCCTGATCCTCGCAGCGTTTTCTGCATTTGGTCCCGAGCAAGCTCGGTTTTTCCGTCAAAGATCCGCAGGAATTGGCGGGTGATCGGCTCGGCGGTGACTGGCGGCGGCACGGCCCCCTTGTTTGCATCTTCGTCGATCAGTTGGTTGATACCAACCAATGCATCCTTGACTGAGATCGGCCGGCCTTCATCGACGAACACCTTGCCGTAGTGCTGCGAAAAGTACTCGAGAGCCTTGCCGCGCCGGATGACTTGGATATCAGCTTCCGGCAGGCCCCGGCGGGCGTGGTTTTCCAGCAACCCCTGAAGCTGTCGGACATCCGCTAGAACCTCGCGGCGCATTCGCGCCCAACTGACCGCCTTAGGCTCGTGGATGCGTTTTCTGCACACATGCACTATGTCGTACTCAATGGTCTTTGAACCGAACTCACCTTCCCCCTTGGTTTCGTCTGAGCGGATGGGGTAGGTCGCCTCAAGGTAGAAGCCGGCGTCGAACAGCGACTCGAGCACCGATACCCAAGGTGCATCCTCGCTATGGTGGAAGGTGAACGCCAAGACGCCGCCTGGCTTCAGGATGCGGTATGCCTCGCGCCAGCATGCGGTCAGGAGACGCTGATAAAAGCCATCCGGATCCTCAGGCTCACGAGCCTTGTTCGACACGGCTTCCATCGACTTTGGAGTGTATTCGGGACCGAAGTATTCCGGGTACTTTTCCTTCAGGGGCAGGCGCAGCCAGGCATGGAAGAAATCCGCGAGTTCCGAATAATGGAGAAGGCCACCGAAGGGTGGATCGGTGATTACCAAGTCTATCGATCGGTCCGAGAATTGGCGCAGTTCTGTCGAGGATCCCTGGAAGATCTCGGTTTCCTGGACAGGGTCGCCAGGATAAACCTTTTCACTCTTGCCTGAAATCTCAGCTGCGATCATGGGGTGAGTCACAGCAAGCGTTTCAGCGCTGACTGGCTCCCATGGCCTCTTAGACCACTCTTCGCCCGCCTCTATCGTTTCAGCACATGACATCCAGTTTCCCCGGCCCAACGAGCTGAATACACAGTTTTCAACTATGTTCGATTTCGGGTGGTAGTTGTTGTTGCTCATGTGCGGGGCTAGGCAATCGCGACTAATATCCCAGAAGCAGAACATATTCTGATTTCGGACATACTGTTGGAAAGCACCCAAAACGTATTCACGGGTTGCCCAACTGTATTCGCCAGTCTCGACGATGCTCTTCAGGATTTGGGACAGCACGAGTAGTTGCCGTGGATTAAACATGGTCCACCAATGCGTGAACCCATAGTTCGTGCGAATGTCGCTGTTGGCGATGGCCGTCATGAAGCCATAGGGAACCTCTGAGCGAGGCCAATACTCCGCAAGATCGCCATCCTTGCGCTGCTCCCACTCCTCAATCGACGCGCTGTATTGGTCAGCCAGCTGCCCGTTGAATGGCGCAAAGAACCTCCCTCTATAGGGTAAGCCAGCATTACCGCGCCTGGGCGCTAGCCCTTGGATGCCGTAGCCCGCGACCTGTCCCCCCTTCTTGGAGTCGCGAGTTGCATTCATCACGTCCTGCTGCGATCCGCAGGAGGCGCAGGTGAAGGTGGACCGCTTCGGAACGGTGCCGCCTTCCTTTCCGGTCGCGAAGGTCACCTTGGTCTCTGGGCAGGTAACGGTCTCAGGAAGCTTGCCACGCACCTCCAGAAGGCGAATATGGCGCGCCCGCTCAGTGTTCCAGGCACGCGTCGATATCGCATCGTCCTGCGGTGCACCGCCGAAATCGGTACCATCCGGCGCTGCCCTCGGGCTGCCTGCCAGCCACTCAGGATGAACCAGGACCGAAAGTTCGACCTTCTTGTTCTTGCCCTTGTCCAGCTTCACCATTTCGGCATGACCGCAATGGGGGCAGATGACACGCCTTTTGGGGTCGAGGATCGAATAGGGTCTCTCGTCCGGCGCCACATAGAGCGGGACGCCGGGCGCCATACGCGCTTCGGCATCTTCAATGTCGAAGCGTTCGCTGCACGACCGGCACTTGTGCGGCCAATGCTTCACTGTCAGCTCCTTTACCGCCATGACCGGGTCGGTCATGATCGGCGTGCGGTGGCCGCAGCCCGTCACCTGGCAGGGCCCATGCTTGGCCCAAAAGGTGTAGATGATCTCAGGACCTTCGTAGCTGTAGTCCGTTCGCTCCTCAGGCTTCAGGGACAGCGGATCGAAATCCTCTCCCATCACCTTGCCTGTCGGCTTATGCGTCCAGGTCCCCTTCTCCCCGTTCGGACCGTCGCAATAGTAGAACGGCATGATCTGGGGCTTGACCTCCGCCTCAATGTCGGCAAGCAGGCGCTTGACCTCATCAAGGTCAACATCCGCCAGCTCCTGCTTGACGACGAACCAAGCGACGGGATTCAGATCGTTCCCCGACATCTGCATGCCAAGGCGTGATCCCTCCACCAGTGTGGTGCCTCCGCCCATGAAGATGTCCGCGACCTTGATATTTTTGAAGGCGCCCTTCTTCTGGTGGTTGGCATAGTAGTTGTCCCAAACCAGCTTCGCAGCGGCACCTGGATCGTCAGGCGCCTTTGTAGCTGCAGCAATCAACATGGAGCGGAAGACGCTCGATCGGCGGCGCGCCCACCATTTCGACATCTGGTAGATGGGCTTGCCGGCATTGCCCTCGATGACCGCCACATGATTGACGGGGAGGATTGGGAAATCGACCTCGAGACAGGTCTTTGGCCGGTTGGGGTCGCTGAAATCAACCGTCTCCAGCGCGACGGCTTTGCCCGCTCCGACAGCGCGCGCCACTTCCTGTGCAATATATTCCTTCTTTGTGGCCATACGTCCGTCTTTCTATTTAGTCAGCTCCACGAAGGGCGACAGCATTTCCAGCAGAGACAGCCCGCCATGCGCAAGGGTGGGGTAGCCACCCTGGCTTTTCCACTTCCACCTGCCCACAGCGAGCAAATGGGGGCCATGCTGGCCCGTTGTCTGAATTGCCACCGGCGGTACGAACGGGCCGGGATCGAGCGTCCCCGGGACAAGCCGCCCGCTCTTGAGCGCCGATTTGAGGAAATCGGCTTGATGCTGAGGTGCGTCAAAAAAGAGGCCGGTGGCGGCGTAACCGTGGTCGGAAGTAATAATGAGGCGGCGCCCTTGGGCGAGCCTCTCAACAAAAGACCAGAAATCATCGCTGGTGAGTTGCGCGGCGATGTCTCGTGTAAGCGTATCGAGGCCCTGACCAGCGCCGGAACCATCGTGAAGCTTGGCATCGGGCCACTGGTGCCAAAATAGCCAGTTCGGCGACGAGTCGATGAGAGCGGCGCAGTCGAGCCAAGGCAGATTTACCGTTTCGGTCTTACACGGGGTCAAACGGTGGGCGCTCCCGCCGCTATTGTTCTGGAACTGGCTGCGGCTAGAAAACCCGAGTGCGCGCGCAAACGCATTGGTATCGCTGGGGATTTCAGCAGCATAGGCGGTTGCTCCGTGAACTGTGAACCCCCGTGCCTTCGCGCCTTCGAGGATCCACGGCAGCTCTCGCAGGCTCAGGCCATCCAGTATGAGGATCGCCTTGGCGCCGAAAGGTTGGGCCCACCAGGCAGCGAGTCGATCGGCGTTCCGCTCAACAGCACTGCCGAAATCCCCCCACATGTCCCACGCGGAGGCAGAAAGAAAATGGTCAAGCGCGCCAACCGCCCGATCCCGCTTCGTGACTTCGCCCGGCGCGTTTGCGAGGGTCAACGCGCCGGCACATTGTTCAATCGTATCCTCAATGATCGCACGCCACGCCTCCTCTGATGGAGCCGAAGTGATCCGCTGGAGGAGGTCATTGCGAAGCGCCACTAGCGA
Source organism: Devosia oryziradicis (assembly GCF_016698645.1). Taxonomy (NCBI): domain Bacteria; kingdom Pseudomonadati; phylum Pseudomonadota; class Alphaproteobacteria; order Hyphomicrobiales; family Devosiaceae; genus Devosia; species Devosia oryziradicis. Next base: position 95,384 of record NZ_CP068047.1, read on the forward strand.
TCCTCCTTGTCGAGCGAAATCTCGAACGTCATTCCATCAGGAAGCTTCTTGAGAAGCTCTTTCAGTTGCGCACCTGTTGCGGCGGAAAGTTTAAGGGTGATTTCCTTGACAGGCGTAGCGGGGCCGATCCCCCAGCCCTCGAGCTTGCCAATGAGGTTTAGCGGCGAGGTTGGTGGATTTGTGAGTGTCGTGCGCGGCGAACCGGTACCGCCGCCGAAAATGCTTCCTGTCTGTGAGAACCCTGGCCCCGGTGGAATGGGCTGGTCGCCAGGCTGTACAGGTTGCTGATCTCCACCAAAAAGACTGCCAGCGCCTGGCTGGATCGGGGGCTGCGGTACGGGGGTCGATCCCCCTGTTGAGGGGACCGCAGCGGGAGGCAGCAATAACACTTCGTCGAGCTGCCTTCCCGTGAAACCCAGCTTTGGCCGTAGCCGCTTCCACGCGGTCTCCTCGTCCTCGCCAGCGTGAACTTGTAGATACTCCATGCCGCGAAGGTTGATGGCGATCTTGCCGCGCGCACAAAGCCGCAAGACGCGTTCCTTCATGGCGGTTTCGCCCAACCACGGGATGCAGTCCTGCCCGACCGGTCGCGGTTCCTGCAGTTCGCGGAGCAGCTTTCCGACCGGCGCGTTCTCTGCGGTGGCGTCGAGGACGAGCGCCTCAAAGTCTTCTGGAACAAAGAGGTCGTTGATAAGCGCCTGCTCGATCGCCTCGGGAATCTTGCTGCCTTGTTCGCGGAGGGCCTCGACGTGAAATTCACATTTCGAAGGGTCGACGAAGTTCCAACGATGCAAGACCGCAAACCGGTCAAAACGCTTTTTCAGGATGTCGCGCAGCTCGGCTTGGTACTTAGTATGCAGCTTTCGATAGTCGGAATTCTGACCGCTCCACTCGAGAGCCTTCATCTCGGCACGTGCGAGAATGAGCAGATCGCGGTCATAAAACGCGTTCGGGGTATCGCTGCGAGGTAGAAGGAAACGCACGGTATTGCGTCGTTTCTGTAGATTGTCCTTGAGCCAGCGGCCAAGCCGCTCGTTCAACCGGTCGGGGTCCTCCGGCAGCACCAAGATAGGCAGTCGGTCGTCCCAGCGGTCTGGATGCTCGCCCTCGTCGAGACCCTCCCAGGGTTGAGTTAGCCAGTCGCGGGACAGCGCAATAACCCGGGCGGTCTTCGCGACCTCTTCGGTGCCGCCAATGACGTAACGCACTTCCTTGGCCAGTTGTGCGAGATCCGACCCATCGGTGAACAGCTTGTCGTTACGTGCCGAGGCCATCACCTTGGCCTGAGGATTTTCTTCTTCCTTGAAGACAAGGCGAACCCCGTCCTGGTGGATGTTAAAACTGTTCTCGATGATGGTCGCCAGTTCCACCTGGAAGCCATTGTCATCGACGGGCTTGTCTTGCGTGATATCGACCTGGAGCGTGGCGGGTTCGGCGCCGGCCATGTTGCCCACTGCAATGGAGCGCAACCACAAGGCACCCACGATCTCCTGTAGATGCGGCGCCCTCGAAGCGTGATCAGGGACGGCCTCGACAACGGCTGTCAGGTTGCGCAGCGCCTTGTCCCTCAAGGTGCGGTGATGTTCGTTTGCAACCGAGTCGAGCAAGGCGCCAATGCCTGACGCCTCGTTGTCGAGGCGAAAATCGGCCGAGGTGAGGATGGGCGTCTCCTCTCCACGACTCTTGAAGAGGTTGGCCAGGATGCGAATGAGATCGCGCGTTTCCTGTGCGTCTGTCGCCACGAGCACCTGGTCCTCAAGCAGCTGCAACAAGTGGGGCGCGTACGGCCACGCCTCACGAAACTCGCCGCGTTTGCGCTCGTGCTCGACATTCGGTGTGCCTATGAGCCTGAAGTACTCCGACACATGAGTAGCGATCAGCCCATCGATGGATGCGGGCGCGATCTGCAGCCGGTTCTCAAACAGGCGATGCAGCAGCATACGCCGCCGGTCGTTCTGGATTCTTTCCGGGCTCCCCCCCGCCTTGAAGTCGACCTGCACCGGGTTTACGCGGTGAATCTGCTGGTAGGCGTCGGTATCGCCATTGCGAACGGACACGACGAGCACTAGCAGCTCAGGATGTTCCTTTGCAATTTCGGAGAGGATCTGGATGAAGTTAAACGCCCAGTTCTTCCACGGATACTGCTTCGTGTTGGTAAGGCCGTCATACCAAGTCTGAAATTCGTCCAGCAGCAGCATGGTAGGCGTGTGGCGCAGCAGTTCCAGGATAAGCTGATCGGATGGGATGTCAGTCTGCCCCGCCCCCATGCCTTCCCATTTACCCCTGATGAAAGCGCCATGTGGGTGGCGCTCAAAGAGCAGATCCCAGAGATGCTTGTAGCGCTGTCGATGGAGGCTTTCGCCGATGACCAACATCCCGCTGCGTAGTTGGATGTTTCCGATTTGCGGATCACCGAGGGTCGTCGACCAGTTCTTTAGCCATGAGGCCGTCGAGACAGGATCGTGGACGGCATGAAACAACGCGGCCATGAGGTGCGACTTGCCAAGGCCGCGCTCGCCAATGACGACAACAGGACGTCCCTGGTTTGGGCCAACTGCCTCGATCCCTTTGAGGAGATCATGAGTCGGATAGGTGATCTCAAGGAAGTCCTGCGCCGGCACCTGTGTGGCTCCGGTGTTGGCCTCGTTGGACAGCTCGATAGCCGTTCCCTTGAGCCGCCTTCCTTTAAACTCCTGCCGTAGGTTCAGCCCAAGCATCTTTTAGTTCCTTTTTCCTTGCGCTACCGCGCAAGAGTAAGTCCGCAAATCATGGCTCGTCAGAGCGCGTTTGGCGCTTTCATTCGCCAAATCCGCCGAAAGTTCAAAATTGCGTTGCCCCAAAGGCACCAAGCAACCTGCGGAGCGGCCCATCGTCGCGGCCTGAGTATCGGATTAATAATTGACAACCCATGCAATTACTCTCCGGACATTATGGAAGCGAAAGCACCTTCAAGCCTGCGTAGCTCCCGCCCGGAGCAGGCTTGGGCAAGGAGGTTTATAGGGGCTTTCTCGCAACATCTGCCTGATGTTTCAATCATAAACGTCCTTGCTATTTTCGTAGTCTACGACCCCGTGCAGCTCCCGCTGACGCGGCCGCTCAGCATCGGAGAACTGGCTCGGCAGCCTCACCTCTGGACCTTCCCCAAATGGGATCGACAACCCATAGCTGATCGCGAAACGCCGAAATTCACGTTCGTTAAGCTGCGCCATCGAAAGGTCCGCGGGCTTGGGGACCTCTGCCAAGCGGTAGGGCGGAATGCCTGCGTTGTGGTGTCCGAAGCGGCTGTGGGTCGAGCTGATTGTCTCCTTGTACCATCGGGAATGAGCGCCACCGCCGCCGACAAACACGATCAACGGCTTCATACTTGAGGGATCGCGCTGGCCAACGAACTTTCGGTGGCGTGCTTCGCTCTGGATCGGATCCCAGCGCCAGTCTCGACTATCTTTTCGTTTCGCGTTGGCCACGACATGGCCGACGAGTTTGCGGACTTCGCTTGCCAAGTCCTCGTTGTTGGGCGCGGCGGCAATCGCTGTATCGAAGTTGGCGGCGGCCTCGATGTCTGATGCGGCCCCTTCCGCAGTCGGTCGAAGTGCCGCCATCCCCAGCGGGGCCACGCGACCCGAATAGAAGTTAAGTCCTCGCTCGCCATTGTCGTTGACGTAGTTGAATGCAACGCCGTCCACGGTGCCCCCACCAATGTCAAAATAGACGTAGACGCCGGGGGCCGCTTCGCGCGAGGTGATAAAGGATTGGACCGCCGCCGATATCTCAGGGATGGCATGAAAATCGGCAAGCGAGCGATCGGGGCGGCCAACGTCTGTGACGTAGGACTCGACAGCTGCTTCGACCGTCGCCGGAACGGCACCTCGGCGCACCCAGGACCAGGACACGCCGAGCACTTCCTCGAAGACAGCTAAAACGTTGGAGTCGTAATGCTCAACCGGCACGCCGACGTTCGCCGACCAAACGACGGAACGGTTGCGTAGCCGATCTGCCTCCGCGCGCTCAATCCAGCGTTGGCTTCTTAAAATGATGGTGGCGAGGAACCAGGCAGCGAGCGCGCGAATGCTTTGCTCATCGTCGAGATCGAGTCCGGCCACCGTGGGAAGCGGGCTGCCGATGGCCTCTCCCGCAAGACGCATCTTGAGGTAAGGCACGTAGATCGCCTTCAGGTCTTCCGAGGCTTCGTCAGCGACATGCAACTTGCCATCCGCATCTACGGCAAGGAGAGTCGGTACGAGCGCATTGTTGGCGACTCCTCGCCCGATCATGGCAATACCCGATTGCTCCGTCCCGACGTCGCGGAAACAAACCTTTGTGAAGCTCGTTCCGAAATCAATGCCAAGATTGATGGCTACGGGCGGCGCAGTCTTGGCGGGACGGGCGGGCGCCTCATCTATCCACCGGGTCGACCCCGCGGAAGAATTGGAGGCGACGGAAGCGTTGTCGACGGTTGAAGGCGCGTCGTCGTTGTTGCCCTCAGCAGGAGAACGTTGGGCAGGCTCACGAGAAGGAATCCCGAGGAGCCGGTGTCTGAGTGTTCTGAGCTTTGTGCGCCAGTCGTCAGCCACTACTCCACCCTCACCACGCCGACGGCCAGCGCGCTCATCGTTGGGTCAACGGCTCGCCGCCGCGCAAGTCTGTCCAGCTTTACTCTTAGCTGTTCTTCTTCCTTGCGGATCAAGCCTTCGGTCGGGGCGATCGGACGGACCTTCTGCTCCGCTCTGAAGCGATCGATACGCCGCTGAAGCTCTGTGATTCTGCGCTCAGCAAACTTCCGAGCGCTTGTTTCCTGTTGATCGCAGCGCAGAGTGTTCTCCGCGTAGAAATCTGAAAGGCGCTCGCCAAAAGCATCTGACAGCGCCTGTTCACATATCACGGCGCCGGCGCAGATGGCATCCATGCTTTCCAGCATGTTGCCGGCATTCGGGAAGGGCGCTGCATGGCGGGCGGCCCTGGTAACGAGATCCTCGGATTCTGCGGACGGCAGCGGGTCCACCTCACCCAACCGGATTGCACGAAAAGCCAGAAGGTGATCCGACCGGAAGCCCGTGAAAGACCATCGGTGCGCGCAGAACACATAGTCGCCAGGCGCCACTCCCGCGTCTTGGGCCGTCATTTTCAACGCGTTGACGCGATGCAACTGGCTTTGGTCCGCATCGTAATTGCCTCGGATCCAGAGAATGAGCGGGTGGCTCGGCTCTACATATTCAACGTCCTGAGTTACCTTCCGCGTGGCACGCGGATCGAACAGGCACAGGATTGGCCTCGAGGTCTGGTGCAGGCGGGTTCGCGTGGCAGGCGTTGCCTTTGCCACGAAGTATCCAAGGTCACGCCGGGCTTCGTCGGAAAGAGATATGCGGGCAGCGTGATCGGCATCGGCATCCTCTATCTTTGTGCCGGGATACTTGCGCGCGAAGAAGTCCTCGACCAGGGAGCGCAACTCTACGGCACTGAGCCAGCGGCCTTTGTCGCGGCTGTCATTGATGTGGTCGAGAATGTAGTCAGAGAAGCCGACGAGGTTGACGGCCTCTTGCTCAAGATCACGTTGCTGCTTCTGGGTATTCTGAATTGCGAGCTCGGCGGTAGCTGATCGGCGCTCACGCTCATCGTCGCTGAGTTTCGGATCGAGCAGAGACAGCATCAGCTGCTCAGTGGTTTCGCCGAGGATTTCTTCAAGGTCGCCGATACTCTCCCTGAAGACGTTGATGCGCTCATAGAGGCGCATGAGAATGCGGTCCTCGACGGTGTTTGTGACAGCCAGATTGATGATGGAAATGCGCTCGGCCTGCTGGCCCAGACGGTCGAGACGGCCAATTCGTTGCTCGATGCGCATAGGGTTCCACGGAAGGTCGTAGTTCACGACAAACCGGCAGAACTGTAGGTCGATACCTTCACTGCCAACCTCGGACGACAGCAGGATCGAAGGACCGTCAGCGTCTCTGAATTGTTCAATGATCTCGTCCTTCTGGCTGCCCATGGCGCCCATGATGACAGCGGCCCGGACGCCGTCGGCCTTCAGACGGCGCGCAAGGTATTTCAGGGTGCCGCGATAGAAGGCGAAGACGACGAACTTCTCGCCGGGGTTCTTTACGAGCTCGCGTTTAAGGAAATCGATCAGCGCTTGATACTTGGCATCGCCTCGCTCCAGCGCACCGATGTCATAGGAAAATCCGAAGCCGGCGGATGTGTCCCCTTCCTCGTCTTCGCCATCGTCCCATGCGTCGCTCGACAGGCCTAGATCGTCCCAAAGCAACTCCTCGAGAAGGTCTTTGTCGCGCCAGCTTTCCAAAGCGCCGACGATAGAACTCGCCATCTGTCGTTGGCGGGCGATCAGCGAGAACAAGGAAACCCCCGTCACGCCAACCGATTGCTCCCGAATGCGGTCAGTGACGTGGTTGTAAATGGCAGCTTCTGCATCACTAAAGGTGACGTTCAGAGTCTGCGGAGCGCGTTCGACCCGATTGGCCAGCACCTCTCGCTTTCGGCTTCTCGTCATATACTGCGAGAGCAGAGAGCGCGCCTCGAGCAGTCTGAGTGTTTCGATGCGCCTGTCCGCGCTGGGGATCGGGTCGCGCAGGTGCGTCTTGATGCGGTCTACAACGAGATCATTCTTGAAGTAGTCGGACTTTCCGGCGTCCTCCAGCGCGGCCATGGCCCCTTCGATATCGGCCGGCTCGCGCCAAAGCGCGCGTTGTGCGCGGACGATGCAGGCATTGGCGTTGAGCATCTCCTGAAAGAGGAAGGTGTCGTAGAATTCGTCAGGGTCGATAAGGCGCAGCAACTGATAGAGATTGTCACTGCCAATCTGGATCGGGGTTGCTGTGAGCAGGATAAGGTGGTGAGACGCCTCGCGCAGCAGTCGACCGATGCGATTGTTGCCTGTAGACGGGTTCCGCAGATAGTGAGCCTCATCGATGATAACGTGGTCGAACAGGGCAAATTCGTCCGTCGCTACATTCTCATCCAGCAGCCGCGCAAACTTCGCGCGCGTGCTTTGCAGCGTATCATCCTCGAAATTCGCGGGCGGCCGGATACCCTCCAGACTCGTAATGTAGACAAAAGATTGGGACGCGCTTCTGCCCGGAAGATCCGCGACACGCTCCAGCAGCTCTCTCGCTGAAACAACCTCTCCGGTGATGTTGAAGCGTTGACGCAGGTCGCTCCGCCACTTCTCGCGCAACATGGCCGGGCAGACAATCAGGAGCCTGCGTGCCGCGTGGCGCGCCTGCAATTCTTTCCAAATGTAGGTGGCCTCGATGGTCTTGCCGAGACCGACCTCATCGGCGATCAGCATTCGGCCGACTGGGGATTCAATGAAGCGCATCACCGGCTTGAATTGATGCGCATAGAAGTCAGTATTACTCGCCTCCATCGAATAGAAAACGTTGGTTAGATCGCCCTTGACTTTTTCGAAGGTGAGCACGCGCCGTAGGTCACTCGGACCACCAAAGGCACCGGAGGCGAGCAGCTCGAACAGGTCGGTTTCTACGCTTACCGGTTCGAGAAGATCGAAGCGTTTGTAGAGCTTCTCATTTGGCCCAAAATCCACTTCCACCATGAGAAAGCTGCCAGCCGATTTCGTTCGGCCAGTCGTCGTGCCATGCCGCCCAGGGTTGTCTCGCAGACATACCCGCAGACCCGGTACTGCCGGGTTCCACTCTTCACGCTCTCCTTCGGCCATCAGTTCCATTTAACCAGTACGTTGACGCAGGCCAATGCAGCGTCAATGCAGCGTCAATGCGAGCGCTTTTGTAGTCTCGCCATAAATGCAACATGCGCATATCGTTCCTCGTCCGCGCATTCAGCAAAACCCTTAGTGCCAAGGGCACGGAATCACCGTCCGCCAACCAGTGACGGCAAGCCCTAGATCCGGCCAGGACCCAAGGCAACATAATGTGAGTGCCTGAATATTTCCCGCGCTCCCCGCGTCAAAGTATAGGGTCACAAAAAGAAATTTGAACACGAAACTTCTTCTTCGCCACGGAAAAAACATGACGAGCTATCCGACCGCGCCTGCGATCCCGACCATCCTTATGACGTCATCGTTTTCCATGCCTTTTCGCGCTTTTACCGTGACGGCGCCGGCATGGAACTGGTGATCCGCAAGCTGCGCAAGCATGGTGTGGAAGTTGCATCGGTCACGCAGCCCAATGGCGATGATCCGTCCGCCGCGATGATCCGCCAAATCATTGGAATTTTTGATGAGTATACCTCCAAGGAGAACGGCAGACAGGTCACGCGCGCTATGACCGAGAATGCCCGCCAGGGCTTCTGGAACGGCGCCTCGCCGCCACTTGGTTACACAATCGTCGAGGCCGAGCGCCGTGGGCAGAAAATCAAGAAAAAGCTCGCCATCGATCCCGTGGAAGCCGAGGTTGTGCGACTGATTTTTCGCCTCTATCTCGAAGGCGATGCCGCCACCGGCAAGCCTCCGATGGGCATCAAGGAGGTTGTCAAATGGCTTAACGGCCATGGCTATCGCACCAAGAAGGGCGGCACGTTCGGTGTCGGCCCGCTGCACCATATTCTGACCAACAAGGCCTATATCGGAAGTTGGCACTATCATTCGCGCAATTCCAGGTCTGGCGGCAAGCATCCTGAAGGCGAAGTCGTTGAAGTGCCGGTGCCGGCTATTCTCGATGAGGGCGTTTTCCATGCAGCCCAGGCCAAGCTTGCGGCCAATAATCCGCGCGTTAGCCCGGTGCGAGCCATCAGCGGCCCCATCCTGCTCACCGGCATCGCCACCTGCTCCCATTGCGGCGGCGGCATGACCCAGCGCACCGGCACTTCCGCCACCGGTCGGGTCTATGCGTACTATACTTGCGCCACCCGCGCCCAAAAAGGCGCCACTGCCTGCAAAGGCAATACCATCCCAATGGCCTATCTGGACGAGGTGGTCCGAAAAGCCCTCGATGAAAAACTGTTCGCGCCAGAGCGACTGGCAGCTTTGCTGACCGCCGTGGCCGCCAGGCGCTCGGAAAAAGCCGAAGCAAATAACGCCCGGCTCGTTGCACTCCAGGTCGAGGTCGATACCGCAAAAGAGCGATTGCAGCGCCTCTACACCCTGGTCGAAGATGGCCTTGCCGAAATGGACGACCTGCTCTGTGAGCGTATCACCGTCCTTAAGGCCGACCGCGAAAAGGCGCAGGCCGCTCTCGACCGTGCACGCCGCGAGACGGGGGGCGAAGCTGGCCTCGACCCCGAAAAGATCGCGGCATTTTCCAAGCTGATGCGCGATGTGTTGGCGAGCTCCGACAACCCCACCCGCAAGGCCTATTTGCGCTCGCTGCTAAATGTAGAAGTCGGGCCGGAAAAGGTCCGCATTATGGGCAGCCGCGAAACGCTCTATGCCGCCGCCGGTGCCAATAATTCTTCTGCAGAATTAGTTCAGCTTTCTGGACTGAAGTGGCGCGCCCGAAGAGATTCGAACTCCTGACCCCCAGATTCGTAGTCTGGTGCTCTATCCAGCTGAGCTACGGGCGCGCATTGCCGACCAAATCGGCGGTTCCAGGCGGAGGTGGTAAGCTCTTCGGCCTGAAGCGGCGCAACCCATACATGGGCGGTTCCGCCTTGGCAAGCGCGCAGATGACAGTTTTTCGCAGGAGCCTGCGGCTCAGGGCCGGACAAGCAGGCTGGCGGGGAAAATCAGCTCGAAGCGCGTGCCTTGCGGCTGGTCGGCCAGGACTAGCCGCCCCCCATGCGCCTCGGTGATTTCGCGGGCGATGGCGAGGCCGAGCCCGGTGCCGCCCGCCCGAGCGGAGCCTTCGAATGCCACGAACAGGTTGGCGCGCGCCCGCGGCGCCAGGCCCGGGCCGTTATCGGCGACCGCAATGGTCACCGTGTCGCCATCCTGGGTCGCGGTGACCGAGACTTCCGGCGCGGCTATGGCGCTGCCGGCTGCCTCGAGCGCCTCGCGGGCATTCTTGAGCAGGTTGAGCAACACCCGGCCTAACTGGCCGGCATCGACGTTGAGCACCAGTTCCTGGGGTGTAGCGTTGGTGAAGCCGATGTCGGGATGGCCCGCGAGCCGCGCCTCGAAAGCGGCATCGGCGACCAGGGTGGCGATGACCGTGGGGGCCATGACCGGCGGGGCCGCCGTCTCGCGGCCATAGTCCAGCACCGACTGGGCAAAGCCGATGGCCTTGTCGAGGGTGGTGACCAGGCGCGGGGCCAGCCGTTGTACCTTGGGATCGTCAAGCGTCGCCACCTGGTCCGAGAGCAACTGCGCCGAGGTCAGGGTGTTGCGCAGGTCATGATTGATCTTGGCGACGGCGAGGCCGAGATCGGCCAGGTGCCGGCGCTGGCGCAGCATGGAGAAGAGGTCCGACTCCATCGCCGCCAGTTCGCGCTCGACGGTGCCGATTTCGTCGCGCCGGAAGGACGGGACGATGATGCGGCTGGCATTTTCCGGCTCCTGGCGGAAAGCCAGCATATTCTGCGTCAGCCGGCGCACCGGATAGATGAAGAGGTAGCTGGCCATGAAATAGAGCGCCACCGCGGTGATGGCGGCGATGGAGAGCGAGACGATGCCGATCTGGCGGGAATAGGCCAGCATGTCCTGCCGCAGCGGGCGTTCGGACATCAGCAATTCGACGAGGCTATCATCGAGATCGCCTTCGCCGACAATGCGCAAAGTGCGGTCCGGGTCGGCGAAGAGCGTATCGAGCGCGCCCGATATCAGCGTCATCAGGTCCGCCTGGCGCATGTCGGCGGTGACCACGAGATCCGGACGGATGGGGCTGGCCAGTTCGATCAACTGGCTCTGGCCCTGGCGGCGATAGACGATGGCATTGGCGCCGGCCGAGGTCAGCAGGCGGTCGGTCAGTTCGCGCGGCAGCGCCATGACGTCGGGCACCGCATCGAGCACGCGCGCGGCGACCACGCCGACCCGGAGCCGGTCGTCGAGCCAATTGGCCCGGAAGGCGGCCAGGGTGGGCAGATAGACCACGATCTCGACCAAAAGTATCACCCCGATGATGGTGGCGATGAGCTTGATCGAGAGACCGGAGAACCGGCTGGGCAAAACGCTGCGTTCGGCTTTCATTTCAAGACATTATAGGCCATCGCCGCCTAGGCGTAAGCCCCGGATTGGGGTCAGCGCTGGCGAGTGAGGCCGGGCAGGCGCCGTGTCCAGCCGGCGCGCGGCTGCTGCGCCAGGTGCTGGAGGGCAAGATCGACAAGAGCCGCGGCCGGACTGGCGGCGGGCAAGGTCAGTTGCCGAAGTTCGCCGAGCGGCAGGCCACGCGCCATGGCCAGGGCCAGCAGCGCCATGATCTCGGCTGCGCCCGGACCGACGGCACCCGCGCCGATGATGGCCCCGGCGCGATTGGCGACCAGGCGGACCGTGCCGGACGGAGCACCGATGGCCTGTGCGGCGTCGGTCTCGGCGAGATTGGCGCGCAGCACCACCTGGTCCGGGCGCAAGGCTCGTGCCGAATCGAGACCGACCTGGGCAAGGGCGGGCTGGGTCGAGACCAGCCTGGGCATGTGCCGCAGATCAAGGCGGCCATTGCCGGAGCCAAGCAGCCGCTCGACGAGCAGCCCAACCTGCCGAGCGGCCAGATGGGGCTCGTGCTCCCCGGCTGCGCCGCCGACAGCGCTGACGCGACCGTTGGAGGTCTGCCCGTCGGGACCGAGCAGGAGGTGATCGGCGCGCTGGCGGTCCCGCCGCAGCTTGAGGGCGCCGAGCAGGTCATCGTCGAGCTCGGGCACCTGACCCATGGCCAGCAAAATATGGGAGACGTCGAGGCTATCCTCACCATCGGGCACGCGAAGCGTGATGCCTGTTCCCTGGCTGCGCGGCACGATTGCCGTAATCTCGGCATCGTCGCGAATGGTGATCCCTTCCTCGCGCAGCGCGCGCAGCAGGATGGCGACCAGTTCGGAATCGAAACCGGGCAGCAGGCCGCCCTGCGGAACCAGTGTCACCATCGAGCCGAGGCGGCGATAGGCCTGGGCAAGCTCGAAAGCCTCAGGCGTGCCGCCGATGACCACCAGGTGGCTCAGCTTGCGGATATTGTCGAGAATGCTGTCCGGCGTGAAATAGGGAACTTGGTCGAACCCGGACAGCGGGGGAATCGCCGGCCTGGCGCCGGTCGCCAGCGCAAACTGGCGCGCCCGGATGGTGGCGTCGCCGCAACGAAGCGTCTGGCGATCGATGAAGCTCGCCTTGCCCGTCAAGATGGTGATGCCCAGCGCGGCAAGCCGCTCATCGGCGCCATCGGGCGCGGCGGCGTCGGCAATGGCCGCGGCATGCTCGGCAATGGCCCGGAAATTGGGCTTGGGCTCGGCATTGTCGAGCCCGACCCGGCCGGCGGTACGAAAGGCCTGGGCCCGTTCGGCGCTGGCGATGAAGGCCGCCCGCCGGAGGCCGGCCCTGGCCGGATCGCGTTTCTCCGCGCCGGGATGCTTGACCAGAACGACGGCAAGGCCGCGTTGCCGGGCCTGCAGGGCAAGGTCTATCCCCAGGGCACCGGCGCCAATGACACACAGATCGGGTTTGGTTACGTCTGCCATTATCGCGGGCGGCCAGAATAGGTGGGGTGAGCTTTATGCGGCGATATCGCCCCGAAAACAACGGGTCAACAGCGGCAAGGAAGTCGCGTTGCGCGCGTTGACTTGGGGGCGAGTTTTCCCTATAGACCCCACCAACCCGCACCGTGGGCGCCTGGCGCTCGATGTGTGTCTGATATTCCTGCTTGTGCAGAGCCAAACCAGAGGAACCGTGCCAGGCGCGGTTTGATGTCATGAAGCGTACTTACCAGCCGTCCAAGCTCGTGCGTGCCCGCCGCCACGGTTTCCGTGCCCGTATGGCCACCAAGGACGGCCGCGCGATCCTCAACCGTCGTCGTCGCGACGGCCGCAAGAAGCTCTCGGCCTAAGGCGCCGTGGCCGGATGACGGCCAGCGAGCAAAGCCCACGCGCCCTGCGCCGGCTGACCAAGCGTTCCCAGTTTCAAAGGGCTGCCCGGGGCAATCGCGCCGGGCGCTCTGCGTTTGGGCTACAGGTCATCGCCGTCGCCGATGCCGAACCCGGGATCGGCTACACGGTCACCAAGAAGACCGGCAATTCCCCAGAACGCAATCGCATAAAACGTCGCCTTCGCGCGGCTGTGACAGCATGTTCGCGTGACTTTGTCGCTCAGCATGACTATGTGCTGGTCGGACGACGGGAAGCCCTCAGCGAACCCTTTACCAAGCTTGTCGCCGACCTGGGCGCGCTGATCACGCGCGTGCATGCCCCCAGGCCGACCGACGAGCGACCTTCTTCCGGCCGCGGGCCACGGAAACCGAGATAATGGAAAACAATCGCAACATCATCCTGGCCGTCGTGCTCAGCATGGTCGTGCTGTTCGGCTGGCAGTTCTTCGTGGCCGGGCCGCAGTTGCAGCGCCAGCAGGAGCAGGCGCAGATCGCCGCCCAGCAGGCGGAAGCCGAAGCCGCGCTGGCCACGCCCGCGACAACCGCAGCAGGGACCACGGCCGGCACCCCTGGCGCCGTCGCGACCGATGGCACCGCTGTCTATGCCGACCGAGCGGCCGCGATTGCCGCCAGCCAGCGCGTTGTCATCGACACCGAAGACCTGCACGGCTCGATCAATCTCACCGGCGCGCGCCTGGATGACCTCGAGCTCAAGCAGTATCGGGAGACTGTCGACCCAACTTCGCCGATCATCACGCTGCTGACCCCCGCTGGCGCGCCGCATGCCTATTTTGCCGAACAGGGCTGGGTGCCGGCCGCCGGCGCAACCGTTGCGGTTCCCGACGGAAAGAGCGTCTGGACCGTCGAAGGCGACGCCACCACGCTGACCGCGGCCACTCCGGTAACCCTGGTCTGGGACAATGGCGCTGGCCTCATCTTCCGGCGCACCTTCGCCGTAGACGAGCACTACCTGTTCACCGTCACCCAATCGATCCAGAATACCGGCACCACCGACGTCTCGCTTTTCCCCTATGCCCGCGTCGAGCGGCAGGGGACGCCCAAGGTCGCCAACTTCTTCATTCAGCATGAAGGCCCGCATGGCGTGCTGGGTTCGAACAACCTGGTCTCCAAGAAATACAGCGACCTGCAGAAGGACCAGCAGGCGCGCTTCGACAACACCACGGGCTGGCTCGGCTTCTCGGACAAATACTGGGCCACGGCCGTGATGCCGAAGGCCGGCACGGGCATGAATGCCCTGTTCTCCTGGAAGAATACCGGCAGCTTCGACGACTACCAGACCAGCTTCGTCGAAACGACGCCGGTGGTGGTCGCGCCGGGCGCCACGGTTGCCCATGAGAGCTATCTGTTTGCCGGCGCCAAGGAAGAATCGGTCATCAGCGCCTACCAGACCGAATATGGCTTCGACCGGCTCGAACTGCTGATCGACTGGGGCTGGCTGCACTTCATCACCAAGCCGATGTATTACCTGCTGACGTTCCTTTACGGCATCATCGGCAATTTCGGCGTCGCCGTCCTCTGCGTGACGGTTATCGTCAAGGCCATCTTCTTCCCGCTGGCCAATCGTTCCTATGCCTCGATGGCCGCCATGCGCCGCGTGCAGCCGGAAATGAAGGCGATTCAGGAGCGGCTCAAGGACGACCGCCCGGCCCAGCAGCAGGCCATGATGGAGCTCTACCGCAAGGAAAAGATCAATCCGCTCAGCGGCTGCTGGCCGATCCTGATCCAGATCCCGGTCTTCTTCTCGCTCTACACCGTCATCTTCATCAGCCTGGACATGCGCCATGCGCCCTTCTTCGGCTGGATCCAGGACCTGGCGGCGCCCGATCCGACCAATATCTTCACCCTGTTCGGCCTGATCCCCTGGGATCCGACCGTCCTGCCGATCGTGGGGAGCTTCCTGCATCTGGGCATCTGGCCGGTCATCATGGGCATCACCATGTGGGTGCAGATGAAGCTCAACCCGCCGCCGCCCGATCCGACCCAGGCGATGATCTTCAACTGGATGCCCATCATCTTCACCTTCATGCTGGGCACCTTCCCGGCGGGCCTCGTCATCTACTGGGCGTGGAACAACACGCTGTCGGTGGCGCAGCAGTATTTCATCATGAAGCGCCACGGCGCCGAGGTGAACCTGTTCGGCAACATCATGGACACCTTCCGGCGCAAGCCCAAGGAAGCCGAGCCGACCAAGTCCTGATCGCCAGCAACGGTCAGCCGTGTTATGGCCCGCCGGACACCTCCGGCGGGCTTGTTCTTTGAGAGATGCGCAGATGAGCGAAATCGACTACGCCCCCGACATGATTGAACGCGGCCGCCTGATGTTCGCGCGGCCGTTCCTGTTCACCAAGGGCTGCGTGCGCATTGCCGACCTGCCGCCCATGGACCGGATCGAAATCGCCTTTGCGGGCCGCTCCAATGTGGGCAAATCGAGCCTGATCAACGCGCTATGCGGCACATCGAGCCTGGCCCGTACGTCTAATACGCCGGGCCGTACGCAGGAACTCAACATCTTCGAGAGCCAGAGCGAGCCGCTGCGCATCGTCGACATGCCCGGCTACGGTTATGCCAAGGCGCCCGAGGACAAGGTGCGGCAGTGGACCAAGCTCATCCACCAATACCTGACCGGGCGCGCTACGCTGCGCCGCGTCTATGTGCTGGTCGATGGGCGGCATGGCCCCAAGGATAATGACCTCACCGTGATGAACGAGCTCGACAGGGCGGCCGTAAGCTACCAGATCGTTCTGACCAAGGCGGACAAGCCATCAGCCGGCGAGCTGGCCAAGGTCATAGAGGCCACCCAGGCCGCAATCGTCAAGCGGCCGGCGGCGCATCCGCGCGTGATCCTTACCTCTTCCCTCAAGGGCGACGGCCTGCGCGAGTTGCGGACCGAAATCGCCATGCTGCTGGAGAGCTGACGCTACCGCGTCGTACAGGCGACCCAGCGACGGAGGATTTCCGACAGCGGTTGGGCCTTGGCCAGGACGTCGGCTTCATCCCTGAAGGTCACCACGCCGCGGTCCGGTGCCGCCCAGCTGATGAGCTTGTCGGGATCCTCGAAGCGGAACAGGTCATCGGCCCCGGCCTTGGCGCCACGATGAAGGATCAACTGCAGGCGATCACCGGGATGGAGACGCATGGTGATGCGGTCATCCTCGCCCGGCCCGAAGCTGGGTGCGTTCCACTTGATGCGCTCGACCAGCCCGGGCACGGCATCGTGGATCAGCCGGCGCAACGACTCGATGGCCGGCTTGTGTCGATGCTCAAGGCTATCGAGGTAGGTATCGACCGGTCTCAGCTTTTCCGCCACAGCCATGTCAGCGCCCTCTGAAGAACTGCCCGATATACCCGGCAACGTCGCCGCTATTGGATGGCTTGGCAACTGAAGCCAGCGCCGTTTCCACGACCGTATCGGGCGCCTTGCCGCGACGCAACTCCGCCAATGCGATCGTGTAGTCGTCGGCGAATTCGGGGTGTGGCTGGAAGCTCAATGCCGCCCCGTTGCGATAGACCAGCCCAGCATTGGGCGTGAAATCTGAGCGCAGGATCACTTCAGCCTCGGCAGGTGGGACGATCACCTGATCCTGGTGCGAGCAGGCAACGGCAAGCATGCTTGGAGCATCACCCATGAAATCTGGGCGCTTGCTTACACCATAGCTGTGCCGCCCCAGACCCCAGCCTTTCTCGGATTTGCGCACGTCGCCACCCAGGGCATCCGCCATGATCTGGTGGCCGAAGCACACACCCAGCATCGGCGTCTGCCTGCCGTAGGCGTCGCGGATGAAGGCGCGCAGCGGGTTCATCCAAGGAAGGTCGTCATAGACACCCGCCGCCGAGCCGGTAATGACGATGCCCTCGAGCGCACCCGGATCGGGGAAAGGTTCGCCGTCGGAAACGGCGACCAGGTCATAGGAAAAACCCAGCCCGGTGCCATCGAACATGGTCTCGAACATCTTGCGATAGGGGCCGAACCGGTCGCGCAACGGGGCCGGCACCTCGCCGGTCTGGATGATGGTAAGCTTCATTCGGCACGCGGGTGGAGGAGCATTGCGCCCGTATATCCCACTGCGCCGTTCCCGCGAAGGCAGGAATCCACCTTTCCGCAAACCAACCAGAAATGGATCCCCGCCTTGGCGGGGATGGCATCGTGGTGGGCCTAGGCCGGAATGAACTGCAGTGACACGCCGTCGATGCAGTAGCGCAGGCCGGTGGGCGGCGGGCCGTCCTCGAAAACGTGGCCCTGGTGGCCGCCGCAATTAGAGCAGTGCAGCGAGACCCGCGTCATGCCGAAGCTATTGTCCTCGCGCGTCCCCAGAGCGCCCGGAATGAAATCGTAGAAGCTGGGCCAGCCGGTGCCGCTATCGAATTTGGTTTCGGACTTGAACAGGGGCTGGTCGCAACCGGCGCAGGCGAAGATGCCCTCGCGGTGTTCGTCGAGCAGCGGAGAAGTGAAGGGGCGCTCGGTGCCTTCTTCGCGCAGCACCACATAGGCCTCGGGCGAGAGCTTGGCCCGCCATTGCGCCTCGGTCAGCTTATAGGGAAAATCGCCTTCCGCCGCTCGTGCGGCACCCATGGGCCGGAAGTATGCGAAAGCGGCCAGGCCGGCCAGGGCGGTGCCGCCCAGCAACAGGTTGCGACGGTCGATAACCATGGGTCTCTTCCCTTCAGAAGTTGCCCCGCGCCCGGGCCGCAGGAGGGGATGCGGGCGGTAGCGCGGGGCTTGTGCGACGGGTCACTGTAAGGCTTTTGGCACGGCAGTGGCACGTCAAACTATGGTGAGAGGCCGGCGGGCCCGACCTCTCTCGAAGCGCTATTCGGAACAGCGCCTCGATTGGTTACAGAGCCGGCGAAGCCTGTCTGCATAGCGGCATGAGCCGCCTTACAGAGCGGCAAAAGCCGCCTGTTACATGGCCGACTTGGGGGTCAGGACGGCGTCGATGACGTGGATGACGCCGTTGGACTGGATCACGTCGGCAATGGTGACATTGGCGGTGGTGCCATTTTCGTCGGTCACGGTGACCTTGCCATCAGCGGCCTTGAGGGTCAGCTTGCAGCCGCCCACGGTGTCCACGACGTGTTCGCCGCCATCGGCCTCAACCATGCTGACGATGTCGGTCGACAGGGCCTTGGCCGGAATGACGTGGCAGGCCAGGATGGTCGAGAGCATTTCCTTGTTCTCGGGCTTCAGCAGGGTTTCGACGGTGCCTTCCGGCAGGGCGTCGAAGGCAGCGTTGACCGGAGCCAGCACGGTGAAGGGGCCAGGGCCCGACAAGGTCTCGACGAGGCCAGCAGCCTGGACCGCGGCAACCAGCGTGGTGTGGTCAGCCGAGTTCACAGCGTTTTCGACAATGTTCTTGTCGGCATACATGGGGGCGCCGCCGACTTCCGGATTGTCCTGGGCAAAAGCAGCGCCCGAAAGAGCGGAGACGGAGAGCATGGCAGCGAGGGTCAGAGTGCGGAAATTCATGGTCGTTCCTTCCTGTGTTCTTGGTCCCGTTGATCGGGAGACGCAGGCAGATACGAACGGCATCCGGGGCCAGTTTCGGGGAGTTTCAGCGTAAATTTCGCTATTTTGCTGAAACCTTTTGCCGCGTGATTTCGTATCGCGCGGGACGCGGCAGCTAGTGTTCAGATGTCTGGTGTCGTATCGGAAAACGCCAAAACCTCATTCCCGCGAATCCGGGAATGAGGTCGTGGTGGAATGGGTGGCACCGCAGAGCGACGCCTAGATCGGGGTGGCCGAGCCGACAGCGACGATGGGGCCCTGGGCGACGCCGGTGGGCGAGCCGCCGGTTTGTTCGAGCGTAACTGCCAAAACGGTGCCCGGGCCAATGACAGTGGGATCGACCGCGATTTCGCGGCGCTCGTTGACCGGAATGACGCCCATGGACACTGCCGGCTGGTCACCGTTGATGTACCAGAGCTCGAAATCCTTGTCGGGGATCGCCGAGCCCTTTAGCGAGGTGATGCGAACCTCTCCCGACCCTTCGTCGTAGAGCGCAACGAATTCTACCCCGCTGCCCTCCTGGGCCTGCAAGGCAGCGACCAGCTGGACCGCCATGGTGCTGGCATCGAAGCGCGGCTGCATGAGGTTGAAGCCGACAGCGGCCACCGCCACGGCGATGGCCCCGGCGGCGATGGAACGCCATACCATCAGGCTCTCCCACCAGGGCAGCGGCGCGCGGGTGCGGATCGCATCGCCAAAGGCCCTCGCCTCGATGGCGGCATAGATGTGGGCGGGGACCGGAGTTTCCTCGAATTCGGCATTGAGGGCCGCGAAGCGGGACACCCAGAAATCGCGCTCGGCGCGCAGGCCCTGGTCGGCCTCGATCAGACGCCCCACCCGTTCGTGCTCGCTGGGCGAAAGCAGGCCGAGCACATATTCGGCCACCAGGGCATTGCGCCCCTCGAAATCTCCGCCGATGTCGTCGCTCGTGCTCATGCCGTCAGACAGTCTTTCAGTTTGATGAGGCTCCGGCGCAGCCAGGTCCGCATCGTGTTAAGTGGCACCGCGAAACGCGTTGCCAGTTCCTCGTAGCTATAGCCATCGAGATAGGCACCGCGCACCGCTTCGGCACGATCGGGTTCGAGCGTGCCCAGGCAGTAATCGATGCGGCCCCGTTCGTCATTGTCCTCGGCGGCGCGTTCCGGGGTCGGACCGCCGTCGGGGATTTCGAGCGCCACGTCGATATCGTCGGAAACCGGGCGACGGGCCCTCAAAATGTCCAGTGAATGGTTGCGGGCCACGGCCACCAGCCAGCTGATGGGGCTGGTATTGCCCGCTACATAGCGATCGGCGCGCTGCCAGATCTTCACATAGACTTCCTGAATGGCCTCCTCGGCTTCCGAACGGTCCTTCAAGATACGCAGGGTCACGCCAAACAGTTTCGCGCTGGTGCGCTCGTAAAGCGAGCGGAACGCGGCCCGGTCGCGCAGGGCGCAGCGGGCGATGAGATCGGCGATCTCCTGGGACGGCGTTGTCGTGGTCATGAAACTTGTCTGCCTCCGCCGCCGCTTCTACCGAGCGGTCTCAAGGGTGCAATCAGAGCGCATATTGGATCAATGCGCAAATGCGGCATAATCGCCTTTTCCTTTGCTTATTGTTGTTCTAGACCCTTTGCGGTCTTTTTTGCGCCGCTTTGCCAACAGATTGGGTCCGTCCATGACAGATCAGACTTCGAACGACCGGTTCAGCCACGACGCCGGTATTCTGGCGCAGGCGCTGCCCTATATGCAGCGCTACGAGGGCAAGACCGTCGTGGTGAAATATGGCGGCCATGCCATGGGCGACCTCAAGCTGGGCCAGGCTTTTGCGCGTGACATCGCCCTGCTCAAGCAGAGCAAGGTCAACCCGATCGTCGTGCATGGCGGCGGTCCGCAGATCGCTTCGATGCTGAAGAATCTGGGCATCGAATCCAAGTTCGAGGGCGGCCTGCGCGTGACCGATGCGCGGACGATGGAAATCGTCGAAATGGTGCTGGCCGGCTCGATCAACAAGGAAATTGTCGCGCTCATCAACGCCGAGGGCGAGTGGGCGATCGGTCTTTGCGGCAAGGACGGCAACATGGTCTTCGCCAAGAAGGCGCACAAGACCATGACGGACCCGACGTCCAATATCGAAAAGGTGCTCGATCTGGGCTTTGTCGGCGAGCCCGTAGAGGTCGACCGCACGCTGCTCGACCTGTTGGCACGCTCGGAGATGATCCCGGTCATCGCCCCGGTGGCGCCCGGCCGCGACGGCAACACCTACAACATCAATGCCGACACCTTTGCGGGTGCCATTGCCGGTTCGCTCGGGGCCAAACGCCTGCTGTTCCTCACCGACGTGCCCGGCGTGCTCGACAAGGACGGCAAGCTGATCCCCGAACTCAGCGTCGCCGACGCCAAGGCGCTGATCGCCGACGGCACCATTTCGGGCGGCATGATCCCCAAGGTCGAAACGTGCCTTGAAGCGCTCGACAATGGCGTCGAGGGCGTGGTCATCCTCAATGGCAAGATGCCCCATGTCGTGCTGGTGGAGCTGTTCACCGAATTCGGCGCCGGCACGCTGATCGTTCGATAGCGTCTTGGTCGCATTGACGCTTTGCTAACCATTTGCCACAGCTCGGTCGATTTGACCGGGGTGTGGCACAACTGCCCTAGCCCGGTCCGGAAAACTCATGGCAAATTTTAGCCATCAGGTGCGGGGGCTTTGTTATGCGTTCATTGATCAAGTTGGCGGCAGTAGCGGCGTTGGCCGTTTTGGGTCCGGTTGCGACGGCCCAGGCCCAGTCCATGGTGGCGCCCATGGTCACCAGCAACATGTACCAGCCCACGTCCTCGGCCTGGGACGGATTCTACCTGGGTGCCCAGGGGAGCCTCATCGGCATGAAGAGCCATGAAAGCGCGCCCGGCATCCTGCCACCACCCGAGCAGCTGCTGGGCGATATCGGCGGCAGCGCGGGCGTGTTCGCCGGCTATCGCTATCAGCTGACCGACTGGTTCGTGCTGGGCGTCGATGCCGAAGTGAACAATGTCGCCACCCAGTTCGAATATAGCGGCCTCAACTATGGCGCGCTCAAGTGGGATGCCGCGGTGCGCGCCACTCTGGGCTACCCGGTGGCCCCTAACGTGCTGGCCTATGGCACGGTTGGGTACTCCTGGGGCAGGTTCGACCTCAGCCCCAGCCGCGGCGTCACGACCGAATTCACCGCCGGTGGCTTCCAGCTCGGATTGGGCGTGGACATGATGGTCACGCAGAACATCATTGCGCGCCTCAACGCCACCTGGACCCATTATGGCGTCAACAATGTGCCGGGCGGCGGCACGAGCGAGCCGAGCAACCAGGTGGTTCGCGCCGGTCTTGCCTGGAAGTTCTAGCCGCCGGTCCTGCCTTTTCGCTCGGGCCGCCCACTGGGCGGCCCTTTGCTTTGCGCGTCCTCGGCGATCAGCGCCTCGGTCAAGCGCCTTTGCAGTGCCACCGAGTCCTCGAGAATGCGGATGAAGGCGTCCAGTTCGGCGGCGCTGTAGCGGGCCAGCATGGCCGCGCCCGCCTGTTGCGGCGGACCATAGGCCTGAGCCGCCAGGGCATGGGCCGCGTCGGCGGCTTCGACCATGACCTTGCGTCGATCGTTGGCATCGGGGCGGCGTCGCACGAAGCCGCGTTCCGCCAGCCGGTCCACCAGTGCCGTCACTGCTGCCGGCGTCAGCCGTGTCTCGGCGGCGATGGCACTGGCGGTCTGCGGGCCGTGCATCAGAAAGCTCAGGCAAAGCCGCTCGGAGGCGTTGAGGCCCCAGCGCGCGCCCACGGCTTCGTCATAGCGCTGGTTGGCATCCTGCCAGCGCATCACCAGCCCACCCAGCTGCGAAATCAGGTCATCCTTGCTCGGGCTTGACATTATTGTTCGATCATCTAATGGTTCGACCATCTAATAATTAGGTGCTCGTACAATGTCTGTTCTCACCGTTCCCGATGCAAGTCCGCTTTCACGGTCATCCACCATTGCCATATGTGGCGGCGGTATCGGTGGGCTGGCGACAGCCCTGGCGCTCAAGCGGGCCGGCTTTGCGCCCGAGGTCTTCGAGCGGCACGCGCCGCAGCAGTTGCGCGAGGAAGGCTTGTTCCTGACTTTGGCGCCCAATGGCTGCAATGGCCTGCGCGCCCTGGGTCTTCTGGATCAGGTGATGGCGGCAGGCCTGCCGACGCGCGGCATTGCCGTATTCAACGAAGCGGGCAAGCGGCTGACGCTGGTGGATTATGGCAGCCAGGGTGAAAAATACGGTGCTAGATCGATCACCCTGCGGCGCGGCGCGCTGGCGGGCGTGTTGCTCGACGCGGCTCAGGCTGCCGGCATTGTCATCCACCATGGCGCGCCCATTGCCGACATACACCAGGACGAAGAAGGCGTAGTGCTCGAGGCGAATGGCGAGAGGCAGCGCTTTGCCCTGGCGCTGGCCTGCGACGGGTTGCGCTCCACTGTGCGACGGCTGGTATTTCCGGACCTGCCGCAGCCACGCTATTCCGGCCTGATCGGAACGGGCGGCTTCGCCGATGCGCCGGGGGTGGCTGACACGGACGGGATCATGAACATGGTGTTCGGCCACCGCGGTTTCTTCGGCTATATCACAGAGGGGTCGGGGCCAGTTTACTGGTTCAACTCCTTCCCGGCGCCGGAGAGTCAGGCCGGCCCGGTGAGCGATGGGGCCGCCTTTGCCCGCCAGCTTGGGGCGATGCATGACGGCGACCCCCTGGACACGATGGCCATTCTCGCGGCCACGCCTCGGGTCGACCGGCACTACCCCATCTACGACATGCCCGAGTTGCCGCATTGGTCGGCAGGCCGGGTGTTGCTGCTGGGGGATGCCGCGCACGCCGTGGCGCCCCATTCGGGGCAAGGCGCGTCGCTGGCGATAGAAGATGGCATCGTGCTCGCGACGTGTCTCGCGGCGGGCCAGGACTACGCAACCGCCTTCCGGCGGTTCGAGGGGCTGCGGCGGGATCGCCTGCAAAAGGCCATCAGCATCGGCCGGGCCATGGGATCGCAGAAGCAGGCGCAATCCTGGCTGGCGCTGCGCCTGCGCGACCTCATGCTGCCACTGTTCATGCCGCTGGGCGCGCGGATGCAGGAAAAGCTCTATGCGTTCCGGGTCGACCTGACGCCGCTGGCGCAACCGGCACAATGAAAAAGGGCGCCCGAGGGCGCCCTTTCCGATCAGGCTTCGACCAGCGCCGGCTGGACCGGCACGCCGCCGCGCCCGGGGCCGGCCTTAGGCCCCTTGAACAGCGGCGACAGCAGCAGAACCAGGGCGAAGCTGCCCACCACGTACCAGAGCGCCAGGCTCGAGGCGCTGGCAAAAGCGGCATGCGGGGTTCCCCCGGCGGCAAAGCTGTTGCCCAGGTTGGTGAAGAAGATTTCCCCGATGATGGCCACGCCCAATGCACCGCCCACCTGCTGGAAGGCCTGCAGGGCGCCCGAGCCGGCCCCGGCGTCGCGCGGCGGCACATTCGCCAGCACAAGCTGGAACAGCGAGGAGAAGCCCAGGCCCAAACCGATACCGGCAATCAGCAGCGGCGGCAGGAAAGCCCAGTGGTCGATGCTATCGGTGACTCCGGCAATATAGAAATGCAGCCAGGCGATGCCGAAGGACAACAGGGCACCGGCCAATGCCAGGCGAGCGCGCAGATAACGAGCGCCGAAGCGACCGGCAATCACCGAGGCGATCAGGACGCCCACGGAGAAAGGTGTGTTGGTGAGGCCCGATTCAAGCGGGGTGAAGTTGAAGCCGCCCTGCAGGAGCAGCGAGATCACCATGAACATGCCCGGAATGCCGGAGGCGAACACGGTCACCACGAAGGCACCGAACGCGAATTGCCTGTTGCTGATGAGGTCGTAGTTCAACAGTTGCGGCTGACCCGCGGCGGCGCGGCGGCGTGTCCACAGCAGGAAGACGGCGAGAAGGACCACGCCGGCGGCGATCATCGCAAAGGCCCAGAGCGGCCAGCCATAGGCGCGTCCTTCCACGATGGGAAAGACGACCGCGAGGATGCCCAAGCCGAACAGCCCGATGCCGACATAGTCATTGCTCATGCCCGCATGGCCCGGCAGGCGCGGGATCAGGTACCAGCCGGCAATAACGGCCGCGATCCCGATCGGGACGTTGACCAGAAAGATCGGCTGCCAGGACAGTCCGAAGAGATTGGCGGAGATCAGCACGCCACCCAGGATGGGCCCGCAGACGGAGGCAAGACCCGCCGATAGGCCGAAGAGCGAGAAGGCCTGGCCTCGCTCATGCGGCGGAAACGTCACCGTCGCGATGGCCAGCACCTGTGGCGTCATCATGGCGCCGGCCAGGCCCTGGATGATGCGGGCGATGATGAGGAACTCGATATTGGGGGCCAGGCCGCAAAGGGCCGAAGCGGCCGTGAAACCGGCAACGCCCCATAGGAACAGCGTGGTGCGGCCCAGGATGTCGCCGAGGCGGCCGAAGGGCAGCAGGCCCAGGGCAAAGGCCAGGATATAGGCGGCAATCACCCACTCGATCTGCGAATCGGTGGCGCCCAGGCCCTCGCGCATGGATGGCAGGGCGACGTTGACGATGGTCACGTCGATCAGGTTCATGAAATTGGCGATGAGCAGGATGAACAGCGCCAGCCAACGGCGCGAGTCGGGGGCAGCAGCTGCCGCTCCGGGGTTGTGGGTGTCAGACATGGTTAGCCCTCGGGATCAGGATTTGCGGATAAAGGAGTGCTCAAGTTCGGCCAGCACGATTTCGAGCCGGTCGCTGCGCGAGACGGTGGACTGGCGCCAGCAGTCGGACATGGCGCCGGTGGTGATCAGGCCGGCCGCCTCGGGGTCGAGGTCTGGCCGGAACGAGCCATCGGCGATGCCGAGGCGGTAGATTTCGATGAACTGGTTGCGCCAGAACTGGTGCATCGGGGTGACGATCGCTGCGATGGCGCTATCTCTGCGCGCCCGCTCGCCAAGTTCTGTCAGTATGATGATGAGTTCGGGCATATCGCGCACGGTTTCGCGAAAGTCGTCGAACTCAAGATGCAGGCGCTCCAGCGCGTTCTTGCCGTCACGCGGATGGCGCTGGGCCTGGGCGCGGAAGTCCTGGCGCAGCGAATCCGCCACCAGGGCGATCAGCGCCTCCTTGGACGGCACGTGATAGTGCAGCGTGGCGATATTGATGCCGACGCGGGCGGCGATATCACGGGTGCGCAGCCCCTCGAGCCCCTTTTCGATGATGATCTGACGTGCGGCCTCTGCAATGGCGGCCCGTCGGTCGTCGCCGCGTTCGCGTTTGCTGGCACTGGAGGGGTCGGTGGTCATCGGCCGGGATCTGAGATGAAGGCGCGGGCGGTTCTACACGAGCCCGCAGACTCAATCAATCATTTGATTGAGACAGGTCAGCCATGCCATTCCGGAATGGCCTCGGCTAATGGGGTGGTCATTGCCGGTCGGGAGGCGTACACTCAGCTGATGACAAAAAGCTTCCGCGTGGTCGACTTGCGCCAGGATGCGGCGCTGGTCGATACCGATATCGTCGTAGACGGCGTGCAATCCCCCGAAGCGGCCGTGCGAGACGCCCTTGGCATCAAGGTGGTGCGCAGCGGCGCCAAGCGCGATCTGGTGGCCAAGGTCTATTGGCAGCCTCTCGACCAGCCCCTGACCATGGTTCGCCTTTACGCCAAGACCGAAGAACACTGAGCCGGACGGCTCGGCTCACTCCATGTCCGGGACTTCACCGTGCTGGAACAGCACCACCGGATCACCGAACTCGCCATTGACCAGATCGGCCGTGCGCGACCAGCTGATCACGCCGGCATAGGTGCCCTGGGCCGCCATGCGGCGCGCATCCATCTTGGCTTTGTCGGCGGATGGAAGTTCGCGCGGCTCAAAGGCCGGTCGCAATTCGCCCTCCTCGTCCCGCACGAAGGCGCTGAGAACCACCAAGGTCTTGAGCTTGGATTCGGCTGGCTGTTGGGCTGTTTGACGCTTGTGCATTCTGCACCCCCGGAAGACTCGCCGGGCAGACTAGAACAAACAGAGAACCGAAAGCAAGCGTCAGCGCCGCGTGAGCGCCACGACGGGGATCACCTCACGTGTGGTCTTCTGCTCGTATTCGGCAAATTGGGGGAACCGCCTTGCCTGCTCGGCATAGATGGAATCACGCTCGTCGCCCTCCAGCACGCGGGCGCGCACCGGAATGCGCTCGATGCTTGTGCCGTCGCCAATCTCGATTTCAGCGTCGGGATGGGCCACCAGATTGTGGAACCAGGCCGGGTCCTTGGGCGCGCCGCCATAGGAGGCGAAGACGTAGATGGGGCCATCGTCGTCCTGCTGCAGATACATCAGAGGCGACAGGCGTTCAGCGCCGGATTTGGCGCCGGTGGTATAGAGCAGCAGCACCGGGGCATTCTTGAAATAGCCGCCCGGCTTGCCGCCGTGCTGTTTGAAGTCGGCAATGACCTGTGCGTTGAAGTCGTTCATGCTCAAATCCTTCAGGTTCCATCGCTGATTGCCGATCATTCCACCCATGGGGAGGCCGGGTCAAGGCCGGACCGAGGGTGCCGCCGGGCAGTTGACAAATTCCGCGCCGCGGCGTCCCTCCCCCTCCAACACCGGAGCGCCCGCAATGCAGGATTATGTCCGCCGCATCCTTACCTCCTCGGTCTATGAAGTGGCCGAGCAGACGCCGCTGGAGACCATGAACCTGCTGTCGGCGCGGCTGGGGACGCAAGTGCTGCTCAAGCGGGAGGACATGCAGCCGGTCTTTTCGTTCAAGATCCGCGGCGCCCATAATCGCATCGCGCAATTGACTGCCGACGAGCGGGCGCGCGGGGTGATCTGCGCCTCGGCCGGCAACCATGCGCAGGGGGTGGCGCTGTCGGCCACGCGGCTTGGCATCCGCGCCATCGTGGTGATGCCGACGACGACTCCCGTCATCAAGGTCGGTGCCGTGCGCCGGCTGGGCGGGGAAGTGGTCTTGTTCGGCGACGGGTTCGACGCCGCGCGAGCCCATGCCGCCGACTTGGCGGCAAAGCACGGCTATGTCGTGGTGCATCCGTTCGACGATCCCGATGTCATAGCCGGCCAGGGCACTGTGGGCATGGAGCTGCTGCGCCAGCATCCGGGCGATATCGGCGCCATCTATGTGCCGGTGGGCGGGGGCGGTCTCGCCGCCGGCATTGCGGCCTTCGTCAAATTCCTGCGTCCTGAAATTCGGGTGATCGGGGTCGAGCCCGAGGAGGCTGCCAGCATGAAGGCCGCCATTGCCGCGGGCCATCCGGTGGCGCTGGATCAGGTGGGCCTGTTCGCCGATGGCGTGGCGGTGCGGCAGGTCGGCACCGAAACGTTCCGCATGTGCCGCGAGCTGCTCGACGACATTGTTACCGTCACGGCGGACGAAATCTGCGCGGCCATCAAGGATATTTTCGACGATATGCGGGCCATTGCCGAACCGGCCGGCGCGTTGGCATTGGCCGGCTTGCGGCGCCAGGTCGAACAGGGCGAAGCTCCCGCGGGGGCGCTGATCGCCATCAATTCAGGCGCCAATGTCAATTTCGACCGCCTGCGCTACGTAGCCGAGCGCGCCGAAATCGGCGAGCGGGCCGAGGCCCTGTTCAGCGTCGAGATTCCCGAACGCGCCGGCAGCTACCGCGCCTTCATCCGCCTGTTGGGGCAGCGGTCGATCACTGAATTCAACTATCGCTTCGCCCATGGCGCCACGGCCAAGATCTTCGTGGGCATCAAGCTGACGCGGGGTGATGCCGAAAAGCAGGAGATCATCGCCCTGCTCGAGGGCCACGGGCTTGGGGTCATCGACATGACGGACAACGAGGTGGCCAAGCTCCATGTCCGCCACATGGTGGGCGGGCGGGTCAGCGACCTCGATGACGAAGCCGTCTATCGCTTCCAGTTTCCGGAAAGGCCGGGTGCCTTGCTCAAGTTTCTCGAGGGGCTCAACGACGGGTGGAATATCTCGCTGTTCCACTATCGCAACCACGGCGCCGACTATGGACGCGTGCTGGTGGGCGTGCAGGTGCCCGCGGCGACAAGGGACGACTTCATCGCCCATATCGACGCCATCGGATTTCCCTATTGGAACGAGACCGACAACCCGGCTTATCGGCAGTTTCTCGATCGTGAACGCGGCTGAACGGGACGTTCATCTGCGGTACATCGTTATGCCGCAATAAACCGCGAATAGAAATCTTGCGCCGCATCGGCGGCGGTTTCTATTGCAAATCATCGGACAAGGGACCATCTGCGGGGGAGATGGGCCCAACACTACTGTTCAGCGCCTGCCCCGACAAAAACCAAAGCAAACAAAGCCGGAGAAGACGATGAAGATCACTAAAATTGCCGCCACGATGCTGCTCGGTGGCGTTGCCACCGCCGTGATGATGGGCCAGGCCAATGCGCTCGAAGCGCAGGCTTTTGCCGACCGCATCATCGAAGTCTACAAGACCATCGGCTACGATGTGACCCTGGGCGAAGCCACCCTCGATGGCGATACCATCACCATCGACGGGGGCAGCATCACCGTCGTCTCGACCCCCGAGGCGCCGATGGAAACCATGACCTTCGACACCGAGCTCACCTTCTCGGGTGTTGTCGAAAATGCCGATGGCAGCTACATGGCTGAATCGCTGACCATCCCTGACATCGACACCGATTTCGCCGAAGAGCCTGCCGGTCACCTCAGCCTTGTAGACATCCGCGTCGACGGCTTCTACCTGCCCGCCGGCAATCCCGTGCCGGCAATCGGACTGATGCAGCTTTATGAAAACTTCTCTACTGGCGCGCTGTCGATTACCCGCGATGGCGAAGAGGTCATCTCCATCGACTCGATCCAGGCCGGCTCCACCTTCAATCCGCAGCATGGCGCGACCGAGCTGACCGACCTCACCTCCAATTTTGCCGTCAACAACATCACCGCCGACCTCAGCACTGTCAGCGAGGAAGATCCGTCCGCCGGCGCCGTCATCGAGGCCCTGGGACTGACCTCCATCACCGGCAACATCACGGGCGACCTGAGCTGGTCGATGGCCGACGGCCACATGACCGTGCACGAATTCCTGCTCGACTTTGCCGATGTGGGCGCGCTCAACATCACCACCGATATTTCGGGCTTCACCCCCGCCGTGCTGGACCAGATCTACGCCATGCAGGGCGCCATGACTGCCGGCGGCGAAATGACCGAGGAGCAGTCGCAGGCCCAGATGATGCAGGGCATGGCGATCATGCAGGGCGTGTCGATCATCGGCGCTTCGGTGCGCTATGACGATGCCGGCCTGGCGCCCAAGCTGCTGGACTTCTTCGCCTCCTCGTCGGGTGCCGACCGCGCCACGTTCGTTGAAGGCATCAAGGCCATGTTGCCGGGCATGATTGCAGAGACCGGCATTCCGGCCCTCAACGACGTCATCGTCCCGCCGGTCTCGGCCTTCCTCGACGACCCCAAGAGCCTCGAAGTCAAGATCGCGCCGCCCTCCCCGACTTCGCTGCTGGTCCTGATGGCCGCCGCCGCCAACCCTGCCGGCCTGATCAGTGCACTGGGTCTGGCCGTCGAAGCCAACACCGCAGCGCCCGCCGCGGACTAATCGGCTACAACACCTATGCTGGAGCCGCGCCCCCTCGGGCGCGGCTTCGTCTTTTGATGGGCACATACTCGTTAGATGAAACCTTCAGGATTGTGACGTAGTATCTGTCGACCATGAACGACATGACGCCCCCTGTGCCGCGCAGTCTCAGCCACATTACCGACTGGGTGTTCGACCTCGACAACACCCTCTACCCCCGCAGCTGCAACCTGTTTGCCCAGATCGACACGCGCATCACCAGTTATGTGATGGACGTGACCAAGCTCGATTTCGAGGCGGCCCGCGACCTGCAGAAGAGCTACTACCGGGATTATGGCACGACGCTGAACGGGCTGATGCTGCGGCACGAGATCGACCCCGATCACTTCCTCAGCACCGTACATGCCATCGACTATTCGCCGGTCGATGCCCATCCCGACCTGGTCGAGGCGATCCGCGCCCTGCCCGGCCGCAAGTTCATTCTCACCAATGGCGATACCGGCCACGCGCGATCGGTGTTGCGCCGCCTGGGCTGCGACGACATTTTCGAGCATGTGCACGATATCCGCGCCATGACCTATCTGCCCAAGCCGCACAAGGCGGCCTATGAGGGGTTCCTCACGCTGCATGGCATCGATCCCACCACGGCGGTGATGTTCGACGACCTCGAAAAGAACCTGGTCGTGCCCCATGAAGTGGGCATGGCAACGGTGCAGGTGGTGGCCGGCGAGGATTTCGCACACGAACAGGTCGAGGCCTGGGAGCTCGGACGAGCGATCGGCCCGCATGTGCATCACATCACCGACAACCTGGCCAAGTTCCTGCGCGAGCGGCCCTAGGCTACCCCTACATATTGTTCAGGTGCAGAATATTGCCGTCGGGGTCCTTGAACCACGCGGCCTTGAAGTCGCCGCTCGAATGGATGCCGCCGGAATACTCGCCAGGCATTTCCGGGTAGTGCTCGAAGCTCACGCCCTTGCCCAACAGGGCCGAGACGATGGCCTCGATCTCTTCGCCCACGCCCCAGGCCACCGCATTGGCCTTGTTGGTGCCGGCATAGTCGGAGACATAGACGACCAGCTGGGTCGAGCCGGTGTTGAGGACCAGCATGTCGTCGCTGTCCTGCAGTGGCTCGAGGCCGAGCGTGTCCACATAGAATCCGCGGGCGGCGGCGATATCCTTGACGGCAACGATTGCCGATGAATTCTTGTCTTTCAGCATGGCTCGATCCTTTCCGTTCACATCGAACGCGACGGCGTCCGTCATAGTTCAATGACGTTCGGCACGGCGCTTTACAGACAGCCCGCCAGACAGTATTAGCGCTACTACATCGGCGAATGCCGATGAATTTACAGAGCGGCCGGGAGCCGCGAAACCAGCAGGAACAGTGTCATGGAATATCGTCGCTTGGGCAAATCTGGCCTCAAGGTCAGCGAACTGTCTCTCGGCAGCTGGGTCACCTTCAGCAAGCAGGTTGACGAGAAGGAGGCCCTATCTCTGATGGGCCTGGCCTATGACGAAGGCGTCAACTTCTTCGACAATGCAGAAGGGTACGAGGCCGGTGAATCGGAAGCGCTGATGGGCGCTGCGCTCAGCAAGCTGGGCTGGAGCCGGGACAGCTATGCCGTCTCGTCCAAGGTGTTCTGGGGCGGCAGCAAGCCGACGCAGAAGGGCCTCTCCCGCAAGCATGTGACAGAAGCGGCCCATGCCGCACTCAAGCGCCTGCGCGTCGACTATCTCGACCTCTATTTCTGCCACCGCCCCGACATCGACACGCCGATCGAGGAAACCGTGTGGGCGATGCACAACCTCATCACCCAGGGCAAGGTGCTCTATTGGGGCACCTCGGAATGGAACGCGCAGCAGCTCACCGAAGCCTGGGCCTTTGCGCGGGCAAACAACCTCATCGGCCCGCAGATGGAGCAGCCGCAATACAATCTCTTCGTCCGCGAAAAGGTCGAGCATGACTATCTGCCGCTGTATGACCTGATGGGCCTGGGCACCACGATCTGGTCGCCGCTCGCTTCGGGCGCGCTCACCGGCAAGTATAATGACGGGATCCCGGCTGACAGCCGCATGAACCTGCCCGGCTATGAATGGCTCAAGAAGGAATGGACCAGCGAAGAAGGCAAACGGAAGCTGGAGAAGATCAAGCAGCTGGCTGGCCTCGCCAAGGAGATCGGCCTGCCGGTGCATCATCTGGCGCTGCTCTGGTGCCTCCACAACCCGCATGTCTCGACGGTGATCCTGGGCGCTTCCAAGAAGGCGCAACTGGCGGACAACCTTTCGGCGCTGAAGTCCAAGGCCAAGCTCACTGCAGACGTGATCGAGAAGATCGAAACCATCATGGGCAACAAGCCCAAGGCATTCGAACGGTATTGATCGGCTGAAATCTCGTCGACACCCTCCCCCCTAGCGGGGAGGGTCAAGGGTGGGGGCGGTTGGCCACGATGCAGATCGTGCCACCCAACACCCCCTCCCAACCTCCCCCGTCGAGGGGGAGGTGCCGCGCGGTGGGTGGGGTAGATTGCCGCAAATTTAGTTTGCCCCTGCTTAGCCCGCCGCTATCATCCTGATATGACCGACCTTCCCGGGCGCCGCCCGCCGCCCACGCCCGAGCAAGCCCCCACTTTCCGCCAGCGCATCGAGAATCTCCGCCATCTCGGACGGCTCGTTGCTCAGATCTGGCGCACCAGCCGGGTGCTCACCGCCGCCAGCATCGGTCTCAGGCTGATCTCGTCGGTACAGCCGGTGGCCATGCTCTATGTGGGCAAGCTGATCATCGACGAAGTGGTCCGCCTCACCACTATCACCCCACCCGGGTCCGACTTTGTCGATTGGTGGAGCGCAGGCGCGCTATCGACCGTGCTGGTGCTGCTGGCCGTCGAACTGGCACTGGTGATCGGTTCGGACCTGCTCGCGCGAGCCACGGGGCTGGTGGATTCGGTGCTGTCGGAACTCCATTCCAACCAAGTCAGCGTCGAGCTGATGGCGCATGCGGCGCGGCTCGACCTCATGCATTTCGAATCGGCCGAATACCAGGACCGGCTCGAGCGCGCGCGACGCCAGGCAGCGGGCCGCAATGCGCTCCTCAGCCAGATGTTCGGCCAGGCGCAGGACATGATCACCGTGGTGACGCTGGGCGCGGGCCTCTTCATCTACGCCCCTTGGCTGATCCTGCTGCTGCCACTGAGCTTCGTGCCGGCCATCTGGGGCGAGACGCGCTTCAACACCCTGGCCTATTTCATGAGCCGCTGGCGCACGCCGGAGCGGCGCGAACTCGAATATATCCGCTATATCGGCGCCAGCGCCGAGACGGCCAAGGAGCTCAAGCTCTTCGGACTTGGCGATTTCCTTATCAGCCGCTTCAAGCAGCTGGCCCACACGATCTATCTCGAGAACCGCACGCTTTCGACGCAGCGGGCACTGTGGGGCGCGCTGTTTTCGGCCATTTCGACGCTTACCTACTACGGCGCTTATGGCTTCATCGTCTGGCGCACGATCAGCGGGGAGTTTTCCATCGGCGACCTGGCCTTTCTCTCCGGATCGTTCCTGCGCCTCAACGGGCTGTTCCAGAAGATCCTGCTCGGCTTCACCAGCATTGCCGGCCAGTCGATGTATCTGGATGACCTGTTCAGCTTCTTCGAGATCGAACCGACCGTCCTGTCGCCGGCCAGTCCCCAACCGTTTCCGGCGCCGATCCGCCAGGGCATTGCCTTCGAAAATGTCGGCTTCCGCTATCCCGATACCGATGGCTGGGCCATCCGGCACCTGAGCTTTACCCTCAAGGCCGGCGAGACGCTGGCATTGGTGGGCGAGAACGGGGCGGGCAAGACCACCATCGTCAAGCTCCTTACCCGGCTCTACGATCCCGACGAGGGTCGCATCACGGTCGATGGCATTGACCTGAGGGATTTCGCCGTTGCCGACATCCATGCCCATATCGGGGTGATCTTCCAGGACTTCATTCGCTACAGCCTCAGCGCTCGCGAGAATATCGGCGTGGGCCGCATCGAGGAGCAAGGCAATCAGGAGCGCATCGAGGATGCCGCCGAGCGAAGCCTGGCCGATGCCGTCATCGCCAAGCTGCCCGAGGGCTATGACCAGCAGCTGGGACGCCTGTTCAAGAAGGGGCGCGATCTCAGTGGTGGCGAATGGCAGAAGGTCGCCATCGCCCGGGCCTATATGCGCGACGCGGACCTGATCATCCTGGACGAACCGACCGCGGCGCTCGACGCCAAGGCAGAGGCCGAAGTGTTCAGCCGGTTCAAGAGCCTCGCCGCGGGCAAGACCGCAGTCATCATCTCGCACCGCTTCTCGACCGTGCGCATGGCCGATCGGATTCTCGTGCTGGAAAATGGTGCCATCGAGGAGGCGGGCAGCCACGACGAGCTCCTGGCAAAGCGCGGACGCTACGCCGAGCTGTTCGAGCTGCAGGCTGCCGGTTATCGCTAGCGCGGGCGCACCAGCACCCGGCCCTTGATCTCGCCGGCTAGGATGTGTTCCGCCGCGGCCGGCAGATCCTCCAGCCCGATCTCCC
Source organism: Devosia oryziradicis (assembly GCF_016698645.1). NCBI lineage: Bacteria > Pseudomonadati > Pseudomonadota > Alphaproteobacteria > Hyphomicrobiales > Devosiaceae > Devosia > Devosia oryziradicis. Next base: position 129,930 of record NZ_CP068047.1, read on the forward strand.
GCACCAGGCCGGCATAGGCAGCCAGATCGAGCGTCAGGGCGATGCGGCGCCAGGCCTTTACGCGGGTTGCATAGGGTTGCATGACGCTGTCGATGCCCAGCAGGCTGACCCCGCGCAAGATGAACGGCAGGACGTTGGTCGAGAGTTCGATGCCTCCGGCATTGCCGACGCTGGCCACCTGGCCACCATACTTGACCTGCCTGAGCAGCTTGCTCAATACCCGGCCGCCGACGCTGTCGATGGCAGCGGCGAACCGCGCCGATTCCAGGGGCTTGTCTGGCTGGCCCAGGAATTCTGTACGATCGATGACCGTCGCTGCGCCAAGGGCGCGAAGGGCGTCGGCGTGCTGCGGCCGGCCCGAAAGAGCGGTGACGTGATAGCCCAACCGGGTCAGCAGGCTCGTGGCGATCGTCCCGACGCCACCCGCAGCGCCCGTCACCAGCACCTCGCCGGCTTCGGGCGTCAGTCCCCCAGCTTCTAGCCGGTCGATGGCCAGCATGGCGGTAAGGCCCGCGGTGCCGACAATCATGACGTCGCGCGTGCTCATGCCGTGCGGCAGCGGGACCAGCCAGTCGGCATGCACACGGGCCCGCTCGGCATAGCCACCCCAGTGGGTTTCGCCGACGCGCCAGCCCGTGAGGAGCACGGCATCGTCTACCTTGTAGCGGGGGTCGCTGCTGTTGCGCACCGTGCCGGCAAAATCGATGCCGCCGATATGGGGGTAGTTGCGCACCAGCCCACCTCCGCCGGTGAGGCACAGGCCGTCCTTGTAGTTGAGGCCAGCCCAATCGATGTCCACGGTTACGTCGCCGTCGGGCAGGCGCGTATTGTCGATGATCTGTACCGACGATGTCACCTTGCCGTCGGCATCCCTGTCGGTGACCAGCGCGCGGTAGCTCATGGACGACTCCCTTCTCGGTTTTTCGCCAGCTTGGCATGATGCGCCCGATGGGGCCACCCCGGATGGTCTGGTCCATCCCTCTGGCGCCGCGCGCCGAAGCGCCGTACCTCTTGGGCAGCAAGCCCATCGAGTCAGCCCCTTGAACTCACCCAGCGACGCCCAGATTTCCGTCATTGCTGAAACCTATCGCCTGCTGGGCGATCCGACACGGCTGCGCGTGCTGCTTGCGTGTCTCGCCGCGCCGATTGCGGTGGGCGACATCGCCAAGACGGTCAATGCTTCGCCGTCGCTGGTCAGTCACCATTTGCGGCTGTTGCGGGCGGCGCGGCTGGTGCGCGGAACGCGACGCAATAAACAGGTGTTCTACGAGACAGCCGACCAGCATATCGCGCGCATGCTGGCCGACATGGTCGAGCATGCGATGGAAGACTACGGCGAAGACAGCGACAGCTGACCGCAGGCCTCCGGCGACAATTGCCTTGATCTACACATATGAACATGTATTCATATGATGAATCGAGGAGTGATCGATGGCGAAGGGCAGCAAGGAACAGGGGCCGATGGGGCATGGGCATGACCATGCCGGCCATGAGCACGACCATGCGGGCCATGAGAACGACCATGCTCATGACCACGATTACAACGGTCACGATCACGCCCACGACAATCACGGGTCGCATGACCATGCCGGGCACGCCCACAGCCATGCCCCCACGGTCAGCGCGGGCAATGAGCGCGTGGTGCTGATCGGCTTCCTGCTCACGGCCGGCTTCATGGTGGCCGAGGTCGTGGCGGGGTTGCTCTCGGGCTCGCTGGCGCTGATTGCCGATGCCGGGCACATGCTGACCGATGCGGCTGCGCTGCTGCTTGCCTGGGCCGCGTTTCGCTTCGGCCGCCGGGCTTCAGATGGCAAGCGCACCTTTGGCTATATGCGGCTCGAGGTCGTGGCCGGGCTGATCAATGCGGTAACGCTGTTCGCGCTGACCGGATGGATCCTGTGGGAATCGGTGCAGCGCCTGCTCGATCCGCATGAGGTGCTGGCAGGCCCGATGCTGCTGGTGGCCTGCCTGGGCCTGGTCATCAACGTGGTCGTGTTTCTGGTGCTCTCACGCGGCGACAAGAGCCACGTCAATATCCGCGGCGCCATGGTGCATGTGCTGGGTGACCTTCTCGGCTCAGTCGGCGCCATCGCGGCAGCCGTGATCATATGGCTCACCGGCTGGATGCCCATAGACCCCATCCTTTCGGTGATCGTGAGCCTGCTCATCCTGCGTAGCGGCTGGACCCTGTTCCGCGGCTCGCTGCATATCCTGATGGAAGGCACGCCGGGTAACGTGGTGATCGAGGATTTGAGCCGGGCGCTGGTCGCCAAGGTGCCCGGACTTGTCGCGGTGCGGCATGTGCATGTGTGGTCCATCACTTCGGGCCGGCCGGTGGCAACGCTCGAAATCGCGCTGGCGCCGGGCGCCGATGCCGGGGCGGTCACCCAGGCTACCAAGGCGGCCCTGCGCGCCGACTACGGCATTAGTCACGCGACCGTCGAGATCGTCTGGGACGCCAAGGCACCTGCCTGTGCGTTGGCGCCCGATGCGGTTCCCTAGCCCTTTACCGCGCCGCCCGTGAGGCCCGAGATGATGTAGCGCTGAGCCAGGAGGAAGAAGGCGATGGCCGGCATGATGGAAAGCGTCAGGAAGGCCAGGATGCGCGGCCAGTCGGACCCGTACTGGCCCTGGAACTGCATGATGCCGAGCGGCCAGGTATATTTCGCCTCGCTGTTAAGCACGATCAGCGGCAGCAGGAAACTGTTCCAGCTGCCGACGAAATTGAACACACCGACGGTGGCAATGATCGGCAGGCTCAGCGGCAGGGTCACATACCAGTAGATTTTGATGTAGCCGCAATTGTCCATGCGTGCGGCATCAACCAGTTCCTTGGGCAGTTCCTTGAAGAAATTGTGGAACAGCAGCACCGAGAAGGACACGCTGAACGCCACCTGGACAATGATGATGCCCCAGTGGCTGTCGAGCATCCCTAGGTCACGCATCTTGATGAAGAGCGGCAGGATGCCGGTGGCCGTGGGAAAGAGCAGGCCCAGCATCAGATAGCCCAGAATGAACTTGCTGCCAAAGAACTTGATATGGGCCAGGGCAAAGGCCGTCATGGAGGCGACCAGGGTGGACAGGACCACCGTGCCCACGGCGATCAGCAGGGAGTTGCCCAGCGAGGAGAAATAGCGCGGCCCGCCCAGGATTTCGACGAAGCGGACCGGGTCCCAGCTGGCCGGCAGCCCGAACGGATTGACGCGCAGTTCGCCGATCTCTTTGAAGCCGCCCAGGGCGGTGGTGTAGAATGGCACGATGACGAAGAGCGCCACGATAACCAGGCTCAGCCACTGCAGGGGCGAGATGACCGACTGGCGCTTGCGGGAGATGTCGGCCATCAGTTCTGCTCCACCCTGAAGAGAATGCGACGATAGGCCAGCGCCACGATCACGCAGGCGATAAACAGGATCACGCTGACCGCACCACCAAAGCCAAGCTTCATGCGCAGGATGCCGAACTGGTAGAGGAAGGTCACGATGGTGTGGCTCGAATGGGACGGGCCACCATTGCTGAGCGGAATGATCAGGTCGAACAGCTGCAGCGCGCCGGTTATGGCGAAAAAGACCGAGATGACGATGGCCGAGCGGATCATCGGGATCTTGATGTGGCGGACGATCTGCCACTTCTTGACGCCGTCGAGCCGGGCCGCCTCGATGACTTCGTTGGGGATGGATTGAAGGCCGGCAATGAAGATCATCATGTGGAAGCCAAAATACTTCCAGGTGATGACCAGCATGATGGCGGGGATCACCCAGAGCTTGTCGCCCAGCACGAAGGGCATATCGACGCCAATGGCGCTGCCGATGGCCGGCAGCAGGCCGTAATTGCCGTCGTACACGAATTTCCAGATCAGGCCGGCCGCCACCTCAGCCAGCATATAGGGCAGGAAGAACAGCACGCGCAGCACATTGATATGGACCCCGCGCTCGGCTAGCGCGATGGCGCACCACATGGCCAGGGGCAGCTGGATCAACAGCGAAACTGCAACGACGATCAGGCTGTTGCGCACCGCCGTGCCGAAATTGCGGTGGGTCACCACGTCGGCATAGTTTTCGAAACCGACGAAATCGGTGATGGGGCCATAGCCGTTCCAGTCAAAGAACGAGAAGGTGGCGGCATCGACCATGGGCAGGACGACGAAGACCGTGAACAGAATCAGCGCCGGCGGCAGGAAGAGCAGCAGCGGCAGCAGGCTCTTGCGCTCCATGTAGCGGCGGCGGCGCGGGATGACCGCGGTCACCATGTCTGCGCCAGTGGCAACGCTTGCCATATCGTGGTCCTCCCCAACCATTCAGCCTGCCGGAGGCGGGCATTGCTGCCCTGGGGCAGTGTAGAACTGGCGCCCGGCGGACGGAAAGGGAATACCGTCCGCCGGTGCGCTCCGTGTCGAACTCAGAGCGAGTCGTCGACGGCTTCCTTGATCAGCTCGGCAGCTTCTTCAGCGCTCATGGCATTGCCGGCCAGCTCAGCCGAGACGTCGTTGACGACGCCGCCGACATTGGGGCCCAGGGCCTGATCGAAGAAGTTGGCGTGCCAGTGGGCGTTGCCGATGTTCTGGGCGATCTGCGCCTTGAACGGGTTGGTCATGCCGTCGGCCGCACCCTTGGCGATCGGGATATAGTAGGCTTCCTTGGCATACTTGGCCTGGTTCTCCGGGCTGTTGAAGAACTCGATCCACTTGATGGCCGCATCGGAGGCGTTCTTGGAGAACAGCACGCCGCCCAGGCCGCCCAGGGTGTCGGTGGGGTCGCCCTTGCCGCCTTCGATGGTCGGGAAGGGCAGGATGCCCAGTTCTTCGTCCGGGATACCGGCCTTGTTGGCCGAGTTGTCCTTCATGGCGCCGTAGTCCCAGTCGCCCATCAGGTGCATGGCGGCCTGGCCATCGCCGAAATAGCCGGAAGCGTCGCCATAGGTGGCGGCAAGGAAGCCTTCCTGCCAGGGATCGAGCGCAGCAAGCTGCAGGAAATATTCGCCGGCCTTGACGAAATCCTCGCCGGCAAAGCCGTCGCCTTCACCACGGGCCGCGGCTTCGAAGCCTTCCTGGCCAGCCAGGCGGACAACGAGCTTGGACCACCAGAAGTGCGCCGGCCACTTGTCCTTGGCGCCGATGGCGATCGGGGTGATACCCGCATCCTTGAATTTCTGCACGCCGGCCAGGAAACCATCCCAGGTCGACATGCTGGCCGGATCGACGCCGGCCTTCTCGAACAGGGTCTTGTTGTACCAGAGCACGACTTCGCTGACGTCGCGGGCGACGCCATAGAGGTGGCCGTCGGGAGCGGTGAAGGCGGACACGCCGGCTGTGCCGACATTGGCCTTGGCTTCATCGCTCAGTACGTCCTCGATCGGGCGCAGCACGCCGGCAGCAGCCTGCTCGTAGAACACGCCGCCACCCCACGAGTGGAACACGTCCGGCGCATCGGCCGACTGCAGCAGCGTGGTCAGCTTGGCCTTGAATGCCTCGTTTTCAAGGAAGGGCAGTTCGACCTTGATGTCGGGATTCTGCGCCATGAAGTCGGCGGCGATGGAATTCATCAGCTCCACTTCGGCGGGAATGGTGGTGATGTGCAGATGTTTCACCACGGTCTGGGCCTGGACAGGCATGGCCAAGGCCAGTCCCAGCATTGCGGCGAGCGCAAAACGCTTCATTGGTTTCTCCTCATGTCCTCACGACAGCTCGGGGGTGCTCTTGCGGACCTTCCTGGCTGCAAACAGGGCCGCGCATCCTCCGCACAATCCCCGCTTGATACTTTCTACGCATTCCGTAAAAGATAGGCAAGAGGTACGTCCCTCAATGCTAGGTCAGGAACACTGTCCGAATTCAAGGATGGATTTTTTTCTTCTGTGCCAGATATTTGACCAGGGATGGGCGCATCTGGCGTGAATATGAAAGGCAAATACGCCTTGCCTTTTAGTTTTGATGACTCACTAAATGCCGATGCGGACAGGCAAGGTCCGCCGCGGTGCCAGATGGCCCAGACCATCGACACCGGCGAATGGGAGGAAACGCATTATGGCCGAGCTGAAACTGCGCGGGATCAACAAGAGCTTCGGCAGCGTGCCGGTGCTGCATGGCATTAACCTGGACATTGCCGACGGCGAGTTCGTGGTGTTTGTCGGCCCGTCGGGCTGCGGCAAGTCCACCCTGCTGCGCACCATTTCGGGCCTCGAGGAACCCAGCGCCGGCCAGGTGCTGATCGGGGGCGAGGACGTCACCGAATTCGACCCGTCCGAGCGCGGGGTGGCCATGGTGTTCCAAAGCTATGCGCTCTATCCGCACATGACCGTGGAGCAGAATCTCGGCTTTGGCCTGCGGATGGGCGGCATGCCGCGCGAGCAGGTGGCCGTTCGCGTGGCGGAAGCGGCCCGCACGCTCGAGCTCAACGATCTCCTCGACCGCAAGCCGCGCCAGCTTTCCGGCGGGCAGCGCCAGCGTGTCGCAATCGGCCGCGCCATCGTGCGCCAGCCCAAGGCCTTCCTGTTCGACGAGCCGCTTTCCAACCTCGACGCCGAGCTGCGCGTGCAGATGCGCATCGAGATCGCCAAGCTGCACCAGGAGCTGGGCGCGACCATGGTCTATGTGACGCATGACCAGGTCGAGGCCATGACGCTGGCCGACAAGATCGTGGTGCTGCGCGCTGGCCGCATCGAACAGCAGGGTTCGCCGATCGAGCTCTATGACAATCCCGACAATATCTTCGTGGCCGGGTTCATCGGCTCGCCGCGCATGAATTTCCTGGCGGCCAACGTCGTCGCCAGCGATGGACAGACGGTGACGCTGCAGCCGGTCGATTTCGATGGCAGCCCGGTTGTCGTGCGCACGCGTGGCACCACTGCCAAGGTCGGCGATACAGTGACCATGGGGATCCGGCCCGAGCACTTCCTCGATGCGGGCGGCACGGTACTGACCGCGACTGCCCAGGTGGTCGAGCAGCTCGGTGGCGTCTCCTATGTCTATGCCACGGGTCGCAACGGGGCCAAGATCACCGTACAGCAGAAGGGCCATTCGGCTATCCCGGCCGGCGCGCAGGTCAATGTCGGTATCGACCCAGCTGCTTGCCTCGCCTTCGACGCGGCGGGCCAACGCCTCTAGGCGAACGCCGCAGAGGCGTGTACGCCTGCCCGCCGATTGAGTGCGGGAGACGGTCATGGTGCTGCGGCTGGGTGTTATCGGGGCAGGTTTGAAGGCGGCGGACTATGCCCGCGGCTGGGCGGCGATGGACGATGTGCGCATCGTCGCCACGGCCGAAGTCAGCGCGATGTCGCGTCAGCGTTTCGGCGACACCTGCGAAGCAGCGGGCGCATTGCGGCCAGCCGAATATGACGACGCCGAAATCATGCTGGCCGCGCTCCAGGGCCAGATGGATGCCGTCTATGTGTCGACCCCGCATGTGTTCCACGGCGCCAATGCCCTGGCGGTGATCGAAGCGGGCTATGACCTGCTGCTGGAAAAGCCGATGGTGACGACGGTCGAGGAGGCTCTCGCCCTCGTCGAAGCCGAGAAGCGCACCGGCCGGACCGTGGTCATCGCCTTCCAGGGGGGATTGTCGCCGCTGGTCCACGACACGCGCGACCGGGCGCGGCGGGGTGAATTCGGCGACCTGGTCAGCGTCAGCGCCTCGATCTGGGAGGGCTGGAAGACCAACTATGCCGGCCAGTGGAAGCAGAACCCGGCCATATCGGGCGGCGGGTTCATGTTCGATACCGGCGCGCACATGATGAATACGGTCTGCGTGCTGGCCGACGCCGAGTTCGCCCGGCTTTCGGCCTATGCCAACAATCGCGGCATTGCCGTCGACCTGGCCACTGCCGTGGCGGCCCGCCTGGCCAATGGTGCCGTGGTGACGCTGAATGCCGCTGGCGATGGCCCGCCGGGCTGCGCTTCGGCAATCACCTTCTTTTACACCAACGCCATCGTCCGCATCGATGCCTGGGGGAAGTGGCGGGAAATCAGCGTTGGCGGCGTCGCCGAGCCGCGCGAGGAAGGGGAGACCCGCGATACGCCAATGCAGACCTTCCAGGCCGTGCGGGACGGGCGGCTCGCCAACCCGTCCACGGTGGCCAATGGCCTGCGCTTTGCCCGGCTGTGGGACGCGATCAAGCTGTCCGCCTCGCGCGATGGCGAGGCGGTCAGCATTTAGGCCAGAGCCAGACCCGGGGCGGCCTTGGCGCCGGTCATGAAGGCCACCGCGTCGGACATGGTATAGTCCTTGGGGTCGATGACGCAGAGGCGCTTGCCCAGCCGATGCACGTGGATGCGGTCGGCGACCTCGAAGACGTGCGGCATGTTGTGGCTGATCAGGATGATGGGGATGCCGCGCGCCCGCACATCCTGGATCAGGTCGAGCACCCGGCGCGACTCCTTGACCCCCAGCGCGGCCGTCGGTTCATCGAGGATGATGACCTTGCTACCGAAGGCAGCCGCGCGGGCCACCGCAACGCCCTGGCGCTGGCCGCCCGACAGGGTTTCAACCGCCTGGTTGATGTTCTGGATGGTCATCAGGCCCAGTTCGCTCAGCTTTTCGCGCGCGATCCGTTCCATGGCTGGCCGGTCGAGCTGGCGGAACAGGCTCCCCATGATGCCCGGTTTGCGCAATTCGCGCCCCATGAACATGTTGTCGGCGATCGACAAAGCCGGCGACATGGCGAGGGTCTGGTAGACGGTTTCCACTCCGGCGAGGCGGGCGGCGATGGGCGAATTGAAGCTCACCTGCTGCCCGTCGAGGAAGATTTCGCCGCTATCGGGAGTGATGGCCCCCGACAGGGCCTTGATCAGCGACGACTTGCCGGCGCCATTGTCGCCGATGACAGCCAGGATTTCGCCGGGCATCAGGTCGAAGTCGCAGTTGTCGAGCGCGGTGACCTTGCCATAGCGCTTGGAGAGGCCACGGGCCTTGAGAATGGGTTCCATCAGACCGATACCTTCCTGATCCACTGGTCCACCGCCACGGCGGCAATGATGAGGGCGCCGATGAGCAGGTAGGTCCACTGCGCGTCGGCACCGAGCAGGCGCAGGCCGAGCGAGAACACGCCCACGATCAACGCGCCGAACAGCATGCCCAGGATCGAGCCGCGGCCCCCGAACAGCGAGATGCCGCCGATCACCACGGCGGTGATGCTTTCGATATTGGCCGACTGGCCCGAGGTGGGGGAGACCGAGCCGATGCGGCCGATCAGGGCCCAGCCGGCAAAAGCGCAGATGAGGCCGGACAGCATATAGACCGAGATCAGCACCTTGCGGGTGTTGACGCCGGAGAGTTCCGCCGCATCGGGATCGTCACCCACGGCATAGACATGCCGGCCCCAGGCGGTGTGGCGGAGTACATAGGCCAGCAGCAGTACCAATAGTACGAAGAAGATCACGCCATAGGTGAAGACCGCACCACCGATATTGATGGTCTGGCCGAAGAACTGCAGGAGCGGCGCGTTGGTCTCGATTTCCTGGGCGCGGATGGTCTCGTTGCCCGAATAAAGGAAGTTGGCCGCCAGCGCGATCTGCCAGACGCCCAGCGTCACGATGAAGGGCGGCAGCTTGATGCGGGCGATGAGCCAGCCATTGATGAAGCCGACAAGGGTGCCCAGGGCCAGGCCGATGGCAATGGAGGCAACGGGCGGCAGGCCGTAGCGGAAGGTGAACTGGCCCATGACCACCGAGCTCAGCACCATGATGGCGCCGACCGAGAGGTCAATGCCGGCGGTCAGGATCACCAGCGATTGCGCGGCGCCCACAATACCGACAATGGCCACCTGTTGCAGGATCAGCGTCAGCGCGAAGGTGGAAAAGAACTTGCCGCCAAGCAGCGCGCCGAAGATGGCGACCGACAGCACCAGGACGATCAGCGGCACCAGCGATGGCGAACTATGCAGCGCATGCTGCAGCCGGGACAGCAGGCCTGTCGGCTCATGGTCGAAAGTGGCGACGGTTTCTGTGCGCGCGACGCTGGCCGCGTCCAGATCGGAATCGCTGGACATGGGTTCTCCTCCCAGTTGCTAAGCAAGGGGCGGACGCACGGTCCGCCCCTCGTGTGTGTCAGACAAGCCGGACCTTAGCCCCAGCAGAGCTCCGCACCCTTGGTGGTGTCAATGGATTCCACGCCATCGACCGGCGCGTCGGTCACGAGCTTGACGCCGGTGTCGAAGAAATCCTTGCCTTCGGTCGGGCTAGGCTTGCTGCCATTGTCGGCCCAAGTCTTGATGGCCTCGACGCCCAGGGCCGCCATGTCGAGCGGGTATTGCTGGGAAGTGGCGCCGATCACGCCGTCCTTGACATTGGTGACGCCGGGGCAGCCACCGTCGACCGAGACGATCAGCACGTCCTTCTCGCGGCCGATCGACTTGAGCGCCTCATAGGCGCCGGCAGCGGAAGGCTCGTTGATCGTGTAGACGACGTTGATCATCGGATCCTTGGCGAGCAGGTTTTCCATGGCCTTGCGGCCACCTTCCTCGTTGCCGGCGGTAACATCGTGGCCGACGATGCGCGGGTCGGTTTCATCGCCCCACTTATTGGGATCGCCAAGCTCGATGCCGAAGCCCTGGAGGAAGCCCTGGTCGCGGAGGACGTCGACCGTAGGCTGGCTGACGGCGAGGTCGAGCATGGCGATCTTGGCATTGGCGGCTTCGGCACCAAGCGTGCCGGCAGCCCACTTGCCGATCAGTTCACCGGCAATGAAATTGTCGGTGGCGAAAGTGGCGTCGGCCGCGTCGCCGGGGGTCAGCGGCGTGTCGAGTGCGATCACCAAAAGGCCGGCATCGCGTGCCTGCTGCACGGACTTGACGATGGCCGAGGTGTCCGAGGCTGTGATCAGGATGCCCTTGGCGCCGTCGGCGATGCAGGTTTCGATGGCGGCGACCTGGGTTTCATGGTCGCCGTCCACCTTGCCGGCGAAGGACTTGAGCGACACGCCCAGCTCGGCGGCCTTGGCCTCGGCGCCTTCGCGCATCTTGACGAAGAAGGGGTTGGTGTCGGTCTTGGTGATCAGGCAGGCCGAAACCTCCTGCGCCATTGCCGGGGCCGACAGGACGGCAAGGCACATTGCCGTGCTCAGAAGCAGCTTGTTCATTTTCTCTCCCTTTGACCGGCGCCGAACTGGGCTCCTCCCTGTTCCGTCGCCGGCCTATCGCTGATTGGACGCCCCTATCGTGGCCAGTTCAAACCGCCCCGTCAATATATAAATCTACTTTATTTATTTATCCGCCTTTCGCCTTTGAAAACCTGCCACTATGGTGCCGCCATGGGCCAAACAATCATCCGATCCCTCAGCAGCGGTGTGAACCAGAGCGGTGTTCGAGACTATAACGAACGCCTGCTCCTGACCCTGCTGCAGCGCAACGGCCCGACGGCCGGCAGCGACCTGGCCCGCATGGCAAATCTGTCCCCACAGACGGTGTCGATCATCCTGCGCGAGATGGAATCGGAAGGCTTGCTTGCGCGCGGGGCTCCAATCAAAGGCAAGGTCGGCAAGCCCTCGGTGCCGATGAGCCTGGCCGAAGGGGGCGTTTTATCCTTTGGCTGCAAAATCGGCCGGCGCAGCACCGTGCTGCTGCTCACCGATTTCCGCGGCACGGTCCGCGACCAGCTGCAGCTCCACTACAAATACCCCATGCCCGAGCCGATTCTCCGCTTCGTCGAAGAGGGTATGGCGTCGATTCTGGCTCGCTGTACGCCCGCGGAGATCGACCGCATTTGTGGCGTGGGCATCGCTACCCCGTTCGAGCTTTGGAAATGGAACGACCTCGTCGGCGCGAGCATGGAAGATTTCATCTCCTGGAAGGATGTGGATTTCCGCGCCGAACTGGCGCGCTTCACCGACCTGCCGGTCAGCGTCGTCAATGATGCCACCGCCGGCTGCCAGGCCGAGCACATCTATGGCCGTGGCAAGGAATTCCGCGACTATGCCTATTTCTTCGTCGGCGCCTTCATTGGCGGCGGCGTGGTGCTCAACCACTCGGTCTATCAAGGCCACCAAGGCAATGCCGGCGCGCTGGGATCGCTGCGCAGCTTCGGCCCGCATGGCGAAAGCCAGCAGCTTATCGACACTGCCTCGATCCACCTGCTGGAAACGCGCCTCACCGAATTCGGCATCGATCCGCAGGAATTGTGGAGCCAGCCACAGGACTGGAGCCGGCTCAGCCGCTTCGTCGAGCCATGGCTGGGCCAGACCGCGCAGGAACTGGCCAAGGCGAGCCTTTCGGTCTGCGCCGTCATCGATTTCGAGGCCATCCTCATCGATGGCGCCTTCCCCGAGCCGGTCAAACAGGCGCTGGTCGAGCGGACCCGGCGCTACCTGGTCAACCAGGACATGCGTGGCCTGATTGCCCCGCGCATCGAGGCCGGCGCCGTCGGCGGCAATGCCCGCGCCATCGGCGCAGCCACAAGCCCCCTGTTCGAGCGCTATTTCATGAATGGCAGCCAGACCCTTTCGGCCGCCCGCTAGCTTCCAACCCACGCTATGGTGCGATGCCGCATTGGAACCCGCTCGCCGGGCGTCATCGTTGCAGCGGCGGTGCACACAGGATGACGAGGTCGACCGTGACGGAACAGCAGGACATCATCGAGGCGCTGGGCGTGCGCCCTGACTTTGACGCGGCGGCCGAAGCACGGCGACGGATCGCATTTCTGGCGACCTATCTTCGAGCGTCCGGTCTCTCGAGCTATGTGCTGGGCATCAGCGGCGGCGTCGACTCGCTGACGGCGGCCATGCTGGCCCAGCGGGCGGTCGGCGAACTGCGCCAGTCTGGCTACGAGGCCAAGTTCATCGCCGTGCGCTTGCCCTATGGCGTGCAGGCCGACGAAAGCGACGCGCAACGCGCGCTGAAGACCATCGGCGCCGACGAAGTGCTGACCGTCGACATCAAGCCGGCCGCCGACGCCATGCTCGCCGCGCTCAAACAGGGCAAGCTGGCTCTGGGAGATGCCGGCCGCGAGGATTTCATCCTGGGCAATATCAAGGCGCGGCAGCGCATGATCGCCCAGTTTGCCATTGCCGGCGCGAGCCGCGGCCTGGTGATAGGCACCGATCACGCCGCCGAAGCGCTGATGGGATTTTTCACCAAGTTCGGCGACGGTGCCGCCGATATTTTACCCTTGTCGGGCCTCAACAAGCGTCGCGTGCGCGCCGTGGCGGCCCATCTGGGGGCACCGGCCGAACTGGTGGGCAAGGTGCCCACCGCCGACCTTGAAAACCTGGTGCCGCTCCGCCCCGACGAAGACGCCTATGGCGTGACCTACGAGCAGATCGACGATTTCCTCGAGGGACGGCAGATCGACGGCACCGCACAGGCGCGGATCCTGCAGACCTATGCAGGCTCGGCGCATAAGCGCGCCCTGCCCGTAGCGCCCCAACCATAGCACGTGTGGGGGCGAGGCCGTGGCCTCGCCCGGGGTCGCCTCAGCCGACCAGCCCGCCGAAGAAGGTGCGGATATCCTCGATCAGCAGATCGGGGGTTTCCGATGCAGCGAAGTGGCCGCCGCGCGGCATTTCCGTCCAGTGCACGATATTGTTGGAGCGCTCGGCAAAACTGCGGACCGAACGGAAGTCTTCGGGGAAGACCGCGACGCCAGTCGGCGTCGGATTGTTGATCTCGCGATAGCCGGCTCCCGTCTGGGTGTCTTCGTAGTAGACGTTGGCGGCGGAGCCGCTGGTACCAGTGAACCAGTAGATGGCATTGGTGGTGAGGTAGCGCTCCCGATCCACGTGATCGACGCCGGTGCCTTCGAAGCCGAACCACAGTTCGGCATTCCAGGCCAGCTGGCCGACCGGCGAATCGACCAGGCCAAAGGCCAGCGTACCGGGACGCTTGGACTGGATGGCCTGGTAGCCGCCATATTTCTCGAAATTGGCGAGGTTGGCCATGCCCTCCATCTCGAAGGGAGAGAGCTTGCTCATCTCGTCCGGCGCACCTGACGGGAAGGCAAAGATCTGCAGCATATGGACGCCGACCAGACCTTCGGGGGCCAGGATGCCCAGTTCGCGGGTGGCCAGCGCGCCGGCATCGCCGCCATGGGCGCCATAGCGCTCATAGCCGAGGCCTTTCATGAGCTTGTCCCAGGTCTGGGCGGTCCTGGCGCTGTCCCAGCCCGTTGATGTCATGGGGCTCGAAAAGCCGAAGCCGGGCAGCGAGGGAATGACCAGGTGGAAGGCGATCGATTCGTCCAGGCCATGCGCCTTGGGGTCGGTCAGTGGCCCGATGACGTCAAGGAATTCGACGAAGCTGCCGGGCCAGCCATGGCTGAGGATCAGCGGCAGGGCATCCGGCACCGGTGACTTGATGTGCATGAAGTGGATCGGCTGCCCGTCGATCTCGGTCATGAAGTGCGGGAAGCGGTTGAGCTCGGCTTCATGCGCGCGCCAGTCGTAGGTGTCGCGCCACTGCTCGGTCAGCGCCTTGACCAACTTGAGCGGCTGGCCGCGCGACCAGTCGTCGGTGATGGCATGGGGAAAGCGCGCCTTGGCAAGACGGTCATTGAGGTCGGCGATGGCGGCATCGGGAATCTGGATCGTGAACGGTTCGATGGAGAGCATTGGGCCTTCCTCCTGGGTTTGGGCGATTGCAGGCTTGCTGGTGACGGCGGTGGCGAGGAGCGAGAGGGCGCCTCGGTTGAAGGTGCGGCGGGTGATGGTCATGGCATTCCTTTCGACGCAGGTGATGGCGCCCGGGCCAAAGGCCGGACGAGAGAAGCGAAGAGATACGGTCGTCGTGAGTGCTAGAGCGATAGCCGGCCGCGCATGACGATGACGCCGGCGCCCGATATTTCGGGCTCGGGCGCGAGGCCGAGGCGCAGGATGCTGCGCCGACCCATCTTGGTGCCCTGCTCGATCTCGATAGGTCCGTTTATCAGGCCCTGGTCGGCCAGGTAGGCGGCAAGCGGGCCGGCCGCGGTGCCGGTCGCGGCGTCTTCCCACAAACCCACCGTGGGGTTGAAGAACCGGGCATAGGCGCGTTCGGGTGCAGCCTCGTCGAAGGCGTAGACGTAGCATCCCTCGGCGGAAGCCGCGTGGAGGACCTTGAGCAGCCCCTTGGCGGAGGGTTCGGCACGGTCCACCGTGGCAATGTCGCGCAGGCGAACCAGCAGATGCGCGACGCCGGTATCGCCGACGCGCGGTGGCGGGTCGGAAAGGACGTCCTCCGGCGCAAGGCCGAGGGCCGCCGTCAAAGGCGCCACGTCGGCGAGGGCAGGCCCCAGCTTGAGGGTCGATTGCTTCATGCGCCCGAAAGTGCGTCCGTCGGTCCGGCGCAACTCGATCGGCAGCACTTCACCCCCAATCTCCTGGCGGAACTGGCGAGGCACCTCGATGGGACCGAGCTTGCCATCCTCGGCCAGCCAGAGCCACGCCCCGAGCGCATTGTGGCCGGCGCCGCCGACTTCGGCTCCTGATGCCGTAAAGGAGCGGAGCTTGAGATCGGCGCGATCGCTGCGCATGATGAATGTGGTTTCAGCCTGATTGAACTCGCCCGAGATACGCCGCATCTGCGCGTCGGACAGCGTGTCGGCGCCCTCCACCACCGCCAGGGGACTGCCGCTCAGCGCCGTGTCCGCGAAGACATCGATGAGGCCGGCGACCAGGCTTGCAGTGCTCGATTGCGGGGACATGGCATAACTCCTATCCTGCTGACGAGAACGAGAGTGCCTCACGGCGCCTGGGCCGTAAAACGCGCATTCCTTGCCCGTATGACAAGGGAAACTAATCATTCGTCCATCGCTTGAATCCCTCCGCATTCTCGAGATGTGCGTCAGCACGGGCAGCTTTGCCGGCGCCGCCGACCGACTTGCGCTGACCCCGGCCGCCGTCAGCCTGCGCATTCGCTCGCTTGAGACCGAACTGGGCCAGAAGCTCTTCACTCGTGTTGGTCGCCGGGTGGTGCCGACCCCAGGTGCCATGGCGCTGGCCGGTCGGGTCAAGCAGGCTCTGGATGGCATCACCGAGGCGCTCGATGCCTTTCAGGCCGCTACCACGCCGCTGCGCGTCACCGCGCCGCCGACCTTTGCCGGCCGCTGGCTGGCGCCGCGCCTGGCGCAGTATCGCGCCCCTGGCAATGCCGCCATCGAACTCGACATTTCCTCCGATATCCGCGATCCGACGGCCTTCGACGTGGCCATACGCACCGGCCGCGGCGGCTGGGACGGACTCGACGAGTATCCGCTGATGCCGGTAGACGTCACCCCGATGCTGGCGCCTTCCCTGCTGGGCAACAGGACGCTGGCCCGGCCGGAGGATCTTGCCGCATTCGACCTGCTGCCGCATCCAGACTGGGGAAAGTGGTTTGCCCGGGCCGAGCGGCCGATGCCCGACAATCTGCGCTTTGCCGGCGTCGACTATTCCATCTTCGAGTTGATCGCCAGCGCGGCGGTGAGTGGCTTGGGCGTGGCCCTGCTGTCGCCCACGCTGTTCCGGCCGCTGCTGGAATCCGGGCAGTTGATGGCCCCGCTCGCCACCGTGCTCAAGGGTCCCGACTGGTACTTTGCGCTGGTGCGCGAAGGCGACGGGCGGCCATGCCCCCGTGGGTTCTGCGACTGGCTCTGCGCGCAGGCCCGGCAGGCGCCTGCCTGATTCCCGGCGTCCCTCGGCAACCGGATGGCCCCCGAGGCGTTCTGCCCGGGCATCCATTCGCGCATCGCGCGAGTGGATTGTTGCGCTTGGCCTCCATCTCCGAAAGAATCGTCATGCTGATCTTGCTGACCTCGCTCGTCCTTGCCGCCATCGGATTGACGTTGGGGGGACTGGGCGGGTGGCTCGTGACGCTGGGTGGCAGTTGGTACTACCTCATCGTCGGCCTTGCCTTCCTTGGCACGGCCTGGCTGCTGCTGCGCCGCCGGGCCGAAGCGCTCTGGCTCTATTCCGCAATCCTTGTCGGTTCCATCCTCTGGGCCGTGTGGGAAGTCGGCTTTGACTGGTGGCAGCTTGGCGCCCGTGGCGGCGTCATCGTGCTGCTCGGCATCTGGTTGTGGATGCCGTGGATCCGCAACAGGCTAGGCCAGGGACGGCTTGGCGGCGGCGTCATTCTGGCGGTTGCCAATGTGCTGGCGATTATCGTCGCCGTCTATTCCATGTTCCAGGACCCGCAGGATATTGCCGGCTCGCTCAATACCGATGTCGTCGCGGCCACGCCGAATCTGGGGGCCGATTTCGACGATGGCGACTGGCAGCAATATGGCAGGACGCCCTACGGCCAGCGCTATTCTCCACTCGACCAGATCACCACGGAAAATGTCGCGAACCTGGCACCGGCATGGACCTACCAGACCGGTGACGTGAAGCTGCCCGAGGATGTCGGCGAGACGACCTACCAGGTCACCCCGATCAAGATCGACGACACGCTCTATATCTGCACGCCGCACAACCTGGCGATTGCGCTCGATGCGCGCACCGGTACGGAAAAATGGCGGTTCGACGCCAATTCCGGACTCAACCCCGATCGGCAGCACCAGACCTGCCGGGGCGTCACCTACTGGGCGGACCCCGCCGCTGCAGCCGGGTCCGCCTGTGCAACCCGGGTCTATCTGCCCACGGCCGATGCCCGGCTGATCGCGCTCGATGCCACCACCGGCCAGGTCTGCGCAAGCTTTGCCGATGCCGGCACCCTGCACCTGGAAGCGGGCATGAAGTACTCGCCGGCGGGATACTATTACTCGACCTCGCCGCCAGTGGCGGTCGACGGCAAGCTGATCATCGGCGGAGCCGTCAACGACAACTATTCCACCCAGGAACAGTCGGGGGTGATCCGCGCCTTCGATGCGCTGACCGGGGAACTGGTCTGGAACTGGGATTCGGGCAATCCGCAGGATACGACGCCGATCGATATCGCCGGCGGCGAGACCTACACCACCAATTCACCCAATAGCTGGTCGGTATTCGCGGTCGATGCCGCACTGGGCCTGGTCTATGTGCCGCTCGGCAACCAGGTGCCCGACCAGATCGGCATCGGCCGCAGCGCCAATGTCGAGAAATACTCGTCCTCCATCGTCGCGCTTGATATCGCCAGCGGCCGCGATGTGTGGGTGCAGCAATTCGTCCACCACGACCTGTGGGACATGGACGTGCCGGCCCAACCCGTCCTGCTCGACATTAACGGGCCCGATGGCGCACCCGTCCCTGCGCTGGTCGGCCCCACCAAACAGGGCGACATCTATGTGCTCGATCGGCGCACGGGTGCTCCACTTCTGGCCATGACGGAGGAGCCCGCCCCACAGGGGGCCATCGAGGGCGACTTCACCGCAGCGACCCAACCAACCTCGGCCCTCAGCTTCAAGCCTGAGCCGCTGGAGGAAAAGGACATGTGGGGCATCACCCTTTTCGACCAGCTGATGTGCCGCATCGCCCTGCACCAGCATCGCTACGAGGGCCGCTACACCCCGCCGTCGCTCCAGGGCTCGATTGTCTATCCGGGCAATTTCGGAACCTTCAACTGGGGCTCGGTCGCGGTCGATCCGGAGCGGCAGGTGATGTTCGGAATGCCCACCTATCTCGCCTTCACCTCGCGCCTGGTGCCGGCGGCGGAAATTCCGCCCAAGGGACAGGGTGAAAAAGGGAGCGAACAGGGCCTCAACCGCAATGACGGCGCGCCCTATGGCGTGTTCATGGGTCCGTTCCTCGGTCCGCTCGGCATACCCTGCCAGGCGCCCGGCTGGGGCTTCGTGGCTGGAGCCGATCTACGCACCGGCGAAATCGCCTACAAGCATCGCAATGGCACAGTGCGGGACATGACCCCGCTGCCCCTGCCCTTCAAGGTGGGCGTGCCCGGCATTGGCGGCCCGATGATCACCCGGGGTGGCGTGGTGTTCCTGGGCGCTGCCGTGGACAATTTCCTGCGCGCCTATGACCTGACGACCGGCAACCAGCTCTGGGAGACGCGACTGCCGGCGGGCGGTCAATCGACCCCCATGACCTACAGCGTGGATGGCAAGCAATATGTGGTCATCGTCGCCGGCGGGCATGGCTCGATCGGCACCAAGCCGGGCGACTATGTCCTCGCCTATACGCTCGACGACGACACTAGCGGCTGACCTTGGCCGAAAGGGTCCGCCGTATCGCCTCGTGCCAGCCACGCAGCTTGCTCCGCCGCGTGGCGGCGCTCATGCGCGGTCGGAACTCGCGCTCCTCGTGCCGACGCGCGGCGAACCCCGCAGCGTCGGGCCAGACGCCGGCTTTCCAACCCGCCAGCCAGGCCGCGCCCAGGGCCGTGGTCTCTTCGGTCCTCGAGCAATCGACCCGGCAATCGAGAATGTCGGCGAGGAACTGCATGGTCCAGGATGAGGCGACCATGCCGCCATCCACCCGCAGCACGATGTCATGGGCGCTGCGCCAATCCTTGCGCATGGCCTCGACCAGGTCGCTGGACTGGTAGCCGACCGCCTCGAGGGCGGCGCGGACCAGTTCGGGGCGACGGGTACTGCGGGTCAGTCCATAGATGGCGCCACGGGCATCGCTGTCCCACCACGGCGCACCCAGGCCCAGGAAGGCGGGGACCATGTAGACAGGCTGGTCCGGGTCGGCGGCGTTGGCAAGGGTTTCGGCCTCCTTCCACTGGTCGAGGATGCCGATATCGTCGCGCAGCCACTGCAGCGCACCGCCCACCATGAAGATGGCGCCTTCGAGCGCGTAGGTGGTCTTGCCGTCGAGCCGGTACGCCACCGTGGTCAGCAGGTGATTGCGCGAATGGACCAGGTCGGCGCCGGTATTGAGCAGCGCAAAGCAGCTGGTGCCATAGGTGGATTTGACCATGCCAGGCGTGAAGCAGGCCTGGCCGATCAGTGCCGCCTGCTGATCGCCGACGACGCCGTGGATGGGAACGGCCGCGCCCAGCACAGCGGGGTCCATGGTGCCATAGTCATCGGCGCTGTCCTTGACCTCGGGCAGGATAGCGGCCGGAATTTCGAACAGCGCCAGCAGTTGCGGGTCCCAGGCACCGGTCTTGAGATTGTAGAGCGAGGTGCGGCTGGCATTGCTGGCGTCGGTGGCATGCACCTTGCCACCTGTTAGCCGCCAGATCAGGAAGCTGTCGATGGTACCGAAGGCCAGTTCGCCTCGCTTGGCGCGCTTGCGGGCACCTTTGACATTGTCGAGGATCCACTTGACCTTGGTGGCCGAAAAATAGGAATCGAGCATCAGCCCGCTGCGTTTGCGCACCAGCCGTTCATGCCCGGCGGCGCGCAGCTTGGCGCAGGTGGCGGCAGTGCGCCGGTCCTGCCAGACGATGGCGTTGTAGATGGCCTTGCCGGTCTGGCGGTCCCACACGATGGTGGTTTCGCGCTGGTTGGAAATGCCGATAGCCGCCAGATCCGCTGCCGTGATGCCGGCCTTGCGCAAGGCCGTCTTGCAGGCCCACAGGCATGTGGCCCAGATTTCCTCCGGGATGTGTTCGACCCAGCCATTGGCCGGATGGTGCTGGGTAAAGTCCATGCGGCCCATGCCGACAATGGTCTGATCGGCGTCAAAAATGATGGCACGGCTGGTGGTCGTACCCTGGTCGATTACGAGTATGTACGGCCCCATCCCCATGCCTCGTCACAGTTCCCGCGGCTGCGCGTGGTTTCGCCTGCAATCAGCGCGAAAATGCTCACAAGTGCAATGGGATCATCTCGTCTTGGCAGCAGCAAAATGATATTGATGCGCCCGTATCTGGGGTTTTCGTTTCGTCATGGCCAAATCTGAGCGCCGGCTGGTTCCGATCGTGTCGATAGACGTGGTCGGTTTCTCCCGGCTCGTGCAACATAATGAGCGGCAGACGGTGCGTCTGGTGCGCCGGGCCTATGCGCACTTCGTCAACCGGATCGGCGAGCGCGGCGGCGCCGTGTTCAAGACCATGGGCGATGGCCTTCTGGCCGAATTCACCAGCGTCATCGCGGCGGTCGAATGGGTGGCACGCATCCAGAAGGAGCTGCATAGCCGGCAGCTCCGTGCCCCCGGCGGGGAAATCCTCCAGGTGCGCGCCGGCATCGTGATGGCCGACGTCTTGGTGCATGGCGACGACCTGTTCGGGAATGGCGTCAACCTGGCGGTGCGGGTGCAGAACCTGTCGCCGCCGGGCGGCATGGCCATCACCAAATGGATGTACGAATATCTGGGGGGCCAGTCCGACCTCGAATTCACCGACCTGGGCCCCTCGATCCTTAAGAACATTCCCAAGACGGTGCGCATCTTCGTCTGGCATCCGAGTGGGGCGGTGGCACCGGCCGCCAAGCCTGACGAGCCGGCGGCGCTGGTGCCGCCCTCGACCAGGCCCTCGGTCGTGGTCCTGCCCTTCGACAACATGTCGGGCGAGGCCGACCAGGCCTATTTCGCCGATGCCGTGGTGGAGGAAATCACCGCGACCCTGGCCCGGATCAAGGATTTCTTCGTTATCGCCCGCAATTCGGCCTTTGCCTACAAGGGCCGCGCGATCGACGTGCGGCAGGTGGGGCGCGAACTGGGCGTGCGCTATGTCGTCGAGGGCAGCGTGCGCCGGGTCGGCGAACGCGTCCGCATCACCGCGCAGCTCGTCGAGACCGAAACGGGCAACCATGTGTGGTCCGACAAGGTCAATGGCACGGTGCATGAACTGTTCGACCTGCAGGACAGCATGGCGGCGCTGGTGGCCAGCGCGATCCAGCCCAGCATCAGGCAGGCCGAGATCGACCGCGCAGTGCTCAAGCGCCCTGATACGCTGGCCGCCTACGACCTGGTGATGCGCGCCATGCCCCACCTGTGGGCGCATCAGCCGCACGAGAACCGCCAGGCCATCGATCTGCTCGACCAAGCCCTCAAGCTTGAGCCGGGCTATGGCCTGGCTGCCGCGCTGGCTGCCTGGGCGCATGGCCAGCAGATTGCCTATAATTGGACGCAGGACGCGGCGGGCGAACGCGCCCATGCCAATCGCCTGATCGAGCTGGCATCGAGCACCACGGCAGGCAACCCGACCGCCATGACGGCGCTGGCTTCGGCCATCATGCAGACGGGTGGCGACGTGGCGCAGGCGACGGCTCTGGCGGAGCGTGCCCTGGCCCTCGACCCCAATCATGCCTGGGCCTGGCTGCGGCGCGGCTTCGGCCGGGTGTATCTGGGCTTCCCCGAGGAGGGCCTGGCTGCCTTCGAAGCGTCGCTGCGCCTCAGCCCGCTCGATCCGTTTGCCTTCAACATGAGCCTTGGCATGGGGCTGGCGCATTTCTCCGCGGGGCGTCCGAAGCAGGCCATCGAATTTGCCAGCCGGGCCTTGGCGGAGCGCCCGGGCCTCACCTGGCCCTATCGTGACCTTGCGACCTACCACGCCCATGCCGGCGACCTCCAGGCAGCCCAGGCCGCGCTGGCCAAATTCGGCGCCGGGCGACCAGACCTCAACATCACGTCCATCCGCGACAGCCTGCGCTTCATGCATCCTGGCCTGTTGGACCAGTATATGCGAGGGCTGGAACTGGCGGGGCTGCAGTAAGCTCGCAGGAAACCGGCCGTGGCACGACAAATGTCAATTCCTGGCCGGCCCACGCTCCTAGGATGGTCCCGCGCCAAGCCTGTGACTTGTCGCCCAGCAAGAAGCATCGATGTCGAGCGTCCCTCTCACTGCCCAAGAGCCTCGTGCATGCCGGTCCTGCAATGTCCGCTACAGCGGCATTTGCAGCGTCCTCGATGCTGCGCAGTTGCATGACCTGGCGCGGCATACCCGGGCGAGCCGCCACCAGGCCGGCTCCGAACTGTTCGGTGAGGAAACCAGCATTACCAGCTACGCCAATGTGGTGAGCGGTGTGATCAAGCTGATGAAGGTGCTGGAAGATGGCCGCCAGCAGGTGGTGGGGCTCAAGTTCGCCAACGACTTCATCGGCCGGGTCCACGCCACGTCGAACACGCTCTCCGCGGAAGCGGCGTCAGATGTGGAGCTGTGCCAAGTCCCCCGCGCGATCCTCGAAGCAATGCTGGAAGACAACCGGCCGCTCGAACAGAAGCTCATGCAGGAAACGCTGCGGGAGTTGGACGAGGCGCGGGAATGGATGGTCACCCTGGGCCGGAAATCGGCTGGCGAGCGCGTCGCCAGCTTCCTCTACCTGATTGCGCTGCATGTCCGCCCCGAGCTGGCCCTTGTGGCCACCGAAGTGGAATATGATCTGCCCCTGACAAGGGGCGACATGGCGGACTTTCTGGGCCTCTCGATCGAGACCGTTTCGCGGCAGCTCACCCAATTGCGGCGGCTGGAAATCGTGGTCATCCGCAACAAGCGGCACGTGACCATTCCCGATACCGAACGGCTGCGCCTGCGCGCGGGCTAGACTGCCTTGGAATAGCGCGCATTGCCGACCTGCAGATAGGCGTCCAGGCCGGCAGCGATGGTGCGCACGAATGGTCTGCCGCGCTCGGTGACCTCGAGCTTTCCCGGCAAAAGCTGGACCAGGCCATGCTCGTCGGTCATGGCGATCGCAGCAGCATCTTCGACAACCGGATCGGCATCCGGGCCGAAGGTCGCGCGCAAAGCCGCCAGGTCCAGGCTGAAATCGCAGAGCAGGCGCTCGATGGCGTGGCCGCGCACCTGGTCGTCGCGGGTGAGGGTAACGCCGCGCTCGATGGCGCCTGCACCGCTCATCGCCCGGCGCTGGTATTCGTGCGTGGATACCACATTCTGCACGTAACCCTGCGGCAACCGACCGATCGCCGACGCCCCCAGCCCGATCAGGGCGTCGTGCTGGTCGGCGGTGTAACCCTGGAAGTTCCGGCGCAAGCGGCCGGCATGGCTGGCCAGGGCCAGCCGGTCATGCGGCAGGGCGAAATGGTCAAAGCCGATGCGCTCATAGCCGTTGGCAAGTAGTTCGGCCGCTGCAGCCTGGCTTTGCCGGAAGCGTTCGGTAGTGTCGGGCAAGGCCTGCTCGTCGATCATGGCCTGGTGTTTCTTCATCCAGGGAACATGGGCATAGCCGAAAAGCGCGACGCGTTCGGGACGCAGCGACGCCACCTGACGCGCCGTCTGGGCAGCACCGGCAACGGTCTGATGCGGCAGGCCATAGAGCATGTCGATATTGAGCGAGCGCACGCCGACCGCCCGCACGGACTCGACGACGTGGCGGGTCTGTTCGTAAGTCTGGATCCGGTTGATCGCCGCCTGGACGCGTGGATCGAAATCCTGCACGCCGATGCTGGCGCGGGTCAGGCCGGCGGCGGCCCAGGCTCCGTATTTCTCGGGTGCCATGTCGTTGGGGTCAAGCTCGACGCTGAACTCCACGACGTCCGCAAAATGGAATGCCTCGCGCAGCAAGCTGGAGGTGGCCGCAATGTCATCGGGCTCAAGCAGGGACGGTGACCCCCCACCCCAGTGGACGGCAGTGACGGGCCGCGTGCCGACCATGCAGCCAACCTGCCCGATTTCAGCCGCCAGCGCCTCGAGATAGGCGGTGATCGGGCTGTAACGGTTGACCTGCTTGGTGTGGCATCCGCAGAACCAGCACAGGCGATCGCAGAATGGCAGATGCAGATAGAGCGACAGCTGGGCGGACGCCGGCAGCGCCTCCAGCCAGCTTGCATACTGGGCCTGATCGATTCCGGGGTGGAAATGGGGCGCGGTTGGATAGCTGGTGTAGCGCGGCACGGGTCGGGAGAGCTTGGTCGCCAGGTCTTCGGTCATTGGAGGCTCCGCATCAGGTCGCCCCGCTTTAGCCCGAACAAGGCGGGGCCACTTTGATCCCCGTCAATCGCGATTGCCGTCAGGGCATGTCGTCGTCGAGCAGCACGCGCTGCGCTGAGCCCTCGATGTCGTCATACTGGCCGTTGCGCAGCGCCCAGAAGAAGCTCGCGAGCGCCAGGGCGCCAAGCCCCATGGCCGATGCTACCAGCACGATCAGACCGCTCATTTGATGTCACTCCTGGGAGGTTGGGTGAAGCGGAGGCGCAGCGCATTGAGAACCACGATCATGGAGGATGAGGACATGGCGATGGCCGCGACGAGCGGGGTCACCAGTCCTGCCGCAGCCATTGGCAGCACCACCAGATTGTAGGCCATCGAGATGGCAAGGTTCTGCCGCACGATGGTGTCCGTCATCCGTGCCAGCCACAGCGCGAAGGGTACACCGGCCAGCCGGTCGCTGGTCAGCACGAAGTCGGCAGCGGCCCGGCCGACATCGGCGGCGCTGGCGGGGGCAAACGAGACGTCGGCGCCGCGCAGCGCGACGGCGTCATTGATGCCGTCGCCGACCATGGCGACCGGACCGCCTCGGCGCAGCGCCTCGATGGTCTCCAGCTTGCCCGAGGGCGTCAGCGCATATGCCGCGCGCTCAATTCCCAGGGCGGATGCGACGCGCCGCACACTGGCGCTTCGGTCTCCCGATACGATGCTGACCTCCAGGCTGGCCTGTTGCAGGTCGCACAGCGTCGAAGCCGCGTCGGGTCGCAGGATGTCTTCGAACTCAAAGCAGGCGACGACCGTGTCGCCGTTCGACAGCCAGACACGGCTGCGTTCGCCCGCGCCGTCATCGGCGGCACCGCAGAAGCTGGCGCTGCCCAGGCGCCAGCGCTGCCCTTCGATCCGGGCTTCGACACCACCCCCCGGGACTTCTCGGCAGTCTGGCGGCAGGGGACCGGTCACGCCGCCCGATGCCAGCGCCAGCGACAGCGGATGATTGCTGGCCGCCGCCATGGCGCGAGCCATCGAGAGGCTCTCCTGGCTGCCAAAGACCTCGCCGGCATAAACCGGCCGGCCCGAGGTCAGCGTTCCCGTCTTGTCGAACGCGACATGCCTTACGGTGGCCAGGCGCTCCAGCGCGGCACCGTCTTTCATCAGTACACCCTGCGCAAACAGCCGGCCGGCGGCAACGACATGCGCGATGGGCACGGCCAGGGCCAGGGCGCAGGGACAGGTGACGATCAGCACGGCCACGGCATTGAGCAGGGCGGTATGCCACCCTGCCCCGGCAGCTATCCAGAACAGAAAGGTCAGGGCCGCAGCGAGGTGGACGAGCGGGGCATAAAGATCGGCGGCCCGATCGGCGATGCGGCGATAGCGGGTCCGCGCGGATTCGGCAGACTCCATCAGGGCGGCGGTGCGGGCGACAAAGGAATCGATGGCCGGCCTGGTTGCGGTGACTGCGATGGGACGGTCCACCACCAGGGCGCCTGCCGGCAGCGCGTCACCGGCCACCACAGGCAGCGGCATGGCCTCCCCGTTGACCACGGACATATCGACCGCGCCGGAATCGACGGCAGCACAATCGACAGGCACACGATCGCCGGCGCGCAGCAGCAGCCGCATGCCCGGCACGATTTCCGCCAGCCTGACGAAAGCCACGGAGCCATCATCGAAAAAGCGCTGCGCCCCGCGCGGCGCCAGGCGCGCCAGGCTCGAAACCGCCGCCCGCGCCTGGGCCCGCATCACGTGATCGAGCGTGCGGCCCACCAGCAGGAAAAACAGCAGCATGGTGGACGCGTCGAAATAGGCGTGCTGCCCCGCCAGCCGGGTCTCGAGCAGGCTTATTGCCGTGGTCGCGATCAGGGCGATGGCAATGGGGACGTCCATGTTCGCCTTGCCGGCGCGCAGGGCGGCATAGGCGGATCGAAAAAAAGGGCGACCGGCAAAGGCCACCGCCGGCACGGCCACCAATGCCGACAGCCAATAGAAGAGGGTCCGCGCATCGCCCTCGACCCCAGACCACACGGCCTCCGAGAAGAACATGGTGTGGGCCGAGGCGAAGCCGGCCACCACGAGCGCCGAGACGAGTTCGCGGAGCGCTGGGTCCCTGCCCTCCATCGCCTGGGGATCGATGGGATGATTGCGGTAGCCGCTGCGGGTCACCGCGTCCTCAAAGCCAGACGGATCGGAGGCGGGGTCGAAATCGATCTGCACCTGCCGCCGGTCTAGATTGACCCGGGCGCCCCGGACGCCGGGGAGCACCAGGAGGGCTTTCTCGATCGTCTGGATGCAGGTGGCACAGTAGGCGTCCGGTACGGACAGGCTGACCCTGCTGGCGCCGTCGGGGCCAGGTTCGATGAATTCCAGTACGTCCGCCCGGGCGCTCATGGGCTTAGCGGACCGTTATCCGCGTCTCGCGCTCGATAGCACCCAGGGCCGTTGGCGCGGTGGTTACCGTGATGTCCCAGACACCTGATGCCAGCGTTACGGCGCCTTCATACCCGGAAGGGCCGGGCGAGAGAGGCACGGTGATATCGTCATGGCCGCCGACCGGCCGGCGCACGAAGGCCTGGACCTCCTGGAGGTCGAGCGGCTCGCCGTCTTCAGCGATCCGGACGATCAACCGGCCGTCGCGATAGGCAATGTCCATGGTCCAGCCTGCAGCATCCTGCCGGTGCGCCGCGTCGGCCTTCACCTGGAACTCCTGGCTCGCAACATAGCTGTTGTCGACAACCAGCCCCGTCCAGGTGCGGGAAGCCGAGACCGCCATGAGCGCATTGACCCCGATGACGACGCCGAAGAAGGCGCCGGTGACCAGCAACATGTGCCTGCCGGTGAATTCGCTGGTGCTGGCCATGGTCATTCCTCCTGGTCGGGGGCTTCGAAGCGGACGGGCGTGGAGGCACTCATGGCGCCATCCTGGCTGGTGACGACCATGGTGAAATCCGACTGCGAGGGCAGGTTCCGGGCGGTGGAGCGCACATAGAGCCGAAGCGGCAGCACGAGGTCGGGTTCGACCGTCACACGCAGTTGGCGCGCTGCCGCGTCGGTCAGGGACGGCCCGGCCAACGTCGCTCCATCCAGGCCCTCGATCGAGAGGACGAGCTCTTGCGGCTGTTGGGTCATGTTCAGGATCTTGATGTCATAGCCGTTCTGGATCGAGCCGTCGGACAGCATGACGAAGAGCGGGTTGCGGTCGTGCAATACGTTGAGCCCGATGGCCGGGCGCAGCGACAAAGCCACCAGCATGGCCATGCCGATGGCCGACCAGCCGAGGAAATAGACCAGCGTCCTGGGCCGCAGTACCGAGCGCCAATTGGTCCGGCGAATACCCGGGGCGAAGCCACCCGTGGCATTGCGAACGCGGGCGGGCTGGATGACGACATCGTCCTGCCGCGCGATCCGCATATTGGCGCTGTAGTCGTTGAGTGTTGCGTAGGAAATCAGCCCGCGCTCGCGACCCAGCTTGTCCATGACGGCGTCGCAGGCATCGATGCACAGCGCACAGGTGATGCATTCGAGCTGCTGGCCGTCGCGAATGTCGATGCCCATCGGGCATACTGCAACGCAGGCCTTGCAATCGACGCAGTCCCCCACGGGCTTGCCGGCGGGCGAGGGATGCTTGGCAGGCTTGCCGCGCGGTTCGCCGCGCCAGTCATTGTAGGTGACCGTGAGGGAATGCTCGTCGAGCATGGCACCCTGGATTCGCGGCCAGGGGCACATATAGGTGCAGACCTGCTCGCGCATCAGGCCGCCGAAGGTGTAGGTCGTGGCCGTGAGAATGGCGATGGTGAAATAGGCGACCGGCGGCGCTTGTAGGCTGAAGAGATCGGCCGCCAAGGTCGGTGCATCGGCAAAATAGAAGATCCACGCTCCGCCCGTGGCCACGCCGATCAGCAACCAGATGCCATGCTTGAGCCCGCGCCGCCCAACCTTTGCCGGGGTCCATGGCGCCGCATCGAGCTTGATCCGGGCATTGCGATCGCCCTCGACGAACTGCTCGACGGCGATGAACAGGTCCACCCACACCGTCTGCGGACAGGCGTAGCCGCACCAGGCCCGTCCAACCGTGGAGGTAATGAGGAACAGGCCCACGCCCGCCATCACCAGCAGCCCGGCGACATAGTAGAATTCGTGCGGCCAGATTTCGATGAAGAGGAAATAGAACCGGCGGTTGTTCAGGTCGAGCAGAACGGCCTGGTCGGGCGCGTAGGGGCCGCGGTCCCAGCGGAGCCAGGGCGTCACGTAGTAGATCGACAGGGTGACCAGCATGACGAGCCACTTGAAGCGGCGGAACCAGCCCTGCACGCGCTTGGGAAAGATCTTGCGGCGAGCGGCATAGAGCGGTTGCCGCTTGGCTGACGAATTGACCGCTTCTACGTCGTCATGGGATTCGGGCAGCCTGGTATTGTCGATGATGATCATGCGTGCAGTTTGGGACCCGCCGGGTCCCCGCCCCTTGATCTGCGTCAAAACCGGATGAAAAAGGGAGCGCCACGACGCTCCCCTCTCGGTCCGGGACCGCTTTTGCATGCCGGTCCCGGACTATGCTTACTGGCCGCCGCCGAGCCCGTGGACGTAGATCGCCAGCTCCTTGATGGTGGCGTCGTCCAGCTTTTCGGACCAGGCCTGCATCATGCCGTGCCGTGGCCGTTCGATCTGGGCGGTGATCGCCTCGAGCGAACCCTCATAAAGCCAGATCTTGTCGGTGAGATCGGGCCCGCCGACATCGCTCATCCCGGCCCCGCGTTCGCCGTGGCATCCGGCGCAGTTGTCGGCGAACAGTTGCTCGCCCTCCGGGGTCGCGGCGCCGCCGATGTCGGAAAGACTGGCGACATAGGCGGCAACCTCCTTGATCGCCTCGCGATCGAGCATGCCGTCGGCGCCGAAATTGGGCATCAGGTTGTAGCGGGTATCGGGATCGGTTGGCGACCTGACCCCATGGGCGATGGTGAGGTAGATCTGTTCGATCGTGCCGCCCCAGATCCAGGAATCGTCATTGAGGTTGGGATAGCCCGGACCGCCCGCGGCGCCCGTACCGTGACACTGGGAGCAGTTGACGCGGAAGGCGGACGCGCCGGCCGAGGTGGCAAATCGCGCCAGTTCGGGATCGGCCAGGATGTCCTCGAGCGGTGCCTCGGCAATGCGCGCCACGACGGCGCCGTTGGCCGTTTCCACGGCTGCCATGGTCTGCTCGAGTTCGACGCGGCTGGAATAGCCCAGCAGGCCCGACGTCGCCGATGAAACCAGGGGCCAGGCGGGATAGAGGACCGTGTAACCGATGGCCCAGATGATGCAGGCATAGAACGTCCAAAGCCACCAGCGCGGCAGTGGATTGTTCAGTTCCTTGATGCCGTCCCATTCGTGGCCGGTGGTCTCGACCCCGCTGAGATGGTCGATATCCCGGTCGTGCCCGCCGGGGGAATTGTCCTGGCCGCTCATGGCGCGTTCCCTTCGTCGTTCTTGAGAGGAATGAGTGCAGCGTCCCGGGCCCGGTCTCTGGCGCCAGGCCGCAGCATGAGGGCGGCAACCGCCAGGAAGATCGCGAAGAGGTAGACCAGGCCCCAGGAGTCGGCGAAGTGGCGGAGGGTGTCGTAGTGCATGGTTCCTCCTAGCGGGCGTTTGCGGCTGGGTCGTAGGTGTTGAAATCGACCAGGGTGCCCAGCATCTGCAGATAGGCCACAAGGGCATCCATCTCGGTGATGCGCATCGGGTCCCCGTCGAAATCGCCGGTGACCGCTTTGGGATATCTGGCCAGGACGGTGGTGGTGTCGGCGTCGGGCGTCGCCTGGGCCACGAGGTCGGAGGCAGCGCCCTCGATCATCTCGGGCGTATAGGGAACCCCGACGCGCGCATTGGCCTGGAGCATCCCCTCGATCGTGTCGTAGTCCAGTGTCGCCTTGGCGAGGAACGAATAACTGGGCATGATGGATTCAGGCACCACCGATCGCGGATCGGTCAGGTGCTGCACCTGCCATTCGTTGGAATAGCGGCCGCCCACGCGAGCCAGGTCGGGCCCGGTCCGCTTGGAGCCCCACTGGAAGGGGTGGTCGTACATGGACTCGGCGGCCAGCGAATAGTGCCCGTAGCGCTCCACCTCGTCGCGGAACGGCCGGATCATCTGGCTATGGCAGACATAGCAGCCTTCCCGCACATAGATGTCGCGACCCGCCAGCTCCAGCGGCGAGTAGGGGCGCATGCCCTCCACCTTTTCGATCGTGTTCTGGAAGTAGAACAGGGGCGTGATTTCCACGATGCCGCCAATGCAGACCACGACCAGGGAGCCCACCAGCAGGAGCGAGGCATTGCGTTCGATGACGCCGTGTTTGTCGAGAATGGACAAGGCAGGGGCTCCTTACTCGGCAGGTTGAAGCTGGGTGGACACGGGCATCGGCTCTTCGTCGCGAACCTTGCCGGCAATCGTCATGGCGATGTTGAAGGCCATGATCAGCGCGCCGGCCAGGTAGAGAAGTCCGCCGAGCGCGCGCATGACGTAGTAGGGGTGGAGTGCCGCCACGGTCTCGGCGAAGGAATAGACCAGGAAGCCCTGGCTATCGTATTCGCGCCACATCAGCCCCTGCATCACACCCGAGACCCACATCACGGCGGCGTAGACGACGATGCCCAGGGTCGCGAGCCAGAAGTGCCAGTTGACCATGCGCAGCGAATAGAGACGCGCACGCCCCCACAGCCTGGGCACCATGAAATAGACGGCACCGAAGGTGATCATTCCGACCCAGCCCAGGGCGCCCGAATGGACGTGGCCGATGGTCCAGTCCGTATAGTGGCTGAGCCCGTTGACCGACTTGATGGACATGACCGGCCCTTCGAAGGTCGACATGCCATAAAAGGCAATGGCAATGACCATCATGCGGATGATGGGATCGGTCCGCATCTTGTCCCACGCGCCTCGCAGGGTGAGCAGGCCATTGATCATGCCGCCCCAGCTGGGCATCCAGAGCACCACCGAGAACACCATGCCCAGGGTCTGCGCCCAATCGGGCAGTGCCGTGTAATGCAGGTGGTGCGGACCGGCCCAGATATAGAGGAAGATGAGGGCCCAGAAGTGGATGATCGAAAGCCGGTACGAATAGACCGGGCGCTCGGCCTGCTTGGGCAGGTAGTAGTACATCATTCCCAGGAAGCCGGCCGTCAGGAAGAAGCCGACGGCGTTGTGGCCATACCACCACTGGGTCAGCGCATCCTGGACGCCCGAGAACAGCGAGTAGCTGCGCGCGCCGAACGGCGACACCGGGACTGCCAGGTTGTTGACCACGTGCAGCAGCGCAATGGTGACGATGAACGCCAAATAGAACCAGTTGGCGACATAGATATGGGGCTCCTTGCGCTTAAGCAGGGTACCCAGGAACACCACCAGATAGGCGACCCACACAACGGTCAGCCATAGGTCGACATACCACTCGGGCTCGGCATATTCGCGGCTTTGGGTGATGCCCAGCAGGTAGCCGGTTGCGGCCATGAGGATGAAGAGCTGGTAGCCCCAGAAGACGAACCAGGCCAGGTCCCCGCCAAAGAGGCGGGCGCGCGTCGTGCGCTGCACGACATAGAAACTGGTGGTCATCAGGGCCGTGCCGCCAAAGGCGAAGACCACCGCGCTGGTATGGAGCGGACGCAGGCGCCCGAAGTTGAACCAGGGTCCGAAGTTGACGTCGGGGAAGGCCAATTGGGTGGCAACCACCACACCGACCAGGAAACCGACCACACCCCAGAACACTGTCAGGATGCTGCCCAGGCGCACCGGGCCATCCATGTAGCCGGAAGCGGCCTCCACCGCTGCCGGTTGCGGCAGCCGCATGGCCACGATGGTCGCCAGGCCCAGGACCAGGCTCAGAATGCCCATGTGGACGCGGAAGGCGTCGTCGACCGCCAGCCCGGAAAGCGCCACGGCCGCGAGCGTGCCCGCGCCCAGTCCAATGATCCAACCCGTATATCTCACGTCGCCCCCTTCAGGTTCGGCCGACGCATGGGATGCCGGCATTTCGCCAATAGCGTTTGTCGGCAGGGGGCACTTTGACATTTGTCAATGTGGAACGCGGGGAGGTGAATAAGCCTGGGCCGGCTACCCCAGATGGGAGGAGACGGGAAAATGCTGGACGCCATGAGCGGGTCTGCGCTGCGCGAGATCGTCGCCGGCCACCGCGAGCAGATCGGTCTGTGCAAGACGCTCGAGCTGATCGCGGACGCCCTGCCCGATAACATCGATCCTGCCCTGTGCCGGTCGGCTGCCGGCGCCATCCACCGGGTAATGACCCGCATCGTCGCGGTGGAAGAAAAAGCGCTGACCGATGATCTGGCCCAGCGCGGACCGGCGCGTGTCCTTGATCTTTCGGCCACCATCGAGCGGCTGCTGCGCGAGAATGCCGAAGACCTTTGCTATGCCGAAGAGCTGCAGGAGACGCTGAGGGAGTTGGGGGACGGCCGCCGCAGCGTCTCGGCCGATGCGATCGGCTACATGCTGCGCGGCTTCTTCGAATCCCGGCGGCGGCGCATTGCCCTGGAGCGCGAAATCCTCACGGCCATGGCCGCGCCCGCGCCATGATCGCCTCGCCCGTCATCTGGGGCCTATTGCTCGGACTGGGTTCGAGCCTGCACTGTTCGGGCATGTGCGGGCCCCTGGGTTGTTCGCTGCTGCTGATGGGAGGCCAAGAGCGGTCTGCCAGCGCGCTGCTGGGCCGTCTTGCCGCCATGCAACTGGGCAGGATCGCCTCATACGTGGTCCTGGGTGCGCTGTTCGGCATCTTCGGCGCGGGGCTGCAGGCCCGGTTCGATACCGCCGCCCTGCATCTGGCAATGCAATGGGCCGCTGGCGCCGCGGTGGTCTGGCTGGGGCTGGCGACGGCAGGCATGGTGCCTTCCCTCGCCGTGGTGGATCGGCTGGGCGCGCCCCTCGCCCGCGGCGTAGCCGACCTGCGGGCCAAGCTATCGGGAGGCGGCGCCGAACTGAGCCTGGTCGCCGGCCTCCTGTGGGGCATCACGCCCTGCGCAATGGTCTATGCGGCCCTCTTCAACTCGTTGCTGGCGGGGAGCCCCGGCGGCGGGCTCCTGCTCATGCTGGCCTTCGGCCTGGGCACCATTCCGGCCGTCATGCTGTCCACCCTGGCCCTGGTCAAGGCCCGCTCGATGGCCGGCCGGCCCGGTCGAGAGGTCGCGGGTGCCCTGATGATCGCCGCGGGATGCGCCGCCTTGCTGCTTACCGTTCCCGGCAGCCCCCTCTGCATCACGGCGTGACGGTAGCGCAGCCTCTTTGCCCGCCGACAAAGACGGATGGACCATCGGCGGCCCAGTCTGGGCATCGGGGAGAGAGACCGATGCACCGACGCACGCGACTGGAAGACCTGACGGTAAAGGAGATCATGGACCGATGGCCGCAGACGGCCTCGGTCTTCATATCCCGGCGGATGCATTGCGTGGGCTGTCCGATCGGACCATTCCACACGCTCGCCGACGCCGCCGCCGAACACCGGCTCGACGCGGACGCGCTGGAAGCGGCGATCCACGATCAGATCACAGCAGGCCGGGCACCAGGCCATCGCCGATAAGCAGGATGCGGTGCGGATTCTTGAGCAGCAGCTTCTGCCGGCCGCCTTCGACCAGACCCGCCGCCTCCCAGGCGGTCAGGATGCGGGAAACCGTATGGAGGGTGGTGCCCGA
Organism: Devosia oryziradicis; assembly: GCF_016698645.1. NCBI lineage: Bacteria > Pseudomonadati > Pseudomonadota > Alphaproteobacteria > Hyphomicrobiales > Devosiaceae > Devosia > Devosia oryziradicis. The sequence continues at coordinate 164,178 of NZ_CP068047.1, forward strand.
CAGTTCGGCGATGTCCTGCTTGCTCACGGGGAAGTCGATTCGCACCCCGCCCGCTTCTTTGCGACCTGACTGATTGCCCAGCCTGAGAACGGTGTGGGCCACGCGCCGCTCGACTTCCTCGGTCGCCATTTCCCGCAGCCGGGAATGGGCTTCCTGCAGCCGATCGCCCATTGTCTGCATGGCGCCCACGGCCATCGAGGGATAGGCCGACATGAACCCGGACCATCGCGTTGTTGGCCAAGCCAGGACCACGCTGTCGGACAAGGCGGTCGCCGTGCCCGGATAGTCGGTGCGCTGCAGCGCCTTGGCGATGCCGAACAGATCGCCGGGAATCACGATGCGAACGATCACCTGCTGCCCTTCGGCGGTCACCTGGGTCACGCGCAGGCGCCCGGAAACGAGCACGAAGAACCAGCGCGCCTCCTCGCCCTGCTCGAATACGGCCTCTCCGGCGGCGGCATGCTTCGGCGTTGCCGCGGCGAGCACGTCTTCGAACTGGGTATCGGAAAGAGCCGCGAAGATGTCGAAGGCCCGGATCGTCGTCCGGTCGATGCCGCTGGCCATGGGCACTCCGCTGTCCGCCGGGCTTGCGTCCGGTCGCCAAATCTTTTCAGCTGCAATACTATCCGTTTCGTTTCCCGTTCGCCAATGCAGTTGCGGCCCGATGACCTTCCGATACCCTAGCCATATGGTCGCGCTGGCGATCGCCGCCTGCGCGCTGGCCGCCGGATTCGCCCTCAGATTGCTGCTCAACGACCTGCTCGGCGCTTCGGCGGCGGGCCTGCTGTTCATGCCCGCCATCGTGGCGGCGGTGGTCCTCGGCGGGCTTGTTCCGGGACTGGTGACGACGTTGGCATCGCTGCCGCTTGCCTGGTATTTCGCCCAGCAGAACCAGTCGAGCCTGGCGGCAGCGACCAACCTTGCCCTGCTGTTCCTGGTCGGGGCCATGTTCTCCTGGCTGGGCGGCGCCTGGCGCCGGGAGCGTGCCCGTTCGCAGGCCAGCGGCCGGACGATCGTTCAACAGCAGGCGCATCTGCAATCGATCCTCGATACGGTGCCGGACGCCACCATCGTCATCGACACGCATGGCCTGATCGAATCCTTCAACGTCGCGGCGGTCCGGCAATTCGGCTATCAGCCGGCCGAAGTGCTGGGCCGCAATATCAGCATGCTGATGCCCTCCCCCTATCGCGAGCAGCATGACGGGTACCTCCATCGCTACCTGGGTACCGGCGAGAAGCGCATCATCGGCGTCGACCGGGTGGTGGTGGGCCTGAGGAAGGATGGCTCCACCTTCCCCATGAAGCTGGCCGTGGGCGAGACCAAGACCGGCGAGCGCCGCTATTTCACCGGCTTCATCCGCGACCTGACGGAACGCGAGGAGCATGCCGCGCAGCTGCAGATTGCCCAGACCGAGCTGGCGCGCCTGGCGCGGCTCAACGAACTGGGCGAAATGGCGAGCACGCTGGCCCACGAACTCAACCAGCCCCTCTCGGCGATTGCCAACTATGTGCAGGGCTGCAAGCGATTGCTGCTCAAGCTGGAAGACCGTTATGCGGCCCAGATGCGCGACGCGCTCGACGAAACGGCCCGCCAGGCCTTGCGCGCTGGCGACATCATTCGCCACCTGCGCGAATTCGTCACCCGGGGCGACACCGAAAAGCATCCCCATGATGTCAAGAAGCTGGTGGAGGAAGCCGGCGCACTGGCGCTGGTGGGGTCCCGCGAACGCGGCATCAAGACGACCTTCATCTACGAGGAGGACGTGGGACCGGTGCTCGCCGCCCGGGTGCAGATCCAGCAGGTGCTGATCAATCTGCTGCGCAACGCGATGGAAGCCATGCGCGACAGCCCGGTGCGGGAACTGGAGGTGCGCGTGGCCAGGGAGGGGGCCGACCGGGTATCGCTGGCGGTGTCCGATACCGGTCCGGGCATAGCCGAGGAGATTCGTCCCAGGCTGTTCCAGCCCTTCGTGACCAGCAAGCCTGGCGGCATGGGCATTGGCCTGTCGATCTCCAAGCGCATCATCGAATCACACGGCGGTGAGCTAAAGCTCGACCGCAGTCCGGCGGGCGGTGCCCGCTTTGTCTTTACGCTCCCCCTGGTGATGGAGGATCTGGATGACCAGCCCTGATATTGTGGTGCATATCGTGGATGACGAAGAGGCGGTCCGCAATTCGCTGGCTTTCCTGCTGGGCACCAGTGGCTTTGCCACGCGCATCCACGAATCGGCGTCAGCCTTCCTGGAGATGGCACCCGGTATCCGGAATGGCTGCCTGATCACCGACCTGCGCATGCCGGACATCGACGGCGTCGAACTGCTGCGGCGGCTCAGGGAGCGCGATGCCATGCTCCCGGCAATCGTCATATCCGGCCATGGGGATGTGCAGATGGCGGTCGAGGCCATGAAGAATGGCGCCATGGATTTCATCGAGAAGCCGTTCAGCGACGACGTGATGATCGCCGCGATCGAACGGGCCGTGCAGCAGGCCGAGACTTCCAACCGCGACGATGCCGCGACCCGGGAGATCACGTCCCGCCTGGCCTCGCTTAGTGAACGGGAGACGCAGGTCCTCAAAGGCGTGGTCGCGGGACTGCCCAACAAGGTCATTGCCTATGAGCTCGGACTGAGCCCACGCACGGTCGAGGTCTATCGCGCGGGGCTGATGGGTAAGATGAATGCCGGCAGCCTTTCCGAACTGGTGCGAATGGTGCTCAGCGTCAACTGGCAGCCGGCCCAGCCCGGGCAAAGTTGATCTAGCTCAATTCTGTCCCCTCGCTGTCGCGCTAAAACGGCCCGGCGAGAAAGATTGGCGATCTCGCCTGGAGACGCGCCGATGCATTGGGGCCGCATATTGGTGGTCGCGCGGGACGAGGACCTGCGCCGCTCACTGACCTTTGCGCTGGCGGCTTACGGCCATGCGGTCACGCCCAGGGCAAACCTGCCGCAAGGCGAAGAGGCGAGCGCTTTCGACTGCATCGTGCTCGACGAGCACGCGTTACCGAAGTCGATGACACCGGCTCTGCTTTCTCCCCATTGCCCCGTGCTGTTGCTGGCTTATTCACAGGAGGGTCTCGCCAACGCCTCGGTCACCAGCGTGATCGCCATGCCGCTCAAGGGCGAGGCCGTGCCACAGGCCGTGGCGGCCGCCCTGTCGGGGGTACGGCAGAACGCTAAGTAGAGTCCCTAAGAGACCAGCCGGAATTTCGGCCCCGCCCCGGCGATGGCAGATTGATACCCGTGAACAACGGGGCATCGACATGCTGATCCAGACCAAATTCCGCAATTCTTCGGCCCGCTTCGCGGACAATGACGGCATCCTTGCCTTTGCGCAGCCCAGCGCGGTGACGCTTTACGAGGCGGGCACCACGATCTACGGCCAGGGTGATCCGACCGGCCAGCTCTACATGGTCGAGTTCGGCACCGTCCGGTTGTGCCGCGTGTCCGCCGATGGCCGGCGCCAGATCAGTGCCTTCTATTTTGCCGGCGAGATTTTCGGCCTCGAGGCCGACCAGCAGCGGCACTTCTACGCCGAGAGCGTCGACAGCGCCGGCATCCGCGTGCTGCGGCCGAGCCAGGGCGACAAGTTCAACCAGTCCATGTTCCAGGTCGCCCTCAAGGGCCTGACCCGCGCCCAGGAACACCTGATGGTGCTCGGCCGCCAGAACGGCACCGAGAAAGTGGCCGCCTTCCTGCTCGATGTCGCCGACCGGCAGGGCGCCGACCGCTTGGTCGAACTGTCGATGCAGCGGTGCGACATTGCCGATTATCTCGGCCTGTCCTTCGAGACGGTCAGCCGCATCCTGACCAAGCTCAAATGCGCCGGCACTATCCGCATTCCGCATGTCAAGCAGATCGAATTGGTGGACCGCGGAGAGCTCGAATACCTGCGCGGCTGAGGCCACGGACGCTCCCTGCAACTGCGGCGGGTTATTGGGCTGGCGCAAAGACGGCCTGGCCGCAATGGAGGATCACGTGTCGCCCAGATAGTGCGGAGGCATCGCGACATGACCATGGCGGACAAGACCAAGCGCGAACCGGTGCCGCGCGGGCTGGCTCGGACCGGGCCCGTCATCCTGTCCTATGGCTTCCGCCCCTTCTTCCTGGGGGCCGGGATTTGGAGCGCGACAGCCATGGCGCTCTGGATCATCGAAGTTTCCTTCGGCATTGGGTTGGGCGGCAGCCTGGGAGGTAGCGCCTGGCATGCCCATGAAATGCTCTTCGGCTACAGCTCCGCAGCCCTGGCCGGCTTCCTGCTGACCGCCATCCCCAACTGGACGGGCCGCCTGCCCGTCTCCGGCAAACCCCTGCTGGGGCTCGTCTCGCTCTGGGCTGCGGGGCGCCTGGTGCTCCTTTGGCCTGCGTTGGTGGGGGAACTTACGGCCGTGGCGATCGACGCCGCCTTCCTGCCCGTGCTTTTCCTGATCTGCGCCCGCGAGATCGTTGCCGGGCGCAAATGGAAAGACCTCAAGGTGCTGGCGGCACTGCTGGCGCTGGCATCGGCCAATGGTTATTTCCACTACGCCAATTTCGTCCTGGGCGATGTCGCCCTGCCCTCTCGGCTGGCCGTCGGCGCCTACATGATGCTGATCATGATCATCGGTGGCCGGATATTGCCCAGTTTCACCGGCAACTGGCTCAAGAAACGCGGGGTCGCGCACTTGCCTTCTCCCTATGGCCGGTTCGACACAGCGGCGCTGCTCGTTGCCCTGGTGGCCTTACTGGCATGGACCATGAGTCCCGACCATGCGCTGACGGGCGTCGCCTGCCTGGCTGCCGCGGGGCTGCATGGCATCCGGCTCCTGCGCTGGCGCGGCTGGACGACGGCCCCGGAGAGCCTGGTCCTGATCCTCCATCTGGCCTATGGCTTCGTCGTGCTGAGCTTTGCCGCCCTGGCCGCGGCGGCGTTCGGCCAGCTCGAGCCGGTTGCGGCGTTGCATGTGGCGACCGCTGGAAGCATCGGCGCGATGACGCTGGCGGTCATGACCCGCGCCACGCGGGGCCATACCGGGCTGGAATTGCGTGCCTCGGGCCTGACCAGGCTCAGCTATGCGGCGGTGCTGGTGGCCGGCGCGATCCGGCCGCTGACGGCCGTGCTGCCGGAGGTCAGGGTCGAGATCATCGAACTGGCCGGGGCGGCATGGATCCTGGCCTTTACCCTTTACGTCGTCGAATACGGCCCGGTCCTGCTGCGCAAGCGCAAGGACCTGCTGGCCCCACGCGGTTCGCTCTAGCCGCTAATGCAGGAAGGGTATCGGCCAGGCAAAGCCCGGCTCGCGGACAAGCCTGAAGCCCAGATTGTCGGGTGGGGCGCCGACCGAGCAACCGCCGCCGCGTGCATCACGGACGAAGACACTCATCGGCGTCAGGTGTCGTCCCTCGAGATAGTGCACGCCGCAGCTCTCCACCACGCTGGCAATGCCGCCCTCGGGGTCCAGGGTCGTCCGGTTGACGCAGGTTGCCGTCCATTCCCAGACATTGCCGCCCAGGTCCATCACACCCAGGTCATTGGCGCCGAACGCGCCGGTCGGCTGGGGAACGGCAGTGGTCGAAACGGCGCGACCGGCCTCCTGTTCGTAGGCGGCGAGCCAGCGCGCCGCCGGATTGGTCGCGTCTGTCGGCTGTTCGACCGCATGGTCGACAGCGCGGTCTCCGGCGATGAATATCCATTCGTCCACCGTCGGCAGACGCCACCGGTCGCCGGTGCGGTCCGACAGCCATTCGGCATACGCAACCGCATCGCTGTAGCTGACGCCGGTTACGGGCACATCGTCCCGCTCCGCATGGAGGGCGGGCTCGGGCTTGTCGCAGGCGCCGTCGGCAACGCATTGCCGGTACTCGGTCAGCGTTACCTGGTAGCGCATCACCTCGATCGGCCCCATGGTGGTGTGCAGCATCGTGCCATTGACGGGGGCGCCGTCCAGCTGGAAGTCGCCCGGCATGCGATGGTCGAAGGCCCGAGCCTCGACCGTCACCGTTTGCGGACCGGCAACGGCTGGGCCTCCCGGATTGATCGCGATCATGCCGGTCTGCACCAGCACGACAGTGCTGAGCCCGGCCAGCAGGGCCGTCGGCAGCAGCAGATCGGCGAAAGTCACTTGCTTGATGGCGTGGGCACGCATTTGGAGGGCACCTCCCGGATTGAGGGGCGGCCCGCCAGGGATATGACGGGCCGCCGACGCGGTCAGGCGATCGGGCTAGGAGCCTGGACCTGCGTCATGAGGTCGTCATTCCACTCGCCTTCGACTTTGAAGTGTGCGGTGGCCCCCAGTTCGACGGCCTCGATGAGGTTGTGGTTGACGTAAGCGTAGATTCCCGGCTGCAGGAACGTATAGAGCGCAGCACCGGCGCAGCCGCCCGGAATGTGCCAGGTCTCGAGATCGACCTGGGGTGCATTGCGGAACTTGCCGGTGTTCCAGACATAGTCGCCGTGCCCGCCGATCAGATGGGGACGGGTGTCGCGGTTGGCCTGGCTGTGGATGATCAGCACGGTGTCTCCCACATTGGCGGTCATGGCATTCTCGCCGGTCAGGGCACCGACGGCGCCATTGAACACCTCATGGGTGGGGGTCAGCGTCTTCATGACCTCCAGCATGTCCGAATAGCCGTCGCCGGCCGATTCATAGGTCTTGAAGTTGCCGTCGGCGTCCCGCGGAACGTAGAAGTCCTGCTCGCCGATATAGAAGATGCGATCATAGCTCAGCGGCTTGCCCTGTCCGTCCTTGAGACCGTCGCGCGGCAGGACCATGATGGCGCCATTCATCCCCGACACCACATGCCAGGGGATCATCGGGCCCCCGGGCGCACAGTGATAGACGAAGACCCCCTGGCGCGTGGCCTTGAAGCGCAGCTTCACCTGCTCGCCGGGATTGATCAGGGTCAGGCCTCCACCGCCCAAGGCGCCGGTCGCTGCGTGGAAGTCGATATTGTGCTGCATCATGTTGGTGTCGGGATTGACCAGGGTCAGCTCGACATAATCGCCCTCGTGCACCACCATCAGCGGGCCCGGGACCGAGCCGTTGAAGGTCATGGCCTGGACCGTGGTGCCCAGGTCGTCGAGGACCAGCGCCTTTTCCTCGATCTCCAGCGTGAACTCCACGACCTTGGGACCGCCGGTGGCGATCTGCTCGTGCTCGTGCACGCCCGGAGGGGTGACGAGGTCCACTTTCACGCGTGGCAGTGTGCCCAGCTCGGGAGCCGGACCGGTTACCACGCCCGCGTCTTCCGCGACTGCGGGAACCGACGCAAGCACCGCGCCGAAAACGCCGGCAAAGGCAACGCCGGCCATCAGGCTGCGGCGTCCCAGGTTGATGTCGTCATGGTCTTGCATTTCAGCTCTCCAACATTCCCGCCTTATCGGCTGGGCTCGATGCTGGAATAGTGCCGGGCGCGCTCACATTCTTTGACGCGGCTCAAATTGCGACGACGATTTATCTTGCGGCGGGCGCTGCGACATTTCAGCAAATTTGACCCGGGTCAAAGAAGGCGGGCCGCCCTGGCACGACAAGGAGGCCATGAGACGCGAATGGATCGCATCTCGATCCAGGAGAAGAAAATGCACACGCTCATCAAGGCAACGCTGGCCACGCTGATGCTGACTGTGGCTGCTGCGCCAGCCTTTGCCGCCAATTTCGAAGTCCACATGCTCAACAAGGGCGCCGAGGGCGCGGGCATGGTGTTCGAGCCGGCATTGACCCAGGTTGCCGCGGGCGACACGGTGACCTTCATCCCCACCGACAAGGGCCACAACGCGGAAACCATCAAGGATATCCTTCCCGAGGGTGCGGAGACCTTCAAGGGCGCGATGGGCAAGGAGGTCGTGGTGACCTTCACCGTCCCCGGCGTCTATGGCGTCAAGTGCGCGCCCCACCTGGGCATGGGCATGGTCGCCGCCATCGTCGTGGGCGAACCGGTCAACATCGATGCCGCCAAGGCCGCCAAGCTCCCCGGCAAGGCCAAGGAACGCTTCGACGCCGCGCTTGCCGCAGCAGGGCTGTGACGGCGCGGCCGGAGGCCATCCCGCAGCTCCGGAGGGGACGATGAACCAGGACACGCTGTCATGGATGCCGTTCGCGGCGTCCTTGACCGCCTTCCTCCTCGCCCATGCCATTCCGGCGCGGCCGCCGATCAGACGCCGGCTCGTCGGCATCCTGGGCGAGCGCGCCTACACCGCGCTCTATTCGATCATGTCGCTCCTCCTGCTGGGCTGGGTGTTCCGCTCCGCAACTGAGGCGCCCTATGTCGAACTCTGGCCGGCGCTGGATTGGCAGCGTCTGGTTCCCCAGTTCGTCGTCCCCCTGTCCATGGCCCTGGGGACAGTCGGCCTTTTTACCGCCAACCCGCTCTCGCTCTCGGCGCGACGGGGCGGGACGGACCAAGATGGAACGATCCTGGCGATAACGCGCCATCCGGTCCTCTGGGCCCTGGCACTGTGGGCGGCCGCCCATATCGTGCCCAATGGCGACCTGGCTCGTCTCACGCTGTTCGGCGGCCTGCTCGCCCTTTGCCTGGTGGGCATGGTGGCAATGGACCGGCGCGCCAGGCGGCGCCTGGGCCCGGACCGATGGGCCGCGCTTTCAGCCGATCGCCCGCTGGTGCCGTTCAGCCGGCCGGGCGCACTGCGCTGGCCGTCCGCACGCGAGAGCCGACTTGCCGCAACCGGGCTTGCTGTCGCGGTGGTGGCAGCCCTGCTGCACGAAACCATCATCGGCCTGCCCGCGATCTAGCGGCGAGCCATCCTTGTGCTGGCACAAAGAGCGGCCGGCCGCCATGGCCTAACAATCCCCCGTTCACCTGAGAGGCTCCATGCGTTTTGAACCCAGCATCTCCCCCGACCTGCGAGCCTGCCTCGAGCAGGTGCTCGATCCGGAGGTCGGCATCAACATCGTCGACCTGGGGCTGGTCTATCTCGCGCGGGCGCAGGGTCGGCAGGTCGATGTCGAGATGACGTTGACCAGCCGCGCCTGCCCGATGGGCCAGCTGGTCCTCCAGGAGGTCCGCGACCGCATAGCGTCGGGCTTCCCGCAGGCCGCGATGGTGAACGTCAAGCTCGTCTGGGATCCGGTCTGGAACCCGGATTTCATCAACGAGGCCGGGCGCCGGGCGCTGCGGCTGAACGCCTGAAGGAAACTCCAATGTGCAGCGATTGCCAATCCGGTGACACCATCATCGACGTCCGAAAGATCGCGCCGCGCCTGCGGCACCCGATGATCTTCAACGCCTTCGAAAATCTCAGTGCCGGCGAGGCGTTTGTCATCGTGAACGACCACGACCCCAAGCCACTGCACTACCAGTTTGCCGCCGAATATCCGGGCACCTTCGACTGGGTCTATGAGCAGCAGGGGCCCGAGGTCTGGCAGGTGAGGGTCAGCCGCACTGCCGCCTGATCATGTCGCCGACCAACCTCTTCTCCCGATGGTTGCTGGCCGCCACCGCCGTCCTGGCGGTGGCGGGCCTCTATGGCGGGCTGGTTCGCGTGGGCGTGCCCCTGCCCTACGCCCCGGCGCCGGCCCAACTGCATGGCCTGATCATGATACAGGGGGTGTTCGGCATCCTGGTGCCACTGGAACGAGCCGTCGCCCTGCGCCGGCCGGTCTGGCTGGTCGCGCCAACCCTCTCGGTTCTCGCGACCGCGGGCCTGCTGGCCGGCCTGCCCTCGGCCGCCCCCATGCTCGCCTATGTGCTGGCGGCGACGCTCTTTTGTGCCATGTCGCTCCAGGTGGTGGGGTTGCAGCCGGCGGCCTTCACCCTCGCCCTGCTGCTGGGCGCCGGCTGCCTCCTGGTCGGCGCCATCATGGCCATTGCCGGCGATGTCGGCGACGCTCTCCCGTGGTGGCTGGGCTTCCTGGTCCTGACCGTCGCCGCAGAGCGGCTCGAGCTCAGCCGCTTCATCGGGCACGGCCGCGCTAGCATTGCGACTTTCTTTGCCGCAACGGCCACGCTTCTGGCCGGATGCGCAGTCGGCTTCGATGGCGCATGGGGCAGCCGGCTCTTTGCTCTGGGCCTGGCCTTGCTTTCCGCGTGGCTCTGGCGGCACGACATCGCGCTGCGCACCGTCCGAAGCCGGGGGCAAGCGCGCTTCATGGCGGCGTCGATCCTGTGTGGTCATGCCTGGCTTGCCGTCGCGGGCGGCGTGGGCCTCTTGGTACCTGACACCGCGCGCGATGCGCTGATCCATGCCGTCACGATCGGCTTCACGCTCTCGATGGTCATGGGCCATGCCCTGGTGATCCTGCCCGCGGTGGCCGGGTTGCGCCTGCGCTATTCACCCAGCCTCTTCGCTCCACTGGCCATCCTCCAGGCGGCGGCAGGCAGCCGGGTACTGACAGACCTCTGGCTGATTGATTGCCTGTGGGTTTCAGGCCTCCTGACAGTGCTGGCACCAGCCCTGTTTGCGACCCTCCTTGCCCGATCCTCCCACACTCGCCCCGCCGGCTGATGCGCTACGGGCTGGCGCAGCCGAAGCAGTTCCATGATCCGACATCGCTCCCGGCGTGCCACCGGCCAAGGGGGCGAGCTTTGTTGCTAATGTCCGGCGGCGAGGCTTTCCGCCAATTCCCGAGCGCTTTGTGCCTGCTGCATCGTGTACCCGACCGCTTCAGGATTCTGCGCCACTGCTTCCGCGTCGGGATGGCCAAGATGCGCCGCAACAAGCAACCAAGCCAGAGTCTCGACCATCTTCTCGGGGCTTTCTTCGGAGTATTGAAGCGCAACGGCATATGCAGCGTTGGCTTGAGGTTGCGCCCGATATCGGTCAATGGCTGTTGCGACAGTAAGACATGCGCGAGGGTGAACAAGATCCGCACCGCCCGACCCTATCGAGGTATTTCCGCCCAGGTCGTCGCGAGTGCTCAAGTCGAGTTCCCGCTTTGCAAAAAGCCCACAGACTGGGTTCGCGGCAGTATTCTGCGAAAACATCCCATGCGGCCCAAACGCGTAGTGTGCGCCTATTACCGTATTGTTCTCCACCTTGGGGCCGGGGCCGGTTTCTGCGTTGGTCCAAATTCCGAAGTTTCTTGAAAACTCGCCTGACGCAGCGGCTGCCGTTATGATGTTGTCTTCCACAATACAGCCAGCACCACGATAGAGCGAAATCCCAATCGCCTCCCCGGTGCCCGACGCCATGGTGCCTGCCACTCGATTGCCGGAGATAATGCAATTGTTGCCGCGGGTGTCGATTGCCGTCGTAAAAGTGTTTGGGACGAGATCGCTTGGGCCGGTGTTGGTGATTAATGCGTCGATTACCGAGAAGGACTCGGCGGCGACCCGGACCCCCTGGAAAGCAGCTCTGTCGACCGAAACGTCACGAACAACTATCCGGCTAGAGGATCCAGGCGCGCTTGAGCCAAAGACGATGCCTTGCCTGAACCCGACGATGTTGAGGTGCTGCACGGTCACGCGGTTTCTGTCGATACCAATGATCCCGCGATAGCGTGCGTCCGGGGCGACTTTGCCGGTAATCTGGTGCCCAAATCCATCCAGCGTCACGCCGTCAGCCTGAATGGATATGGCATCCTGATCAATTTGCGCTGCCGTCAGATCGGACGTGAGGCAATGCATCCCCGGCGCTGATATCGTGGCAGGTAGCGCCGTTATGTAATAGTCGCAACGTCGTTCCTGGCTGTCGACTATCGTTTTTTCAAGCGCGGAGGCCAGGGTCCCCGCCTCCAGGCGTACGGTCCGGATGTCGGACCTGAGGTTCTGGATGGCTTGGAGGGCATGTAATCCGACCCAGGCAGCCCATGCAGCCCCGACAAGAAGGACGATGCCAGCAGCGATGATGCCGAGAGACTTGATCATGAGCTACCTGATGACATGTACTCGCCTATCGATCAACGCACCGCCAGACAATCCATTTTGCGGTGTGGCGCGCCGCGACGCTGGCGGCTACATAAGGCGCGATAGTTCGGTGATAATTCGCTCTGTGCTGTGCCCATCAAACAAGCCCCAATGGCCACGGGTGCCAGCAAGCTTTCCACGGACCTCATCGTAATAGCCCGGCCTTCGGAGGAGCGCGAGAAGCGTCGTTCGCAGGTCGGCCATCGAGGTCACGTCCAATATTCCAGCATCTGAGAACTCGCGATATCCGTACCGGTAGATGTCCAAATTGACGCTGGGTACTTCCAATTGCAGCGACCAAAGCAGCGTTGACGACACAGTCGCCAGAAAAATGTCTGCGCTATCGATAACGTCGACTAGCTGCTGGTCGACCAGGTAAAGCCCGCGCTCTCTCAGGTCCATCTGTAACGACCTGCCCATGAGCGTGGGGTGCAGACTTATCGCCACCCTGGCCATACCGCTGTAGTGAATGCGAGAGAGGAGTTCCCCTAAAGCGTCACTTAGCTCACTGAAATCGGCCAAGCCAGTCGGTGTCCGCGGGGCCTGATCCGGAGGCCAGGATACAAGCAGGAGCTTGGTTCCTTCAGGGTAATTCACTGGAGGCAGCAGATTGGTCGTGCGGTATGAGCTTGAAAACGAGTCGATGTCATAGATCAGGTCGTCCCGTCGCTGGCCTTTGGACGACGATTTACGCCAAATCTGATCGCTCCACAGTGCGCCCGTAATGCGCAGCTGATCCCCCGAAATACCTGCGCTGGCGCAATATTCCATGGATTGCTGACCGGGCAGCAGAAGTATGCCCCGACCGCTGTTGGGCACCCACGGAATCGGTCCAGTCAAACGAAGTTCTTCTGCAACAAGTATCTCAGGCAGGGAAAGCCGGGTGTAGTCTCGGCCGCGATAGTGATTGACCCATTGTGGAAACGCTTCCTTGATCAACCTGCTCTTGAGTTTTCCGCGCAGCAGATTGAACCTGCTGCCGGCAAAGGACTCGGCGATCTCTTTGGTTGTTGGTGTCATCGAGAAGGGAACGATCGCGGTGCGGAGACCCCTTTCCTCGGCGACCAGGCTGGCCATGGACGTCGTTGAAAGAGGATAGTCCTGACCCGCAATGACGATGGATGGACGGAAGATCTCAAAGACCTTCCGCATCTCGTCTATCAGCTTCTGATACTGCCAGCGAACAACCCCGGGGTGCCGCCGCGCGAAGCGCTTGAACACCGCCAGCAAAGCACTCCCACGCGCTCGCCTGAACACCAGTGCAGCCAGCGCTGCCACGGGCAGAATAGGCGCGGTCGCAACCGCACCGATGCTTGCCAGCCAGGTCAGGGTTGCTGCAGTGCGCGACCGGCTGCGTCCGGGCTTGGGCTCCCTCGTTGACCGAACATAGCTCGGCACATAATCGTCTTCGCCACCAGAGGCCGCATGCTTGGTGTGCAGGCCCGCGCGCCTGGCCGATACCCAAGAGTATCCCAACACGTCCAGTTGCTGGGTGTGGACGTTGAGGGCACCATAGTCGTGCTTGAAAAGGAAGGCGGGATGAAGACCCAATTGGGCCCGGACCACCTTCGCGAGGGCCAGCAAACTGGAAAACTCGCCATATTCCGAAACCACATACAGGGCGGTTCCCGTCTCGGCATTCTGGGTCATAGGAACTGCGCCATTTGATATCCGAACATCCTCAGGCGTCGCGCGCCCAGCCATATGACGATGATAGATCCTATGGCGATTACCGCGTTCGCCAGCACAAGATGCGCCGGGAAGTTACCATCCAGCATCGCCGCGTGATACGCGGGAATAATGTGTGCAAACGGGTTGGAGTAGTAAATTGCCTGAGCCCAATCCGGAATTCGGCCTATACTGTAAAGTCCCGGGGACATGTACCACCATAGCCACACAAAATGGCTGACCAGCTTTCCGTAATCTTTAAAAGCCACGCCGAACATCGATAACCACACATGAAGGGCCATGGTGAACAGCATTTGCACACCCGCAATCACTGGAACGAGCAACCAGGTCCACTGCGGCGAGTAGCCAGCGATCAGCAGGAAAGCGCAAAGTACGCCGACGCGGATGCCCATCAAAATCAGCTCGTTGGCCGTCACTTCCAGATAGGCAGTCAGGAGCCCGAAACCCTGTTCGACATAGGGGTGGCCCTTGCTCGACATGAAATAGGGCGCGGACGAGACGAGCATGGCGTGGCTACGCCAAAACGTTACGGGAACGAAGAAAAAAGCAAAGCTGGTATCGGCGCCGACGATGCGAAAAACCACAGTCAGCAGAAAATAGTACGTCGCGGCTTGCAGCAGAGGCTCAAGCACCAACCACAGGTTGCCGAAATAAAGTCCGAAGCTTAACTGCTTGAGCTCCAGCCGGACCAGATTGATGGTCTTACTGGTATTGTGAGCAATAGCGGCCAGGGCGTTCTTTGAACGCACGGCTCGGACGCCCCGGGGCGTAATCGTGTATTCGTAGTCTGCGCTCATGGTCAAAGGCTCTCTTTGTAGAGTTCAGTTGCCACCCCTGGATCGCCGAAATAGACCGGGACCCCACGTTCGAGCAGCAGGCATTTGGTGCAGCGGCTTAGCACGAAGTCGAATGTGTGCTGGACGACCAGAACCAGCTTGGCCCGGGACATGAAGGCCTCCAGGCGGTTCACCGCCTTGCGCTGGAAACTGGCGTCGCCTGCACTGAGCAGTTCGTCCAGGAGCAGAATGTCCCGGGGCACTGCCGTCGCCAGCGCGAAAATCAGTCTGGCGCGCATGCCGTCGGAGTAATATCGGAAAGGCCTGTCGATGTGCTCGCGCAGCTCGGCAAAGTCGATTACGTCGTCGATCAGGTCGTCGATCTCCTTCATCGACATGTCCATATACAAACCGGTCTTGTATATGTTCTGGCGTCCGCTGAGTTCGCCAACCATGCCGGCGCCTGGACGCAGAAGTATTGGCTTGGTCACGCTTTCTATTCTTCCCGATGCGATCGGGATCGCGCCGACGAGTGCTTTGAGGAAAGTGGATTTTCCAGCGCCGTTCTTGCCAATAATCCCGACAATGTCCCCCGAATAGGCGCTGAAGGTCAGGTCGTCCAGGATGGTAGTGGCTACCGGCTTATTTCGCCGGAAAACCGAGCGCAGGTTTTTGTCGGAGGGGTTGGCGAGCAATTTGATCGTGACATCGCTGACTTTCAGCAATGGAGGAGGGGCCGGCAGAGGGGAGTGCGGCGATGCGCCCTTGGCTTCCAGCCGCTCCAGCAGTTTCGCGTCGACGTGGTCAGCGTATGCTCGGTCCTTGCCTCGGTTGCTGTCGATCAGGTTACCAAGTTCCTCGACGGAAAAACCGTCGGGCGTTTGGTGGAGCGCCTCGAGCATGCGACCCAGTTCTGCCGTTCCGATGTCGGCGGAGCCGGCAATCTGAGCGCTTGCATAGTTCGCCTGATCGTCGGCACTCATCCAGTTCAGGTGGGCTGCCGGAGGAGAAACCCAGATACCATCAACCCGTATCGATGCGGGTCCGTCACCGCCGATCACATCAAGTATGTACCCTGTGGCCGCGTGCTCGTCGCTCTTCCGATCGAGCACCAGCACACCGTTTATGGCGAGCGACAGGCGACCCTGGTCTACCCTGAAGCTGTACAAGCTGGGATGTTCAAAGGTGTAGTGCCCAAGTTCGATCCTTCGATCGAGTACCAGGGCTGTCTGACGGAACCGCGCAATGACCCGTTCAGGGCCAGTCCCAGCGAAGTAACGCAATGCCACGACCGGCTGGCTGGTCAACGAAAAGTCCGCGCGCAACAGGATGTGGAACCAAGTGCCCTCCTGTTCGCCCGTCAACAGCAACCTGGTGCGCTCCCCAGGGTTGACTTCAACGTCCAATCCACCCGATCGCTCTATTGCTTGCTTGTCGCCCTTGGGCGACGATTTAAGCATGCCAGCAAGGTCGAATTCCCGTCCGCCAAGAGCCCGGGACAGGGCGCCAGGGTCTTGTCGAGCCCCAAACAACTCCTCCAGCAACAGTCGATGGGCGGGCACCAGGGATTGGAACGGGGCCGCACGCGAACCGCGGGTCAGGTCCCTCAGAGCTTCCGAGAGCGCGGAACGAGAGGGGTTTGGAATAGCTGTCTCTTTGGTCAAGCCGATGATCCCGAATTGCAGCTTGCCAGTACCCTAGATGGGTGCTGATCGTCATCCCAAAACTTTGAGGCGACGGCCAGATGTCGACATGGCCGACCGATGTTGTGCACCGTGGCATGATGGCATCCACCCCTTAGGAAGCGGTGCGACGTCAACGCCAGCAGATTACACAGCGGTGTCGGTGAACAGCATGGATGCTGGCGCCGCGCTCTCACATCAACAAACTCTGCCGCTCATGCACCAAAACGAACGCGCCGCACGGGGCGAAATGTGTCAGGGTGCAAATAGGGAATTCGTTCCGGTAAAGTCGAACTAGACGCTCAGGCAGACAAGATTGAAGAAGCGCATTCTCTACATTGTATATGAGCAAGGCAATTTCCAGCTGGGACGTTTGCTCGCCGAACAGGGACGCGCTACCGGAGAATTCGATGTTGTGCTCTGGTCGCCCTACGCGCTTCCAGCGGGTCGCCAGTTCAAAGAGGAGGCGTTGCTAGCCCACTCGGTCTATGTCGAGGAATATACGCTCGACGGCGGCTTGGCAGATATTCACGGCACATTGTCCAGTTGGCTTAGCGGCAAGCCCGAGCGTCTGCCTGTGTCGGAGTCCGGGCTTGGTTGGCGGTGGTCCGCCTGGAAGGCCCAGCGATCGGCGCGAGACATGCTCGGCAAAGTCGATGAGATGGAGCGCCAGGCGATCCTGCGGTCCGCCGACAGGAACCTTCGTCGAATAGCGTTCTGCGAGGATTGGCTGGTGCGCCTTGGAGTGGACGCTGTCGTATTTCCCGAGGACAATGTCGAACGAGACAGTTTTGCCTGGCTCGCGGCGGCGCGGAGACGGGCGATCAGGACGGTCGTTTCCACCTATGGCGCACTGTCGCCCACGGAAGCGGAAAACGCATATAAACATAGTGGTAGTCACGCCGTGGCTGAGCCATACCTCGCCCTGTTCCGGCGATACTTGCCCAAGTGGCTGGCCGAAGATCCCGACTACGCGATCACCCGCCTGCCATGGCGTGAGGTTCTCGGCCGCGAGTTGATCGGAGAAACGCCCTTCAACCCCTGGCTTGTCAACACGGGCCGCTCCGATGTCATCGCATTGGAAAGCAGGGCGATGGAAGAGAGCTATCTCGCCTTGGGCTTCAAACCGGAGAGCCTGAAAGCAGCCGGCCATCCCTTGCATGACAAGTTGGCCGCGGGGCGGGACCGGAAGACAGAACGCCGGACCATTCTAGCCGAACGCCATGGACTTGACCCAAACAAGCCACTGCTCGTATCCGCCGTCCCTCCGGACCAGTTCTCAACCCGCTCCTCGGAGTTCGCCAGCTTCGCCGACCTCGCGGCCGCTTTCTACAGGGTTCCAGCAAACACAGTTGACGTCAACGTCGTGGTCAGCCCTCACCCCAGCCTCTCAGAGACCCAGATCGCGGCAATGGAAGCGGCGGGCGCCCACGTAGAGCGGACTTCGGTCGCCGAGCTGCTTCCCCTGGCCGACCTGTATCTGGCGTCGGTTTCCTCAACCATCAAATGGGCGTTGGCTCTGGGGATCCCGGTAATCGACTTCGACTGCTACCGGTACGGATATGGTGACTACCGCGATCTGCAGCAGGTTCTCTCCGTCTCCAGTATGGCAGAACTCCAGGAGGCATTGGCGCTCTGGCAGGATCCCGGTGCCCGCGAACGGCTGACGGTGGCGGCTCGCGATGGCGCTTCGCTCTGGGGGATCATTGATGGAAGCGCCATGGAGCGGCTGGTTGCCCTCTGTCTTAACTGAAAGCCGGGCCAACGGATGGCTCCGTTGACCCGGCTTTTCAAGAGTACAGCCGATCAGATCAGGATATCGTCCGCAGCCAGGTTACCACGATAGAAGTTTTCGATGAGTAGGGATGAGTTGTTGTTAAACACAAACAACAGATCAGCGCCCACTTGCTGGCTCGCGGCAAGACACTGAGCAAAGGACGAGAACATCCCGGTCAGGTCGATCTGGTCGAACACGCCAGACCCTCCCTGAAAGTCGGTAATGACGTCATGACCGGAGGTAAATACGAAGCAATCTGCGCCGCCTCCACCGGTATAGGTGTCATTGCCAGCGTCCCCGGACAGGTAATCGTTGCCGACATCGCCGAAGAGGGAATCGCTGCCAAGCCCGCCATACAGCGTGTCATTGCCGAGGCCGCCAAACAGGTTGTCGTTGTCGCCGTGGCCATAGAGGGTGTCATTCCCCGCCAGGCCATAGAGGTAGTTCGCCTTATTGTCACCGTGGCCCGTATCGTTGTTCCCGGTGAGGATGAGACCCTCGATGTTGAGGTAGATGTCGCCGGCGGCGGCACCGGTGTTGATCGAGCTGTCCAGCAACGACGCCGTCAGGCCGGCATAACTGGCGTCGTCAAATCGCGCATAGTCGAAGCCAGCACCGCCATCCAGGTAGTCTGCGCCCAGCCCGCCATACAGGTTATCGTGTCCGCCGTTGCCGTAAATCCTGTTGTTGCCTACGCCACCGTAAGCAGAGTCATTGCCCGAGCCCAACAGCAGACCTTCGATACTGTCGTAGGTGTCGCCGGCGGCTGCCCCCGTGTTGTGAGACGGTGCGTAAAGGAGGATACGCAGGGCGGTCGTCGCGTCCGTGTAGTCCGCATAGTCAAAACCAGCGCCACCCACGAGCGCATCGTTTCCTAGGCCGCCCTGGAGGATGTCATCGCCATTGCCGCCTTGAAGGGTGTCGTTGCCCGCGCCGCCGCGGAGCCAGTTATTGGCAGCGTTGCCGATGATCAGATCGTGCCCGCTGCCACCGATGGCGTTTTCAATAAGTGAGCGCACGTCTCCGTTGTACTGGAGGGCGTTGGCAATATTTCCATTAGCGACCTGACTGCCATTGTAATGCAGTTTTGCCAATTGCGTGGTGGAGGTCGTCGTCCACTGGCCAGGCTGCAGGTTGACGGTGAGGTTGGTCGAATAATTAGAGAAGTCGTAGGTGTCGGTGCCGCCGCCATCCCACACGGTCTGGAATATCTTGTTGCCGCCGGCAGCACCCTGCCCGACGCCGTTGATCATCATCTCGCCGGTGGTGGGACTCCAGGAATAAACGGTATTGCCGTTATTGGTCGAGAAATTCGCGCCATACATGTGCTGTACGGCGGCGATGTCATACATCATCAGCGACTGCGCAAATCCCCACTGCTCGTTGGTATAACCCGACGTGTTCGAGCCGCCGATATACGAGCGATAGCTCATGACCGAGAATTCCATCGAATCACGGTCGAGGGGCATCGCGTTCGGGGTCGAGTGTGGATGCTTCAGGCCAAGTGAATGGCCGATCTCGTGCAGAAACGTTGCGTAGGCGTAGTTGCCCTTGATGGGGTTGTTGTAGTCATCCTTGTTGAACCAGGCATCACCCCCCTCGGGCGACGTGTTCGGATAATAGGCATGGGCGGTGGGCGGCACGTCCGACATGGCCAACCGGAGGGTGGCACTCGGAATGTCGGCTCCCGTCTTTTCGGTGAACGTGAGGTTCGAGACGGCCGCATAGTTGGCAAACGCCGCTTTAGTGGCATTCTGCTGCGTCAAATTCAGCGCAGCAAAGCTGTCGGGTTCGCCTTGATTATATGAGTAGCTGGGCCAGTCATAGTCCGCAGCGCTTCTCGTGAAGCTATAGGTCAGACCGACCGACGCCCACTTGTAGTTCCCCAAAAGGGCATTGGTATATTGATCGGTCGAAGAGGTAACGGCGGTAATGGCGGCCAACGATGTCTCCCAAGTCGCGAGCACCCTTACCCCAGCCGGTTAATACATTGCTAATTCGGGACTCGCAGCGCGATGATAGCGCGAGCACACGCGGCCAACAAGTAGTGTTGATCCACGAATATTTCCCGTGCCCGCCAATAAGGGCACTCTATTTTTGTTTTTCTGACGATGTCGAACCAAGGGTAGCAATACCGCCACTCGTCTCAGGTATCCCGGCTGCAGGCCTATACAATGCCGGTGAGCTTACCGTGGTAATACTGCGCGATCAGGAAAAATTGGCGCACCCGACAGAATTCGAATCTGTGACCTCTGCCTTCGGAGGGCAGCGCTCTATCCAGCTGAGCTACGGGTGCATCCGTCACGCGGGGCGATGCCCCGGCTGAACGGGCGCAACCTAACCAAAGCGGGCGATCCGCGCAACGGGGGTTTTTGGCTTTGCGCCGGGGCAGTGTCCGAGAAAGGCCAGCACCGACCGTGGCCGACGCCGGTCCTGCCGCCAGCCCTCTTTGCCTTTTCGCGCGGCGCCTAGTCCCGCGCCAGCACCACCAGGCGGTCGCCCTCTTGGTAGGTCACTGTCGCCGCCTTGCCGGGGTTGACGACGATGCCGTTGGCCTTGGCGCCTGGGCGCGGGCAATGGTAGCCGATGGCCACCTCGCCGCGCTGCCGGGCCGCTTCGGCCACGGTGTAGAAATTCACCGGGGTGCCGGTGGCCACGTAGAATTCGACCGGCCGCATGTAGATTTCCGACCCCTCTTCGTCGAGCAGCTCGTCGAAGATGGCGCCCAGCATGTCGTTTTCGGAGGCCTGGGCCAGCATCAGGCTGACCAGCTTGTTGCTGACCACGAAATCGTCGGCCCGGGTCACCTCGGCCAGTTCACGATTGCGGACATCGACCATTTCGGAGACGACGTTGATATGCACCCCGGCGGCATCGGCGATCTTGCGCAGGTGCAGCAGCGTCACCAAGGTCGAGGTATCGGTGGGCTGCGGCGCCAGCAGGTCGGAATAGCCCAGCACCAGCACATGGTCGTAGCCGGCGATGCCGAGCGCCTCGAGCGCACTGCGGCTGGTGGTGTCGACATGGCCGTATTCGACCGAAAGGTTGGCGCTGGCGATCGACAGGTTCGCCACGACCTCGTCGAGGTCGGGCGTGTCGGCAGCGATGGTCAGCGTCGAGCCCGGCGCCACATAGCGGCTGAGTTCGAAGATGATGATGGGGGCACGCCGGTTCCAGCCCAGCAGCAACACCCGTTCGGGGGCCTCGGCCGGTTTACCCTGGTGGCGGATGACGGCCGGATCGATGGCGATCGCGGCGGTGGAAATGGCAATCGCCGCGTCGTCTTCGGCGATGATGATGGCGCGGGCGCCCTCGGGAATGATCGTTTCCATCGGCGGATTGAGGCTCACCTCGCCATCGGGGGTCACCAGACCGATCAAGGTTGATGCCTCGTAGGCCATCAGCGCGTCGCCGAAGCTGTTGCCGACCAGGCCAGGCTGGGCAATCGTGTAGATTTCGCAGCCGTCGAAGTCGAGCAGCTCGGAATAGACGGCGGAGAGCCCCGCCTGGCGGCTGGAATGGGCGACGATGCGGGCGATGAGATCATCGGCCAGCACCAGTTGCGCCTCGGTGCCACCGACCACGCGGGCGACGTCGGCATTGGCGGCCTCGCGAATTTCGGCGGCGATGCGGTATGGCGCTTCGCGCCGGCGCGGGTCGTTGACCAGCGCCAGGATGGTCTTGATCACCTGGCTATCGGCATCGTCGGCACCTTCGGGCGACAGCACGATGATGGAGCGGGCCTGCTGCGGCGAAACCAGGCCAAGGTCGTAGAGATCGGTGGGCGTGCCGCTGCGGCAGATGACGCGGGTATTGCCTAGGTCGGGCACCTTGGCCGCAATCTCGTCTTCCATCTCCACCTTGTCGCGATCGGCCATGATGACGATGCGCGGCTTGCGGCGGCTCTTGTTGGCGACGACGAGCTCGGCGACGATGTCGAAGATGGAGGGGCTCCAGTTGAGGATAATGGTGTGATCCTCCTCGAGCACCTGGCTGCGGCCCTTGCGCAACTGGTCGAGCTTGCCCTCGATGCCCGAGGACAGGACGCCGATCAGGGTCGAGACGATGAAGATGCCGCCAATGGTCACCGCCAGCATGACGATGCGGAACAGCCAGCCAGTATCGCCGCCCATGGTTCCGGCATCGAGCGTGCGCATCAGGGAGGCCCACATGGCCTCGACGAAGCCCAGCGTCTCGCCGCCTTCGGGCGCGATGCCCAGCAAGGCGATGATGGCGCCGGCCACCACGATGACCACGAGCGAAAGCACGGCCAACCAGCCGATCAGCGCGATCGGTCCGGCCGACATGGATGTATCGAAGGCATAGCGCAGCCGTGCGCCCAGACTGTTGCGCTTGCTCATAGGCAGGTCCCCCGGCCGTCTTTCCGGCCCTTAACGAAAAGTGAATAGGGCGGTGCGCGGTAAAGGCAACGAAGATTTGCGTCCTTGCACAGGCCATGCCCATAAATTGCCATCAGGCTGCCGCGATTGGCTCGTATCGCGCCACACAGATAAATCGGCTAGGATGATGGGATGGCACGAACCAGAATCGGCAACGGCATGGGAATGATCGGCGCGGCGACCCTGCTGGCGCTTGTGGTCTCGGGCTGTTCGATGAGTTCGTTCAAGCCGGCGGCCGGGCCGGCGACCGCCGCCCTGGCGTCGTTTGCCGCGCCCACCGCCACACCCGCCGGCCATGTGCCCGATGCCGCCGCCGTGCCGCCCGCGCCGGCGGCGCTGGCTTATTCGGGCAGCGCCTATGACGGGCTGATCGCCCATTATGCGCAGCAGTACAACGTGCCCGAATCCCTGGTTCGCCGGGTCATCGTGCGCGAAAGCGGCTACAATGCCGCCGCTCGCAATGGTCCCTATTACGGCCTTATGCAGATCAGCCACGCCACCGCCACCGGCATGGGCTATCGCGGTTCGCCGGCGGGTCTGCTCGATGCCGAGACCAACCTGCGTTATGCGGTGCGCTACCTTGCCGGTGCCTATGTGACCGCCAAGGGCAACCCCGACCAGGCGGTGCGTTTCTACGCGCGCGGCTTCTACTACGATGCCAAGCGCGCCGGCCTGCTGGACGCCGCGGGCCTGCGTTAGGCTCCGCCGCGGGCCTGCGCTAGTCACATTCGGGCAGCCACCATCCGGGTCCGGTGCCATTGATGGGCTCGAGGCAGCGGTCTGCCGCGGCCTCGCCATTGAGAAAGCGGCGCATGTCGCTGAGGGCCAGGAAGTTGGTCAGCGCATAGCTGTGGCCGCTGTCCTTGCCCGGGTCGGTGATGCTGCTGGCATTGATCACCTCGATACCGTCGCCGAAATCGATGCGTGACGCGCCACCCAGGCCCGGCGCGTCCTGCGCGGCTACTGCGCTCGAGAGGAACGTGGCCAGCAGAAGAGCGGCCGTGCCTGGTCCAGTAACCCGCATCTTGCCCCCCGCGCGGTCCACCGTTCGGGGCCAAGCATAACCCGACCGCGGGAAACTGTCGAACCCGGCGCGCGCGTCAGGCCCCGGCGGTGTCGCGGGTGGCCAGGAGGCGGGAAATCTGGGTTTCCAGTTCGGCTTGCTGGTAGGGCTTGGCGAGACGCGGCAGGTCGGTGGTGGTGCCGCTGGGCAGGTCGGCATAGCCGGTGGCCAGCAGAATCGGCAAGTCGGGGTGGAGTTCCCGCGCCCGGTCGGCCAGTTCGACGCCGGTCATGCCGGGCATGGCATAGTCGGTTATCAAGGCGTCGATGCGCTGGCCGCTGCCCAGGATCTGCAGCGCTTCCTTGCCCGAATAGGCTTCGAGCACGGTGTGACCGAGGTCCTGCACCATGTCGACCGTGCTCATGTTGATCAGGGCGTCGTCGTCGACCACCAGGATCACGGACGCCGGGGGCGGCGTCAGGGGCTGTTCGGACGGCACGTTCTCAACCTCCTTGACGGGGGAAACGGCGACTGGCAGCCACAACTCGGCTGTCGTACCCTCGCCCAACTGACTCTTGAGATGCAGGGCGCCACCAAGCTGAACCGCCAATCCATGCACCATGGAAAGGCCCAGCCCCGTGCCCTTGCCAAGCTCCTTAGTCGAGAAAAATGGCTCAATTGCGCTCTTGAGCGTTTTTTCGTCCATGCCAGTGCCGGTGTCGCTGACAGACAGGCGCAGATAGGCGCCGGAAAGGCCCAAACCGCCATCGCCATCGGCCGCCCGCAGGTCAATGGTGAGCCTTCCACCATCAGGCATGGCGTCGCGCGCATTGACCGCCAGGTTGAGGATGGCCAGTTCGAGCTGGTTGGCATCCACGCGGGCCGGTGGCAGGTCGGGCTCGATGCTGAAGTCGATCGAGATCAGCGGGCCCAGCGAACGCTCCATCAGGGCACGCATGCCATCCAGCAACTGGCTGAGATCGGTGGCTTCGGGCTTGAGATCCTGCCGTCGGGCAAAGGCGAGGAGGCGCGAGGTCAACGAGGCGCCGCGCTGTGCGCCCTGTAGCGCCCCATCGATGAAGCGGCGCAGCTGCGGATCGTCAGGCAGGCGCTTGCGCAGCAGCTCCAGATTGCCCTGGATGGCGGCCAGCAGGTTGTTGAAGTCATGCGCCACGCCGCCAGTCAGCTGGCCGATGGTTTCCATCTTCTGGGCCTGCCGCAACTGTTCCTCGGCCCGGCGGCGCTCGGTCATCTCGCGGAAGAAGGCGGCGCCGCCCACGATCTGGCCATCGCCGCCGCGCAGGGGCGCATGCTGGCTTTCCAGCACCACCTGGCCACCGGCCACCGTGGTAAGCTCGATTTCCTCGATCGGCCCGGAGATGCCCGCAAGGGCGTCGTGCAGGCGCTGCTCGATGACATCGCGCTGGCCATCGCCGATGACCCGCGCCAGCGAACGTCCGAGCACGGCGGGAGCCGGCAGCCCGAAAATGCGCTCCATGGTGGGGTTCCAGATGGTCACCCGCAAATCGGTGTCATAGGCGACGATGCCGGCCGGCACGCTGGTCAGCAGCAGGCCCGACAGGGCGCGCTCGCCCCGCAGCGCCTGCTGCGTGCGTTCACGTTCGGCCGCCACGGCCTCCAGCAGCTTTTCGCGTTCGGCGTCGGCCGCCTTGCGCGCGGTGATATCGGAGGCGACGCCCACCAGGGTTTTCGGCCGGTCATAGCGGTCGGTCAGGACGCGGGCGCGGATATCGATCCAGTGCTCGCTGCCATCGGGCCAGCGCACGCGATATTCCAGCACGAGGTCGGCCCCGCCCATGGCGTCGTCGAAGGCCCGCTGCACCCGGCGCTGGTCGACCAGCGCGACGGCTTCGATAATGTCGGCAAACAGTAGCTGGTCGTCGGGGCCGCGCCCGAAGCAGGCCTTGAATTGGTCCGAGCCGGTGAGCGTCAGTTCGACGACATCGAGTTCCCATGAACCCATGCGGCCGGCCAGCAGGGCCGTCTGCAGGCGCTGTTCACCCTCGCGCACCTCGGCAAGATAGCGGCGCGACTGATATTGGCGGCGGCGGCCACGCAGCGCGTTGTCCACCACATTGAGCAGAGCCGATGGATGAAACGGCCGCTCCAGCACGATGACATTGCCCAGTGCGCCCTGCAACTGGGCGACCAACGAGGCCTGTTCGGCGCCGCCGCCGCGCTGCCCCAGGATAACGAAGGGAAAGTCCGACCACGACGGCTGCTGTTCGATCCAGCTGGTGAGGGGGCTCAGGTCGGCATATTGCAGCGCTTCGACGGTAATGATGGCAAGGCCCGCGCCTTCGGCGATACCCTCGACCAGGCCGCCGATGGTGTCGCGTGTCTCAGCCGCACGACCGGCATTGACCAGCAGCGTCGCGGCTACTGCGCCATCGCGTCCGCGCGGCGCAAGGATGAGGGCCCGCTCGGAATTTATCACCCGCCGCGTTCTCCCTGAATGTCAGAACGCGCCCCTTCTTCGCTTTCAAGCAATGGACCGCTGTCGCCCGTATAGGTCGGGATGCCCCGCAGCACGCCATGGAAGTCCCGCAGGGGAGCCCCTATGGCGATGCCGGTGCGACCGATGCGGTACTCGCGAATGGTGTCCTCGTGCATGCCGGTGCGTTTCTTGATCACCGACATGGCCCGCCGCACGCGCCCTGCCGCCTCGAAGTAGCGCAGGAGCATGACGCTATCGGCCAGGTAGGTGATATCGACGGGCGACTGCATGCTGTCGCCGACAAGGCCGTGCTGGGCCACCGTCACGAAGGTCGTGGTGCCCTGGCGGTTAAGATATTGCAGCAGTTCGTGCATATGCAGCAGCAGTGAATTCTCTTCGGGCATTGCTGCCTGGTAGCCATTGAGGCTGTCGATTATCACGGTCTTGACCTGCGCAGTGTCGACGTGCCGGCGCACCCGGTGGGCGAATTCGCCGGGGGACAACTCCGCCGCATCCACCTGGTCGACCAAGAGGTCGCCACTGTCGCGCATGGCCTCCAGATCTACGCCCATCGCCTTGGCACGCTGGAACAGCAGACCCAGTTCCTCGTCAAATACGAAGAGGGCGGCCTTTTCACCGCGCGCCACCGCGGCTCGCGCAAAATGCAGCGCCAGCAATGACTTGCCCGAGCCAGCAGGGCCAAGCAGCAGCATGCTCGATCCGCGTTGTATGCCACCGCCCAGCAGCGCATCGAGTTCGGGAATTTCGCTGGTCAGCGGCGAGCGGTCGAAATCCGTCCGGTGCTCGGAGGCGACCAGCCGTGGGAAGACTACCACCCCCCCATGCTTGATGGTAAAGTCATGGTAGCCGCCGCGATAAGCTTGGCCGCGATATTTGAGCACCCGGAGCCGGCGTCGATCTGCCCCATAGGTGGGCGCCAGTTCCTCGAGCCGGATCACGCCATGGGCTACAGAATGCACTGTCTTGTCGTTGGCGTCGCTGGTCAAGTCGTCCAGCATGAGCACTGTCGCCCCGTTGCGGGCAAAATAGTGCTTGAGCAGCAGGATCTGCCGGCGATACCTGAGGGAACTCTGAGCAAGAAGCCGAATTTCCGAAAGGCTGTCGAGGACGATGCGGTCCGGCTTGGCACGCTCCACCGCCTCGAACATGGCCTTGGTGGCTTCCCCCAGCTCAAGGTCGGACGAGTAAATCAGGCTCTGCTGCTGCTCGCTGTCGAGCAGGCTTTCGGGCGGCACCAGTTCGAAGATTTCAAACCTGTCGTCAATCTCCCAGCCATGCGACCGGGCGGTGAGCCGAAGTTCATCCTCGGTTTCCGAGAGGGTCACATAGAGGCCCTTTTCGCCCCGTTCGGCTCCTTCGAGGAGAAATTGCAGGGCCACGGTGGTCTTGCCGGTGCCCGGGCTTCCCTCTAGCAGATAGAGATGTCCACGGGCCAGGCCGCCCACGAGAATATTGTCCAGGCCGGCCACGCCGAGCCTGGCTTTATTGTGTTCTGCAATGCCGGACATGACGCTTTCTACCCGATACTCTCTAACAGAGCCTTTCTGCCCCAATTTTCGAAAACGATCAAAACCTTATGCCGGTTCCCTTCTGCCGGGACCCTTTTTGCGGGCGGCAAACTCCCCTAAAGTCGCGCCTCGCATCCAATGGAATCGGTTTCATGCATCTGCTGCTCGTCGACGGCTCGGGCTATATTTTCCGCGCCTTTCACGCCCTGCCCCCGCTCAACCGCAAGTCCGATGGGCTGCCGGTCGGCTGCGTCCAGGGCTTCTGCAACATGCTGTGGAAGCTGATGGAGGACCTAAAGGGCGAGGACGAGCCGACCCATATGGCCGTCATCTTCGATGCCAAGGGCAAGACCTTCCGCGACGATTTCTATGCCGAGTACAAGGCACATCGCCCCCCCGCGCCGCCCGAGCTGGTGCCGCAATTCCCGCTGACCCGAGCCGCCACCCGCGCCTACAATATCGAGTCCATCGAAATGGAGGGCTGGGAGGCCGACGACATCATCGCCACCTATGCCTGCCAGGCCCGCGCCGCCGGCGGCAAGGTGACCATCGTCTCGTCCGACAAGGACCTGATGCAACTCGTCGAGCCTGATGGCTCGATCCGCCTCCTCGATACCATCCCCCGCCCCGGCCAGCCGCCCCTGCGCTGGATCGGCGTCGAGGAAGTGCTTAACAAGTTCGGTGTAACGCCCGACAAGGTCATCGACGTGCAGGCGCTCTGCGGCGACAGCGTCGACAACGTGCCCGGTGTCCCCGGGATCGGCGTCAAGACGGCGGCCGAGCTGATCAATACCTATGGCAATCTCGAAACCCTGCTCGAGCGGGCCGGCGAGATCAAGCAGAATGCCCGGCGCGAGAAGCTGATCGCCAATGCCGAATTGGCGCGCATTTCCAAGCGCCTGGTGACGCTCGAGCAGAAGGTGCCCGTCGAGCTCGAACTCTCCGCCCTCGCCCGCCAGCCGGTGGAGCCGGGCAAGCTCTTCCCCTTCCTCAAGGCGATGGAATTCGTCACCATCTCCAAGCGCCTGGGCGGGTTGCTCAATGCCGATCCCGAGGCCTGGGAGGCCGACCCGGCCCTGGCCGCCGCGCCGGCATCGCCGGTCGGGTTCAACAACGAGGCCCGTGCCGAAGCCCGCGCCGCGCGCCAGGAGGCCGAGGGCCGCGCCGGCTCGCCCGTCGTGCTCCATGCCGCCGCCATGCACGAGGCCACCAAGGCCATTCCGTGGACGCCCGAAAACTACGAGATCATCCGCGACGCCGCGCACCTGCAGCGCTGGATCGACATGGCCTATCGCGAAGGCCTCGTCGCCACCGACGCGGAATCGACCGGCCTCGACAACCAGACCGCCGACTTGGTCGGCATCAGCTTTGCCACCCAGCCGGGCAATGGCGCCTATCTCCCCCTCGGCCACACCCAGGGCGAAGGCGATATCTTCGGTGGCGGCAAGGCCGAGGGCCAGATGGACACGCGCCAGGCCCTGGACATGCTGCGGCCGCTGTTTGCCGACCGCTCGATCCTCAAGATCTTCCACAATGCCAAATACGACCTGGGCCTGCTCGCCCGCTACGACGTCGCGGTGAACTCCTACGACGACACGCTGCTGCTGAGCTATTCGCTCGATGGCCCGCAATTCAACACCATGAGCGAGCTGGCCGATCACTGGCTCGGCGTCCCCGGCCAGTCGATCAAGGACCTGATCGGCACGGGCAAGGGCCAAAAGACCTTCGCCCAGGTCGATATCCCGGCCGCCGCGCGCTATGCCGCCGAAGACAGCGACATGACCCTGCGCCTCTGGCGCATCCTCAAGCCGCGCCTCGCCGCCGAGGGCATGACCACGCTCTACGAAACCATCGAGCGCCCCCTGGCGCCGGTGCTGGCCCGCATGGAAGGTCGCGGCATCTCCGTCGACCGGCAGATTCTGGCGAGATTGTCGGGAGATTTCTCCCAGCGTGCCGCCGCCCTCGAGGCAGAAGCCTATGAGCTGGCCGGGTCCAATTTCAACCTCGGCTCCCCCAAGCAGCTGGGCGAAATCCTGTTCGACCGCATGGGGCTCGAAGGCGGCACCAAGACCAAGACCGGCGCCTGGTCGACCGGCGCCGATGTGCTGGAGGACCTCGCGGCCAAGGGCGTTCCGCTCGCCCGCACCATCGTCGACTGGCGCCAGCTTACCAAGCTGATGGGCACCTACACCAACGCCTTGCCCGAATACATGAATGCCCGGACCGGCCGCGTGCACACCACCTATTCCCAGCACTCCGTGCTGACCGGGCGCCTCTCCTCCAACGATCCGAACCTCCAGAACATCCCCGTCCGCACCGAAGATGGCCGCAAGATCCGCACCGCCTTCGTCGCCGCCCCGGGCAAGATCCTGATCTCGGCCGACTATTCGCAGATCGAACTGCGCGTCCTCGCCCATATCGCCGATATCCAGGCGCTCAAGGACGCGTTCGAGGAAGGTCTCGACATCCATGCCATGACAGCCAGCGAAATGTTCGGCGTCCCGGTCGAGGGCATGCCCTCCGATGTCCGCCGCCGCGCCAAGGCGATCAATTTCGGCATCATCTACGGCATTTCCGCCTTCGGCCTGGCCAACCAGCTGGGCATCGAGCGCTCGGTGGCGGGCGACTATATCAAGACCTATTTCGAGCGCTTCCCCGGCATCAAGGACTATATGGACGAGCAGCGCCGGCGGGTGAAAATCGACGGCTATGTGATGACGCTGTTCGGCCGCAAGATCAATTTCCCCAATGCCAACTCGTCCCACGCCGCCGAACGCAGCTTCGTCGAACGCGCCTCGATCAATGCCCCCATCCAGGGCACTGCCGCCGACATCATCCGCCGCGCCATGATCCGCATGGAGCCCGAACTGCAAAAGGCCGGCATCGAAGCCGACATGCTGCTGCAGGTGCATGACGAGCTGATCTTCGAAGTGCCACAGGGTACCGAAAACGACGCCATGCCGGTCATCAAGCGCGTCATGGAAGGCGCGGCCGAACCCGCCGTGCGTCTCAACGTCCCCATCCAGGTCGACGCCCACGCGGCCCACAACTGGGACGAAGCGCACTAGGGGAGGAGCACACCCCTCCCCACCCACCGGCCGTCGCCTTCGACCCACCAGCCGTCACCCTCGGGCTTGACCCGAGGGCCCTATACTTGCTGAACTCGGGCATGAACGACGCACCCGAAATCCCCCTCACCGGCGGCGGCCGCAATGCCGTCACCCGCATCGGCGACGTGGTCCACCGCCAGACCGGCCCCTGGGCCCGCTCCGTCCATGCCCTGCTCCGCCATCTCGAGGCCGAGGGCTTCAGCGGCGCGCCACGCGTCGTCGGTTCCGGCTTCAACAGCGAAGGCCGCGAGATCCTGAGCTTCATCCACGGCGTCTCGCTCCATCCCGGCCCCTGGCCCGACGAAGCCATGTTCAACCTGGGCCGCATGCTTGCCGACTTCCACCTCGCCAGCAGGACCTTTACGCCACCCGCCGACGCCCAATGGCGCCCCTGGTTCGGCCGCGACCTCGGCTCCGGCGAGCGTCTCATCGGCCACTGTGACCTGGGCGACTGGAACATCATCGCCCACAACCACCAGCCCGTCGGCTTCATCGATTGGGAACAGGCCGGCCCCGTCGACCCGTTGGTCGACCTCGCCCAACTGTGCTGGCTCAACGCCCACCTCTTCGACGACGACCTCGAACTCCGCATCGGCCTGCCACCTTTGGCCAGCCGCGCCAAGAAGATGCGCTACATTGTCGACGGCTACGGGCTGGCGTCAGCCGACCGCGCGCGGCTGGTGACGACCATGATCGAACTGGCGATAGCGGATGCGGCCAATGAAGCGGTGGAGGCCAAGCTCACGCCAGACAGCGACGGCCCGGTGGAGGCGCTATGGGCGATGGCCTGGCGGGCGCGGAGTGCGGCGTGGATGGGGAGGAACATGCGAGCGTTGGAGGCGGTTCTTGTTTGAGGGCCTTGTGGTCGGCGCAAGTCCCGCCAGGTCGGATTGCGCTCCTCGACCAGCCGGTCCTTCCATTCCCGCTGCCAGTCCTTGATGCGCTTTTCGCGGGTGATGGCGGAGATGGCGGTTTCGTGCACCTCGTACCAGACCAGCCGCGTCACCTTGTGGCGGGCGGTGAAGCTTTTGGGATCGACATGGTTCTTGTGCTGCCAGATGCGGCCGGCCGGGTTGCCGGTGACGCCGGTATAGACCGTGCCGCCCTTCATGCTCGCCATGATGTAGACAATGAAGACCTTCCCCATGAGCACGAGACAAGCATGGGACCGCAACACCATCAACACCCACGGCGTCATTCCGGCGAAGGCCGGAATCCATGTCCGTGGCTTGCCCCGAGCATCCGGCCCTGGGGGCGTTCACCGCATGGATTCCGGCCTGCGCCGGAATGACCCGGTGGGTGAGACTGTATCGGGGCCCAGGTCCCTCCCCGCTCTCCGAAAAAACTTATCCCCGTCCCCAATCACCTCCCGCATACTTCACCCATTCCCGCCGCTCACGCGGTGCCGACGAAGCATCGGGCGGGAGATGGGTGGATCGGGGTCGCCTGGTCCAGGCAAGGGGAAATCGAGCAGCTGCGCTTGCGACACAGCGTACCTGGCCAACCTGCCTAAAACCCCAGTCGTGTGAAGCGGCTTTCGCCTCTTCAATAACCAGTCAGGCGGCGCAAGCCGTCCGGGGCGAAAGCCGCTTCATGCCGTGAAACCGCGACGCCGCAAGGCCGGGCGGCGCTTCGGCGCGCGTCAGGTAAACCGCACCTCGATATGCCGGTCGGTGGAGGCCACCACCTCGCAGGGGCATTCGAAGCCGTCCGAGCGGATGGCAAGGGTGAAGCGGCTGGGAATGCCGAAGCTGCCGGTCACGTCCATGCCGGCGCCTTCGTCGGACATCCAGCGCACGGTGCAGTTCACCAGCGAAGCGCGGTTGTTGAAGATGATGCGGCCGGCCTTGAGCACGCGGCGCGCATTGGTGCGGATGGCCTCGGGCGCGGGCTCCGCTGCCACCACCCGGTTGCGGCCGGCCTGCTTGGCGGCATAGAGCGCGGCGTCGGCGCGTTCGAGCAGGCTCTCGATGTCGGGCGTGGCGCCATCGAGCACGGCGACGCCGAAGCTGCAGGTTACCGGCAAGTTCTGGCCATCGAAATTGAAGACCAGATCGGCAATGGCCTGGCGCAGCTTTTCGGCCACCTCGATGGCTTGGGTACGGTCGGTCAGCGGCAACAGCACGGCGAATTCCTCGCCGCCCAGCCGGCCGATCAGATCGCTCTGCCGCAAGAGGGCGACGCAGCTCTTGATGACGTCGGCCAGCACCTTGTCGCCTGCGGCGTGGCCGAAGCCGTCATTGACCGACTTGAAGTGATCGAGGTCGAGCACCAGGCAGGCCAGGGCGTGATGATGCCGGCTGGCGAGGGCCACGGCGCGGGCGCCCTCCTCCTTGAAGGCCCGGCGCGACAGGGCGCCGGTCAAGACGTCGACCGTCGCCCGCTGCCGCAGATCGAGCTCGTTCATGGTGATGAGGGCCAGATCCTCGAGGATCTTCAGTTCGCGGGCCGAGAAATCGCGCGGCTGGGGATCGATGGCACAGACGGTGCCGATGACATGGCCGTCGGTGGTGCGCAGCGGTACGCCGGCATAAAAGCCCACGCCGCCGCTGGTGACATTGGGGTTGTCGGCAAAGCGCATATCGGCTTTGGCGTCGGGCACCACCAGGGACTCGCCGGATGCGAGCGGGAAGCGGCAGAAGGTGTCCTGGACCGGTACTTCGCTGCGGTCCGAACCGTCGGCGGATTTGTACCACTGGCGATGGCCGTCGATCATCGAGACGATGCCGGTGCTGACCCCGAAAATCGAGCGGATCAGCCGGGTAATGCGGTCGAACGGTTCCTCGCGCGGGGAATCGAGGATATCGAAGCGTTGCAGGGCGGCGAGGCGATCACGCTCCCAGTCGTCCCGGTCGATCGAAGCGACAGCCGACATGCGAGGCTCCATGGGCATAGGTGCTCCCAAATTGGGCCGCAACCTATTGCCAAGAGGTTACCGCGCGCGGCGCTTGCCGATCACAATGGGAAACCGCTCACCGCGCCAGCCGTTGGAACTCGTCAATCAGGAGGAGAACCATGACGCAGCAATCCTTTCTCCAGCCAAATCCGCTGTCGCCGCGGCGCAGCTTCGGGGGCGGCAGTTTCGTGGGCAGGTTTCTCGAGGCGCAGAATGCGGTCTACCCGCAGGTGCTGCACGAATTGCGCGCCGGGCAGAAGCGTACGCACTGGATGTGGTTCATCTTTCCGCAGATTGCCGGGCTCGGCCGCACCGCCATTTCGCGCCATTTCGCCATTGCCGACATCGACGAGGCCGAAGCTTACCTTGCCCATCCGATCCTGGGCGGACGGCTGCGCGAATGTACGCAAGCCGTGCTGCTGCATGCCCCTGGCGGTCCTGCGCCGCGCGGCCTGACGCAGATTTTCGGCACGCCCGACGACCTCAAGTTCCATTCGTCGATGACGCTGTTCCACCGTGCCGACCCAGACGAGCCGCTGTTCGACCGTGCCCTGCGCGCCTTTTTCCGGAATCGGGAAGACGGCGCGACGCTGGACCTGCTCTAGGCCCGGCTGATGTGGGCGAGGCGGCCGTCGCCGCCGGGCGGAATGTCGAGCTGAATGGTCATGGTAGCGGCCGCGACCAGTTCGGGCGCCCGCTCCGCCCATTCCACCAGGACGATCGCGGCGGGATTGTCGAGCAACCCCAGTTCGTCGACCTCACGGGGATCGCCAAGCCGGTAGAGGTCGGCATGGAGCACGGGTGCCCGCGGCGTGTCATAGGGCTGCACCAGCGCAAAGGTGGGCGAGGGCACGTCGAGCGCGGGATCGGCTGCCAGGCTGCGGATGATGGCGCGGGCAAGCGCGGTCTTGCCGGCACCCAGATCGCCCTCGAGCAGCACGATATCCCCGGGTTGCAGCTCTCGTGCGATAGTGGCACCCAGTTCGGCAGTGGCGGCGTCGTCGGGGAGGAAATCTGGCATCGGCTCTTTCGCCTCCCTCCCCCCGTGAGGGGAGGGATGAGGGTCCATCGGTGGACCAGCACTACCCCCTCCCCGGCCCTCCCCTCAAGGGGCAGGGGGCGACGGAGCGGCGAACCCTATTCCGCCACCCCCGCCATGGCGCTGTCGCGCGGCAGGTTGACGATGATGCGCGAGCCGCGCGGTTCGCGCTTTTCGGCCGAAATGGTGCCGCCATGGAGATTGACGAAGGTCTTGACGATGGCGAGGCCCAGGCCAGCCCCGCGCTGGCGGCCGCTGGGGGTATCGATGCGGGTCTGGATGGCGGCGCGCATTTCGTCGGTCACGCCCGGCCCCTCGTCCTCGATGACGAAGAGCATGCGGTTGGCCCGGTGGCTGACGGACAGCCTGATCTCGCCACCGGGTGGCGAGAAGCGGGCGGCGTTGCTCAGCAGGTTATAGAGCACCTGCACGATGCGGGTGCCGTCGGCGATGAAGGGCGGCATGCCGTCCTCGATATCGACCACCAGGTTGATCGGCTTCTCGCCCGAGATTTCGGGGAAGGTCGCGGAAAGGCCGGCGCGGGCCTTGTCGACCAGGGTGGGCACATCGAGCAGTTCGGGCCGCAATTCGGCAATGCCGGCATCGACCGAGGCCAGGTCGAGGATGTTGTCGATGAGCACGCCCAGCGTGACCGAGCTGGCGCGGATATAGTCGATATAGGCGCGCTGGCGCTCGTTGAGGCTGCCGCCCTCGCTGCCGGCCAGCAGGTCGGCAAAGCCGATGATATTGGTCAACGGCGAGCGCAGTTCATAGGAGACGTTCTCGACGAAGGCGTCCTTGAGCAGGTCGGCGGCGACCAGCGCGTCGTTGCGTTCCTTGAGCACCTTGGAATAGCTGGCGCTTTCGGTGACGTCGAGGAAGGTCATCATGGTCTGCCCGTCGGGCAGGCGGGTGATGGCATAATCGAGGAGGCGCCCATCGGAGCGGTTGAGCCGCCCGGTCTGGTCGGAGCGCGTCGGATTGAGGTCGATGATGCCGCGCTTGAGGTCGCGCCAGATGCTGGCGCCATCTTCGGGGATGGCGCGGCCACTGGCCTCGGCGATCTGGTCGATATGGGGATTCTGCCCCAGTTCGTTCATCGGCAGCTTCCACAGCGCCGACAGCCGCGGATTGGAAAGCGTCAGCCGGCCGTTGGTACCGAACACCGCCACGGCTTCGCTCAGGGCATTGATGGTTTCGCGCTGCACGTTGGAAAAGGCCTTGTTGGTCGATTCCAGCTTCAGCCGTTCGGTGATGTCCTCATAAACATAGATGACCCCGCCGGCAGCGCCGGCCGGCGCCGAGATCACCTTGATGGTGCGACCATCGGGCAGGTGCCAGGGTTCGTTTTCGTGGGGGGTCTTGCGAGTGTAGCTCTGCAGGTGCTGGCTGCGCCAGGTCTGGTAGTCGACCTGGTTGGGCAGCATGCCGTCGGTGCGGAGCTTGTCGAGGATGGCACGCTCGTCGAGCCCGGGCACGAGGAACGCGCGGCTCAGGTTCCACAGGTTGGCGAAGGCGGCGTTGTACTGCACCAGTTCGCGCTTGGCATTGAAGATGGCGATGGGTGTGGTCAGCGCCCCGATGATGCCGCCGATATGGGCCAACCCGGCTTCGGCCGTCGGGCTCGCCTCCTGGGCGCGGCGCAGATAGCCGGCGCGGCCGCCCGTGACGGGAAATTCCACGAGATCGAACGCGCCCTGGCCGGGCCATGTCACGGTGATAGTGCCGCGGCCGTCACCCTTGGCGCAATCGATCTGGTGCTGCCTGAGTTGGGCGGTATCGAGCAGTTCGGGCGGTGCCGACTCGGTCCCCGACTTGCCCAGGGCCTTGGCCAGTTGCAGATAGGCGGGGTTGGCAAAGGTGAGCCGCTGGTCGGCGTTGCGGGCAAAGGCCGGTTCGGGCAGGGCCGAAAGGACAGCACGCACGCTGGCCAAGTCGCCCGAGGCAGCCGATGCGACCAATGCGGGTTCGGACTGGGCCTGGAGGAAGGCGGGCCGCAGGCGCAAGGCAGCGCCGCCGCCGAGCACCCAGCCATTGGCCCGGATCTGCCTTCCGTCCAGTGCATTGAGGCTGACGGCAAAGGCATGGCCATTGACGCGCAGGTCCTCAAGCAGGCGGGCCAGCTTGTCGGCATCGCCAGCCAAGAGCCAACTGGGAAAATTGAGTACGCTTTCGGGCTGTCGCCCTGGCGGCAATACCGAACCGGCCTGGCCGAGCAGGCGCGGAGCGCCGCTGCTGTTCTCGGTCCACAGCACGGTCACTTCGCGCGTGCCACTCAGCAGCGCTTCGTATTCGTCCACCATGGCCCGCAGGCCGGCAATCTGGCTGGCGGCCCGCTGCCGGGCGGCCTTGCCGTCCTTGAGCATGGTTCGCACCACCGCCATGGCCAGCAACGCGAAAGCACCCGCCCCCACCGTGATCGCCAGGGGTGCCGCACCCACGAAATTTGCCGAATTGATACCCTGGGCAAGGGCGGGGACCGCCATCATCAGGGTAACGGGGGCCGCCGCAATCGTTGCGAATCCCCAATGCTTCCGGAAGTGATCCGGCGCCATAAGCCGCCCTCTAGGTCAAAATCATTGTTGCCAGCCCGGCCACCAGGCAGCCGGTACGCCCAACTCGAAAGCGAAGTGGCCAAACGCGGAGTCCCTAGGGAATCCGGCCATCTCCGGTTCGGCTGCGTGTCCCCCAGCAACCGAATCACCATGACCATACCGGCCCGGTGAATCGCCTAAAAGAGTCTTAATGGCTGTGCATTATGGGCAAAGCATCGATATCGGGGATTGACCGTGAACGAAGCAGCAACTGGCGTGCACGCCCAGGATGAGGCTATCCCAAAATAAAGCGCCCGCGACACGGTCGCGGGCGCTGTGATCTGAACTGGTCAATCAGTACCGGTACTCGCCCGACTTGAACGGCCCGTTCTGGCTGACGCCGATATAATCGGCCTGGTCCTTGGTGAGCTTGGTCAGCTTGGCGCCCAGCTTGGCCAGGTGCAGTTCGGCGACCTTCTCGTCCAGGTGCTTGGGCAGCACATGGACCTTCTTCTCGAGCTTGTCGCCATTGGTCCAGAGTTCGATCTGCGCCAGGGTCTGGTTCGAGAACGAGGCAGACATCACGAAGCTGGGGTGACCGGTGGCATTGCCCAGATTTACCAGGCGCCCTTCGGACAGCAGGATCAGGCGCTTGCCATCGGGCTTTTCGACCAGGTCGACCTGCGGCTTCACATTGGTCCACTTGAAGTTGCGCAGGGCGGCAACCTGGATCTCGTTGTCGAAGTGGCCGATATTGCAGACGATCGCCATGTCCTTGAGGTTGCGCATGTCGTCGAGCGTCAGCACGTCGCGGTTGCCGGTGGCGGTGACGACGATGTCGGCGCGCGGGGCGGCGTCTTCCAGCGTCACCACCTCGAATCCTTCCATGGCGGCCTGCAGGGCACAGATCGGGTCGACTTCGGTCACCAGCACGCGGGCGCCGGCGCCGCGCAGCGACTCCGCCGAGCCCTTGCCCACGTCGCCATAGCCGCAGACCACGGCGACCTTGCCGGCGAGCATCACGTCGGTGCCGCGGCGGATGGCGTCGACCAGCGATTCACGCGTGCCGTACTTATTGTCGAACTTGGACTTGGTGACGGAGTCGTTGACGTTGATGGCCGGGAACGGCAGCTCTCCCTTGGCATGCAGCTGGTAGAGGCGCATCACGCCCGTGGTGGTTTCTTCGGACACGCCGCGGATCGCGTTCTTGATGGCGGTGAAGAAGCCGGGAGTCTTGGCCAGGCGGCGCTTGATGGTTGCGTGGAAGATTTCCTCTTCCTCGTTGCCGGGCGTACCGAGCAGGGCGACGTCCTTCTCGGCTTTGGCGCCGTTGAGGATGTACATGGTGGCGTCGCCACCGTCATCAAGGATCATGTTGGGGGTGAGGCCATTGCCCCAGTCCATCATGCGGTCGGTGAAGTCCCAGTATTCCTCCAGCGTCTCGCCCTTGTGGGCGAAGACGGGGATGCCGGCGGCGGCGATGGCGGCGGCGGCATGGTCCTGGGTGGAGAAGATATTGCAACTGACCCAGCGCACCTGGGCGCCGAGCGCCACCAGCGTCTCTATCAGCACGGCGGTCTGGATGGTCATGTGCAGCGAGCCGGCAATGCGGGCGCCCTTGAGCGGCTGGGCCGCGGCATATTCCTCGCGGATGGCCATCAGGCCGGGCATTTCGATCTGGGCGATCTCGATTTCCTTGCGGCCGAAGGCGGCCAGGGAAATGTCCTTGACCGCGTAGTCGGTCGAATTGCTCATGGAAAGCTCCGGCGTCGTGAATGGGGTCTTGTTGCCCCAGCTATACGCAAGCAGGCCATCCCGATCAACCAGGGACATAAAGAAATGTTTATATCTGCTTAGCGGTAGGCGGCATAGCGCCTGCGCTTGAACGGCAGGCTGGCGAAGCGCCAGAGTCCGGACAGCACCAGATAGCCCAGGATGAAGCCACCGCCGGCATAGAGAATACCCTCCATGGTCACGGGTATCGCCGGCTCGTAGTTCTCGAGCGTTCGCTGGCCGATATCGCTGTCCAGATAGGCCGGCAGCGACTGGAAGCGCTCGATGGGTCCGGCATTCTCGATACGCGCCAGAGTGATATTGAGCTGCTCGTAGCGCTGGAAGGTCGCGGTCATCGAGGTGCCGCGTCCCGCGAGAAAATCGTCATTGGAGGCATTGTAGCGCTCCAACGCCGCTGCGCGATCTAGACCGCCTGCCAGGGCGGCGCGGTCGAAATCCTCGGTGATGATGCGCAGCTCGTCCACCGCGCCACCCAGGCGCTGGGTATATTGCTGGGCATATTCGGGAAACTGGCTCAGCACCATGGCCAGCCCGATCCCGCCAATTCCGGCAATCATGCGTCGCATGCGCATCCTCCGC
Source organism: Devosia oryziradicis (assembly GCF_016698645.1). Lineage (NCBI taxonomy): Bacteria > Pseudomonadati > Pseudomonadota > Alphaproteobacteria > Hyphomicrobiales > Devosiaceae > Devosia > Devosia oryziradicis. The sequence continues at coordinate 203,283 of NZ_CP068047.1, forward strand.
TTGCACCCATCAATGTGGGAAAAGAAGCAGCGTTCCGCAACGGGCTATGCGTGCCCGTCCCGCGGCGGACAATCCGTTGCATTTTACGGGTTAGGCTTAACAAGACCTTACCGTGGTTCCGACAAGGCATTGCGCCTATTTTCCTGCCCTGTCAGGAGGATAGCTCAATGGATTGGCTGACAATCGCGTGCCTGCTCATCAGTGTGATCGCCCTTGGAGCCTACCTCGCCACCGGCGAGAAGGGTCCGGCACCCCGGCGGGTAGAACGCAAGGTCCAGGGCAACCATGCCTGGGCGCCAATAGCCGCGCCTGCGCCAAGGCCAACGCCGCAGCAACAGGTCGATCCGGAAGTGATCGATCGCTTTGTCGCAGCGCTCAAGTCGCAGTCTCGCCAGGCGAACTGACCACTTTTACGAGTTCCAGAACGGACGCCGCTCGGGACCGCCCGCTGCGCGCACGACGGCATCGATGAAAGCGTCCTTGCCCTTGGCATAGGCCTCCCGATCGTCTCCATGACGGCGGGCTAAACCCTGCTTGAGTGCCTGATAGGCCTCGCGGGTAGCCGCATCGGCGCGCAACTCGTCGCGGAACAGGATGTGCCGGCGCACATCGTCCTGGTCGGTGTGAATATGCAGGTGATGGGTACGGATGCCATCGGCGCCGATGCGACGCAGGAACAGCCGCGCGGGGTTGGAAACGTCGGGGCGATATTGATAGCCCAGCCCTGCCAGTTGCGGCAGCGCCGCATGCGCGCGCGCCATGTCGTCGACCAGCACGATGATGTCGATGACCGGCTTGGCGGACAGTCCGGGCACGGCAGTCGAGCCGATATGCTCGATCAGGAGGGGATCGGGCAGGATGGTCAGGAATTCGTCACGCGCCGCAGCGAAGGCAGTGGGCCAGGCGGGATCGGATGCCACCAGGACGATGGCATCGCCGCTCAACCCGCGGTTCCTTCCACGTCTTCGTCAAAGCCATTGTTGACCAGCTCGACGATCGCCTCGAGCGCCTCGCGGGCCTGCTTGCCGCTGGCCTGCACGAGGATCGTGCTGCCCGGGCCGGCGCCGAGCATCATCAGCCCCATGATCGAGTTGCCGTTGACCGAGGTGCCGTCCTTGATGACGTTGACCGTAGCATCGAAGCATTCGGCGGTGCGCACGAAGCGGGCCGAGGCGCGGGCGTGCAGTCCCTTGCGGTTGACGATGGTCAGTTGCTGCGCGACGGCCCGGCCGCCCCCTGCCGCGCCGTCCACTATTGCCCGCCGAGGATCGAATTGGCGACGGTGATATATTTCCGGCCGGCCTCCTGCGCCAGGTTTACCGCATCCTTGATGGCCATGTCGGCGCGGACGCGACCGAGCTTGACCAGCATGGGCAGGTTGACGCCGGCAATGACTTCGACCTTGCGGTTCTGCATCACCGATATGGCGAGGTTGGAAGGCGTGCCGCCGAACATGTCGGTGAGGATGATGACGCCGTCGCCGTCATCGGCCTTGTCCACCGCGGCGAGGATGTCGTTGCGGCGACTTTCCATGTTGTCATCGGGGCCGATGGCGATCGTCTCGCAGAAGTCCTGCGGCCCCACGACGTGTTCGAGAGCCGACTTGAATTCATTGGCAAGCGCGCCGTGCGTCACCAGAACCAGACCAATCATGCAACGTCCCCAGCCTGCCGGGCCGCGCCCGCAAAGCGGCGCGCACGGCATTCCAGTAATTCCTGCCCCCTGCCCGCATCGCTGCCTGGATGGCGGAGATGCTGGCGCGAACCCGGCCAAGAAGGACGAGCAGCCGTCACTTTCGGCCCGGATGGGCGGCGATTCAAGTGGTTTTTTGTCACGTGGTCGGCTCGCCGCCCAGCGCAGCCATGGCCTCGATGACCAGGAGCATCTGGTGGCCGACGCTGATCAGGTCCGCCGTCGGCACCGGTGCACGAGCCAGCCGGACACCGGCTATCTCGGTGACCATGGCATCTTCCTCCAGCATCCGCACCAGTTCGGGGACCAGGTCGATGACCAGATGCAGCGTGACCAGGCTCTTGTGCGGTCGCTGAACGATGCCGCGTCCGCGCAGTTCGATCAGCCCTGCCAGGGTCTCCGGCGCCCGCATGCTGAGGTCGCGTCCGGTCTGCACCAGGTCGACGCGGTCGTCGGAGACCAGGAAAGCCGGCAGGCCACGGCCCTCCCAACGGTCCAGCAGCGACAGGGCAAGGACCGACTTTCCTGCACCGGACGCCCCGCGCAGCAAGACACCTGTCGATCCCAGCAATAGACCTGTGCCGTGCACGTTCTTTGGTTTGCTCATGGCGCCAATCTATTTGCGGGCACGAGGCAAGACAACCGTGAACACGGCGCCCGAACGATCCTCGCGATTGCCCGCACGAATGGTGCCTTTATGCGCCTCCACGATCTGCTTGGAGATCGACAGGCCCAGGCCGGAATGGTCGCCGAAGCGTTCGGTATCCGGGCGGTCGGTATAGAAGCGCTGGAATATCTTGCCGACATCCCCGGTTATGCCGCGCCCCTCGTCCGTGACGGTAACGGTGATCTGCTCGGGATCGGCGGTGAGCGCCACGCGCACCACGCCACCCTCGGGCGAGAACGACACGGCATTGTCGATCAGATTGGCTAAGACCTGGGCCAGCCGGCTCTCATGGCCGTTGACGATGGCCGCGCCTCGGCCGCTGCCGGAGCGCTTGACCATTTCGACGCTCACGCCGCGGCCGGCGGCGACATCCTTCTGGATCGAGACCATGGCTTCGGCCAGCTTTTCCACGTCGACCCGTTCGGCGCTCTCGCGCGCCAGTTCCGCATCGAGCCGGCTGGCGCTGGAAATGTCCGTGATCAGGCGGTCGAGGCGCTTGACGTCATGCTGGATGATGGCGTTGAGCCGGTCCTTGTCCTCCTGCCGCTTGGCCAGCGGCAGCGTCTCGACGGCGGAGCGCAGCGAGGTCAGCGGGTTCTTGAGTTCGTGGGCGACGTCGGCGGCGAAACGCTCGATGGCCTCGATGCGGTTGTAGAGCGCGTCGGTCATCCGGCGCAGCGCGCCGCCGAGGTGGCCGATTTCGTCGCGGCGGTCGGAAAAATCCGGGATCTCGGCGCGTGCGTCGCCCGCCGTCTGTACCCGCTCTGCCGCCGCGGACAGGCGCCGCATGGGCCCCGCAATGGTGCCGGCCAGGGCCAGCGACAGCGCGATCTGCACGGCGGCCGCGATCATGGCGATGCGCAGGATGCCCCAGCGCTCCTGCGCCACGATGGAGTCGATGTCGCCGGGTGCGGTCGAGAGCAGGATGGCACCGACCACGGCGCGCAGCCGCTGCACCGGCACGGCCACCGAAACCACGAGCTGGTTCTGCGCATCGACGCGCACGAAGTCGGCGGGCGCGCCCTGCAGCGCCGAGGCCACCTCGGGATAGCGGCTGCCCTCGTCGACGCCATATTCCTGGTAGACCGGGAAATTGTCGCCAGGCACCCAGCTGAGCAGGGCATTCCACCAGTCGAGGAGGAAGAAACCGCCCCCCTGCTTGGTGTCGATGATCTGCCGCATCACCTCGCCCCGGGCATAGATGTTGTCGCTGTCCAGGATCATCAGCCCACCCTGGTCATAGATGCGGGCGCGTGTCCGGGTGGGGGTGATGAGGTTGCGCAGCAACGGCGCGACCCGTTCTGGGTTGATGGGGAATTCCAGCGAGGGATCGAAATAGCTGAGCGAGGACACCGTGCCATCGCCCTGCAATTCGAGCAGCCGGTCGGGATTGATCGAGATCACGTCGCTATCGACCGTAGCCGAGGCGGCGATGGCGGCGGCGATGATTTCACCCTGGACGCGCAGCGATTGCACGCGCGCATCGATCAGGCCGGCGCGCCACTGGTTGAGGTAGAGGATGCCCACCACGAGCACCAGGAGCCCAGCCAGGTTGAGCACGATGATGCGGCGGGTGAGGCTCGAAAAGATCGTGAAATCGAGGAAGCGGCTGACGGCGCTGACCACCTTGGCAAAGGGCGTGACCACCAGGCGCCAGCGATTGGCAGCAGTGCGGCCGGGAGGCCTACCGGCGCGCTCATCCGGCCCCGGCCCGCGTCCTTGCACGTTTGCCTTGGGATTGGGCTCCAGTTCCGGATCCAGGATCGCCACTTGCTGTGCTTATTGCTCCTTGAAGCGATAGCCGACGCCATAAAGCGTCTCGATCATCTCGAAGTCGTCGTCGGTCGCCTTGAACTTCTTGCGCAGCCGCTTGATGTGGCTGTCGATGGTGCGGTCGTCGACATAGACCTGGTCGTCATAGGCGGCATCCATCAGCGCATTGCGCGACTTGACGACGCCGGGGCGCAAGGCCAGCGCCTGGAGGATCAGGAATTCGGTGACGGTCAGCGTGACCCGCTGGCCCTTCCAGGTGCAGGTGTGCCGCTCCTCGTCCATAACCAGCGAGCCGCGCTCGATCAGCGCCTTGCTTGGGCCCGGTTCGCCGGCGGTACCCGATGGGGCCGAAGGGTCGCGCGGCGCGGAACGGCGCAGGATCGCCTTGACGCGCTCGACCAGCAGGCGCTGGCTGAATGGCTTGGTGATGAAATCGTCCGCGCCCATCTTGAGGCCGAACAGTTCATCGATTTCCTCGTCCTTGGAGGTGAGGAAGATCACCGGCACGTCGGACTTCTGGCGCAGGCGGCGCAGCAGTTCCATGCCATCCATGCGCGGCATCTTGATGTCGAGGATGGCGAGGTCGGGCTTGTCGGTGGTGAGGCCTTCGAGACCCGAGGCTCCGTCGGTATAGGTGGCCACCTGATATCCCTCGGCCTCCAGCGTCAACGACACGGAGGTCAGGATATTGCGGTCGTCATCGACGAGGGCGATCTTGGGCATGGGCTGCCTTTCTGGTTCAGACGCTTGCAGACATGCGGCTCAAAGGCCGTGAACCCTGCTTGCAGGCGACAATTACGCGTTAAATATGGCGCGGCCAAGGGCAGTACATCAGGGGATGCGACCTTTGGACCCGATGCAACTTCCGTCTTAAGACCGATTTCGGGATGGTTGTACAACAAGTCCCGCCCGTATTTTCGGTTCCGTAGCGGTGGCGTCCTGCCCCGAGCGACGGAGCACTTGCCAGATGACCCTGTTCGATCATGAGACCCTCAGGAGCCAGATCAGCGCCCGCGCCGGCTCGCTGTCCGCAAACGACATCGCCCCCGTGCTGGTTGCGCGCTCGCTCAGCGCCGGAGAATCCGAGCTCACCGCCGATGGCGCGGTGTCGGTCCGCACCGGAGCCTTTACCGGCCGTTCGCCGAAGGACAAGTTCATCGTGCGCGACGGGCTTACCGATACCAGCGTGTGGTGGGACAATTCGGGCGCCCTTACGCCCCAGCAATTCGACCTGCTGCTGGGCGACGCTGTCGCCGCCCTGGATGGGCAGGCGCTGTTCAGGCAGGATCTGCTGGCCGGCGCCGATCCGCGCCACCAATATGCCGTTACCGTCATGACGCCGAGCGCATGGCATGCCCTGTTCATCCGCAACCTGCTGATCCGTCCCGGCGAAATGGTGGAGGCTGGCGGCAGTGCAACGCCGGTGACGATCATCCATGTGCCGCATTTCCGCGCCGATCCGGCCCGCCATGGCAGCCGCACCGAGACGGTGATTGCCCTCGACATGAGCCGAAACCTGGTGGTGATCGCAGGCACGTCCTATGCCGGCGAGATCAAGAAGAGCGTCTTCTCGCTGTTCAACTTCCATGCCCCGCGCCAGGGCGTGCTGCCCATGCATTGCTCGGCCAACCTTGGCCCCGATGGCGAGGCGGCCCTGTTCTTCGGCCTCAGCGGCACCGGCAAGACCACGCTCAGCAACGATCCTGATCGTCCCCTAATTGGCGATGACGAGCATGGCTGGAGCGAAACCGGCGTCTTCAACCTCGAAGGGGGTTGCTACGCCAAGACCATCAAGCTCAGCCCGACGGCCGAGCCGGAAATCTTCGCGGCGACCAAGCGCTTCGGCACGGTACTGGAAAATGTCGTGCTCGACGACCGCAAGGTGCCGGAATTCGACGACGTGTCGCTGACCGAGAATACTCGCGCGGCCTACCCCATCCAGGTGTTGCCGGCTATTGCCAGGGGCAGCGTGGGCGACACGCCCAAGACGGTGGTGTTCCTCACCGCCGACGCCTTCGGCGTCTTGCCGCCGATCGCCCGGCTTACCCCCGAGCAGGCAGTCTACCATTTCCTTTCGGGCTATACCGCCAAGGTGGCCGGCACCGAGCGTGGCGTGACCGAGCCGCAGGCCACCTTCTCTGCCTGCTTCGGCGCACCGTTCATGCCACTGCACCCCACGGTTTATGGCGACATGCTGGCCGAAAAGCTCCGCGCCAGCGGGGCGGCAACCTGGCTGCTCAATACCGGCTGGACCGGGGGCGGTTATGGCGTCGGCAAGCGCATCGACATCGGCTCGACGCGCCGGCTGCTGACGGCGGCGCTGGATGGGTCGCTCGATGGTGTCGAGATGCGGATCGACGAGATATTCGGTTTTGCGGTACCGCTGGCAGTGCCGGGGGTCGAAAGCCGCCTGCTGACCCCGCGCCTCACCTGGGCCGACACCGACGCCTATGACCGCCAGGCCCTGCACTTGGCCGGTCTGTTCCGCCGGAACTTCGAAAAGTTCGGCGACGCCGCCAATGCCGCGCCGGGTCCCCGGCTGATGCAGGCGGCCGAGTAGCAAGCTCCTCCTTAGACAAGGGGCGCTCCAAGGAGCGCCCCATTTTTACTTACTGGTTGGCGATAAGCGCTCCACCGGCGCCGCCGGCCGCTGCGCCGACAACGGCGCCGCCATAACCACCGAGGGCACCGCCAACCACGGCGCCGGCCGCGCCGCCAACGGCCGCTCCGGTCACGGTGCGCTGGGTTGTGGTGCAGGCGGTCAAGGACAGCGCGGCAACGACGACCAGCGCCGCGGGTGCAAATTTCTTCATCTTGTCCTCCAGGGAATCAACCCGTGCATTTCAGGCTGCGCTTGGTGGCAAAAACGGGGCCGAGCCCCCCGTTGGATGCACCGGCGCTTCCGCACTGACGATGTCAGGGATCCCTCAGTTGGGCGAGTAGAAGATGTGCGAGCCGATGCGGGCGACGGCGCTGTAGGTATTGGCCCAGTTCGGGCGCACATTGGTGGTGTGGTAGTAAAGCGCCGAGCCCGGAATGGCGCCGACGGCATCGCCGAGGGCGAATTCAGCATAAACGTCCTGGGCCAAGGCGGCCGAGCGGGCCCAGGCGCGGCGTTCACCCGGCGCATCGCTGCGGCCATCGCAGGCGAAGGTGAACTGGCAGCGGTGATAGCCCTTTTCGGCGTTCTGGTAGATCACGCCGCACAGCGTCGAGGGGAACTTGCCCGAACGGGCGCGGTTGACGATGACATTGGCCACCGCGAGCTGGCCCACTTCGCTTTCGCCACGGGCCTCGTGGTAAATGGCCTGGGCCAGGCAGTCACGTTCGGCATTGGCATGCTCCACGCGCTCGGCCAGCGGCTTGTAGCCATTCTCGACATAGGCGGCCAGGGCGTCGGCATCGACGGAAGGGGCTGGCTTGGCGGCGGGGCTGGTGAAGCTGGCAATGGCCGACACAGCGCTGTTGCTGCCCATCGAACCGCGGGCAATGTAACCCATCAGCACGTCTTCGGTCAGTTCACCGCCGGTTTCCTCGCCAAGCACGTTCACCGCGCGCAACGCCTTCTGGCGCTCCACGTAGTTGGAGAGCAGCGCCGCGGTCAGCGGCTGCTGGCCGGGTGCCAGGGGCACAGCGGTGGGGCCAATGGCAGGCTGGGCGCGAACCGCCATCAGATCGGCAGGGACGGGGAGCGGCGTAACATCGGCAACACGAACGGTCTGGGCATGCGCGGGCACGAGCGTAACGAACAGGACGAGCGCCAGAGCGCCCAAAGCGAGCACATGCGATACCGCACGCACAGCAATCGTCTGCCAGCTCTGCCCCAATGCCCCGTCCTTACCCCTGAGCCCATCCGGCCATATCCGGTGGGCCTTCGCTTGTTCCCGGTCCGTCGTTGCGGTCCGAGGTCACTTCCCGGCCGGCACCCTATCCAAGGTTTCCGGTCGATGGAAGTCGAAATTTACGGCTGATTAACTATGCCCGTTAGCTTCTTAAGGTAGGGTTAATCGAGGCGAAGACGATTGAAAACCCAATAAAATGAAGGCCTTGCCGCGTGGTGAAAGGCGGGTTTCTCTGAAGGATAAAAGTTTACGGAAGAGCGGGAGGTAAATGTCGATTGCTGGGGAGATGTCGCGGCGAGGTGACAATCGCCCAAACCAGAGGGCTATGGACGCAGCCCTACCCCACCCTCGGTCCCACCCCATCAAGGGGAGGGAGGCGCAGACTGAGACGCCACCAGGGGCAGTCAGACAAGCAAGCCGTCTCAGCCCCGGTCGAAGGCCGCCAGCCGCACGTGATCCAGGCTTTCCATCACGGCGATGCCCAGCGCCCTGATTTCGTCGCTGGGATGGACCAGGTCGGGCACCATCACCGTCTGCATGCCCGCGGCATGGGCGGCGCGGACGCCCGAATGGCTGTCTTCGAGCGCCAGGCAATGCAGCGGGTCGACGCCAAGCCGGCGAGCGGCGGTGAGATAGGGTTCCGGATGCGGCTTGGGATTGACCACATCATCGCGCGTCACCACCGTCTCGAACAGGTCGAGCAGGCCGGCCGCGCCGAGGTGATGCTGGGCGTGGGGATTGCGCGAGGAGGTCGCAACGGCGGTGGGGATACCGCGTTCGCGCAATTCCCCGATCAGCTCCCGGGCGCCGGGCTTGACCGGCACGCCGGCATGGCTGCGCTCGCGCATGATCACCCGGCACCGTTCGTCGAACAGGGTATAGGGAAAGGTCACGCCGTAGGACTCGATGAGCAGCCGGTTGGTATGCTCGTGGCTGCCGCCCACCATGGACATATGGACCGCGTCGGTCATCTCGAAGCCCAGTTCGGTGCAGACTTCGAAAACGATGGACTTGAACACCGCCTCGGTGTCGAGCAGCGTTCCGTCCATATCGAAGATGGCGGCTTGGAACGGCGCGAGGCGCAGGATGTCGCTTTGGGGTTTCATCGGGCTCGATATAGGGCGATTTGGCCCCGCGCGCTAGGCGGCGGCACGAAAGGCAGCGTTGCGCAGTGGCGAACCGGACGTTCTTCATGGGCGTGCTTACGCAACGCCGGGCGCATGCTAACGTTGGGCGACATGACCCGCTTCCAGCCCGCCCGCAATCACGAAACCCTCGGCGACGCCTTCTTCGACCGCGTCGAGCCGGCCGATTTCCCGCAAACCATCCTGCGTCACCGCGACCAGCGCTGGGCCGCCCGCATGGGGCTGGAGGATTTGAACGAGGCGCAGTGGCTTGCCCATTTCGGCCGCTTCGAGCCCCTGCCCGGCTCGCTGCCGCAACCCCTGGCCCTGCGCTATCACGGCCACCAGTTCCGCTCCTATAATCCCGACCTGGGCGATGGCCGCGGCTTTCTTTTCGCGCAGGGCTACGACCTTGCCGACCACCGGCTGCTCGATTTCGGCACCAAGGGCTCGGGCAATACGCCGTGGTCGCGTGGCGGCGACGGCAGGCTCACGCTCAAGGGCGGGGTGCGCGAAGTGCTGGCCACCGAAATGCTGGAAGCACTGGGCGTCTATACCTCCAAGAGCTTCTCGCTGGTCGAGACCGGCGAGGCGCTCTATCGCGGCGACGAGCCTTCGCCGACCCGCTCGTCGGTGCTGACGCGGCTTAGCCACAGCCATATCCGCATCGGCACCTTCCAGCGCCTCGCCTATCTGGAGGACAGCGCAGGCCTGGCGCAATTGCTCGACTACGCCATCGCCACTTACTATCCCGAGCTTGCCCAAGCGACCGATCGTCCCGCCGCCTTCCTCGAAGCTGTCGTCGCCAAGGTGGCAAAACTGGGCGCGCAGTGGATCGCCGCCGGCTTTGTGCATGGGGTGCTCAACACGGACAATATCAACATTACCGGCGAGAGTTTCGACTATGGCCCCTGGCGGTTCATTCCTACCTACGACCCCAATTTCACCGCCGCCTATTTCGACGAAACCGGCCTCTATGCCTTCGGCCGCCAGCCCGACACGCTGGCCTGGAACCTGACGCGTCTGGCCGAATGCCTGTTGCCGCTATCCAGCATCGAAGCGCTCGAGCCGGCTCTCAACACGGTCTGGCCGATTTTCCGCAGCGAGTTGCCGCGGCAGATGCTGCGCCGCCTGGGGCTGACACCCATCGACACGGAGAGCGACGGGGCCTTCGTCACCACTTTGTTCGGCTTCCTTTCGTCCAGCCAGGCGCCCTATGAGCAATTCTTCTTCGACTGGTATGGGGGCGCCCTCAGCGCCGAGCGGGCCGCGCGCAGTCCATCGGCCGCATTCTATGCGAGCGAGGGCTTCCGCCCGATTGCGGACGGGTTGGAAGACTACCTGCCAGCCAACACGGTGAAACTGGATCACCCCTATTTTGCCCGGACGGCGCCGCGCACCATTCTGATCGACGAGATGGAAGCCATCTGGGCGCCGATTGCCGAGCGCGACGACTGGAGCCTGTTCCAGTCGACACTTTCGGAAATCGCCGAGATGCGCCAAGCCTATGGCATTGTACCCTGAGGAGACCGCCATGCCCATCTATGCTCTTGACGGCGTCGCGCCCAGCATCGACCCCGATATCGGCTGGATCGCACCTTCAGCCGTCCTCATCGGCGATATCGTGGTCGGGCCCGAGGCCGGCATCTGGTTCGGCGTGGTGGCGCGTGGCGATATCGAAACCATCACCATCGGCGCCCGCACCAATGTGCAGGAAAACTGCGTGCTCCACACCGATACCGGCTTTCCGCTCGTCATCGGCGCCAACTGCACCATCGGCCATGGCGCGATTGTCCATGGCTGCAGCATCGGCGACAATACGTTGATCGGCATGGGCGCCACGGTGCTCAACGGCGCCCGGATCGGGAAAAACTGCCTGATCGGCGCCAATGCGCTGATCACCGAGGGCAAGGAAATTCCCGACAACTCCATGGTGGTCGGCGCACCGGGCAGGGTCATCCGCCAGATCGACGAAGCTGGTATCCAGGCGCTAGCCGCTTCGGCGGACCGCTACGTGAAAAATGCCCGCCGTTTCGCCGCGGGCCTCGTCGACGTCACCGCCCGACCCGGTGACTTTGAGCCATCCTGAGACAAGTTCGCATTTGCTTTTTGCGGTGCCCCCCGCCAATCTCGTTTTGACTGTCCGGTCAAAAACGAGAGGCAGCGGGAGCCCATGCAGAAGATCATCGCCGAACTCGAAGCTAAGCGCGCCCAGGCCCGTTTGGGTGGTGGCCAGAAGCGCATCGAGGTCCAGCACGGCAAGGGCAAGTTGACCGCGCGCGAGCGGCTCGACGTGCTGCTCGACCCGGATAGTTTCGAAGAATACGACATGTTCGTCACCCACCGGGCGACCGACTTCGGCATGGCCGACACCATTATTCCGGGCGATGGCGTGGTCACCGGCTGGGGCACCATCGAGGGACGACTGGTCTATGTGTTCAGCCAGGACTTTACGGTGTTTGGCGGTTCGCTCAGCGAGACCCACGCCAAGAAGATCTGCAAGATCATGGACCTGGCGCTGCAAAACGGTGCGCCAGTCATCGGACTCAATGACTCCGGCGGCGCCCGCATCCAGGAGGGCGTCGCCTCGCTGGGTGGCTATGCCGACGTGTTCTGGCGCAATGTACAGGCCTCGGGCGCGGTGCCGCAGATTTCGGTCATCATGGGTCCCTGCGCCGGTGGTGCGGTCTATTCGCCGGCCATGACCGACTTCATCTACATGGTCAAGGACACCAGCTACATGTTCGTGACCGGGCCGGACGTGGTGAAAACCGTCACCAACGAAACGGTGACCCAGGAGGAACTGGGCGGCGCCTCGACGCATACCAAAATCTCCTCGGTGGCCGATGCCGCCTTCGACAACGACATCGAGACGCTGCTCGAAGTCCGGCGCCTCTTCGCCTACCTGCCGCTGGCGGCCGGGCAGAAGCCGCCGCGCCTGCCGACGCATGATCCGATCGACCGGGGCGACGCCAGTCTCGATACCATCATACCCGACAGCGCCAACAAGCCCTATGACATGCGCGAGGTGATCGAGAAGGTCGCCGACGAGGGCGATTTCCTCGAAATCCAGAAGGATCACGCCGGCAATATCCTGTGCGGCTTCATCCGGCTCGACGGGCATACCGTCGGCGTCGTCGCCAACCAGCCGCTGGTGCTGGCCGGGTGCCTCGATATCAATGCATCCAAGAAAGCGGCGCGCTTCATCCGCTTCTGTGACAGTTTCGAAATCCCCATCCTGACCTTTGTCGACGTGCCCGGCTTCCTGCCCGGCGTGGCGCAGGAATATGGCGGCATCATCAAGCATGGTGCCAAGCTGCTCTTCGCCTATGCCGAAGCCACCGTGCCGCTGGTCACCGTCATCACCCGCAAGGCCTATGGCGGCGCCTATGACGTGATGGCATCCAAGCACATCAAGGCCGACGTCAACTATGCCTGGCCTTCGGCCGAAATCGCCGTCATGGGCGCCAAGGGCGCGACGGAAATCCTCTATCGCTCCGAGCTGGGCGACAAGGACAAGATCGCCCAGCGAACGGCGGATTACGAAGCGCGCTTCGCCAACCCCTTCGTTGCCGCCGAACGCGGCTTTATCGACGACGTGATCATGCCGCATGGCACGCGCCGCCGCGTGATCCGGGCGTTCTCGACGCTGCGCCACAAGACGCACAGCATGCCCAAGAAAAAGCACGACAATATTCCGCTGTGAGGACCACCATGCTGCGTCGGCTGATCGACAACTGGGTCTATGGCGGCTTCCTCGCCGGGCTCCTGCTGCTGGCGCTTACGCCGGTGCTGGCGCGGGACTGGTCGCTGGCGGTGAGCTTGGTGTTCCTCGTGCTGCCGATCTACATGCTGCACCAGTATGAAGAGCATGATGCCGACCGGTTTCACCGGGCGATCAACCAGCTTCTGGGCAAGGGCCGCGACGTGCTGCCCTCGCCGGCGATCTTCGTCATCAACATTCCGGTGGTCTGGGGCGTCAATGCTGCGAGCTTCGTGGCGGCGACCAACGATATCGGCTGGGGGCTTATCGGGCTCTACACGCTGATCGCCAATGCCGGGGTGCACATCGCCCAGGCGGTGGCCACGCGGCGCTACAATCCGGGCCTCGTAACCGCCGTCGTGCTATTCCTGCCACTAGGGATCTTCGGCGCAATGCAGGTGATCGGCGCCGGACCAGTGACACCGACGCAGCATCTGGTCGCGGCCGGCATTGCCATTGGCGCCCACCTCGCCATCCAGGCCTATGTCTTCTCCAATATCCGGCGCCTTGCCGGCAATGCGGTGCCGCAATGATCACCAAACTCCTCATCGCCAACAGAGGCGAAATCGCCTGCCGGGTCATCAAGACCGCGCGCAAGATGGGCATTGCCACGGTCGCGGTCTATTCGGACGCCGACCGCGAGGCGCTGCATGTGCGGATGGCCGACGAGGCCGTCCATATCGGCGCATCACCGGCCAAGGACAGCTATCTCCAGATCGACAAGATCATCGCGGCCTGCAAGCAGACCGGCGCGCAGGCGGTGCATCCGGGCTATGGCTTCCTGTCGGAAAACCCGAAGTTTGCCGAGGCACTGGACGCGGCGGGGATCATTTTCGTTGGACCGCCGGTCAAAGCCATCGAGGCCATGGGGGACAAGATCACCTCCAAGAAACTCGCCGCGGCGGCGGGTGTCTCCACCGTGCCTGGCCATATGGCGCTGATTGCCGATGCCGACGAGGCGGTGACGATCAGCAAGTCGATCGGCTACCCGGTGATGATCAAGGCCTCGGCGGGTGGTGGCGGCAAGGGCATGCGTATCGCCTGGAACGATGCCGAAGCCCGCGAGGGCTTCGAGCGGAGCAAATCCGAGGCGGCCTCGTCGTTTGGCGATGATCGCATCTTCATCGAGAAATTCGTCACCGAGCCGCGGCATATCGAAATCCAACTCATCGGCGACCAACACGGCAACGTGCTCTATCTCAACGAGCGCGAATGCTCCATTCAGCGGCGCAACCAGAAGGTGATCGAGGAGGCGCCGTCGCCTTTCCTCGATGAGGCGACCCGCAAGGCCATGGGCGAGCAGTCGGTCGCCCTCGCCAAGGCCGTTGGCTATACCAGCGCAGGGACGGTGGAGTTCATCGTCGACGGCAACAGGAACTTCTACTTCCTCGAGATGAATACCCGCCTGCAGGTGGAGCATCCGGTGACCGAGCTGATCACCGGGCTCGATCTGGTCGAACTGATGATCCGCGTCGCCAATGGCGAAAAGCTGCCGCTGACGCAGGACCAGGTTCAGCGCAATGGCTGGGCCATCGAGAGCCGGCTCTATGCCGAGGACCCCTATCGCAATTTCCTGCCCTCGACGGGCCGGCTGACGCGCTATCGGCCACCGGCGGAGAGCGCGAATGATACCCTGGCCGTGCGCAACGATACCGGCGTGTTCGAAGGCGGCGAGATTTCCACCTTCTACGATCCGATGATCGCCAAGCTCTGCACCTGGGGCCCGACGCGGCTGGAAGCGATCGACGCCATGGCGGTGTCGCTGGATAGTTTCGAGGTCGAGGGCGTCGGCAACAACCTGCCGTTTCTCTCGACAGTCATGGACCAGGAGCGGTTCCGTGAGGGCCGGTTGACGACGGGTTACATTGCCGAGGAATTCCCCGAGGGATTCCATGGCGCGGAACTCAGCGAGCAGCACCTGTTCGATGTCACCGCCGCCGCGGCTGGCATGATGGCAAGGCGCGAGCAGCGTCGCACCGGGGCGGTCGCCGAGTCGCACTGGCACGTGCAGGTCGACGATAGCGCAACGCCGGTGACGCTGCATCAGCAGGGGCTCGAACTGCAGGTAGATGTGGGCTGGCGCAGCCAGGCGGCGCATCTGCATTGGCAGCCTGGCGACAAGGTTGCGCGGCTCGACTGGTCCGACGGCCACAAAGCCACGCTCAAGGTGACCCCGGCCACGTCGGGCTTCCGCATCCGCTATCGCGGCGCCGACCTCAAGGTGATGGTCCTGCGTCCCCACATTGCGGCGCTGCTCAAGCACATGCCGGTCAAGGTCCCGCCCGACATGAGCAAGTATCTGCTCTGCCCGATGCCGGGGCAGATCGTGCGCATCGATGTCAGCGAAGGCGATATCGTCGAGGATGGCCAGACGCTGGCCATTGTCGAGGCCATGAAGATGGAAAACGTGCTCAAGGCGGAAAAGCGCGCCCGGGTCAGCAAGGTCCATGCCACGCCCGGCGCCGTGCTGGCGGTGGATCAGGTGATCCTTGAGTTCGAGGCGGTGTGATGGGCGCTGACTGGAGCAGCACGGGGCCTTCGGTTCCTTCGCCTCCCTCCCCCTTGAGGGGAGGGATTGAGGGTGGGGGGCCTTCGTTAGGCCACACAGCCACCCCCTCCCCAGCTCTGCTACGGCCCTATGGGCCGAGCGGCGCTACCCTCCCCTCAAGGGGGAGGGCGGCCCCAACCGGGAAGTTTGTTCGAGGTGCCAATGTCCGCTGACTTCGCCTACTGGGCTACCCTCGCGCAAAAGGAACTCCGCGACACGCCGCTCGCCTCCCTCGATCGCGACTATGGCGGCATCCCCGTCAAGCCCGTCTATTTCGGCGAAGGTTCGGAAATCCCCGGCCAGGAGCCGTTCACCCGCGGCGTGCGGGCAACCATGTATGCCAACCGGCCCTGGACCATCCGCCAATATGCCGGCTTCTCCACGGCGCGGGAGTCCAATGCCTTCTACCGGCAGGCCCTGGAAAAGGGGCAGAAGGGCCTGTCGGTCGCCTTCGATCTGGCCACCCATCGCGGTTATGACAGCGACCATCCGCGGGTGATCGGCGATGTCGGCAAGGCTGGGGTTGCCATCGATTCCGTCGAGGACATGAAGATCCTGTTCGACGGCATTCCGCTCGACCAGATGAGCGTGTCGATGACCATGAACGGGGCCGTCATTCCTGTCCTCGCCATGTTCATCGTGGCAGCCGAGGAACAGGGCGTATCGCAGGCCCAGCTCGACGGGACCATCCAGAACGACATCCTCAAGGAGTTCATGGTCCGCAATACCTATATCTACCCGCCCGAGCCCAGCATGCGGATCGTCGGCGACATCATCGCCCACACGGCGCGCCACATGCCCAAGTTCAACTCGATCTCCATCTCGGGCTATCACATGCACGAGGCCGGGGCGACGGCGGTGCAGGAGCTGGCCTATACGCTGGCCGACGGCATGGAATATGTCCGCGCCGCGCAGGCGCGCGGCCTGGATATCGATGCCTTTGCCGGCCGGCTCTCGTTCTTCTTCGGCATCGGCATGAACTTCTTTCTCGAAGTCGCCAAGCTGCGCGCCGCGCGCCAGCTGTGGAGCGAGATCATGACCGGGCTGGGCGCCAAGGACCCGCGCTCCAAGATGCTGCGCACCCATTGCCAGACCTCGGGCGTGTCGCTCACCGAGCAGGATCCGCACAACAATATCGTGCGCACCACCATCGAGGCGCTGGCCGCGACCTTGGGCGGCACGCAGTCGCTCCACACCAACAGCTTCGATGAAGCCATCGCGCTGCCCACCGAATTCTCCAGCCGCATCGCTCGCAATACCCAGCTTATCCTGCAGCATGAAAGCCGCATCACTGACGTGGTCGATCCGCTCGGCGGCTCCTACTATGTCGAGGCGCTGACGGCGGAGCTGGTCAAGGGCGCCAAGATCCTCATAGGCGAAGCCGAGGCCATTGGCGGCATGACGCAGGCTGTGCAATCGGGTCAGCCCAAGCTCGAAATCGAGAAGGCCGCCGCCTTGCGGCAGGCGAGGGTGGACCGGGGCGAAGACGTCATTGTCGGCGTCAACCGCTATCGGCTCGATGTCGAGGACGTCATCGAGGTGCGCCAGATCGACAATGCCAAAGTGCGCGCCGAACAGGTGGCGCTGCTGGGTAAGGTGCGCGCCACACGCGACGAAGCTCGCTGCCAATCCATGCTCTCGGCTTTGCGCGAATACGCCGCCAAGGATGAGGGGAATCTCCTCGAAGCGGCCATCGAGGCGGCGCGGGCCCGCGCGACCCTCGGCGAGATCAGCCAGGCCATGGAAGACGTGTTCGGCCGCCACTCGGCCGTCACCCGGGTCATCTCGGGCGTCTATGCCGAGGGCTATGGCGACGACCCGGAGTTCTCGGCCATTGCCGGCCGGATTGAAGCCTTCAAGGCCGCCCGTGGTCGCGCCCCGTCCATCTTCATCGCCAAGATGGGCCAGGATGGGCACGATCGCGGCGCCAAGATCATCGCCTCGGCCTTTGCCGATCTGGGCTTCACCGTCCATATGGGCGACCTGTTCGAGACCGCGCCCGAAGTCGCAGCCCATGTCGACGAGCTCAAGGTCGACGCAGTGGGTGTCTCTTCGCTCGCCGCCGGGCACAAGACGCTGGTGCCCGAACTGATCGCGGCTTTGCGGGATCGCGAGCTGGGCGAGGTCACCGTCATCGTCGGCGGTGTCATCCCCGAGCAGGACTATGACTTCCTGTTCGATTGCGGCGTGGCTGCCATCTTCGGCCCCGGCACCAATGTGCTGTCGGCCGCGTTCTCCGTGTTGAGCCAGATCGAGGGAAGGCTCAGCAATCGATGATCGGCCGCCTCAATCACATCGCCATCGCCGTGCCTGACCTCACCGCTGCTGCCGCGAAATATCGCGATCTGCTCGGTGCCCATGTGGGCCAGCCCCAGGCCCTGCCCGAGCATGGCGTCACCGTCGTCTTCATCGACACCGGCAATAGTAAGGTGGAACTGCTCGAGCCCTTGGGGGAGGCGTCGCCCATAGCGGCGTTCCTCGACAAAAATCCATCCGGCGGCATGCACCACATCTGCTTCGAGGTGCCCGATATCCTGGTGGCCGCGGCGAGGCTGGTCGAGGTGGGCGCCAGAGTGCTCGGCGATGGCACACCAAGGATCGGCGCTCACGGCAAGCCGGTGCTGTTCCTGCACCCGAAAGACTTCGATGGCACGCTGATCGAACTCGAAGAGGTTTGATCGGGAACTGACCGCAGCGTTTTAGCGACCTGCTAACCACGCGCCCGGTTCCCCCGGTACCGTAATCCCCCATAAACTCGCGGAGCGCATATTGTCCACTTGGCTGGCCAGAAGGCCGGCGGCGGATGATGTGCCTTGGACGTAAACGCGAGACATAAGCGGGAGCATCGCCTGAGCTGGCTTCGGCCTGCCTTGCTGCCGGGCCTGGTGGCGGTTGCCTTGCTGATCGCGGGCGGGGTCTATCTGGATCGCCAGAGCAGCGTGCTCAATCATGAACGGGCGCGGGCACAGGTTCAGGCGGAGATGTCGCTGATCCGCGCCAAGCTAGAAGGCAATCTGAGCGGCAATATCCAGCTGGTGCGCGGCCTGGTGTCGGTCATGGCGACCGACCCCTACATGAACGAGGCGCGTTTCTCCGCGCTTGTTTCCAACCTCTTCGAGGAACGGACCCAGCTACGCTCGGTCGCCGCTGCACCGGACCTGGTGGTCACCATGACCCACCCGCTGGCCGGCAATGAAAAAGTGATCGGCCTCGACTACCGGCTCAACGATGCCCAACGCGAGGCCGCGCTTCGCGCCCGCGATACCGGCAAGCTGGTGCTGGCGGGGCCGGTGCTGCTGGTCCAGGGCGGACGGGGCTTCGTTGGACGCTTCCCGGTCTATACCGACTCGCCGGCGGGCCGCATCTTCTGGGGCGTCATCTCCGCGGTGGTCGATGCTGACCGGCTCTACGCCGATAGCGGTTTGACCGACGACAATCTGGGCATTCTGGTATCGATCCGCGGCCGGGATGGAACGGGCGGCCACGGCGCACCCTTCTTCGGACCCGATCTCAGTTATGCCGACCCACTGACATCAGAGGTGGTCCTGCCGTCCGGCACCTGGGAAATCGCTGCCATTCCCAAGGGCGGCTGGGCAACCGCCGCCGGCAATAACTGGCTGATGCGCGCGCTCATGGTGATCGCGGGGGCATTGATCCTGCTTCCCATCGGCATCACCGGACGCCTGCTCGGCGAGCGCCAGCAGCATTTCGGTGAGCTGCAAACCCGCGAGTACGAACTCGAACGGCTGTCGCGCCGGCTGGGCCTGGCGCTTGACGTGTCCAAGGTCGGCGTCTGGGAGGTTGACCTGGAAAGCGGCCTCGAGACCTGGGACGACAATACCAATGAACTGCTGGGCTGGCCGGCGGATAACGCACCGCGTTATCACCAAGACTGGATGGACACGGTGCATCCCGACGACCGCCAGCGCGTCGAGGAAGAATTCCGGCGCATGCTTGCCGCGACCGGGCGCTTTGAGGCCAACTACCGCGTATTGCTCAAGGATGGCACGGTGCGCCATGTGCGCTCCATTGGGGCGCTCTACAACGAGCCGGGTACGCCCGAGAGGATCGTTGGCGTCAATTGGGACATCACTGCGGACGTGACGCTCAATGAGGACCTGCGGCGGGCCACGCAGTTGACCGAGGCGCGAAACCTCGAGCTTGAACTGGCTCGGGTGCGCATCGAGCACAATGCGCTGCATGACAGCCTCACGGGCCTGCCCAACCGGCGCTATCTCGACGACATGCTCACGCGCCATGCCGACGCCGGCTATGGCGGCAGCGGCAGCATGGCGCTGCTCCATATCGACCTCGATCGCTTCAAGCAGATCAACGACACGATGGGCCACGCGGCAGGCGACGCCATGCTGGTCCATGCCAGCACGGTGCTGCGCGACAATTGCAGCAGCGAGGATTTTGTCGCCCGTATCGGGGGCGACGAATTCGTGGTGCTGACCTCGGCCAGTGGCGGCGATCTTGCACTGGGCGCGCTGGCGGAACGGATCGTGGCGCAGATGCGCCGGCCGGTGACCTATGAGGGGCATGAATGCCGCTTCGGTGTGAGCATCGGCATAGCCGCCGACCGCGTGGCGCCGCTCGATGCCCGCCGCCTGCTCATCAATGCCGATATCGCGCTCTATCGTGCCAAGGCGCGCGGTCGCAACCGCTTCGAGTTCTTCTCCGAGGCGCTGCAGGCCGAGGTGGTCAAGACCAAGCGGGTGGCCGACGAAATCCTCAATGGCCTCGAGCGCGACGAGTTCGTCGCCTGGTTCCAGCCGCAGTTCGATGCGCGCACGCTCGATGTGGTGGGGGTGGAGGCCCTGGCGCGATGGCAGCATCCGACCGAAGGGATCAAGGCGCCGGACGCCTTCATGCCCATCGCCGAAGAACTCAACGTGGTCGCCACCGTCGACCGGCTGATCCTCGAACAGTCGCTGGCCGCCCTTGCTCGCTGGGACAGCATGGGCCTGGCCGTGCCTCGCGTCTCGGTCAACGTATCGCTGCGCCGCCTCAACGACGAAGAACTCATCGACGGCCTCAAGCAGCTCGATATCGCGCCGGGCCGGCTCTCGTTCGAGCTGGTGGAATCCATCTATCTGGATGAGGGCGACGCCGTGGTCGGCTGGAACATCGACCGCATCAAGGAGCTGGGCATTGATGTCGAAATCGACGATTTCGGCACCGGCTATGCTTCGATCGTGTCGCTGCAGAAGCTGCGCCCCACCCGTCTCAAGATCGATCGGCAACTGGTCAGCCCGATCGTGGTCGATCCCGGCCAGCGGCAGTTGCTTGCCTCGATCGTGGATATCGGCAAGTCGATGAACATCGAGGTGGTCGCCGAGGGGGTCGAGACCATGGAACATGCCGCGATCCTGCGCGACCTGGGCTGCGATATCCTCCAGGGTTATGCCTTCTCGCGTCCGCTCAGCGCGGCAGATCTTGAGGCGCTGCTCAGGAGCCAGGCCTGGCGCAAGGCGTCCTGAGCGCCAGTTGGTGCATCAGACGGCACCACCGGTGCGATCAGCTCTTCTCAAAGCCTGCCCCATGATGCATTGATCCGCCCAACTTGTATGGGAGATGCACATGGGCGACGGCCAGAAGCGGTTCGGACTGGGCGTGGTGGGGGCCGGCATGGGCGCCAAGCCGCATGCTTTGGCGCTGCAGTCGCTGGCGGGAAGCATCGACGTCCGCGGCGTCTATCGCCGCAACCGGGCCGAGCTCGACACCTTCTGCCAGACCTATGGCTTCCCCGCTGCCGAGAGCTACGAGGCGCTCCTCGCCGATCCTGAGGTCGAAGCCATCCTCCTGCTGACCACACCCAATGCCCGCGAGGAGCTGGTGGCGGCGGCCGCCAGGGCAGGCAAGCATGTGCTGATGGAAAAGCCGGTCGAGCGCACGCTCGCGGCCGCCGAGCGGATTGTTCAGACTTGCGACGAGGCTGGCGTCACGCTCGGCATCATTTTCCAGCATCGCTTCCGCCGCGCCTCGCGCTACCTGGCCGAAGCGGTGGCGGAAGATCGTTATGGTCGCCTCGAAGCCGTGCATCTGGTGGTGCCGTGGTGGCGACCGCAGGCCGGCTATTACGACCAGCCTGGCCGCGGCACCCTGGAACAGGACGGCGGCGGCGTGCTCATTACCCAGGCCATCCATTCGCTTGATCTGATGCTCAGCCTCTGCGGCGACGTCAATGCGGTGACCGCCATGGCCAAAACCACGCGGTTCCACCAGATGGAAACCGAAGACTTCGTCTCGGCCGGACTCGAATTCAGCAACGGCGCCGTCGGCGCGGTCATGGCGACCACGGCGAGCTTCCCCGGCGGCCCGGAAAGCCTGACCCTCAACTTCGCCCGCGCCAGCGCAACCCTGACCGCCGGCAACCTGACGGTGCGGACCATGGACGGCGAAACCATCACGGAGGGCGAAGCCAGCCAGGGTGGCGGCGGCGCCGATCCGATGGCCTTCCCCTTCGAATGGCATGCCGCCCAGATCGCCGACTTCGTCGATGCCGTGCGCCACAGCCGCCAACCGCTCAGCAATGGACACACCGCCCTGCGGGTGCACCGGCTGATCGATGCGATGATGGCCTCGGCGCGGGAGGGGAAGCGAGTGGTTGTTTTCTGAGGCCGGTGGCTCCCCTCACCCCCTCCCAACCTCCCCATCAAGGGGGAGGTGCCGTCTTGTGGTTGTGGCAACCTCTCGCCCCCGAGTGGATAGAAACCTCCCCCTTGATGGGGGAGGTAGGAGGGGGTGGGGCTACGCGCTCGATTTGCGCGTCCCCTACCCCGCCAGTGCCTTCTTCTTTTCCACCCTTGCGCGGATGCTCTCGACGTCCGATTTCGGCGTCGCGGCGAACAGCGTGCGGGTATAGGCGTGTTGCGGGTTGCCGAACACTTCGTCGCGGCTACCATGCTCAACCACATCGCCGAAATACATCGCCATCACCTCGTCGGCGATGTAGCGCACGACGCTGAGGTCATGGCTGATGAAGACGTAGGTAAGGCCGAATTCGTCCTGCAAATCCTTGAGCAGGTTGAGGATCTGCGCCTGGACGGACAGGTCGAGCGCCGACACCGGCTCGTCGAGCACGAGGAAGCTCGGATTGAGCATCAGCGCCCGCGCGATGGCGATGCGCTGGCGCTGGCCGCCGGAAAACATGTGCGGGTAGCGGTTGAAATGCTCGGCGCCCAGGCCAACCTTGAGCAGCATGGCCATCGCCTTGTCGCGCCGCTCTGCCGCCGACATGGACGTGTTGAGCAGCAGCGGCTCGGCCAGCACGTCGCCGATCTTCTGGCGCGGATTGAGCGAGCCATAGGGGTTCTGGAACACGATCTGCACCTTCTGGCGCAGTTCGCGGGTGACATGGGCAGCGCTGGCGGGAATGCCGTCGATCAGGATCTCGCCCGACGTGGGCTTGTCGATCAGGGTGATCATGCGGGCCAGGGTGGACTTGCCGCAGCCGCTCTCGCCGACCACGGCCAGCGTCTTGCCCTTTTCGAGGGTGAAGTTCACGCCTTTGACGGCATGCACCATCTTGGCGGGCCTGAGAAAGCCGCCGGAAGAGACATAATCACGCTTGAGGTTGCGCACCTGGAGAACCGGGGTCGTCATGGTCAGACCCCCGGCGCCGGTTCGAAGACGAAATCGGACACCGTTGGCAGGCGGTCGCCCACCGCATTTTCCGGCAGCGCCGAGAGCAGCGCCCGCGTGTAGTTGGATTTGGGGTTCTCGAACAGGGAGAGCACGTCGGCCTCCTCCATCTTGTGCCCCTTGTACTGCACGATGACCCGGTCAGCCGTCTCGGCCACCACGCCCATGTCGTGGGTGATCATGATCAGCCCCATGCCGGTCTCGGCCTGGAGGCGTACGAGCAGGTCAAGGATCTGCTTCTGGATGGTCACGTCGAGCGCGGTGGTCGGCTCGTCGGCGATCAGGAGTTTTGGGTTGCAGGCAATGGCCATGGCGATCATGACGCGCTGGCACTGGCCGCCGCTCATCTGGTGCGGATAGGCGCCCAGCCGGTCGGCGCCATCCTTGATGCCGACCAGAGCCAGCAGTTCGATGGCCCGGTCGCGCGCAGCGCGGCCGCGCAGGCCCATATGCCGCTCGAGCACTTCCTCGATCTGGAAGCCGACCGTGAAGCAGGGATTGAGGCTCGCCACCGGCTCCTGGAAGATCATGGCAATGTCCTTGCCGATGATACGACGCTTCTCCTGCGCCGTCATTGTGAGCAGGTCGAGGCCCTCAAACTCCATCTTGTCGGCGGTGACCGTGGCGGTGCGTGGCAATAGGCCCATCACGGCCAGCATGGCGACCGATTTTCCCGAGCCGGATTCGCCGACAATGGCCAGCACTTCGCGGGCCTCGACCGACACATCGATGCCGTCGACGGCCTTGAAGAGACCGACGGACGTGTCGAAGGCGACGGTGAGATTCTTGATTTCAAGCAGAGCCATGGTCTCAGCTCCTCTTGAGCTTGGGGTCGAGCGCGTCGCGCAAGCCGTCGCCGATCAGGTTGATGGCCAGCACGGTGATCAGGATGGCCAGACCCGGAAAGGTCACGATCCAGGGGGCGCTGCTGATGAATTCGCGGCCTTTGGCCAGCATGGTGCCCCATTCCGGCGTCGGCGGCTGCGCGCCCATGCCCAGGAAGCCCAGGGCCGCCGCGTCGAGGATGGCGTTGGAGAAGGACAGCGTCGCCTGGACGATCAGCGGACCCAGGCAGTTGGGCAGGATGGTGATGCCCATCAGCCGGAAATGGCCGGCGCCGGCCATCCTGGCAGAGGTGACATATTCGCGGTTCTTTTCGGCCATGACCGAGGCACGCACCAGGCGGGCAAAGTGCGGCTGCAGCACCAGGGCAATGGCCAGCATGGCGTTGAGCAGGCCCGGCCCCAGGATCGCCACCAGCACCAGGGCCAACAGCAGCGAGGGGAAGGCGAGGATGATGTCCATCACCCGCATGATGGCGACATCGACCCAGCCGCGGAAATAGCCGGCCAGCAGTCCCAGAATGATGCCGACCGTGGCGGCGATGCTCACCACGACAAGGCCGATCGTCAACGAGTAGCGTGCGCCGTGGATGAGGCGGGACAGGATATCGCGGCCGACCTCGTCGGTGCCCAGGAGGAACCGGGGATCGGCACCACCCAGCCAGGGCGGCGGTAGCCGCGCGAAGCCGCGGAACTGCTGCTCGGGAGCATAGGGCGCGATCCAGGGCGCGAACAGCGCCAGCACAATGAAGATCGCGACGATGGCAAGGCCGATGACGGCCCCGCGATTCATCGAGAAATAGTGCCAGAACTCGGCAAGAGCAGCGCCGCGGGCGCTCTTGGTGGCGACTGGTTTGGAGATGTCTGTCATCATCGCACCCGAATGCGCGGGTTGATGACCGCGTAGAGAACGTCGACGATCAGGTTAACCGCCATGATGATGAGCGCGATCAGCAGCAGGCCGCTCTGGACCACCGGATAGTCGCGCTTGAGGATGGATTCGATCATCCACTTGCCGATGCCCGGCCAGGAGAAGATCGTTTCGGTGAGGATGGCGCCGGCCATCAGCGCACCGACTTGGAGGCCGATGGTGGTCACGACCGGGATCAGCGCATTGCGCAGGGCGTGGACGTTGATGACGCGGCGGGGCGAAAGGCCCTTGGCGCGCGCCGTGCGCACATAGTCGTCGCCAAGCACTTCAAGCATGGCCGAACGGGTCTGCCGCGCGATGACCGCCAGCGGAATGGTCGCCAGCACCACCGTCGGCAGGATCAGGTGCCGCAGCGCCGACACGAAGGCCGGCCAGTTGCCATAGAGCAGGCTGTCGATGGTCATGAAGCCGGTGATCGGGCGCAGGAAGAAGTTGAGCGCGATGCGGCCCGAAACCGGGGTCCAGCCGAGATAGCTGGAAAAGAACATGATCAGCAGCAGGCCCCACCAGAAGATGGGCATCGAATAGCCGGTCAGCGCCACGCCCATGGTGGCCTGGTCGAGCCAGGAGCCGCGCTTGACTGCGGCCAGCACGCCGGCCGGCACGCCGACGACGGTGGCCAGGATGATGGCGCAAAGGGCCAATTCGACCGTGGCCGGGAACAGGACCAGGAATTCGTTGAGAACGGGCCGCTTGGTGCCCAGGGACACGCCGAAATCGCCGGTCAGCACCGAGCCGAGATAATTGAGATATTGCTGCCACATGGGCAGGTTGTAGCCGAAGGCTTCCTTGAGGACTTCGTAGCGCTCGGGCGTCACGCCGTGCTCGCCAGCCATGGCGAGGATGGGGTCGCCGGGCAGCAGCCGGACAAAGGCAAAGGCGCAGATCGAAATGCCGATCACGGTCGGCACGATCAGCAGCAGCCTGCGGAAAATGTAGGAGATCATGAGCTTCTTCTTGAGTGGAGACGCCGGACCAAGGGCCCGGCGCCTCCCGATCTAGTTATTCGGTGACGTCGACATTGTCGAAGACGTGGTCACCCAGCGGGCTCTGGACGAAGCCAGTGACGCGCTTGTTCATCGGCACGAAGACCTTGGAGTGGGCCAGGGTCAGGGCCGGCTCTTCAGCCTTGAAGATCACCTGGGCCTGCTCGTAGAGCGCGGTGCGCTCTGCCGGATCGGTGGTGACCTTGGCCTTCTGGATCAGGTCTTCGAATTCCTCGTTGCACCAGAACGAGTAGTTCGACACGCCAATAGCCGAGCAGGAGAACAGGGTGGCAAAGAAGTTGTCCGGATCACCATTGTCGCCGGTCCAGCCGATCTGGAACGGACCCTTGCGACCTTCGGCCTTGCCGCGCTCGCGATATTCGGTCCATTCGTAGGTCACGATGTTGGCGGTGACGCCGATCGCGGCCCAGTCAGCCTGGATCATTTCGGCAACGCGCTGGGCGTTGGGGTTGTACGGACGCGACACGGGCATGGCCCAGAGGTCGGTGGTCAGTTCGGTGACACCGGCTTCGGCCAGCAGCGCCTTGGCGCCTTCGACGTCATAGGTGTCGTCGGCCACTTCGTTGTTGTACGACCACATGGTGGGCGGGATCAGGTTCTTGGCGACCTGGCCGGCACCCTGGTAGACGGCGTCGACGATGGCCTGCTTGTCGATGGCCATCGAGAGGGCCTTGCGGACCTTGACGTTATCGAACGGCGGCTCGGTGACGTTGTAGGACATGTAGCCGATATTGAGGCCTTCCTGCTCGAGAACGGTGATGTTCTCGTTGGCCTTGAGCATCTCGACGTCGGCGGGAGCCGGGTATGGGATGATGTCGCATTCGCCGGCGATCAGCTTCTGCGCACGCACCGATTGGTCGGGCGTGATGGCGAAGATCAGGTCGTCGATCTTGGCCTTCTCGCCGAAATATTCTTCGTTCTTGGCGTAGCGGATAACCGAGTCCAGCTGGTAGTCGACGAACTTGAACGGGCCCGTGCCGATCGGCTGGGTCGAGAGCAGTTCAGGCGTGCCGGCTTCGAGCAGCTTGTCGGCATATTCCTTGGACACGATGGAAGCGAACGGCATCGCCAGGTTGGCGATCATGGGCGCATTGGGTTCGCTCAGCACGAACTTGACGGTCAGGTCGTCGACCTTGACGATTTCCTTGACGTAGCGCGGCATGTCCATGCCCTGGTAGTAGTCCCAGGTCAGGTTGGCCAGGTAGGCGAAATACGGGTTGTCTTCCTTGAACTGGCGTTCAAACGAGAAGATCACGTCGTCGGCGTTGAAATCGCGCGTGGGCGTGAAATAGGGCTGGGTGTGGAACTTGACGCCCGAACGCAGCTTGAAGGTGATCTCGAGACCGTCTTCCGACACTTCCCAGCTCTCGGCCAGGCCCGGCTCCACGTCGGTGGTGCCAGGAACGAACGCGGCCAGACCATCATACATGGTGTGCGCGGACGCGTCGAAGTCGTTACCGCCGGTGGTCGGACCGGGATCGAAATGGGCAGGCGAGGCTTCCGAGCAGAATACGAGCTGCTTGGCCTGCGCGGCGCCAGCGGCGAGCGCCAGGATGGCGGTTGCCGCCAGCAGGCTTTTCATCAATTTCATGATTGTTGTCTCCCGATATTTATGCGCATCCGGCTTGCCAACCGGAGCTTGGGCGCCAACAAAGCCTAGAATCCAAGGGAGCGCAAGCAGACAGTTTGACCATTTGGTCAATTCGATGACGCCCAAAACACCATTCCACAGGATTGGACGCTTTTGGAATGAAGCGTTCGGCGCTCCTTAGCGGCTTGACCGGGCCCCGCTGGTAGGGAATCCATGGTCACCATGAGTTTATCGATTGCCACGGTCAGCCTCGTCGTCGCCGACTATGACGAGGCGATCGCTTTTTACTGCGAGCGCCTCGGCTTCGCGCTGGTCGCCGATACCGACATGGGTGGCGGCAAGCGCTGGGTCGTGGTGGCGCCGCCGGGCGGCAGCGGCGCGCAGTTGCTCCTGGCCAGGGCCGACGGCGAAGCGCAGCGCGCCGCCATCGGCAACCAGGGCGGCGGGCGCGTCATGTTCTTTCTTCAAACCAGTGATTTCGCCCGCGACCACGCGGCCATGACGGCGCGCGGCGTCCGGTTCCTCGAGGCGCCGCGCCACGAGGCCTATGGCTCGGTGGCGGTGTTCGAAGATCTTTACGGAAACAAATGGGACCTCATCCAGCCCAAGGCCTGATCCTGGCCCTGCTCGCCTTGCCGGCCACCGCTCAGGAAGCGGGGTGGCATTATTCGCCCCTGCCCGGCGAAGGCGATCGTGCCACGCTCGGCTGCGCGCTCAATTCGACACCCCAAACCTATGCCTGCATCGCCGTCCGCTGCGAGGACGACTATTCGACCGGCATCCACATCCATACCAGCCGGCCTGAAGGCGATGCGGGGCGGTGGGCCATCACCATCGACAAGGAGACACGCTCGTTCGATGCGCAGCCCTCCCAACCCTATGGCGCCCGGCTGGTGGGCGACTTTTCGTGGGTGCTGGACGGGCTCGTCAACGGGGCCGTCGCCTATCTCGAACCAGAGGCGGGCTCGGGCATGCCTGCCAATCACATTGCCCTTGATGGCTCGCTTTATGCGATCAATGCGGCGCTGGCATTCTGCGCCCCGCGCGTTCCGGTCGAACCGAAGGCCGAGCCGGGCGTTTAGGCAACAAGCCAACATGGAGAAGCACAATGGACCGTCGCCCGCTCGGACGCAGTGAGATCGTCATCGAACCCCTGGTGCTGGGTGGTAATGTCTTTGGCTGGACAGTGGACGAGAAGACCGGCTTTGCCATTCTCGATGCCTTTGTCGAAGAGGGTTTCTCGGCGATCGATACCGCCGAGGGCTATCCCAACTGGGTGCCCGGCAATCCGCCCGGCATGAGCGAAACCATTATCGGCAAATGGATGAAGGCGCGCGGCAATCGCGAGGCCGTTCACATCCTGACCAAGGTCAATTCGGCCAACAAGCCCGGCGGTCTGGCGGCAGACAAGGTCGCGGCCGGTTTCGATGCCTCGCTCAAGCGGCTCCAGACCGACTATGTCGACGTCTATTTCAGCCACTGGCCGGACCCCGAGACCAGCCACGAGGAAACGCTGGGCGCCTATGAACCGATGGTGCGGGCCGGCAAGGTGCGGGTGCTGGGCGCGTCCAACTACACGGCCGACATGGTCAAGGCCGCGCAGGAAACCGCGGTCATCAAGTCGCTACCGCGATATGAAGTGCTGCAGCCGCGCTACAACCTCTATGACCGCGCCGAGTTCGACGCCCTGCGCGACACGGTGGCCGAACAGGAGATGGGCACGGTCGTCTATTACAGCCTTGCGTCCGGCTTCCTCACCGGCAAGTACCGCTCCAAGGCCGATTTCGGCAAGTCACCGCGCGGCGGCGGCGTCGAGAGCTATCTGGACAAGAAAGGCACCAGCATTCTTGCGGCACTGGACAAGGTTGCTGCTGCCAATGACGCGACGCCCGCCGAGGTTTCGCTGGCCTGGCTGGTGGCACAACCCGGCGTCACCGCCCCGATTGCCTCGGCAACGTCGGTGGAACAGGTCAAGAGCCTCGCCAAGGGCGTGCGGCTCAAGCTCAGTGACGAAGATCTGCAGGCGCTGACGGAAGCGGGGAAGTAAGAGTGAGCCTGCCTACCACCGCGCGTCACCCTCGGGCTTGACCCGAGGGCTCTGCACTAAGCGACGCCAAGTCAAAAAGCAGATCGTCAGTATAGTGCCCTCGGGTCAAGCCCGAGGGTGACGATCGATTGGCGCGGCAGTCAGCCTACCACTCGAACTCCGGCCCGTTATCGCGCGCACCCATCAGGAACACGTCGCTCATCAGCCGCAGCGGCGCCGCGTCGACATCGCTTTGGTGGCGGTCCAAAAGGCCGGCGAAATGCTCGTACATGGCAGCATACTCGCCATCGCCGTGCTGCAGCACCAACTCGCCGTTGACGGTCAGCGAGCGACCGCCGCTTTCGAGCTTGATGACATCGCCCGTGCCGGTTTCGATGGCAAAGGTCCAGATTTCGCCGCTCTCCTCGAGCCAGTTGAAGCCGCCGGAGAGCTTGGGCTGATGCAACTGGCCGGATTTGAACACCATCTCGACGTCAACAGGCGTCTGCCGGTTGGCCGGGAAGGTCAGCCTGGCGCTTTCCACGAAGACCGGGAAGGGCATGATCTTGGTGAAGATGGAAAAGGCATTGATGCCGGGGTCGCACACGCCGAAGCCGCCGGGCTCCCACACCCAGTCCTGGCCGGGGTGCCACTTGCGCACGCTTTCGCGCCAGTCGATGCGCACCGACTTCACCCCATCCTGGGCCAGGATGGCCTTGGTACGGTCGACGGCCGGGTTCCACTGGCTGTGCCAGGTCTGGTAGAGCACCCGGTCGAGCCGGCGGGCGTGGTCCACCAGGTCATCGAGCTCCGAGATGGTGGTGGTGGGCGGCTTTTCCATCATCACGTCCTTGCCGGCGTCGAGCGCCTCGCGGACATATTGGTGGCGGATGCCCGGCGGGGTGCAGATCGAGACCAGCGAGACATCGGGCATGGCCGCATAGAGCTCGCCCGGCGTGCGGAAGGCGGGCAGGCCATTGTGGCTCAGGCCCCGCGTCGAAACGGTCGCCGCCAGTTCGAAATCATCGGATGCGTCGATGACCGGCAGGTGCTGGTCCTGTGCGATCTTGCCCACGCCGATGACGGCGATCCTGCGTTTGGCCATGGAATGGCTCCTCCGGAAAAGTCGGGCGTATAAAACAGAGCCACCCCCTCCCTGCCAAGGGGAATTGTATGATTATTTTAGCGCGGCTGGAGGGAGGCTACCGCACCAATATCGCCCGGAAGTCATTGACGTTGGTGCCGGTGGGTCCGGTTACCAGCAGGTCGCCGACCGCGTTGAAGGCGCCCCAGGCATCATTGCCGGCCAGGGCAGCCAGCGGGTCGATGCCGGCCTTGCGCATCCGCGTTGCCGTGGTGCCGTCGGCAAAGGCACCGGCATTGTCCTGCGAGCCATCGATGCCGTCAGTATCGGCAGCGAGCGCGGAGATATGGTCGACCCCGTCAATGGCGATGGCCAGGGCCAGCAGGAATTCGGCATTGCGGCCGCCACGGCCACCCGTGCCCCGCAGGGTGACGGTGGTCTCGCCACCCGACAGCAGCACGACGGACTTCTTGAACGGTCGGTTGCGCTGGGCAATCTCGCGCGCCATGGCCGCATGGACCAGCGCCACGTCGCGCGACTCGCCTTCGATTGAATCGGAGAGGATTGCGGCTTCGACGCCCTGCCGGCGCGCCAGCTCGGCCGCGGCCTCGAGCGACAGGGCGGCCGAGGCGATGGTGCGCACGCTGTTGCGGGCGAAGACCGGATTGCCGGGCTCGGGCGCCAGATTGTCGTCACCGGCCAGCAGCGCCTGGGCATGGGGCGGCAGGTCCAGTCGATAGAGGCTCGCATATTTACGCGCCAGCGCACGCGAGCCGGAGAGGGGAATGGTGGGGCCCGACGCAACCAGGGCCGGATCGTCGCCCGGAACGTCGGACACGACCAGCGTTGCCACGCGGGCCGGCGCGCAATGGGCCGCCAGCCGGCCGCCCTTGATGGTCGAAAACTGATTGCGGATCAGGTTCATAACCGAGATCGGCGCGCCGGAGGCCAGGAGTGCGCGGTTGATGGCCTGTTCGTCATCGAGCGTCAGACCCGGCGCTGGCGCCGGCAGCAGCGCCGAGCCGCCGCCCGAAATCAGCGCGACCACGAGGTCATTGGGGCCCAGGCCCGACACGGTTTCCAATATCCGCCGCGCCGCGAGGTAGCCGGCCTCGTCCGGTACGGGATGGGCCGCCTCGACGATCTCGATGCGCTCGCAGGCCTCGGCATAGCCATAGCGTGTCACCACCAGGCCCTTCAGCGGACCGGGCCAGGCCTGCTCGAAGGCGCGCGCCATCTGCGCCGAAGCCTTGCCGGCGCCAATGACGACGGTACGCCCCGTGGGCGGATCGGGCAGGTGGCGACGCACGGCCAGCGCCGGCTGGGCCTGGGCCACGGCCTGGCGAAACATCTGTTCGAGCAGTGCGCGATCCAACAATCTCTCCCGGCTTGCGATTCGCTGCGGGCAAGGGTAGCCACCAATGGGCCTGCTGGACAGTTGTCAAACAGCCGACACAGACTGCGCTTAGCGGCTGAGGCCAGGAGCTCCGATGACCGAACGATTCGCGATCTATTTTGCCCCCGCCGCCACCAGCAACCTCTGGGAGCGGGCTGCGACCTGGCTTGGCCGCGACGCCGCCGATGGCGACCTGTTCGATGGCCCCGTGGCCGGCATCGACCGAGACCGCCTGCTCAACCTCACCCAGTCGGCGAATCGCTACGGGTTTCACGCCACGCTCAAGGCGCCCATGGCCCTGGCCGAGGACAGCGACGAAGCCCTGTTGCGCGCGGCGCTCACCAATTTCGCCGCCCGCCACCGTCCCATCGCGCTGGGTCGGCTCAAGCTCGCGTCGCTGCACGGCTTTCTTGCGCTTGTGCTCGATGGCGACAACGAAGCACTTCAGGATTTCGCCGCCCATGTGGTGGAGGATTTCGATCCCTTCCGCGCACCGATGACGGTCAAGGACCGCGCCGCCCGGGCCAGGGGCCTTAGCGAACGCCAGCTCGAGCTGCTCGATGCCTATGGCTATCCCTATGTGTTCGAAGAGTTCCGCTTCCACATGACCCTGACCGATCGTCTGAGCGACGACGATGCGGCGGAGATCGCGGCGGCCGCGGCAACCTGGTTCGGCCCGGCGCTCGAAGAGCCGGTGGTGCTCGACCGGCTTTCGCTGTTTGTCGAGACCGAAGCGGGCAAGCCGTTCCGCCGCGCCGGCGATTTCAAGCTGGAAGGCGTTATCTGATGGGCGCGGCGGCCTTCCGCAATGCCCGGATCGTGCTCGCCGATGAGATCGTCGATGGCAGCGTGGCGGTGGATGGCGATCGGATTGCCGGCCTGGACCGGGGTATCAGCCAGGTCGGCGAAGATTTCGAGGGCGACTACCTGATCCCGGGCCTGGTCGAGCTCCACACCGATCATCTGGAAAACCACTACCGTCCGCGCCCGGGTGTGTTCTGGGATGCCATGGCTTCGCTGCATGCCCATGACGTGCAGATCGCGGGCTCGGGCATCACCACCGTGTTCGACGCCGTGCGCATCGGGTCCGATCGGGATATGCCGCAGATGCGCGAGCATGCCGGCATGCTGATCGATGCGATCAGGGCGGCGCGGCAACAGGGTTGGCTGCGGGCCGAGCACCTGGTCCACCTGCGCTGCGAATTGCCCAGTGCCGACGTGATCGACCATTACGAGAGCTTTGTCGAGTTTCCCGAAACGCGCCTCATCTCGCTGATGGACCATACGCCGGGGCAGCGCCAGTTCACCTCGCTCGAAACCTACAAGCTGTTTTACAAGAAGCAGCTGGGGGTGACGCAGGAGGAGGTCGAGCGCTACCTTGCCGAGGCTCTGGCCCAGCATGAGCGTCACGCTGCGCCCAACCGCCGCCACCTGGTGCAACGGGCGCGGGCGCTGCACCTGGCCATGGCCAGCCATGACGATGCAACCCTGGCCCATGTCGAGCAGGCGGTGGAGGACGGCGTCGCCATTGCCGAATTCCCAACCACGCTGGAGGCCGCGGCGGCGGCCCATGATGCCGGGCTTGCCATTCTGATGGGCGCGCCAAATGTGGTGCGCGGCAAGTCGCATTCAGGCAATATCTCGGCAACCGATCTGGTGCGGGCAGGCCTGTTGGATATCCTGAGTTCAGACTATGTGCCGTTTGCGCCGTTGCAGGCGGCCTTCGCGCTGCCGCAGCGGGTGGACAATGTGGCGCTGCCCACGGCGCTCGCCACCGTCACCCGCAATCCGGCGCGCGCCGTCGGGCTCGATGACCGCGGCGAGATTGCCATCGGCAAACGTGCCGACCTGGTGCGGATCAAGCTGGTGGGCGGGCTGCCGGTCGTGCGCGGCGTCTGGCGCCAGGGCATCAGGGTCAGCTGAGCCATGGCCCGCCCGCTCGGATCGCTGGTCCTGGTTGTCGGCCCCTCGGGCGTGGGCAAGGACACGCTCATCTCCGGCGCGCGCCATGCTCTGGAAAACGACAAGCGCTTCGTCTTTGTCCGGCGTCTGGTGACCCGGCCGAGCGACGCCGAGATCGAGGATCATGACAGTCTCGATCGGGAAACGTTTCGGGACATGGAGGAGGCCGGGCGGTTTGCGCTGTCCTGGGACGCGCATAACCTGCGCTACGCCCTCCCCCTGAGCGTCGACACCGACCTGGCGCTCGGCAAGACCGTGGTCGCCAATGTCTCCCGCCATATCGTCCCCGAGGCGATCAAGCGCTATCCCACCTCGGTGGTCGTGCTCATCACGGCGGAAATCTCCTGCCGGGCGGAGCGGCTGATTCGGCGCGGCCGCGAGAGCCCCGACCAGATCACGGCCCGGCTGGCGCGGGAAAGTGCCCCCGTCCCCTCGGGCATTACCCCCATCATCATCGACAATTCCGGCCTGCTGGCCATCGGGGTCACCGCCTTCGTGATGGCGCTGCGGACGATCGCGGCACAGGAATAGGCGCGGCCACTGAACCCGGAGCCGACTGGCGCGTTGCTGTCTGCAGCAAGCGTCAGGAGTTCTCATGAGCCGCAATGGACTATATGCCGTGATCGCCATCCTGCTGGTCGCGATCGTCGGCTTTGGCATTTATACCTATCAACAGCAGCAGGCGCGCCCCGGCCTCGAGGTGCGCATCGACGAACAGGGAGTATCGATCGATGGAAATGGCTGACCAAACCGACCGCCGGCAGGCCATTGCCGCAGCCATTGCGGCCGAGCTCGAGCGGCAGGCCCAATCGGGTGCGGCGCGTGTCGATGTCGAAGCGCTGGCCAATGCCGTCGAGGAAACGCTCGATCCGCCCCCACCGGCCGCCGAGGGCAAGCGTCCAGACGAACTCAATGCCACCAATGACGACTGACCGAGGACAGCAAAATCCCCACTGACACCTATGCGCTCATCGGCCTTGGCGTGGGCGCCATCGTCGTCCTGTGGCTGGTCTTTTCGGTTCTGAAGAAGCTGGTTGGCCTGGTGATCCTGGCGGCCCTTGCGGCGGCCGGGTTCGTGCTGTGGCAGAATCCGGCGCTGTGGCAGGCGCTGGTCGGCTGGTTGCAAAGCCTGGCGTAACCGGCGTCGCGGCCAGCGGGTAGCCGCGCTATGGCGCGACTACCAGTCAGATTGCGGCGTCGCCCTTGCGGACGGCTTGCGACACGGCAAAGTGGGCCTTTTCGACGGTTTCGAACTGCTGGCCGTCTATGGCGAATGCCGGCAGTTTGACCGCAAGGAAGCGGTAGCCGTCGGCATGTGGCACAACGACGCCGAGCGGTTCCCCGGCAACTTCTATGACGATCGGCTTGTGGGCCTGGGCCCGGTCGAGACTGCGTTCCTGCATGGGTGGATGCTCCACTTGCGCATTGCACAGGTCAGGAATCTGGTGAGCAAGGAAGCTTGCACCATCCTGTCCGGCAACGCTGGGGTTCTATCGGAAGACTGAGACGAAGGCGTGACAGCGGGTCACATTCGTTTCGACTGACAGATCCCTTGCCAGCGTTTGGACGCATGCAGGCCGGTGCGTACGAGATTGCAACCTGCATGGATGGTGAAGGTCGTCGATGGGGTCATCTTCAGTCCTTTCCTGCGGGTTGAACGACGCAATATCGGCAAGTGCCGATAGGTGAGGGCAAGATAGGGGCGTTCGGTGGCAATTGCCAGAGCCCCACCGACCACAAAATGCAGATTCTCGGAAAAAGACGGCTCGACTTTCGGCCTAGAGCGAAAATTCGGATGCTTACGCTCATATTTTTCCGCTGCGGGCCGATCCGCTCCGTGTGTGACGGCGACGCTTGAACTGGCTCGGACAATCTGGTGTTGTCCGCCTTCAACAAGCGTCACTGCGGAAGCGAACCGCGGCGGAGGGGTGTACCAAAGTGTCCGAAGACGACCTGCCGCAGGCCACCACCAAGGGCAAGCGTGGCGTCAAGCCATCCGGCAAGCCCACGCTCAAAACCATCGCGCAGATGACCGGCTTTGCCGTCACCACGATTTCGCGCGCGCTCAACAATGCCCCGGAGCTGGCGCAGGAAACCCGCGACCGGGTACAGAAGATCGCCGCCGAAATCGGGTACCTGCCCGATCGGGCGGCCCTGCGCCTCAAGACGGGCCGCACCAACGTCATCGCCCTGGTGCTCGAGCCGGACGAGCAGATCTACGGCTTCGGCTCCTCCATCGTCACCGGCCTCACCGAGGCGGTGCGGGACACGGCCTATCACATCGTCATCACGCCACTGTTCCGCAATGTGCAGCCAATCGAGCCGATCAGGCATATCGTGCGCAATCGCATGGCCGATGGCGTCATCTTCTCGAAGGCCGAGAGCTTCGACGAGCGCATCCGCTTCCTGATCGACAATGACTTTCCCTTTGCCAGCCACGGCCGCACCAAGTGGCCCGAGGCGCATCCCTGGGTCGATTTCGACAATGAGACCTACGCCTATCTGGCCACCAAACGCCTCGCGCAAAAGGGCTGCAAGTCGGTGTCGATCGTGCTGCCCGAAAGTGCCCTGACCTATACCGACCATCTCAAGGCCGGCGTCGCCCGCGCGGCCCGCGAAGCGGGCATAGCGCATGAATTTGCCACTGATGTAACGCTGCACAGCCAGACCGATGCCATCCGCAACTATGTCAGCAAGCGCTCCAGACGCCCCGATGGGCCCGATGGGTGGGTCTGCGCCTCGGAAGTCTCGGCCCTGGCCGTGATCGGCGCCCTCAACGAGAGCGGCAAGACCGTGGGCAAGGACGTGCATGTGGTGTCCAAGCAGTCCTCGGAGATGTTCGCCCAGTTCCAGCCGGGCGCCGAAACCGTGCACGAGGACTTCGTCGACGCCGGCCGCCACCTGGGCGCCCTGCTGCTGCGCCGCATTGCCGGCGAAGCGCCGGAGGAACTGCACTATCTGGCCAAGCCTGGGGTTGACTGGAAGGATTGAGGGCAGTTGCACAGCATTGCCCTGCCACCGGCCGTCACCCTCGGGCTTGACCCGAGGGCGTTACACTTTCTGGACTCGGTAAGTGGAGAGCCCTCGGGTCAGGCCCGAGGGTGACGATCGAGTGTGTGGCAACAGCCGGCCCTGCGCGCGCATAGCGCTCCGGGCGTTCGGCATCCTCACCCTTCGAGCTCTTCCCTGAGCAGTTCCATTTCCAGCCACTGCTCCTCGGCGGCAGCGAGCTTGGCCTCGGCGTCCATCAGCGCCTTGGACTTGGCGGCGAAGCCGGATGGGTCGCGGGCATAGAAATTGGGGTCAGCCAGGACAGCGTTGATGGCCCTGATCTCGTCTTCCAGCCCATTGATGGTCTTGGGCAGCGTTTCGAGCGCGTGCTTTTCCTTGAAGCTGAGCTTGCGCTTGGGGGCGGCCGATACTGCCGCAGTCGTCTGGACCAACGTGGTCTTGCCAGGCTTGTGAACTTTGATCGCCGGCTCGCGCGCCGTGACGCCCTCGCCGCGTTGGATTACCATGTCGGAATAGCCGCCGGCATATTCGGTCCAGACGCCATTGCCCTCGGCAATAATGACCGATGTCGCCACCCGGTCGAGGAAATCGCGATCGTGACTGACCACGATGACGGTGCCGGCATAGTCGCTGACCATCTCCTCGAGCAGGTCGAGTGTTTCGAGGTCAAGATCGTTGGTCGGCTCGTCGAGCACCAGGAAGTTGGAGGGCAGCGACAGCGCACGGGCCAGAGCCACGCGGGCGCGCTCGCCGCCGGACAGTTTGCCGATCGGCGTATTGGCCTGTTCGGGCCCGAACAGGAAGTCCTTCATGTAGCCCACGACATGCTTGGGCTGACCGTTGATCTGCAGCGTGTCCGAGCCGCCGCCGGTCAGCGCTTCCTTGAGCCTGGTATCGGGATGCAGCTTGGCGCGACCCTGGTCGAGCATGGCCAGTTCCAGCGCCGAACCCAGCTTGACCTTGCCGCTATCGGGCTGGTCGAGCCCCGTCAGCAGCTTGATCAGAGTGGTCTTGCCGGCGCCATTGGGGCCGACAATGCCGATGCGATCGCCACGCAGCACGCGCGTCGAAAAATCCCCCACGATGACGCGGTCGCCATAGGCCTTGGTGATGTTCTCGGCTTCCACTACCAGCGCACCCGAGGTGCGGCCCTCCGACACCTGCATGTTGACGGAGCCGGTGACGCGGCGCTGCTCGCGCCGATCCTGCCGCAGCCCGGCCAGCCGCTCGAGGCGCCCCACATTGCGCTTGCGCCGCGCGGTCACGCCATAGCGCAGCCAGTGTTCCTCGCGCACGATCTGGCGGTCGAGCTTGTGCCGATCGCGCTCCTCCTCTTCCAGCACCTGGTCGCGCCAGCCCTCGAAGGCGGAAAATCCCTTGTCGAGCCGCCGGGTCACGCCGCGGTCGAGCCAGACGGTGACGCGGGTGAGGTCACTGAGGAAGCGCCTGTCGTGGCTGATCAGCACCATGGCCGAGCGCAGGCTGTCCAGTTCGGCCTGCAGCCATTCGATGGCGGGAAGGTCGAGATGGTTGGTCGGTTCGTCCAGCAGCAGCACATCGGGCTTGGGCGCCAGCA
The DNA here is from genome assembly GCF_016698645.1 of Devosia oryziradicis. Taxonomy (NCBI): domain Bacteria; kingdom Pseudomonadati; phylum Pseudomonadota; class Alphaproteobacteria; order Hyphomicrobiales; family Devosiaceae; genus Devosia; species Devosia oryziradicis. The sequence continues at coordinate 241,766 of NZ_CP068047.1, forward strand.
CGCGGGCCAAAGCAGCGCGGCGGCCTTCGCCACCCGAAAGATGCTTCGGATTTTCGGCGCCCGTCAGTCCCAGCGAGGTCAGCAGGTACTGCGCGCGATATTCGTCATCGCCCGGCCCCAGGCCCGCCTCGACATATTCCAGCGTCGTCGCATAGGCGGAGAGGTCGGGCTCCTGGGGCAGGTAGCGCACCGTCGCGCTTGGTTCCATGAAGCGCACGCCGCCATCATGGGCCACATCGCCGGCCGCGATCTTGAGCAGGGTGGACTTGCCCGAGCCGTTGCGCCCCACCAGCGCAATACGCTGGCCGGGCGAGACGATAAGCTCGGCGCTTTCGAGCAGCGTGGTGCCGCCGAAGGTCAAATGGATGTTCTGAAGCGAAAGAAGCGGTGCTGCGGCCATGGCGCGGATAGAGCATAGGCAAGGGGCAAAGAAAAGGCCGGTCGGGACGTTGAGGATCCTGACCGGCCCGGGGAGACGGTAGCAGCAAGCCCCGTCATGTCGGCAGCGCTGCGGAGCCATCCCCTCGGACCAGCCCATCGCCGCGCGATGACGGGATAAAAGCACAGGATATTATGATTGTCAAACTCATAATAATGGTCGCGAAGGGCCGGTCCGAGTTTGATGCCCTATCTCCGACAACTCCGCCCGGACTTATCCCCCTCTACAAAGCGCGTGGCACAATCACGCATCACTCCACGCGGCGGCCTGCAGGCGAACAGTGGTTGGGGTGGGCCGGGTGGGGGTTTTGCCTCTCCCACAGGTTCGAGCCCGGACGGAAGCGTGTGCGCGACCGGCCCGGTGCTGCTCCAAAAACCGGCACCCCGGACGGCTTCCGTCTCATGTTTTTATTTGCTCAGGGGCGAAACCCGTCTCGGGGTCCGCTTATCCATGGATAACTGCATCACAGGCGGCGCTTGCGCCTGCCTGGAGAAAGGCCAGGAATGACCCCAGGATCAGTGCGCCGGCTCCATGACCGCTTCCAGGGTCGATAGCCCGAGGCGATCGCGGATCGAACGCTTCTTGCTGGCCAGGTCGGCGATGGTGTGGCTGGCCAGCACTTCGAAAAAAGCACCCAAGGCTTCCCGCAAGGCGCCGTTGAGATCGCATTCCCCGATCAGCGGACAATCGGCGCCGTCCTCGAAGCATTCGGCCAGCGCGAAATTCTCTTCGGTCAGCCTGATCGTATCGAGCAGCGTGATGTCTTCGGCCTTGCGGCCCAGCCTGATGCCGCCATGGCGGCCACGCACCGTCGCCAGGAGGCCATTTTCGACCAGTGGCTTGATCAGCTTGAACAGGAACAGTTCGGAGATGTTGTAGGCCTTGGCGATGTCAGCGACGCGGCTCAGGCCAGGCTCGTTGACCGCGCAATAAACGAGGGTACGGATCGCATAGTTGGATTGGCGCGTGAGTCTCAATTGGAACCTCGTTCTGGCGGAATGCCGGGCCCTTCGGCAGCCCTCGGAGCCCAGTTCTGATTCCATTTTCGCGGCTCAGAACAGGCTCAACCTTATAACCATTCTAAAATATGTCAACTTAACCTGATGCAACCGTTCAAGTTTGAGAGGCATTCGGATCGCTGGACACCAGCTTAAATTCCCCGTATGAATTTAAATACGGAGACGAGCAAAGTGACCACGATTACGCGCGCGATGCTGAGTGATGCAGCGGCCCGACGCACCGGATTGAACAGAGCCGACACGGCAGCGATCGGTGAGGCCATGTTCGCCCTCATGGGCGAAGCGTTGATGGCGGGCGAAAACGTCAAGCTCACCGCGTTTGGCTCATTGCAGGTGCGATCGCGCGCCGAACGACTGGGCCGCAATCCCCGCACGGGCACCGAGCACCGCATTGCGCCACGGCAAACGGTGGTCTTCACCCCCAGCGCACAACTGCGCGAAGCGCTCGATCGGGCCGGTTCGGCCTCACCCGCCCGGGTCGGCGAGCCGGCCTAGAGCGCGTATCCCGGCAGGCCCTAGCGCAGCGCCCGCCCGGCTTCGTCGAACAGATGCACATTCGCGACCGGGACGCCGATATGGATGGTCTGGTGCAATTGCAGGTCCGGCGCGCCATCGAGTTTGACGGTGATGAGGTCGCCGGTGGGCAGTTCGACATAGGCCAGGGCATATTCGCCGAACTGCTCGATCACCGACAAGGTGCCGGTAAAGTGGGCGCTGTCGGGGCTGGCGAGTTCCAGATGTTCCGGCCGCACGCCCAGGGTGCGCGCCCTGGCCAATTGCGGGTGGGCCAGCGCCAGGACCTTGTTGCCCGGCAGCAGCAGGCCGCCTGCCTGCGGCGACACGGCAAGGAAGTTCATGCGCTGGCTGGCGATGAAGCCCGCCACGAATGTGTTGACCGGATTGGAATAGAGTTCGAGGGGCGAGCCCACCTGCTCGATCACCCCGGCATTCAGCACGACGATGCGGTCGGCCAGGGTCATGGCCTCGACCTGGTCGTGGGTCACGTAGATCATGGTGGCATCGAGCTGGTCGTGCAGCTTGGCGATCTCGATGCGGGTCTGGGCGCGCAGCGAGGCGTCCAGATTGGAGAGCGGCTCGTCGAACAGGAACACCTTGGGATTGCGCACGATGGCGCGGCCGATGGCGACGCGCTGGCGCTGGCCACCGGACAGGGCCTTGGGCATGCGTTCGAGGTAATCCTCGATCTGCAGGATCCGCGCGGCCTCCCTGACCCGCTGGTCGATCTCGGCCTTCGGCGTCTTGGCCAGCTTGAGACCGAAGGCCATGTTCTCGTAGACCGTCATATGCGGATAGAGCGCATAGGACTGGAACACCATGGCGATGCCGCGCTGGGGCGATGGCACGTCGTTGACCACCTTGCCATCGATGGCGATGTCGCCGCCGCTGATCGGCTCCAGGCCGGCGATCATGCGCAGCAGGGTGGACTTGCCGCAGCCCGAGGGGCCGACGAACACCACGAACTCGCCGGATTTGATGTCGAGGTCCACCCCATGGACCACTTCGAGCGATCCATAGGATTTGCGGACGCCGCGCAACGATACGTCGGACATGGAAGCCTCCTCAGGTTTCGATCAGGAGCGTGGCGATTTCGAAGGGCCGGAGCGACAGGGTCACGCCATTGTCCTTGATTTCCAGGGGCTTGCCGGCATCCTCCTCCATCAGGTTGACCGTGCGTACGGACTTGACGGGGATGCCGAAGGTGATGGTCGCCTCGGCCCGGATATTGGCATGCTCGAAGAGGCGCAGCACGACGGCATCGGACTTTTCGGCCTTCTTGACGGTCTCGAGCGTGACGTTGGATTGGTCGACACTGGCGAAGCTGAACTGCGACAACTCCGACGGCGGACTGTTGCTCGGAACGCGCGATCCGATGACGGAAACCGGGTTATTGAAGCGTTCGGCGGCACGGTGGACATCGGCCAGGTCGGCCACGCCATCATGCACGAACATGGCGTAGCGGATGCGGTGTTCACCGATGTCGGCATCGGGGCTGGGGAAGGTCGAGCCGCGCACGAGAGTCAGGCGTACCGACTGCTCCAGGCAATCATAGGCATACTTGCTGTCGTTGAGCAGGGCGATGCCGAAATCGGCTTCGCTCAGGTCGACCCAGCGGTGCATCGAGGCTTCGAAGCGGGCCCGATCCCAGGTGGTGTTGCGATGGGTCGGGCGCTTGACGTGACCGAACTGGATTTCGGAGCGGATTTCGGAGGTGTTGAGATCGAAGGGGAACTGGGCCTTGATGACCTGGGCCCGCTCCTGCCAGTCGATGAAGGTGTCGAACTCGACCTGACGTTCGCCAGCGGCGAGCGAAATGACCTGGACGACCTTGGACTTCTGATAGGTCCGCTCGACCCGGATGGCGGCGCGGTGCGGACCGGTTTCGACGACCGAGATCGAGGCTTTACCGTCGGCCAGGGGCCAGAACTGCTCCTCGAAATAGCGGTCGATATCCCAGGCGTCCCATTCCATGGGCTTGTCTTCATAGGCGATTAGGCGGTTGGCCGTCTTGCCCGGTTCGAGCGTCTCGCGCTTGCGGGTCTTGTCATAGACCGAGGTGATCTCGCCCGATTTGTCGAAGGTGACCTTGAGCAGATCATTCTCGAGATGCTTCTCGGAAACCGAGACTGCAGATGCGGCCGTGCCGTTGCCGGCGACAACTTGTCCCCCTGTCCAGCCGAGCGGGCTAATATTGCTGACCGGCGCGGCGAAGGATGCCGAGCCATCGGCCGCAAAAATCTTTTGGAGGGGATAGGTGCCGCCAAGGGTCGCCAGCTCGGCGCCGTCCAGCTTGGCGTCATCGCCAAGCGAGACGAGACCCGAGCGCGACTGTCCGGTGAAGTTGAAGAGGCGAAGCTGGTTGGAGCCCGGCTTGGCGAATGCCTGGGCCGCCGAATGCCATGGACCGTTCTGCGACCCCAGGGTCGAGAAGATCTGACCGTATTCGTTGTCGCTATCGACATAGACCTCGGGGATGGAGGTGCCCGGCAGGATGTCGTGGAACTGGTTGATCAGGACCAGCTCCCAGAACTCGGCCAGCGTGTCGCTCGGGTAAGCGGCGCCGGTCTGGGTGAGCGCCATGACGCCGAGGAATTCGAGCTCGCGCAGCAGGCGCTCGGCCTTACGATTGTTGGCCTTGTTCTTGGCGACCGAGGTCAGCGTGCCGCGGTGGTATTGCAGGTAAAGCTCGCCATTCCAGACCGGGAACTTGTTGCCCGGAGCATCCATCTTGGCGCCGAGACGCTCGAGGAAGGGGACGATGCCTTCGAGCTTGACGCGGGGGGCGCCGGGAATACCGCGTTCGAGGCGGATGCCGCGCTCGATCATGCCGCGGGTCGGGCCGCCGCCACCATCGCCATAGCCATAGGACATGACGACTTCGTTGTGCACAGCCTTAGGCTCGTAGCGCTTCCAGGCGCCCATGGTTTCGCTGACCGACAGATCGCCATTGTAGGTCGTGAAAATCTGCTCGCTATCATACTTCTGAGCGGTGATCAGTTGGGCCTTGGTGACCGTGCCGTCGATGCCGCGCCAGTGGAAACTGTCATAGGGATGGCGGTCGGTGTCGTTCCAGCTGAGCTTGGACGTGACGAAGTATTTGAGCCCCGACTTGTCCATTACCTGGGGCAGGTTGGCGGAATAGCCGAAGGTATCGGGCAGCCAGACGGTCTTGGGGTCGACGCCGAAATGATCGAGGTGGAAACGGCGGCCGCGCATGATCTGGCGGACCAGCGACTCGCCCGAGACGATATTGACGTCGGGCTCCACCCACATGGCGCCTTCGATCTCGAAATGGCCGGACTTGACCTTCTTGAGCAGGCGCTGCCACAGCTCGGGATAGTCCTGCTTGAGGAAGTCGAAGAGCACCGACTGGTTATACATGAAGATGAATTCGGGATATTCCTCCATCAGGTTGAGCACCGTGGCAAAGGACCGGCCGGTCTTGTCGCGGGTATGCATGACGCGCCAGAGCCAGCCCACATCGAGATGGGTCGAACCAACAGCGGTGATCTGCGGCTGGGTTTCGGTATCGACGAGCTTGTAGATTTCGGCGGCGATCCTCTCGGCCGCACCGAGCGAAGCCTCGAATTCGGGCGTGAAGCCATCACGGCGATCGAGGGCGCGCAGGGCGCGGTCGATGATGTTGAGGATGGCTTGGCGGCGCGGGTCGTTCTGATAGAGGCGCACGGCGACGTCGAGCGGCGTCTGGAGATCCCAGTAGAGTTTTTCGGCGCGCTCGCTGCGGGTGTAGAAATCGACGGTGAAACCGACCAGCGGACGCTCGAAGAAGGTGAAGGCGTTGACCAGGAGGGTGTGCTTGCTACCCGGCTTGGCATTGCGTTCGATGACCAGCTCGGTGTGGTTGCCATCGAGCGCCTGGGCGATCTTGCCGTCGATATAGGCCAGGCATTGCGGATCGGTGGAGCCGGGACGGTCCTGCCACTGCGACGTGAATTTGAGCACGAAGGTCTTGCCACGGGCGCCCTCGGGCACGGTCACCTCGGCGGCGAACCAGGTGTGGCCTTGCTTCCTGGCCCAGACCGAATGGGGGCCGAACTGTTCCCACTTGCGCCAGTCGGATTTGAGCGCCTCTTCTGCCGAGATATCGGCGCGCTGGACGTGCCACTGCCAGGGGACGTCGGCGACGGGGGTCAGGATCTTGCGCTCAAGGTCGGCACAGAGCCGAATGAGCTTTCCTTCCATCTTGAGATCGTCGTCCAGCAAACCGAGCTTGGTCGACATGGGATTGGAATAGGTCATCCTTTAACTCCGACACCGGCGAATCCTGTGTTCATGTTTCGCCGCAACAAGAAATAGACGCCGACCGCCGGCGCTGCGTAGATGATGGAAAAGGCCGTGAGAAAGCCGTAGTTGATGGCGCCCTGCTGACCGAAGGCCGCGTAGAGTCCCACCGACATGGGGAAGGCATCCTGCACGCGGGCAAAGATCAGCGGCAACAGGAACTCGTTCCAGGCGCCGGTGAATGAATAGAACCAGACCACGGCAATGCCGGCGCGCGACATGGGCAGCACGATCTTGGTGACGATCTGCAGAAGTGACGCGCCTTCGACATAGGCCGCTTCTTCGAGCTCGATCGGCACGGTGTCGAAGAAGTTCTTCAGCAGCAGCAGCGTGAAGGGCAGGTTGAGGATGGTCAGCGCGACGATGACGCCGAACTGGTTGAGCAGGCCGCCCCGCTGGGCGGCAAAATAGAGCGGCACCAGCACGCCGGCCGACGGCAGCATGCGTAGCAGGACCAGGGTCCATAGGAACGCATTGCGGCCCGGGATGCGCAGCCGCGATAGCGGATAGGCCGCGGAGATGCCGATGATGACGCTGAGCGTCGCGGTGCCCGCCGCGATCAGCATGGAATTGAGGAACTGCTTGCCGGCATTGCCGCTGACGGCGAGGGCAAAGTTGTCGAGGCCGACAGCGCGCGGGATTTCTAGCTGTCCGGTGGAGAGCGGGTTGAAGGCGTTGAGGAACAGCCAAGAGAAGGGGCTGACCCAGATGACGGCCATGAAGGCCAGCGCAATGGCCGTGATGCGCGAGGTGCCGGTGGATTCCATCTATTTGGGCTCCCGCAGCATGCGCAGATAGACCAGCGACAACAGCCCGACGATCGCCAGCATGGCGACCGAAATGGCGCTGCCGAAGCCCAGATTGCCGCGCGAAAAGCTCTGGTTGTAGAGGAAAACGGCCAAAGTCTGGGTGGCGGTGCCCGGCCCGCCCCCGGTCATGGCGAAGATCAGCGGGAAATAGGTGAAGGTCCAGATGGTGATGAAGAGCATGTTAGTAGCGATATGTGGCCGGATGATGGGCAGCATGACCAGCCAGATGCGCTGGAAGCCGGTGGCGCCATCGACCTTGGCGGCCTCGACCACTTCACGACTGACCGAATCCAAGGCCGCCGAGAACAGCAGGTAGCTCCAGGCGGTACCCTTCCAGATATTGGCGATGGTGACGACCGGCAGCGCGTATTCGTTGATAAAGTTGATCGGCGGCAGGCCGAAGGGGGTGACGAAGAGCTGGTTGATGAGACCGGTCTGCGATGTCGTGGCCGACCACAGGAAAGCCGCCACGATGTCGGGCAGCAGCCAGCCCAGCATGATGCAGACTTCGACCACGCTGCGGATGGTCGACTGGGTGCCGCGCAGCAAAGCCGCGAGCAGGAAGCCGAGCACCGATTGGCCGACAATGGCCGAGAAGAACACGAAGATAACGGTGGTCCAGAGCGATTCAAGGAAGCCGCGCCGGGTGAAGAGCCGTTCGAAATTCTGCAGGCCAACCCAGGACCACTCTACCGATTTCCTGCCCACCAAAGCCAGGTCGGTGAAGCTGAAAGCAAAGGCCCAGGCGGTGAAGTAGAGCAGCGCGCCGATCATGATCGCCGCCGGCAGCATGCCCAGGGCGAGGACGAAGAGGTTGCTGGTGAGCCAGGGATTGGCCTGGTTTTTCATGGGCACATTCTCGCTTGCGCGGAGCCGGCAAACAAACTGGGTGTCATCCCGGCCTTGAGCCGGGATCCATCCTGAGATCTCAAGATGGGCCCCGGCTCAAGACCGGGGTGACACCGCGCCTGCGGTGATAGCAGCGACCAAACACCCGTCACGGCGGCACCCGGAGGACAATCAAGGCGCCGCCGCGTCGGGAGGTGTCGATTATTCGTAAGTGATGACCTTCTCTTCGCCGAATTCGTCGACCAGAGCGTCGTGGTAGCTCTGGATGACTTCGTCGACGCTGGCCCCATCGAGCAGGTCGGACGTCGCCTGCTGGATGAGTGCGGAAACGGTCTGGTAGCCCGGGATGGTGTCGCGGCCCGTGGTATCGGCAGCCAGGGCGGTCGCTTCAGCCAGGAAGGGGTCAGCGGTATATTCGGCCGATTCCGAAATGTCCGTGCGCACGGCCATGCGGTGGTTGGCCAAGGTCCAGGCCTTGAAGTTGGCTTCGTCGAAGATCGAGGTCACCAGCTTCCACGATGCCTCGGCGTCGGCGGCCTTGGCATTGATGCCGATGGCCCAGCCACCCGAAATGTTGGTGGTGGTCTTGGTGCCGGGTTCGCCCGAGCCTGGCCATGGAGTCCAGCCGACCAGGGCATCGCGTTCTTCGCGGGACGGCGGGGCATTGCAATCCCACAGGCACGCATCTTCCCAGGAGCCGGATGCCAGAATGCCCAGCTTGTCGTCGGCAAGGGCGGCACGGACGGCGGCACCGATATCGGTGGCGTAGTTGAGGTCGGCCGGGTTCAGTTCACGCTCGACATAGACCTGGTGGTAGAGGTCAAAAACGCGGCGGAGGGCCGGGCTGTCGCCGATCCACTGGTTGGTCTCGCGGTTGAGCAGGCGGTTGCGGTCGCCTTCGGGGACGTCGGCGCCGAGCAGGGCCATGTAGACGCCCTGCATGGTGGTGGCTTCACCCTGCTTGATGCCGGCCGGAAGCTGGAACGGATACTGGACGCCCGCATCCTTGAGCTTCTGGGCGGCGTCGAGAATGTCGGTCCAGCTCTTGGGCTCCCACGGCATGGCAATGCCGGCCTTTTCGAAATTGGACTTGTCGTACCACAGCATGCGCACGTCGGTGTCGGTGGGCAGGGCATAGACATTGCCCTGGTAGGACGCGACTTCGAGCAGGCCGGGCAGATAATACTGGTACTGGTCCCAGGCGGAGGCCATGTCGTTGAGCGGCGTGAGGTATCCGGCCGCGGCGAGTTCGGAGACCATGAAACTGTCGATCACGTTGACGTCGGCGGCGGTGCCGGCACTGAGATCGAGCGCGATGCGCTGGTCATAACCCTGGCCGGGCAGTTTGATGGCGTTGACGGTATCGCCCGTCTCGGTCTTGTAGGCCTCGATGCCCGGCTCGACCAGCGAGGCGATCCATTCGGGATACATGATCGTCACTTCCGCCTGGGCCGGGAAAGCCGCGGCGGCCATCAGTGACATGGCGGCCACCGTGGTCAGAAAACCTCGTTTGAGCATCAAGTCCTCCTCTGCTGCTTGAGCCGCCTCTGATTGGGCGGCCTCGCGCCGGAACCCTCATCCGGGCGCGGCCAGAGGTAAACACACTTGATGCAACGTTGCAATTCTGAATCGCGATGTGACAGCCTTCCTGACGTTCATTGCATTTTGTCTTTATATTTCAAAATGGTAACGTCCTGCAATCGTTTCAGATTGTTGCGATCGTCTTCTAGATCGTTGCAAAATTTGTCCTGTTTGGTTTCCGCCGCAGCCGGTGTAAAAGCGTCTGGGGAAAGCAGATGGCATGAGCAGCAAGTTGAGCACAGCGGGCAAAGGGCGGGCGCCGGGGAACCAGCGCGTCACCCTGCGCACCATTGCCGACATGACGGGCCTGAGCCTGTCCACGGTATCGCTGTCGCTGCGCGGCGGTACCACGCTGAAGCAGGAAACGCGCGACAAGGTCGCCGAGGCGGCCAAGGCGCTGGGCTATATTCCTGACCGGGCGGGCGTGCGCCTGCGCACCGGCAAGACCAATGTCCTTGCGCTGGTGCTGGATGGAGCGGAGGACTCGATCGACTTCGCCCGCCAGATGATCCAGGGGATCGGCAATGCCATCAAGGGCACACGCTATCACCTGACCGTCATTCCCGAATTCGAGCGGCATAACTCGGCCGACACGATCCGCTATATCCTGGACAACCGCACGGCCGACGGCGTCGTCATTACCCATACCGGGCCGCGCGACAAACGCGTGCAGATGATGATCGACGCCGATTTTCCGTTCGTCAGCCACGGCCGGACGGAATTCTACACGCCGCATCCCTATCATGACTTCCATTCGGAAGTGTTTGCCACCATGGCGGTGGAGCGGCTGGCCAGCAAGGGCTGCCGTCAGGTGATGCTGGTCATCGGCGATGACAGCACGACCAATTACCACAATATCGTCACGGCCTTTCACAAGGCGGCGGCGCGCATGGGGGTCGAGGCGCGGATCCTCGAAGGCACCAGGGGGATCAGCCCGGCCGAGATGCGCAAGATGGGGATGGCGCTGGCTGCCGACGGTAAGCGGCCGGACGGCATTATCAGCGACAGCGAAATGCGGACCATTGCGCTGGTGGGCGGCCTGCAGGAGGGCGGGCTGACGCTGGGGCGCGACCTGCAGCTGGTCTACAAGCAGACTTCGGGCATCCTGCCGACGCTGTTTCCCCATCTCGACAGCATCCGCGAGGACGTGTTCGCGGCCGGCGGCGAACTGACGCGCCTACTGATCAGGCGCATCGAGGGGGCCGAGGTCGAGACGCTGCAAACCCTGGCCGAACCGCAGCCGCATTGGCGCAGCTGACCGGCGCGACCAGGTTTCCGACCCGGCCGCGCCCGGCCATCAGGGCTTGGTGACGCAGATGGCGAAGCGATCCTGAGTCAGGCGCTCGAGGGCCCGCCAGAACGGCATCTTGCGCGCCTGTGCCCAATGGATGGCACCCAGGCGGCGATCGATCACGGGATTGACGAAACCGACGGCGAGCAGGGCCGCGACCACGTCTTCGGCCGGCATCTGCCCCGAGAAATAAACCTGCTCGCGAATGCGCTCCAGCCGTTCGGCCATGCCGGGTGCCAGCCGGTGGTTGCCGGGCTTGCCGCCGAACAGCAGGCGGAGGCGGGTGGCCCAGCCCTTGCGGCCCATATTGCCATCGACGATGAGCAGCTTGCCGCCTGGCTTGAGCAGCTCGAACCACTCGCGGAAGGCGGCTGGCGCATCGACCAGCGTCCAGACCAGGTGACGGTTGGTGATGACGTCGTAGCTCTGCCGCGGCTCGGCGGTGTTTTCCGCATCGCGCATGATGAAGCGGATATCGGCCTGGCGCTTCCTGGCCTTGGCCCTCGCCTGTTCGAGCATGGCCTCGGACCAGTCGGCGCCGGTGACGCGGTAGCCCATGTCGTTCATCAGGTGGGAAATCACCCCGGTACCGCTGGCCAGATCGAGCGCCGCACGGCCCTGCCCCTCACCCAGATGTTTGCGGATCAGCCCGTGCCAGCCGGCCCGTTCAGCTTCCGAGAAAATTTCGTGCCCCACGCTCTCGTCGAAGGTCGCGGCGCGTTCGGACCAGAATTCGCGAATTTCGTCGCGGATTGAATAGTTTGAGCTGACGTCGCTCATCGTTCGACCTAACACATTGGAATTGCTCTAAAAGATAAAACTTGATATTCGATATCATGTTTTATAGGCGGGAGACGTATCAAGTTTCCTGCGAGACGCAAAATGAAAATATCGCACCTGATGCTGGTGCCGGCTGTTGCCGCATTCGCCGCCTTCTCCCTGCCCGCATTCGCGCAGGCCTTCACCATCACGGACGTCGCCGGCCGCGAGGTTTCGTTCGACGGCCCGATCGAGCGCGTCATCCTGGGTGAAGGGCGCATGATCTATTCGCTGGCGGCCATCGAGACGGACAACCCGTTCGAGCATGTCGTGGGCTGGCGCAACGACCTGTGGACCACCGACGTCAAGTCGTTCGACGCCTATGTGGCCAAGTTCCCCGAAGCAGCGGAGCTGCCCTTCCTGGGCCGGCTGACCGATGGCACGCTGCAGGTCGAAACCGTGGTGACGCTCGACCCGGACGTGCTGCTGCTGTCCATCGGCGACAAGACGGCGGCCGAAGAGGTCAAGCTCGAAGAGACGCTCGCCGATGTCGGCGTCAAGATCGTCTATATCGACTTCCGCGAGCACATCCTCGACAATACGGTGCCCAGCCTGCACATCCTTGGGCAGCTGTTCGGCAAGCCGCAACGTGCCGCCGAGGTGGCCGATTTCTGGCAGTCCAAGATGGACGAGATCGCCAAGGTCATCGCCGCGAACGACATCGAGCGCCCCGACGTGTTCATGTATCGGGCGGCAGGCCTGGTGGAATGCTGCGGTACCTTCGGCCCGGACAATTTCGGCCTGATGGTCGAGCTGGCCGGCGGCCATAATCTGGGTTCGGACTTCCTGCCGGGCTATACCGGCTCGATCAACCCAGAGCAGGTCATCGCCTCCAACCCCGATGTGATCGTGGTGACCGGTTCGGACTGGACCAACTCGCCCGACGCCAAGGATTTCGTCAGCGTTGGTCCCGGCACCGCCGATGGCGCCGAAGCCAGCCGCGCCATGCTGGCCAAGCTGGTGGACGCACCTGCCTTTACCGGCTCGACCGCCGTCGCCGAGGGCAATGTGCATGCCATCTGGCACCAGTTCTACACCAGCCCCTACCAGTTCGTGGCGATCCAAGAGATGGCCAAGTGGTTCCACCCGGAGCTGTTTGCGGACGTGGATCCGGAGGCAACCTTCAAGGAATTCTACGACCGCTTCCTGCCCATCGAATACGAGCCGGGGGCCTGGCTGTCGCTCAAGGCGGACGAATAAACCATGGCCGTCGCTGACATCACCGATTTGACGGAAGCGGCGGTTCAAGGGCGCGGTGAATACCGCGCCCGCGCACGCCGCAAGCTTGCGATCCTGATCGGGCTGAGCCTGGCGCTCTGCCTGTCGTTTGCAGTCGACCTGGCCTGGGGCCCGGCCCGCTATGGGCTCGACCAGGTCGTGCTGGCGCTGTTCAGTCCGGATGCGGTTTCGGCGCAGGTGCGCACCGTGGTCTGGGATATCCGCATGCCGGTGGCCGTGATGGCCATCGTGGTGGGCGCAGCCCTGTCGGTGGCCGGCGCGCAGATGCAGACCATTCTCGCCAACCCGCTGGCGAGCCCCTTTACCCTTGGCATTTCAGCTGCGGCCAGCTTCGGCGCCGCGCTGGGCATCGTTACCACGGTGCCGCTGCTGCCAGTGGCGGCCGGGCTGATCGTGCCGGTCAATGCCTTCGTGATGGCGCTGGCAGCAACGATGTTCATCCATTTCGTGTCGCAGGCCCGTGGCGTGACGGTGCAAACAGTGGTGCTGCTGGGCATTGCGCTGGTCTTCACTTTCAACGCGCTGCTGGCCTTCGTGCAATACCTGGCTTCCGAACAGGCGCTGTCGCAGGTGGTGTTCTGGACCATGGGGAGCCTCACCAAGGCCACCTGGCCCAAGATCTGGATTACCCTGGTCGTGCTGCTGGTCGCGCTGCCGCTGTTCGCCCGCAATGCCTGGGCGCTGACGGCGATCCGGCTGGGCGAGGACAAGGCGGCCAGCTTCGGCGTCAATGTGCGCTATATCCGGCTCGAGACGATGCTGGTCATCTCCCTGCTGGCCTCGGTGCCGGTGAGCTTCGTCGGGACGATCGGCTTTGTCGGGCTGGTGGGACCGCATATCGCCCGCATGATCCTGGGGGAGGACCAGCGCTTCTTCCTGCCCGGCTCGGTGCTGTCAGGCGCCTTGCTGCTGTCGGTGACCTCGATCGTCTCCAAGTCGATCATCCCGGGCGTCGTCTTTCCCATCGGCATCATCACCGCGCTGGTGGGCGTGCCCTTTTTCATTTCGCTCATTCTCTCCAATGTGAGGCGGTCATGGTAGCTCTGCAGCTGGACGGCGTCGGCGCACTTTATGGCAAGCGCCTGGCAGTATCGGAGGTATCGACCCCCTCGCTCACGGCGGGGGAGGTAGTCGCTGTCATCGGACCGAACGCCGCGGGCAAATCGACGCTGTTCAAGCGCATTGCCGGCTTGCTCAGCGGCCCCGGAGAGGTACGCCTCAGCCAATCCCGCAAGGGCAAGGGGGCGATCAGCTATATGCCGCAAGACACCTCGGCCAATGCGGTGCTGACGGTTTACGAATCCATCCTGCTGGCCCGCAAGCAGGGCAGCGCCTGGTCGGTGGCGGACGATGACCTGCAGCTGATCGACCAGGTGATGGAGGCGCTCAATATCGGTCCGATCGCCTTTCGCGACCTGGGGGCCTTGAGCGGCGGCCAGCGGCAACTGGTCTCGGTGGCCCAGACCCTGGTCCGCGAACCCGACATCATGCTGATGGATGAGCCGACCAGCGCGCTCGACCTGCACCGGCAGGTCGAGGTGCTCAGCTTCATGCAGGCACAGGCCCGCAAAAAGGGGATGATCGTGCTCATCGCCATCCACGACCTCAATCAGGCGCTGCGCTTTGCCGACAAGGTGCTGCTGATCGCGGCTGGCAAGATGCGTGCCTGCGGCGACCCGCTGGACGTGATCAACCCCGGCATGTTGCGACAGGTCTATGGCGTGGACGCGCGCATCGAAAAATGCTCGCGGCAATTCAACCATGTCATCGTCGATGGGGTCGCCGCCTAGGCGGCCCTTTCCTCGGCCTGCCCAGCCGCGCGGCGTGGCTGACCGTCGCAGAAGCGACCTCTTTGCCTCCCGTCGCGATACGGCTATGATTGGCCAAACTTTTCTTGCTGCCTGCTCCGGATCATCCCGCTCTTGCAGTTGAGAGTGCGTCGACGCCGAGGCGAATTGCGAATGATATCGAGACTATCCGGCCGAGCCGGCCTGCCGACGATGGCCCGCCCCGTGGGCACCAGCGCATGACCGGGCAGAAGCGACGGGCCCCGCGCGGGCGTCCCACCATGATGGCCGTGGCCGCCGCAGCGGGCGTATCCCAGGCGACGGTGTCGCTGGTATTGAGCAACAGCAAGGGCGCCAAGCTGACCGACGAGACCCGCCGGCGCGTGCTGCAGGCGGCGCAGGACCTCGGCTACAAGTTCGTGCGTCGCGGCACACGCGTTGACGCCAGCGGCCAGGGCACCATCATATTCATGGCCGACGAGATCAGCACCGACCCCTGGATGTCGCTCGCCTTCGACGGCGCGCGCGACAAGGCGCTCGAGATGGGCATCAACGTGCTGCTGGGCGTGAGCCATGGCGACCCCGATGTCGAAACCAATATTCTTGCCGGCTTCGACAAGGCGCCGGTGCTGGGCGTTGTCTATGGGACCATCCTGGCGCGTCAGGTTCAGGTCGCGCCGGCATTTGCCAATCGGCGGCTGGTGCTGCTCAACTGCTATGACGAAGGACGGGTCCACCATTCGGTGCTGCCGGGGGACGTGCTGGGCGGCCGCGCGGCCACCGACCACCTGCTCAAGGCGGGACGCAGGCGCATTGGCTTCATCAATGGCCAACAGGGCGTGGATGCCGCGCGTGACCGGCTCAAGGGCTATCGGCAGGCCCTGGCCAGCAATGATATTCCGTTCGATCCGGCATTGGTGAAACCCGGCAACTGGGAACCTTCGGCCGGCTACGAAATGACCCACGAACTGATGGCGATGAGCGATCCGCCGGATGCGATTTTCTGCGCCAACGACATGATGGCTCTGGGCTGCTACGACGCCCTGCGGGAGCTGGGCAAGAACGTGCCCGGCGATGTGGCTGTGATCGGCTTCGACGACCGCGATGTGGCGCAGTACATGCACCCGCCGCTCAGCAGCCTGGTGCTGCCGCTCTATGAAATGGGGCGCGTGGCGGTCGAGCTGATCCTGGATGACGCAGGGGGCCTCCATTCGTCGGCGACCGGGATCAAGGTGGAGTGCAAGCTGGTGGAGCGGGCATCGACCCGGACCGAGCAGGCGGCCGTTCCAGAGCCCCTCGCCAGCTAGACGCCTAGTCGTCGGCGGGGTTGAGCGAATCCATCATCGTCCTTCGCGCCGACGCCAGGTGCCGCGTGCAGGCCTGCCGCACGGCAACCGGATCGCGCGCGAGAAAGGCCGCGATGTAATCGAGATGTTCGCCGATCGCGATCTCGTTGCGATGCCGTTCGTCCCGCTTGTTCCACTGATAGTGATAGTGAAAAATCAGCGTGATGATGTCGTAGAAGTCATCGATGAAGCGGTTGGGGACCGCCGAATTGATCAGCCGGTGGAAGCGGTTGTCGAGATCGGAGAAATCGTGGAAGCGCCCGTCGATCTGGCCGAGCAGTTCCTCATGCTCGCGTTGGATGGCGCGCAGGCGGCCCCAGATGGGGGCGGTGGGCGGCAGTGACAGCAGAGCCTTGGCCGACCGCTGTTCGAACATCTCCCGGATTTCGAAGAGCTCGGAGGCAAAAGCGGCGGTGAAGCCCTTGAACAGCCATCCGGCATTGGGGCGTTTCTCGATGAGGCCGAAGCGGCTGAATCGATTGAGAAATTCGCGGATACCGGTCGTGCCCACACCGAAGATGCGCGCCAGTTCGAGCTCGTTGATCAGGGTGCCCGGTTTGGTGTCGCCGCGGAGCATCCATTCCATGAACTGGCGCTCGACCTGCGCGGAAGCGGCCATGGTTTCTTCGACCGGAAAGCCCGCGTCGGCGGCGACGGCCCGGGCAACCACCCGATTACGGCCCTCCCCCACCAGATAGCCGCGCTCGGCCATGGCCGACAGCACCTTGCGGACGGTGGTGCGGCTCACGCCCAGGCGCTGGCTCAGCTCGTTCTCGGCCGGAACCGGCGCGCCTTCGCCGGCGGCAGCGACAATGCCCAGGGCATCGTTGAAGGCCGCTTTGAAGACTGCGTCGCTTTTCATGCTCTCCCCTGGGCGGTGACGATGTGCCGCCCGGCAGCAAAGCCGCCGCTGTGAATCGGACAGCTCAATCTATCGCGCCACTGGCTTTGATCAATCCGGTCTTGCGTGCGGCATGGACGTGCGGAGGGCAGGCAAAGGGAAACCCCGCCCTCCGCCCCAGCCGGGGACTTACTGGAAGTCGCCGACGTTTTCCTTGGTGACCAGGCCCGCGCCGGTATCGACGAGCAGGGTCACTTCTTCACCGCGGATCGCCTTGACCAGGGTCTCCACCCCTAGTTCGCCCATCTTGGCGGGGAACTGGGCAACGGTGGCATCTTCCTTGCCGGAGACGACCAGGTCGAGCTCGCCGCAGCAAGCGTCAAAGCCAACCAGGACGATGGCGTCATCGGCAATGCCGGCATTTTCGATGGCCTGTGCGGCACCGACGGCCGGCGGGCCGCAAGCCGCGTAGATCGCCTTGAGATCGGGATTGGCGGTCAGCAGGTCTTCGGCAGCCGACAGGCCCATTTCCTGGGCGCAGTTGGTGCTGTTCTTGCCCACGATCTGGATGTCGAGTCCGCCGGCCAGGCCCTTGAGCATGCCGGTAACGCGATCATCGAGGGCCGGAACGCCGGGGACGCCCTCGAGAATGCCCAGCGTATCGCCGTCCTTGAGCACGCTCTTAAGATATTCACCGGCAATGCGACCGGCACTGTAGTTGTCGGTCGTGGCCAGGGCGGTCTTGCCAAGCCAGTCGGGAATGTCGTTGTCCATCAGGACGACCTTGATGCCAGCTTCGACGGCCTTGTCGAGCGAGGCCGCAACCGTGGGATCGACCGGCGTGATGGCAATGCCCTGCACGCCTTGGGTGATCATCGATTCGATGAGGGCGATCTGGCCTTCGATATCGGCGCCCGAGGCGCCCTGGCCGTAGACGATCTCGACATCGGGATGTGCTGCCGCATAGGCCTTGGCCGCATCTTCCATGGTGGAATAAAACTCCACCGGGAACTTGGTGATGAAGCCGATCTTGACCGGGTCCGCGGCCAGGACCGGGGAGGCGCCGGCCAATATCAGCGCCAGCCCTCCCGTGATGATATGCCTTAGTTTCATGGGTTTCCTCCCTGGGAACCGGCTGCACAGGCAACCGGGGATTATCAGCGCCCCTCCCGGAGCGCCGATGGCGTGCAGCATCAGGCTCCGACGATCATCGCCACGAGCTCCTGCTGGTTTGTCTTGGTGGGGACGATCTCGCCGACCTTGCGACCCTGCCGCAGCACGACGGCGCGGCTGGCGAGTTCGGTGACATGCTCCATATTGTGGGTGATCAGGATCACCGCATTGCCCTCGTCGCGCAGCTGCGCCACCAGATCGAGCACCTTGCGCGACTCGCGCAAGCCCAGGGCCGCGGTCGGCTCGTCCAGGATCACCACCTTGCGCGCAAAGACGCTGGCACGCGCCACCGCCACGGCCTGGCGCTGCCCGCCCGACATCAGGGCCACGGTGGCATCCTGCTTGGGCAGGATGACCTTGAGCCGATCCAGCACGCGGCTGGTTTGCTCTTCCATCTGCCGGGATTTGAGGAAGCGCAGCCCCAGGGGCAGCCAGGACGGTCCCGCCAGTTCGCGGCCAGCATAGAAATTCTGCGCCGGGGTCAGGTTGTCGAACAAGGCGAGGTCTTGATAGACCGTCTCGATGCCGGCCGAGCGGGCATCGGCTGGCGAGCGGATGGCGGTGGCGACACCATCGATGGCGATATCGCCGCTGTCGATCTGGTGCACGCCGCTGATGCATTTGATCAGCGTCGACTTGCCCGCGCCATTGTCGCCCAGCAGCGCCAGGACCTCGCCGGCACGGGCTTCCAGGCTCACCTCGTTGAGCGCCAGGACCGGGCCGAAGCGCTTGGTGGCGTTGCGGACGCTGAGGATAACGGGATTGGTCATTGCAGCCTCGCCGCGCGCAGGGTGCGGACGCGCCCCTCGAGATAGGTCCGCAGCACGTCGGCCTCGACGGCCAGCACGATCACGACGCCGATGG
Organism: Devosia oryziradicis; assembly: GCF_016698645.1. NCBI lineage: Bacteria > Pseudomonadati > Pseudomonadota > Alphaproteobacteria > Hyphomicrobiales > Devosiaceae > Devosia > Devosia oryziradicis. Next base: position 260,644 of record NZ_CP068047.1, read on the forward strand.
CGATGAGCTGGAAGAAGATGTCGACATTGAGCAAATTGAGGGCGTTGCGGATGACGCCGATCATCACCGCGCCCACCAGGGCATGGCCGATATGGCCGCGACCACCCAGGAAGCTGGCCCCGCCGATAATGACCGCCGCGATGGTGTCGAGTTCGAGCAGGTTGCCGAAGAGGGGCGAGCCCGCGTCGGTGCGGCCTGCCAGGAGCACGGCGCCGACGCCGGCACAAAGTCCTGCCATGACATAGGTGGAGATCAACACGCCGCGGACCGGGATGCCCATGCGCAGGGCAGCCTCGGGCTTGCCACCCACGGCGTAGATCCAGCGCCCCCAGACCATGCGGCGTGCCATGAGCAGGATAAGCCCTGCCACGCCCAGCACGACGAAAAACGAGGCCGGGACGCCCAGGACCGAGCCGCCGCCGAGAAACTTGATGGCATCGGGCATGCCGGGAATGGCCCGGCCGTCGGCCAGCTGCAGGGCGGTGCCCTTGGCGATGCTGAGCGTGGCCAGGGTGATGATGAAGGGGTGTGGCAGCCGGCCGAAGGTATAGAACATGCCGTTGATGGCGCCCACCCCGGCGCCGCTGGCCAGCATGGCAAGAACGGTCAGGATGTCCGACCCCGTGGTGTGCCAGGTCAGCGCACCCAGCACGGTTGCGAGCGCCAGGTTGGACCCCACGGACAGGTCGATGCCGCGGGTCAGGATCACCAGGTGCTGCCCCATGGCGACGACTGCAATCACTGCGGTCTGGGCCAGGATGTTGGAGATGTTGCGCGGGGTGAGGAAATTGGGCGCCGCGATAGAGAGTACGACGATCAGCGCCAGGAGGATGGCAATGGGGCCGGCGCTGAGGAGCTTAAGCCAGATCGCCAGCGCTGCCGCCGGCTCGGCAGATGGCTTTGCCAGTGTGTTGTCCTGCCCGATCACCTGCTGCCGACAATGTCGCTCCCTGCTGCTGTCTTTTATCCATAAAGCACGGGATTGGGGGCGGCAAGAAAATTATCAGTGATATTACTAAATCATCATTCGTCATTATTTCGCCCAGCGTTCAGCCCCGGTTCAGCGAGCATGGGCGATGGAGCCGCGTCGCCCACCGGATTGACATCTTGACCATGCGCTTCCCTTTGCTGACCCAGGCTCTGGCCGCCCTGCTCCTCGTCGCAACCGCCCTGCCTGCCGTGTCGGCCAGTAACATTTGCGACTTTCGGGGCTACTCGGACGACAAGGATCCCGCCGGCACCAATGTGCGCAGCGGCCCGGGCACGGACCATGAGATCATCGGGGTGCTCAAGGCGGTGGATGACGGCTCGGACTATGGCTGGTCGCCCGAATTCCCTGTGCTGGCGTTCAAGGATGGCTGGTTCCAGATCGGAGACGCCCGCATAGAGGATTATGGCGATGTGCCGCCCGACAAGGTCTTTACCGGCCCGGGCTGGGTTTCGTCCAAGCTGGTCCTGTTCGACATCGAGGATCCGCTGCTGCGTGACGGGCCCTCCCTGGATGCGGCGACTGTGCTCGACATGAACAGCCTCTACGACCCGGGCAATGCCTGGAACCTGGCCGACATTCGCCTGCAGACGGTGCATGCCTGCGGGGGCCCGTTCCTGGAGGTGACGGTGATCAATCCGACCGGCCAGACCAAACGCGGCTGGATTACCGATCTCTGCGCAAACCAGGCCACGACCTGTTCGTGAGGCAGGGAACACCGTCCCTCCGCCCGCCCCCGTCACTCGGAATTCCCACGATCTTTACCGCCGCCAACAATCTATTTGCGCGATAGGCAGGTAGAGGATTGCCCAAGCTTTGACTTTCGGCCATGACGGGTTGTGGTGTCGGAGTTCCAGTTTGCCCATTTCCGCTAGCGCCTTCGTTCGATCGACGGTTTTGATGCTGCTCGTTGGCTTCCTGGCCCTGGCAGGCATTGTCGGAACCACGATCTGGCTGGTCGAGCAAAACAACTACTGGTTCAATGAAACGACCAATTCGCGGGTCGCGCGTTCGGCAACGGTCAACCTGCGCAACGCCGTGCAGGATGCGGAAACAGGCCAGCGCGGCTATTTGCTGACGCACGAAGAAAGCTACCTTGCGCCGTATAACGCCGCCCTGCCGGAAATACCGGGCTTCCTCCAGCGGCTTGACGAGGTGCTGTCCGCCTATCCGGAAGCCGAGGGCGTTGCCGCAAAGCTGAGCGCCAGCATCAGTACCAAGCTCGAGGAAATGGCCCGCACCATCGCGCTGGGGCAGGCGGGCGATTACGAACAAGCAATCGAAATCGTTCGGTCCGACCGCGGCAAGGCGGCAATGGATGAAGCGCGCGCCATTTTCTCGGGGATCATCGACGCCGCAGATGCACGCACCATCGAGGGACTGGAAAATCAGCGCAACGGCACGACGGCCCTGCGCTGGGTCACCATCATCGGTGCCTTCATCATCTTTGCCGTTGTCGGCGGGGCAGCCTGGGCGGTGCTCGTCTATACACGAGAAATCGCAGCCGCCCGCCGCGAGACCGAACTCGCCAATCTCACCCTCGAGGCCAGGGTCACCGAACGCACCTCAGACCTGGGCCGGGCCAATGAGGAAATCCAGCGCTTCGCCTATATCGTCACGCACGACCTGCGCGCGCCCCTGGTCAACATCATGGGGTTCACCAGCGAACTCGAAAGCAGCGTGGGGACGTTGTCAACTTACATGGCCAAGGTCACCGACAACCCCGACCCGGCTTTCGTCGAGGCGCGCACCGCGGCGACCGAGGACCTTCCGGAGGCGATCACCTTTATCCGCGCCGCCACCCGCAAGATGGACGGGCTGATCAACGCCATCCTCAAGATTTCGCGCGAAGGGCGCCGGCAGCTCAAGCCGGAACAGCTCAACCTGCAGGAGCTGATCGACAACAGCGCAGCGGCAGTGCAGCACCAAGTCGTCGACAGCGGCGGCACCATCACCTCCAATATCGAGGTGCCACGCCTTGTTTCGGACCGCCTGTCCCTGGAGCAGGTCCTGGGCAACCTCCTCGACAATGCCGTCAAATATCGTCAACCCGATCGGCCCTTGGCCGTGGCGATCCGGGCCCGACACCTGGCGGGCAACCGGATCGAGATCGAGGTCGAGGACAATGGGCGTGGCATTGCTCCGTCCGACCATGAACGAGTCTTCGAACTGTTCCGTCGCGCCGGCGTCCAGAACTCGCCTGGCGAAGGCATAGGTCTGGCCCATGTCCGCACGATGGTCCGCAGCCTGGGCGGCGACATAACCCTGCGTTCGACGCTTGGGGCGGGAACCACGTTCATCATCACATTGCCGCGCGAGCTGCGTGCCAATTCTGGGAGTCAAAGCGCATGAACAACGAAGGCAAGCCGGTCACCATCATCATGATCGAGGACGACGAGGGCCACGCTCGCCTTATCGAGAAGAACATTCGTCGCGCCGGAGTCGCCAATGAGATCATTCCGTTCGTCAACGGTACGTCCGCCCTGGAATTCCTGATGGGCGCTGACGGCACCGGTGCCGTCAACAAGGGACGCCAGTTGCTGGTGCTGCTCGATCTCAACCTGCCTGATATGACCGGCGTGGACATCCTCGAAAAGGTCAAGACCAACGAGCATACGCGCCGCTCGCCGGTGGTGGTCCTCACCACGACGGACGACCAGCGCGAAATCCAGCGCTGCTATGATCTGGGCGCCAACGTCTACATCACCAAGCCGGTCGACTATGACGGCTTTGCCAATGCCATCCGCCAGCTCGGCCTGTTCGTGTCGGTGATGCAGGTTCCAGAAGCGGACTGAGGCATGCCCCACAGCACGGCCCATGTGCTCTACATCGATGACGATCCGGGCCTGGCGCGGCTGGTGCAGCGTGCCATGGAGCGGCGCGGCTTCCACTTCGAGCATGTGACGAGCGGGGACGAGGGCCTCGCCCGTATCACGGCCGGTGGGATCGACGTGGTGGTACTGGACCACTACCTGCCTTCGGGGACCGGACTTGACGTCTTGCAGGCCCTCGGCCAGCTGCCCGAGCGACCCGCCGTGGTGTACCTGACCGCGACGGCCGAAACCGCCGTTGCCATCGCCGCGCTCAAGGCCGGCGCCAGCGACTATGTGCTCAAATCGGTCGACCACGACTTCATGGAATTGCTTGCGGCCGCGGTCGAACAGGCCGTGAGCGTGCTGCAGCTGAGCCGGGCAAAGACGCTCGCCGAAAGGGAGATGCGCGACGCCCGCGAGCGCGCCGAGATCCTGCTGGGCGAGGTCAATCATCGCGTTGCCAATAGCCTGGGAATGGTCGCCGCCCTGGTCGGCCTACAGGCCAATGCGATCGCCAACGAAGAGGCCAAACTGGCGCTGGCGGAAACGCAGGCGAGAATTCAGGCGATCGCAGGGGTGCATCGCCACCTCTATACCAGCGAAGACGTGCGCTTCGTGCGGATCGACGACTATCTGAACGCGCTAGTCAGCGAGCTCGAAACGACCCACCTGGTTGCAGGCACCAATACCAGGTTGAAGGTGCGCGCCGAGCAGATGACGATCCCCACAGAAAAGGCGGCTTCGGTCGGCGTGGTCGTGACCGAGTTGGTCACCAATGCCTTGAAATACGCCTATCCGGCCCATGTCGAGGGCGAAATCCGCGTCATTGCCGAGATAGTGGACGACAATGCGGTGCTGCGCGTCGAGGACGATGGCGTGGGCTATGACGGCTCCGGACCAACGCAAGGCACCGGCCTGGGCAGCCGGATCGTGAGGGCCATGGCCCAGAGCCTGGCCGGAACGCTGTCATACCATGCCGGCCGGCCGGGAACGGTGGTCACGGTGAACTTTCCGAACGTGCCGCGCTGATCCGTACACCATGGTGCGGGGCCCGGCCCACCTGCCAAAGCTTGTGCGGTGGTCTTGGGACTTATGCTTCGGAATCAATTTGGTGGCAGACGTGCGCTGACTTGGCCTGCATAGGTCCTGGTGCCACCTTTCAAGCACCTGCATCGACAGACAGGCATGGCGGAGAGAAAGGGATTCGAACCCTTGAGACGGTTACCCGCCTACACACTTTCCAGGCGTGCGCCTTCGACCACTCGGCCATCTCTCCGCATCGCCTTGTCCTGGGCTGGAAACGCCAGGGGGCCGGCTGGTTGGCCGGCGCGAGCGAGGCGCAATATACTTATCAACGTCCGAGGCGCAAGGGATCACGACGCCTCGATGACGATTGTTTTTGCCGCAGGCGCTTGCCACCTTGTGAGCAGACCGCCCTGCATGGCACAAACAGCCGTGCGTGGGGCGGAACGGATAGGGCCAGCGGCCGCTTATCCCCGTAAGCACAGGGAATATGAATGCGGCTTGTTCTGCGAATTGCCGGCACCTGGCTGATCGGCCTGGCGCTGGTGCTGCTTGTGGTCGACGGCACCAAGTCGCTTGGCGCCAATGCGCTGGTCTATACCAGCCTGGCAAAGCTGTGGACGCAGGTGCACCCGCCAAGCCTGTTGGCGGTCGAGGCCTTCTTCGAGAGCCGGTTCTTCGCCGACCTGCTCGATGCGGCGCTCAAGGCCGTGCTGGAATACCCCGCCTTTGCCGTATTCGGGGTGGCAGGAATCGTGCTGGCCCTGGCGGGACGAAAGCCGCGCCGCGAGCGTTACCTGCGCGCGGACCAGATTTAGCCCCGGCTGTAACTTCGACGGGGCGTGCAGCGAATAAAGCGGTGAAAGGAAGATACGACATGTTCTTCAAATCCAAGCCCACCACCATTCCCGATGCCAGCCAGGCCCTGCCGGGCCGCGACATGGCCATGCCGATTGCCACCGAGCATTTCGTCAACGGCCAGTCCCTCAAGGGGCCCTACCCCGAGGGCGCCCAGACCATCTATTTCGGTCTGGGTTGCTTCTGGGGCGCCGAGCGTCTGTTCTGGCAGTTGCCGGGCGTCATCGTCACGGCGGTCGGTTACCAGGGCGGTTCGACGCCCAATCCGAGCTACGAGGAAGTCTGCTCCGGCCGGACGGGCCATACCGAGGCGGTCAAGGTGGTCTACGACCCCAGCAAGATCAGCCTCGAGGCTCTGCTCAAGACGTTCTGGGAAGAGCATGACCCCACGCAGGGCATGCGCCAGGGCAACGATGTGGGCACCCAGTATCGCTCGGCCATCTACACCACCACGCCGGAGCAGGCCGAGGCGGTCGGCAAGAGCCGGGATGCCTACCAGCAGGCGTTGAGCCAGCAGGGATTGGGCCGGATCACCACCGAGATCGCGCAGGCGGGCGAGTTCTTCTACGCCGAGACCTATCACCAGCAGTATCTGGCGAAGAATCCGCGCGGCTATTGCGGGTTGCAGGGGACCGGCGTCAGTTGCCCGATCGGGCTGGGCGTCGCGGCCGAATAGGTCGATCCTGAACTTGAAATAACGCATGATGCGCGCCGGTCCGGGAACGGGCCGGCGTTATTTTTGCCGAGGATCGCGTCCATGACCACACTTCACCCCGCCATCATGACGAGACCCGGCTTCGAGGCCTTCATCCTGACGCTGCCCAGGGCGACGCTGGTGCGTCAGTGGCGCGACGATTCGGTGGCCAAGATCGGCGGGAAGATCTTCGCGCTGCTCGATCGCGACCCGGGCGAAGTCTGGCTCAAGGTTTCCGACATGGCCTATGAGCTGTTGACCGAACTGGATGGCATCCGGCCGGCGCCCTATTTCGCGCGTGCCGGATGGGTCGCCATATCTGCCGCCAGCCCGCTCCGCGGCGATGAGGTGGAGGCCTATATTGCCGAGGCGCACCGGCTCGTGGCCAGCAAGCTGAGCCGCAAGGTGCGCGCCGAGCTGGGCCTTGCCTAGTCGGGCAGCACCGCGAATACCTGCAATGTCGCGCCGGGGAGGCTGACATCCGACAGCCAGTCGGGAAGTTTGCCCGCGGTGTAAAGGTTGGCGAAGCTGTCTTCGGCGCGGCTGGGCAGCCCCCTGACCTCGGCCATTGCCGGGCAGAGGACGACCAGGCCAATGCCGCGATCGTGCAGGATGGAACGGGCCGTGGCGATCGGGTCGTTGAAGAAGCGGTAGGCGTCGCGGACGCCGTGCTGGTTGCGGTGGTAGGGGGCGGCCACCACCTCGTGCGGCGTATAAAGCAGCAGATGGGCGCCCAGGTCGATGGGCGTCATGATGCGCTCCGGCGGCAAGGCACGGAGGTCGGCGAAAGCCTCCGGGAGCAGGCAGGGCTCCTTGCCCGCGCGCGCCTCGGCCATCTGCTGCGGGCGGCCGGGCACGCCGTTGACCACCGAGGTGATCAGGAGGGAGAGGACGATGCCGGCAAAAGCCAACCAACTGGCGACCAGCCCGGCAATGGTGCCCAGGCGCGGGCTGGCAAGGTAGCGCTGGCGCGCCACGACGATGAGCCAGGCGGCCGCCGGCATGGCTGGCATGACCGCCAGGCGGGCGCCGCGAATCTGCGCCAGCATGACCAACGCCGTGCAGACCAGGAAGACCAGGAGGGCCGCCCATTGCGGCCTTTGCTGCGGCATGCGCCAGAGCCTGACGACGACAATGGCCGTGGCCAGCAGCGCGGGCAGGCCGACCGATATTGCATAGGCGGGCAGTTCGGTGATGGTGATGAACCAGGGTCGCGCCTCCACGATGCTGGCGATCCAGTTGGCCTGCAGCCAGGGGTCAAGTTCGCCATAGGGGCCGCCCAGGCATTGCGGATAGGCCAGCGCCACGCCGGCCATACCCGCGGCGCCGAGACCGGCGAGAACCAGGAGCCGCTGCCAGGCGGTCCGCAAGGGCAGAAGGCTGGCCAGGGTGAAGGTGACCGCGACCACCGTGGCCACCGCGACATAGACCGGGGAGAGCACGTCGCAGGCCGCCTCCAGCCAACGTACCGGTGGGCGGAAGATGGCCAGGTGCACCATGGCACCGCCCAGAAAGGACAGGCCGAACCATCGCATGCTGCGCGCATGGATAGGGTCGGCGGTGAAGGCGAGGCCCATGACCAGGATGGCCGCGGCGATCGTGGGCAGGGATTCGGTGGCGATGGCCAGGGCCGTCGCCGCAAGGAGCCCGCAGGCAATCGCAAAGCGCGGACGGGCGATGGCTTCGACGCCGGTCCAGACCACCGCCAACGTCAGCAGGATGACGACGTTGTGGTGATCGACGCGACCGGGGGTGAATTCGGCGACGATGGCCGGGCTGAGCAGGGGCAATACCAAAGCCGGGAGGACACCCTCAGGACCGACGAGCCGATGTGCCAGGATGGCGGAGAGCCAGAGCAGCAGGCCCAGGAGGAGCAGCGGCCAGACATAACCCGCGGCGACAAGCGCCTGGTCGGGGCCGATCACCGCTCCGAACAGTCCCAGCAGCAGCGCCAGCGGCAGGTCGATCAGGCGGGACCAGTGCAGCTCGGCGCCGAAAGGCGTGTTGAGACGATGGGCCGTCAGATCGTACCAGGACTGCCCGGCCAGGAAGTCGCGGACCATGACCATGCGCATGGCGTCGTCGGTATCGGCGAAGAACGGCATGCCTGCACGCCCGATCAGGCTGCGCAGCACCAGAATCGCCGCGGCCGCCGCGAAGACGAGCAGCACGAGACGGCGGTCGGGGCCGAGCCGGGTGGAAGGCTGGTCGGTCAACAAAATATCCTGCGCTGGGACGGCGTTCAGCATGGACCGGGCGCGGTTAAGATGGGGTGGAGGCGGCGGCGAGGGCGAGGCAAATAAGCAATTGCCATCCTCACACAGCCAATATAACAAGAATGTCCTTGTTTATTTGCGAGTTCATGATGTCCGATACTGTCGAGGGCCGGTGGGCCGAGATTTTCACGCCGCGCTATGCCACGGTCACGCTGATCCTCTGCTTGGGCGTGGCGCTGCTGGCATTCAATGCGTTTCTGGCTTCGATCTCGCTGCCGACGGCGGTGCAGGAAATGGGCGGTGTAGCGCTGATCTCCTGGGCGCTGACGCTGTTCCTGGTGTTTGCCATCGTGGGCGGATCGGGCGCGGCTTTGCTCAAGCAGAGGCTGGGCGCGCGCACGGCACTGCTGGTTTCGGCGGGTGTGTTCCTGGCCGGCACGGTTGTGGCCGCGACCGCGAGCTCGATGGAAATGGTGCTGGTCGGGCGAGCCCTGCAGGGACTGGGCGAGGGTGTGGTCTCGGCCATCTGCTTTGCGCTGATTCCGGAACTGTTTCCGTCGCGCCTTGTGCCCAAGGTGTTCGGATTGCAGGCCATGATCTGGGCCATCGCCGCCTTTGGCGGGCCGGCCGCCGCGGGTCTGTTGACCGAGCTGGTTTCCTGGCGTGCCGCCTTCCTGGTCAATGTGCCGCTGGTGCTGCTGTTTGCCGCCATGGTGGCCGTCAAGGTGCCGGCGCATTCGCCGGAGGATCGCAAGGTCGTTAGCTTTCCCGGGCTGCGCCTCCTGGTGATCGGCGCCGCCATCATGCTGGTGGCGCTGGCCGGGCTGGCCGCCCCTCTGCCCGCAGCGGGCCTGCTGGTCGCCGCGGCCGTGCTGCTGGTTGGCGCCGTCTGGCTTGATGGCCGCAGCCGCGATCGACTGATGCCGCCGGATGCATTCCGGCCCATCTCGGTGGTGGGTACCGGGCTCTGGATGGTGCTGCTGATCAACGTCGCGGGGGCAGGATCGGCGGTGTACCTGGTGCTGGTGGTGCAGGAAATGTGGGGCTATGGCCCCACCGTGGCGGGCGCCATCGCCGCGGTGCTCGCGGTGGCCTGGAGCTTCTCCGCCATCACGGTCGCCAATGTGCGCAGCAAGGAGACCCGCAAGACGCTGATCCGGCTGGGGCCGGCCATGATCGGCACGGGCCTGCTGCTGGTGCTGATCGGGCTGCAATTGGACCAGGTAGCCATCGTGGTGGTCGGACAGCTGACGATCGGGGGCGGTTTCGGCATTTCAAACGGGTATCTCAACCTCACCATGATGGAAGCAGCCAGCGATGCCGAGCGCGACCGTACCTCGGCGCTGATGCCGACGACCCAATCGGCCGGCAACGCGATCGGCGCGGCACTGGCGGGGGTCGCGGCCAATTCGGCCGGCATGGCTACGGCGGTTGGCATGGCCGAAATGAAGCTGGCAATCATCCCGGTCTACATGCTCGGCGTGGCGATGGCGGCCCTGGCCCTTGCCGCAGCCTGGCGCATGGTAGGGATGGTGCGGCCGCAGGATGCCAGTTCGAGCTTTGCGGCGGGGTGAGCTTCACCTCTCCCTTTGGAGGAGAGGTGAAAGAAAAAGGGCGGTGGATCAACCACCGCCCAGTCTGTCAGGGAGAAAACGGATGCGGCGCGTCAGCCGCGGGGTTGGGGAACAATGCGAAGGTAGGGCTTGGGTTCCTTCCAGCCATTGGGGAACTTCTCCTTGGCAGCCTCAGCCGAGACGGAGCTGGCGATGATGACATCCTCGCCGTTCTTCCAGTTGACCGGGGTAGCAACCGAGTGCTTGGCGGTGAGCTGCAGGCTGTCGATGACGCGCAGAATCTCATCGAAATTGCGGCCCGTCGAAGCCGGGTATTCGATCTTGAGCTTCACCTTCTTGTCCGGACCGATGACGAAGACCGAGCGAACGGTCAGCGAATTGTCGGCATTGGGATGGATCATCTCGTAAAGGGTCGCGACCTTGCGGTCGGTATCGGCCAGCAGCGGGAAATTGAGGGCAGCACCCTGGGTTTCCTCGATATCCTTGGCCCAGCCACCATGGTCCTCGAGCTTGTCCACGGACAGACCCAGCACCTTGACATCGCGCTTGTCGAATTCGGGCTTCAGCTTGGCGGTATAGCCGAGCTCGGTGGTGCAGACAGGGGTGAAATTCTTGGGGTGGCTGAACAGCACGGCCCAGTGACCATCGATATAGTCATGGAAATGGATCGGACCCTCGGTGCTGTCGACGGTGAAATCGGGGGCGGTATCGCCAATCAGAATTGCCATTTTTGCCTGTTCCTTGTCGGGCCTGTCAGGCCCTATCGTCTGGCTAAGAATATCGCCCTCCCCGCCGCCAAAGGCAGCCGCGGAGAGCGAAATGCTTTTATGTTCTGGCCGGTTAATGCGCCATGGCTTTCCACGTGGGCGCGGCAGCGCAGCAAAGCAGCAATCGGCCGTTAGGGCGTCGCCGTCGGTGCGCCATTGGTCCAGGTGACCTGCTCGCCGGCCAGGGGAATGACCGAGAGGCTCATCTTGCCCGAGCCCTGCTGAATCTCGCGGGCATGGGCGAGGTAGAGGAGCGAATTGTTGGCCGCGTCATAGACCCGGGTGACGCGCAGCGACTTCCAGATCAGCGAGCGGCCTTCCTTGAAGATCTCCTCGCCGCCCGGGCGGGTGGAAATATCGCCGATCATGATGGGGCCGGTGACTGAACAATCGAGCGCGGAATAGGATGGATCCTCGAACCAGTTGCCCTGGCTGATGCGATCGATGAAGGAGCGGTTGAAATAAGCGAGGTGGCAGACCACGCCATCGACCTCTGGATCGGCCACGGCGTCGATGGAGATGTCGTTACCGGTCCAGTCCACCCCCACATTGCCTACTTCGCGGCTGTCGCCGCAGGCGGCGAGCGTGACGGCGGCGACGGCAGCCATGGCGAGGGTGGCGAGACGGTTCATGCGGGTGTCCTCCGGTTCGGGAATAGATGGGATGTTTGGCAGCGGGCGCAATGGCCAAGGGCAAAAAGCGATCCAAACTCGGTCGTCACCCTCGGGCTCGACCCGAGGGGGCTATACTTGCCAATGCCGGAAGTGCAGAGCCCTCGGGTCAAGCCCGAGGGTGACGCGCGGTGCGTGAGGAACGGTCGAGAAATCACCGCGCATTGTCGCGCAGGTAACGCTCGAGCAGGCGGACCAGCAGGGACAGCGATATCGTCATGGTGAGGTAGAGGAAGGCCACCACGTTATAGGTCTCGAAGAATAGGAACGTGCCCGAGGAATAGACCTTGCCCAGCTGGGTAATGTCCTGGACGCCCAGGGCCGAGACGAGCGCGGAATCCTTGATCATCGAGACGAAATCGTTGGCCAGCGGCGGCAGGATGGTGCGCAGGGCCTGGGGGAAGGTGACGAGGCGAAAGCACTTCCAACGCGAAAGGCCCAGCGAGCGAGCGGCCTCGAGCTGACCCCGGTCGACCGATTCTATCCCCGCGCGGAAAATCTCGGCGATAAAGGCAGAGTAGCAGATGGTGAGCGCGACGATGGCACGCCACACCAGATCGAACTGTCGCACGGTGATGGTGGTATCGAAGGGCTGCAGCAGCCAATTGACCGCCCCGACCATGGCAGGAGCGCCGACGAAGGCGACATAGAATAGGAAGACCAGCACCGGAATGCCGCGGATGATCTCGACGTAGAAGGTCGCGACTTCCCGGAGAATGCGATTGCCCGATGTGCGCGCCAGGGCGACCAGCAGGCCGATCAAGGTTGCAGCGCAGAAGGCGACCAGCGTGACCCAGATGGTGGTGAGGACGCCGCCGCTGAGGGCGCGGAAGATCTGGCTGTAGCCAGTGTCGTTGGTGATGGCCCAGAGGCCCAGGACAAAGAGCAGCCCGATAGCGAGCAGCCACCAGGGGGTGCGGGAGAAGATGGAGGGCTGGCGGGGACGGTAGGTCATTGTTGGGTTTGTGGTACCCGCAAAGTTGCAGTCGTCTCCCTCCCCCTTGTGGGGAGGGATCAAGGGTGGGGTGTCCACGCATCAGGCTTGAGGAGACGGATTTAGCTTCGCTAAGTGCTATCTCGCTTCCTTCCCACCAGGGGAGGGTGGAGCCGGTGATTGGGAGGGTGTCGACTGGCAGGGCCGCTTCTACTGCGCGGCGTTGTACTCGTAGAACCACTTCTGCTGCAGCTTCTCCATGGTGCCGTCGGCCTTGATCTGGGCCAGCGCGGCATTGACCGGTGCGACCAGATCGGAACCCGGGGTGAAGATGAAGCCGAAATCCTCGGTGCCGAGCGGTTCGCCGATGACTTTGAACGCCCCCGGATTGGCGCCGATATAGCCATCAGCCGAGGTCTGGTCCATCAGGACCGTGTCGACGTCGCCGGCCTGGAGGGCAGCGACCGAGGTGCCGAAGGTATCGAACAGCTTGATGCGCGGATTGGCTTCATCGCCATCGAGCACATTGTAAACAGCGACGTAGAAATTGGTGGTGCCGGCCTGGGCGCCCACCAGGAAGCTGGCATCGGCGGCGAAAGTCGCCGCGTCGGTGAAGCGGGTTTCGTCGGCGCGGACCAGCATGAGCTGCTGGCTGGTCAGGTAACTGTCGGAGAAATCGACCTGGCTCCTGCGTTCGTCATTGATGGTGATGCCGTCCATGCCGACCTCGAACTGGCCGTCGCGCACCGCCTGGATCATCACGTCCCAGCTCGAGAGCTGCCAATCGACCTTGGCATTGAGGCGCTTGGCGATCTCGTTGAAGAGATCGTATTCGAGCCCGATGCCCTCCCCGGTTGCCGGATCGGCGAAATTGAGCGGCACATAGGCGTTTTCCGTGACGGCAACGATGGTGCGGCCCGCCAGATCGGGCAGGGCATCCTGGGCCTGGGTGGCGCCAAGGCCGAGGCTGGAAACCGCCGCGGCAACGGCAAGCGACTTGATGAACGAAGGCATGAGGCGGCAATCTCCCGGTGCTTGGTTTGCCGGGAGACTAGACCAAGCCATCAAGACTTGGGAATGGGCTTTATGCCTCGTCGAGCGTCTCGGCCTTGGCGGCGCGTTCCTTGAGCGACTTGATGCAGTTCTTGGCGCTGGAGCGGGACTTGTAGGTCTCGGACCGCACCATGGGCTCGCCATTGGCGGCGACGAAACGGACGAAGGTCTGTCCGTCCTTGCTGGCGACCAGCTCGAAGCGATAACCCTTGCCCTCCTCGCCCTTGGTGAGATCGACCACGGCGGCGCCAGGCGCGTTTTTCTTGATGGACTCGATGCAGTTGGTGGCGCTGGCTTTGGACTTGTAGTTCTCGGACCAGACCATGGTTTCGGCATTGTAGACGAACTTGGCGACGAACTCGCCGTTCTTGGCGGCGCTGATCTTGAAGCGATGTGGCATGACGCAGAAGCCCTCCTCAGGAGCGGCCGCGGAAGGCCGCTTTGCGAGAAACAGCTTAGCTTTGTGACGACAGAAGAAAAGCCCCGATCAGATGGCGGCCTTGTGGCCATCGATATGGCCCAGGTTGCGATCGGGATCGATGCGATCGCGCACCATCTGCTTGAGCTGCTTGACGTCAGGAAAGCCACCATCCCGCTTACGCTCCCAGATCAGGTCACCATCGAGCCAGATCTCGAATATGCCACCGGTACCGGGACGGAGGATAACTTCGCCCATTTCGAAGCTGAAGGTGGAGAGCACTTCCTGCGCCATCCAGGCCGAGCGCAGCAGCCAGTTGCACTGGGTGCAATAGGTGATGGTGAGGCTCGGCTTGGTCTCGGCCACCGATCAGGCCTTCTTGCGCTTCTTGCTGACGTCGGCCGGATCGACCAGGCTGGCGAGAATCTGGTCGACCAGATCGAGATCCTGCCGCTTGCCAGCGGCCTGCTGCTGCAGGTCGACCAGGTAGGAGGTGGTGTAATAGAGCCGGCGGGCCAGCATGGTGGCAATATGGAGCGAGAATTCCGGTCGGCTGTCGAGGAAGGTCAGCGCATCGGGGATCTCGTAGGCGGTGACGGCGGAGAGCGCCTTGACCGTGGCCGAATGGGGCATGTCGAGCAGCACGGCCATTTCGCCGAAGATCGAACCCGGTTCATCGACATGGGTGACCTGGGTACGTTCGCGGATGACTTCCACCTGGCCCTCGACCAGCACCAGGAGCTTTCCCATCCGCTCGCCCTCGGGCAGCATGACGGCGCCCGCCTTGAAGGTCACCTGCTTGAGACCCTGGCAATAATCAAGAATGTCGGCCATGTGCACCTCCGCCTGCGGGGAGACTGTATAACCACATGGCCGATCAATGCAAAGCCGCCCGGATGATCCGGGCGGCGCGCTGGATCAGTTGATCCAGATCACGGTGCGGCTGTTGGCATCGACCAGGGCCGGGCGGTCGTTGAGGTAGACATAACCATAGTGCGAATCCGGGATGGTCGAGATTTCGGTGCCATCGGGGAGCACATAGCCCACCACCACATCGCCCTGCGCCTCGAACGAGGTCACCGGATTGGCGACGGCATAGTCGGCGGCGGTCTGGGGCACCAGGTAGCCCGGCGAATAGACCAGGGTGCGGGTCTGCAGGTCGACGATCCAGACGCGGTCATTGGCATAGATATAGCCGTGGGCCGGGTCGGTCTGGATGGGGTAGATGTTGACGTCGGCGGGGACGACGAAGCCGACCTCGGCATTGCCCTGGATATAGATGGGCTCGACCGGGTTGGCGACGACATAGTCGACGCTCGCGGTTTCGATGCCCGCCTCGGCGCCGATGGTGGCGCCGGCAAAGCCGCCGATCACGGCGCCGATGGGGCCACCGAGCAGGCCACCGACAACGGCGCCGGTGGTGGCGCCGCCGGTGGCGCCGATGACGGCACCAGCTTCGGTATTGCCCGATTCAACGCCCACGACCTTGTCCTGGGCAAAGGCCGGGACTGCAGCGGCGAGCGAAAGCGCGGCCACGGAGGCCAGGAGAATCTTCTTCATTTTTGTTGTCCTTTCACGAAGTGGCCGAAACCACTCTTTGCGGTGCGCGCGCCCCGGAAGAAGCGACGCGCCAGTTCCGCCCCGTGCGCTGACAACGGCAGTCTGGATGGTTCGTTCCGGATGGGGACAAGTGCCGCCCGCCGGTGTGGCCGATGGGCTACAGCAGCGCCTGGCGAGCGCTAGAGCGCCGCCGTGATGTCCCGCGCCAGATCGGCCGGCTGGGTATCGGGGCTGAAGCGGGCGACGACCTGCCCGTCGCGACCGACGAGGAACTTGGCGAAGTTCCATTCGACGTCGCCCGGCTCGGCTTGCTTGAGCCAGCCATAGAGCGGGCTTTCGCCCGGACCGTTGACCTCAAGCTTGCCGAAAAGAGGAAAGCTCACGCCGAAGTTGACCTCGCAGAATTGGGCGATCTCGTCGGCCGCGCCGGGCTCCTGGGCGCCGAACTGGTTGCAGGGAAAGCCCAGGACGACCAGGCCCCGGTCCCCATATTGGCGCCACAGCGCCTCGAGCCCCTGATATTGCGGGGTGTGGCCGCACTGGCTGGCGGTGTTGACCACCAGCACGACTTTGCCGGCATAGGCCGAGAGCGGCTGGGGCGTGCCATCGAGGCGCGGCAGGGTGAAATCGGCAAGACTGGTCATGGACACTGGACTAGTTGGTGAGCGGACGCAGATCGGATTCGGCGACGATGCGCAGGTGGCTCTCGGCCTTGGCCTGGACGCGATATTGCACGGTATGGCCCTCATAGGGCAGCAGGGCCATGATCTCGCACTGTCCCGCCTTGCGCGTGCTGCTGCCGCGATTGGGCAGCAGGTCGAGGGTCTGGCCGATCTTGTATTTATGCATTGGGCTGGCTCCGTTCCGCTGAGGACTAGGAAATCCGGCCCTGGCACGCCCGTTATACACCAAACACGGCCCGGCGGGGATTAATCAGCCGCCGGTATAGACCGAAAGCGAATTGCGGTAGATGTCGACGCAGATATAGGGATAGCCGCGCACGATCTTGCGGGCGAGGCCCGGCTCGATATTGCCATTGTCGAACATAGCAGGAATGCGCTCGCGGGCCGAGACCGTGTCGAAAGTGTTGTCGCCATAGTCATCGGCATCGGGCGTGCCGTAGCGATGGAAGTTGGCGCGGTCCTGCCGCAGGATCGAGCCGGCATCGGTCAGCGGAAAGCCGTCGGAGGCATATTTGTCATTGTCGGAAATCTGCGCGCAATAGCCGTCGATGGGCTGCGCCTGGGCGAAGGCGGGCTGCACGGTGGCCAAGCCAGCAAGGCCAAGAGCGGCGACGAGGCCGACGGACGACAGGATGATGCGCATCTGATGATTTCTCCCCCGGCCCAGCGGCCAGCTCCAGATTTAATCGAGATCGGCACCGGCGGGAAGCGGGCAGGTTAGCGAAAGGTAAAAGGCCGCGCCAAAGCCCCGGTCGGCCAGGGCCGCCGGCTGGAACTGCTCGGATGGCGAGGCCATCGCCTCGGTGCGGGTATTCCGCAAACAAATGAGGCAAGGGCCTCGCCATCACGCCGGGATTTGAGACGGGTTCGGGCCAGGTACGCTGTATCGCAAGCGCAGCTGCCGGGTTTCCCCCGCCGGGCCGGACGACTCCGACCCCACCGACATCCCGCACACGACCGTTCGTCGCGACCGCGCAGTAGATGTGCGGGAATGGGGTGAGTATGCGGGCGGCACTGGCGGGCGGGGATAAGTTTTTTCGCGATGGCTGGCGGACGGGGCGCAGCCTGCCCGGCAGGCTGGCCTTGAGCGCCGGGCGCGAAAGGCGGGCGGCTGGTTTGTGTGGTCATGGTTTCTCCTGTCCCGGCGGGATGCCGGACAGGAGAGGGTAAGGCGGGGTGGAGGGGTGGGGATTAGTTTGTCAGAACGTGCAACCCCCGCTCGGGTGGGCTCATTCGCCTGTGCCGTCCTCCTCCACAAACTCGATGAATGTCATGCCGCCCCCGCTCGTGCTGAGCGTGTCCCAAATCTCGATTTCGGCCTTCTCTAGAAGTAATTTCCAGATCGAGCCGACGTCGTCATCAGCGACCACGACAAACTCTGGGTTAATCGCCTTCTCCCACTCGGTCTGCATCCGTTGCTTCGCGTAGATTTCGTCATAGGTTCCTACCACCTCCTGTTTTTGCGGCGGTGGCGTTCGCGGCTTACCGTGGGCCAACGCGTTGCGGATTTTCTTCAGCGGGGCGACTGTGGAGAATGGGCGGGCCTCGAAATCAGCCTCGATCTTAAGGTGAGTGATCAGCGCCGCAAGCTTCTCGTCTAAGCTCTGCAGCTTCTTAAAGCCGGGCACCTTCTTGTAGTGACCGACAAAATTAACATTCGCCTCTAGGCTAAATGCAATCATCGTTATGGCAGCGGTCATTTCAAGGAAGAGCCCATCGTGTTCTCCCTTATTGACGCGGCTCTCAATGCGCTGACGAAAGTAGTTGGCGGTGTTTGATAGATCATTGTGAATGTTGTCGGTCGCGTAAGTCTCCAGCAACACCCGCATCTTCCGATTTCTATCGTCCGAATTCATCGCGCCTTCCTCCGACGTCCTAAGTTGGCGCCGTAAGCGGTGGAAGGGTTTGGAGCGTATCGACGGTCTCACGCACAAATCTGGCCAATTTTTCTAGTCGAGCTGGTGAGTGCTCCAACATGTGCAGCATTAGGAACTCGCTGTCCTTTTTCTTATTGAACGCCACCCTTGCCTCACTCATTGACGTACAAGTCGCTGCTATAAGGTTTGCGGCGTCGACTTCCGTTAGCCATGACTCGTCGGTGAGATCGTCCTTCCACTGATCGACTTTGTGTTTGGCAGTGGAGGCGAGCCGGGCCAACTCCTGTGCCACTGCGGAAGCATCGACAGTCGTGCCTTCATAGATGTCCCGCGCATTGATGAAGGCCGCAATTGCTTCGGGATCGACAAGGTAGCACTCAATATGCCGGCGTGGCAGGAAGAATAGTCTGCCCCTCGCTTTTCGGTTCATGTCCGCTTGCTCGTCCGCAGAATGCTGCTCGCGGTCAAGACAAGTAGCTGCCGCGACAACGAGGGCGGCCTCGCTGACCTTTTGATAGATCTCCGAGACCAGTTCTTGGTCCCGCTTGCGGGTTAGGTCGCCAGTTGTCGCGACCGCAGATATCACCGTGCCGCGCGGCTTTGAATGGCTTGTTGCCAGCTCATAGAGCCTTGGAAAGCACAGTTCCTCGGTCGGCCCCTCCACCCACAGTATGCGCTCTGCCGCGAGTACGTCAGAGAGAGAAACACCCAAATGGCCCGTGAGGTCTCGCAGTTCATCAATTTTGGAAATGTTTAGCGGCGTAACCACAGACTGGTACCCCTCGCGGCGCACCAAATGAAGTGTAGTTGCCCCACTAGCTCCGATAACATCGGCGGAGTGGGTAGAGATTATGTATTGGTGTTGAGCAAAGTCGGTCTGCAATATGCGCAGCAGCGCCTTTACCGCCGCCGGGTGGAGAAAGCTATTTATCTCGTCAATTACGATTGTCGCGTCGTCAACAGTCATTACCGCGGTAAGGATGGCTAGCACCTGAGACACGCCCGTACCGCTTGAACTGAGCGGAAAGCTCAGTTCAACTCGTTCTTGGTTGTCCGTCGGCCAGACGCGTATCTCGAGCGTATTGCCTTGGTTCTGTGCAGGCCCAACGCTTAGGCCGCCAACGGTTGGCAAAACATCCCTTAAGTGGCTTACAAGCCGGTCGAATAGCGCTGGCCGCTCGAATCGAAGCGTGGCCAGAACCGCAGGTAAGTTTGCGGCACTTGGACCAAGACGCTTGTGGTTTTCGGAGGCATATCGGCCGACATTCATTCTTTCGGCATCGAAATGGAACAGCTTGCGGTTCCAAACTTGGGACGCCAAGTCAGGCAGACCGTCGGCGCTGCTAGTTTGTTCAATTGCCTGGAGATGACCGCCGGTGCCTTGCATCAACACAGACACTTTCGCCCGTGCATTTGTAAATTCGTCGTCAGTGTGACTTGGGTATCCAACTGGCTGGAAGTTCGCGTTGCCCGCGTAACGCTGTAGGGCAATTAATACTTCCGCTGAATTTAGCAATTTATCGGCATACTCGCCAGCCCGGCCGTGATAGGTTTGCGGAACTGGGATGTGGAATTGGCTGCCAGCACGAAGAAGAGCATCACGAAGCTCAAACCCCGTGAGCACAATTGCCAGTGTCAATTTCGGCGACGCTAGAAAATGATCTTCGTACGCCGATGCGTTCTTGTGTCGATCGTCAGAAAGACTATGCAGCGAGCGGAGTAATGCGCTCTTACCGGAATTGTTCTGACCGACCACCAAGTTGATGCCCTTGGTAAGCTCCACGGTCCCAGAGTTCGAAAATCCCTGAAAGCCTTCGACCCTGAAGAACGAAATTCTCATGGTACACCTCCGCCACGCAATCTTTGCTAGAGTGCTGCCCGGCCGAGGCGATCCAGAGACCAGAGTGCCATCGCTTCCTTGTCCAACCTAGAGACAAGTTGGAGCCTCTAGTCATCCCCCATCTTCAGCGCCTTGATGAACGCCTCCTGGGGAATCTCCACCGACCCGAACTGCCGCATGCGCTTCTTGCCCGCCTTCTGCTTTTCCAGCAGTTTGCGCTTACGGGTCGCGTCGCCGCCGTAGCATTTGGCCGTCACGTCCTTGCGCATGGCGCGGACGGTTTCGCGGGCGATGATCTTGCCGCCGATGGCGGCCTGGATCGGGATCACGAACAGATGGGGCGGGATCAGCTCCTTGAGCTTTTCGCACATGATGCGGCCGCGCGACTCGGCGACGGTGCGGTGCACGAGCATCGAGAGGGCGTCGACGGGTTCGGCATTGACCAGGATGCTGAGCTTGACCAGGTCTCCGACGCGGTGATCGGACAGGGTATAATCGAAGCTGGCATAGCCCTTGGAGATGGACTTCAGCCGATCGTAGAAATCGAACACCACTTCGTTGAGCGGCAGATCGTATTCCACCATGGCGCGGTTGCCGACATAGCTGAGGTTCCGCTGGATGCCGCGGCGATCCTGGCAGAGCTTGAGGATGGCGCCCAGATATTCGTCGGGGGTGAGGATGGTCGCCTTGATCCAGGGCTCGCGGATTTCCGCGATCTTCATCACATCGGGCAGATCGGCGGGATTATGCAGGTGCATGGTCTCGCCATTGGTCAGCGCCACCTCGTAGACCACCGAGGGGGCGGTGGCGATGAGGTCGAGATCGAACTCGCGGGAGAGCCGCTCCTGGATGATTTCGAGATGCAGCAGCCCCAGGAAACCGCAGCGGAAGCCGAAGCCGAGGGCGGCTGACGTTTCCATCTCGAAGGAGAAGCTGGCATCGTTGAGACGGAGCTTGCCCATGGCGGCGCGCAGCTCGTCGAAATCGGAGGCATCGACCGGGAAGAGGCCGCAGAACACCACCGGCTGGGCCGGGCGGAAATCGGGCAGCGCCGTTGACGTGGGCTTGCGATCATCGGTGATGGTATCGCCGACATTGGTATCGGCGACTTCCTTGATCGAGGCGGTGAAGACGCCCAGCTCGCCGGGGGTGAGTTCCTTGACCTCGACCAGCTTGGGGGTCTGCACGGCAACGCGATCGAGCTCGTAGACGGCGCCCGAGGCCATCATGCGGATCTTCTGGCCCTTCTTCATCACCCCATCGATGATGCGGACGAGGACGACGACGCCGAGATAGGTGTCGTACCAGGAATCGACCAGCAGCGCCTTGAGCGGGGCATCGATATCGCCCTTGGGGGCGGGCAGGCGGGTGACGATGGCTTCGAGCACGGTGTCGATGCCGAAGCCGGATTTGGCCGAGATTTCGAGCGCGTCGGAGGCATCGATGCCGATCACGTCCTCGATCTGGGATTTCACCCGCGGGATATCGGCGGCGGGCAGATCGACCTTGTTGAGGACGGGGACGATTTCGTGGTTGGCGTCGAGCGCGTGGTAGACATTGGCCAGGGTCTGCGCCTCGACGCCCTGGGAGGCGTCGACGACCAGCAGCGAGCCCTCGACGGCGGCCATGGAGCGGGAGACTTCGTAGGCGAAGTCGACGTGGCCGGGCGTGTCGATGAGGTTGAGGATATAGGTCTCGCCGTCCTGCGCCTTGTAGCTGAGGCGCACCGTCTGCGCCTTGATGGTGATGCCGCGCTCGCGCTCGATATCCATGGAGTCGAGCACCTGCTCCTTCATCTCGCGGGCCTCCAGCCCGCCGGTCATCTGGATGAGCCGGTCGGCCAGGGTGGATTTGCCATGGTCGATATGGGCGACGATGGAGAAATTGCGGATGCGGGAAAGCGGCGTTGTCATAGGGGCGCTGATAGCAGAAGCGGGGTGGGGGAGAAAGATGGTTTAGCGCCGGTTAACAGCGCGAGCGCGGTGCCTTTTGCATGGCTGATGCGTTAGGGGGAGATGCACAAGCTCACCGCACTCGCCATCGTCCTGCCGCTGCTATTGCCGATCCCTGTAGGGGCGCAGGATCTGCTGGGGCCGCTGGAGGACCTGGTCGACCAGATCACCCGCCCGGCGCCAGCGCCGCAGCGTCCGCAAGCCGCCGCGCCCAAGCCGGCGGAAGTGGCCCCCATTCCGCGGCCGCGACCGCCGGATCTGCCTGACAGCCCTGATGTGGTGCAGCCGGCAGCGCCAGCGGTGACGCCAGAGGCGGAGGCTGAGGTCGAGGCGGCGCCAGCGGTTGAGCCGGAGACCGCAGCCGAGCCGGAGCGGATGTATCAGGCGGCGTGTCCGGCGGTGCTCCAGGGGCTGGTGGAGGCCGAGATGGCGCCGCCGCTGAGCGAGGGGATATGCGGGGAACAGTCGCCGCTCACCGTGACGGCGGTGCTGAGCCGGGGGCGGATGGTGCCGCTCTCGAGCCCGGTGACGACCAATTGCCAGATGGCCAGCGCCCTGCCCGGCTGGGTCGCCGATGTGGATGGCTATGCCGAGGCGATGCTGGGCAGCCGGCTGGCGCAGGTCGATACCGGCACCAGCTATATGTGCCGGAACCGGAACAATGCCAGCGACGGCTTCACCTCCGAGCACGGCTTTGCCAATGCGGTGGATGTGACCGGCTTCACGCTCGAGGACGGACGCAGCATCGGCGTCGAGGGGCAGTGGCTGCCGGGCCCGGCGCCCGAAGGCCGGCTGCTGCGGCTGGCGCATGACGCGGCCTGCGGCGGCTTTACCACGGTACTGGGGCCCGAGGCCAATGCCGAGCACAAGGATCACCTGCACCTGGACCTAGGCTGCCACGGGCAGACCTGCACGGCGCGGATCTGCGAATGAGGCAACCCCCTCCCCAGGGGAGAGGGGAAACTGCTGGCGACTACTGAGCGGGTAGTGCTTCCGGAGCCGGGGCAGGTGCGGCCGGTGCGGTCACCGTGCCCGGCTGGGGCGCTGCCGGGGCCGCGGGCGCGGCGGGGGGCGGCAGGGACGCGTAGATGGCGGTGACCGCATCGACGCCGGCGCGATCCGGGCTGCCATCGGCGCAGTCGGGCGTGGTCTTTTCGACATCGGCCTTGACCTTGGCATAGGCCGCCGCGGCCGTGGGCGCATCCATGCTCAGAGCGCGTTCGAGGCGTGCGCGATCGGCCGCCATGCCCTCGATGATACCCGGTTCAATCTGGACAGAACACAGCTCGATCACCGCCTGGGTGGCATAGAAGCCGGTCAGCATGTTTGCCTGCTTGGGGGTGTTGTCGATGGGCGCGGCAGGATCGACCACGATGTCGGGCGCCGCGGCCGGGGCCGGGGCTGCCTCCTGCGCGACCGAAGCGCCGGATATGAGAGCGAAGACGGCGAGCGCGGCGAAGGGGCGGATCATCGGGAACTCCTTGAAGGGCTGGTTTGGCTACCCTTCAAAGGCCCGATTATGGCGTCAGCACGGCGCGATCAAGCCGATGGGTGATGGGAAGGCAGATCGGCCCAATCATGCAGGCTCATGCCGTCGGGCTCGACCGGCGCCGTTTCTGCGGCGAACAGCGCATTGAGAAGGCGGCCCAGCAGGGTGATGACGTTGGACATTTTGTGACCTCCGTTCCGGTCGGTTGCTTGCTATGGCCCTAGTTTTGCGCCCTTCCAGCGGATCGGACAATGGACAAGGTCGCGCGACCGTTGTAGAAAAACTATATGGTCAATCCCTTCCCCATTCCGCTCAATGCGCTGCGCGCCATTGAAATCGTGGCGCGCAGAGGGGCCCTGGCGCCCGCCGCCGAGGAATTGGGCGTCACCATCGGCGCGGTGAGCCAGCATTTGCGGCGGGCTGAGGAACGGCTGGGCATGGCGCTGTTCGAGCGCACCCCGGCCGGCCTGAGGCCCACGCCGGCGCTCAAGGCCGCCTTGCCGCAGCTGACTTCAGGCTTTGCTGCCTTGCAGGACGGACTGGCAAGCCTCAAGGGCAGCGACGAGGGCGTGCTCAACCTGACGGTGGGCAGCGTGTTCGCGTCCCGCTGGCTGATCTGGCGCATCAACAAGTTCACCACGCTCCACCCAGAAATCGAGGTGCGGCTCAACGTAACGGGGGCCGTGCTCGATATTAGCCGGCCGGACATCGATTGCGGCATCCGCTACGGACAGGGCCAGTGGCCGGGCGTCCATGCGGAGCTGGTGGGTGGCGGCGCCTACCAGCCGGTCTGCGCGCCACCTATCGCCAAAGTGCTCCAGCGCCCGGAAGACCTGGCCAAGGTCCCGGTCATCCGTGACCAGACCACGATGCTCAGCTGGGACGCCTGGCGCGCCGAAGTGGGCATGGACCCCGAGATCAAGCTGAGCGGCCCCACCTATTCGGATGCGTCGCTGGCCTTCGACGCCGCGATCTCGGAGCAGGGCGTGTTGATGGCTGCCGACATGATGAGCGCTGACGCCGTGAGCGACGGCCGCCTGGTGCGGCCCTTCGGACATTCCCTGGAGGGGCCGCAGGGCTATTGGCTGGTTACGGCCCAAGGCCGTCGCGAGACGCGGAAGCTCCGCGCGTTCCGAGACTGGCTGAAACAGGAAGTGCCGGCCAGCGCCCGAGGGTACGTGCACCAGAGCCGCGGGTGAGCCAGATCAAGGCACCGACCCTGGCCGTCGTGGCCGACTACGGCGCCGTCCGCATCGGTCACGCCACCAGCTTCTTCGAACTGCTTGGAGGTGCTCAATCCGATGGCGGTTGGGCCGGCGAAGGCGTGACGCCCAACCGCTTCGCCGTCATCCCCAGCGCCACCCACTACACTATCAACACGGATCCACGCTTCGCGCAGGCGGCCGCCGCCTTCCTGGCGGTCGAGTGAGGGCTCGGGGACGTCGGCTGGCTCGAAGCCATGACCAGGTGGCTTCAATAGCACAGTACGCGACACGGCCTTAGCTTGCCGCGGCCAGGTACGCTTTGCACGCCAAAGGTAATTGCTGGCGCAGTCGTCGAATGTGCCCGACGCGCCGGTGTCGAGCACCATGCGCACCGAACCGCCAATGATCGTGGCAAGCATGAAGGCGATGGCCTCGGTGTCTGCAAAATGGGCATCTGGCGCGGCTTCCAGAAGCCAGTAGGAGGCAAAGGTCGGGATGGTCTTGCCACCAAGGGATTGGGGCGGGCCAGGGCCTGCACCGTCTCGAAGGCGCTTTCGAGCTCGCGCAACGCTTCGGCGGTAAGGCCAGCGTGGCGGTACGGAGCTGACCGCCGTTGGCGCTCGAGCTTCAGCAATGTTCGCGAACGGCCTATCGGCCCAAAATGGCCTGGGCGATGGCGGCGAAGCCTTTTCCGGCGGGAGCCTGGGTAATCCAGCGGGGTTTTTTTGGCAGATCGTCGATGACGGGGAGGATGTTGGCGACGCCGAAGGACTTCGGGAAATGGGCAAACATGGGCGAATCGTTGCGGGAGTCGCCGACAAAGCAGACCTGCTCGGCGAGTTCGACGTCACCCAGGCCCAGCCGGCGCAGGAGCCGCTCGCTCATCGTCTGCTTGTCGTAGCGGCCGATCCAGGTGTTGAGGTGGACCGAACTGATTGCGGCCGAGCCGCCCAGGGCGCGGATGCGCGCGGCGAGCTGGTCCACTTCCGCGCGGTCGTGGCCCACGATGTCCACCGCGACGTCGGCCAGCCGGAAGCGCTGGTCATGGGCGAACCGGAAGCGATCCGCGAGCAAGGGCCGCAGCGCGGCGACGTGAGTTGCCTGGCGCTCGGCCTGGATGGCCTCGCCTTCCCAATATTCAACCGCGACCCGATTGCGCTCCGCGGACATGACAAAGGCGCCGCTTTCCCCGATCGCGGCCGCCACGGGCCAGGCGCGCGCGATGTGTTCGCACCAGCCCGCCGAGCCGCCGGTCACCGTCACCAGTTCAATGCCGGCATCCCGCAGGTCCCACATGGCCTGATAGGTTTGGGGCAACAGCTTGCCGTCGGTGGTCAGGGTGTCGTCGATGTCGGTCAGCACGTAGCGGATGGCCGACAGATCCTGGGGTGATGGCCCTTGCCCGATGAACGTCAAGACGCTTCCCCGCAGACGATGACCTCGATCCCCGACTGGGCAAGGGCGGCGCGGGCCCCGCCCTGCTCAGGCAAGCTATCGGTGAACAGATGCGTGACCTCGGAGAAGGCCGCGACGCGAACCGAGGCGTCCCTGGACCATTTGCTGGCATCGGCAGCCAGAAACCTGTGGCGGGCATTGCTCAGCAGCCGCGCGGTCAGCTGGGCCTCGCTATAGCTGAAATCGAGAATGCCGTGCGCGGGGTGCAGGGCGCCCGCTCCGATGATGGCGTGGGAGGCGTAGAACTTCTCGAAGAAATTGAGGGCGTCGGGCCCCACCACGTCCAGGTCGTTGTGGCGGAGCAGGCCACCGGTCATGTGGACTTCCACCTGGGGTGCCTCGGCCAGGGTCAGCGCCACATGGATATTGTTGGTGACCACGCGCAGGTCCGGGTGATCGACCAGGGCGGCGGCAATCACCTGCACCGTGCTGCCGATGCCCATGAAGACGGTGGAGCCAGCGGGGATGGCAGCCGCGATGGCGGCCGCGATGCGCTGCTTGGCGGCCCGGTTGAGGGCGGCGCGGGCGTTGACCGAGATGTTGCGGGCCCCCACCGGCTTCTCCACGCCACCGTGGAAGCGCTTGGCATAGCCGAGGTCGCACAGGGCGTTGGTGTCGCGCCGGATGGTCTGGGTCGTGACGGCGTAGCGCGCGGCCAGCTGCTCGATATATTGAGCGCCCTCCGTCTCGATCAGACTGAGGATGTCGCGCTGTCGATCCGAAAGCATTTCGGCCGCGGTCTCCGTTAGCCCAGGAACAGGCTGGGATTGTCGGTTATCACCCCCGTCAGACCCGCGCCCCAGAAGGAGACAAGTTCAACAGGATTATTGCTCGTCCAGGCCCTGACCTTGACGCCGTTGCGCGAGGTTTCTTCGAGCAGGGCGATGCTGAGCGCCTTGTAGTTCATGTGGATGGTCCTGGAGGGAATGGCCTTGAGCACGTCCTGCCAATCCGCGGGCGGGCTCCACCAGAGCATGGCCATCTCCAGGTCGGGCTCGAGGGCGTGCATGGCCGCGAGCGCCTGGGGATCGAAGCTCGAGATCATGATGCCGGTATCGGCACTCCGCCCGGCGATAGCGGCCTGAACCGCATGGACCAGATGGTCGAGCGATTTGTGGTGCTTGTGCTGCTTGATCTCCACATTGGCGCTCAGGCCAAGCTCGCCGAGCAGCGCAATCACCTGGCTGAGCGTGGGCAGGCGCTCGCCGGAAAATTTCGGGTCGAACCATGTCCCCGCATCCAGGGAAGCGATGTCGGCAGCGGTCAGCTCGCCGAGGGAACCCCGTCCCGAGGTCGTGCGATCCACGCTGTCGTCATGGATGACGACCAGCGTGTCATCGCCGAGGAGCGCAACGTCGAGCTCCACCCAGCGCGCGCCCTGCTCTGCCGCGGCGCGGAAGGCGGCAAGCGTATTCTCGGGCGCTATGGCCGAGGCACCCCGGTGCGCCTGCACTTCATCGCGGGAGGGGCCGATATGGTAATTGTTGGTCATGACGCTTCTTCCGTTCGGGTTGCCGATGGCAGGTCTGCGGCGCTAGGGACGCGCAACCGGCATATCGGTCCGGCTGCCGCTTTGACGATTGAAAGGGTGGAGGTCGGCCGGCTTGGCGTAGACCGTCATCGACGCGCCTTCCGCAATGTCGGTCCGGCCAGGCACGCTGACGATCAGAATGTCGGACGAACCGGCGCGCTTCATATGCACGTGGCTTTCGCCCCCGACCGGCTCAACCAGCTCGACAGTGCCGGAGAACGAGGCTGCCGGCGTCTGCGGCGGCGCAACGACCAGACTGTCGGGGCGGATGCCGACGACGTCGGTCCCAGCCGGCAGGTCGAGGCCTGCAAAGGCCCCGGCACCCAGGGGGCCATCCAACGAAACAAGATTCATCGGTGGCGAGCCGATGAAGCCCGCCACGAACAGGGTTTCGGGTCGTTCGTAGATCGAGATGGGCGCGCCCACCTGTTCGATGCGCCCACCATTCATGACGACGAGCTGGTCGGCGAGGGTCATCGCCTCGAGCTGGTCGTGGGTGACATAGACGCTTGTGGTGGCGAGGTTGCGCTGCAGGCGCTTGATCTCGATCCGCATCTGTCCGCGCAGCTTGGCATCGAGGTTGGACAGCGGCTCGTCGAACAGAAACGCCTTTGGCTGCCGCACGATTGCCCGCCCCATGGCGACACGCTGGCGCTGCCCGCCCGAGAGCTGGCGCGGCCGGCGATCGAGAAAGGGCTCGATCTCCAGAATGCGCGCGGCCTCTGCCACCCGCCGGTCGATCTCGTCCCGGGGCGTACCGCGGTTCTTGAGCCCGTATTCGAGGTTTCCGCGCACCGTCATGTGCGGATAGAGGGCATAGTTCTGGAACACCATGGCGATGTCCCGCTCGGCGGGTTCCTTGGCGTTGACCACCGCGCCATCGATGGCAATGGTGCCTTCCGTGATCGATTCCAGCCCGGCGATCATGCGCAGCAGCGTCGACTTCCCGCAGCCCGACGGACCCACCAGCACCACCAGTTGGCCGTCGGGTATGGAGAGGTCGAGATTGTGAATCGCGGTGACGTTGCCGCCATAGACCTTCTTGACGCCCTTGATGTCGATGCTTGCCATCTGCCTACTTCTCTGTTTCGACCAGGCCCTTGACGAAAAGGCGCTGCATCAGGATTACGACGAGGACGGGGGGAAGCATGGCCAGCATCACGGCGGCCATGACGAAGTTCCATTGCGGCTCGGCATCGGCCGTCGCGGCCAGCCGTTTGATGCCCATGACGACCGTGTAGTATTTGCTGTCGGTCGTGACGAGCAGCGGCCAGAGATACTGGACCCATCCGTAGATGAAGAGGATGACGAAGAGCGCAGCAATATTGGTGCGGCTCAGCGGCAGCAGGATATCGCGGAAGAATTTGAGCGGCCCGGCCCCGTCGACGCGCGCCGCCTCCATGAGTTCATCGGGCACGGTGAGGAAGAACTGCCGGAACAGGAAGGTGGCCGTGGCCGAGGCGATCAGAGGGATGATGAGGCCGGGGTAGGAATTGAGCATGCCCAGGTCGGACACCACCTTGAAGGTGGGAATGATGCGCACCTCGACCGGCAGCATGAGCGTAATGAAGATCATCCAGAACGCCAGCAGCCGGAACGGAAACTTGAAGTAGACGATGGCGTAAGCCGACAGGATCGAGATGATGATCTTGCCCACGGCAATCGAGATGGCCATGACCAGCGAATTGAGCAGCATGATCGAAAGCGGCGGGGCGCCAGCGGTCGATAGACCGACATTGAACATATAGCTGTAATTCTCGAGCATGTGCGGGCCCGGCAGCAGCGGCACGAGCCCGCGCATGAAGTCGCCGCTGCCATGGGTGGAGGCAATGAAGGCCAGGTAGACCGGGAAGGCCACGACGACCACGCCGACGATCAGAACCAGGTGGGTGAGAAAGGCGAGAATGGGCCGGTTTTCGATCATCGTCTCGCTCCTCAATACTGGATCCGCCGCTCGACATAGCGGAACTGGATGGCGGTCAGGGCGATCACGATAATCATCAGCACCACGGACTGGGCCGACGACGAGCCGATGTTGAGACCGATGAAGCCATCGGAATAGACCTTGTAGACGAGCGTGTTGGTCGCCTGGGCGGGGCCGCCCTGCGTGGTCGCGTCGATGATGCCGAAGGTGTCGAACATGGCATAGTTGATGTTGACGATCAGCAGAAAGAACGTCGTCGGGGCAAGCAGCGGAAAAACGATGGTCCAGAAGCGCTTGAACGGGCCGGCGCCATCGATGGCGGCCGCTTCGATCAGCGAATGGGGAACCGACTGCAGGCCAGCCACGAAGAACAGGAAATTGTACGATATCTGCTTCCAGCTGGCTGCGATGATCACCAGGATCATGGCGTCGACGCCGTCCACCCGGTGGTTCCAGCTGATGCCCAGCCCGCGCAGCAGATAGGGCGCAATCCCGATATTGGGGTTGAACATGAACCACCACAGGATGCCCACGACCACGGGAGCGACTGCATAGGGCCAGACCAGGAGCGTGGTATAAAGGCGATTGGTGCGCAGCACCCGGTTCACCGCCACCGCGAGAATGAGCGACAGGGACATCGACAGCGCCGTGACGCTGACGGCAAAGATGGCCGTCTTGCCGACTGAGCTCAGGTAGAGCGGATCGATAAACAGCCGGCGGTAATTTTCGAACCAGACGAAGGTGGTGCGGAACCCGAAGGGATCCTCGCGCTCGAAGGATGATTTCACCGCCTGCAGCGCGGGCCAGATGAAAAACAGCAGCGTGACGGCAAGCTGCGGCAGCAGCAGGAAATAGGGTAGGATCTTGTTGGGAAAAACAGTCCGCTTGGCCTGCATGCTCCGCCTCGTTCTTGCCAGCGCTCGAGCGCAATGATGCTGTTGCTCCACCCGCTTGCGGGTGGAGCACGCTTCAGATCAGGCGGTTACTGGTTGGCAGCTTCGAAGTCGCGCAGGATCTGGTTGCCGCGCTCAACGGCAGCGTCCAGGGCCTCCTGGGCGGTCTTGGACCCGGCCAGAAGCGCCTCGAACTCCTCATCGACGATGGCGCGGACCTGGGTCAGGTTGCCGAACCGCACGCCCTTGGAGTTTGCCGTCGGCGTTCCGCGGGTGATCTGCTGGATCGCGATGTCCGAGCCCGGATTCTGGGCGTAGTAATCCTGCTGCTGTCCCAGCTCGTAGGCCGCGTTGGTGATCGGCAGGTAGCCAGTGAACTGGTGCCATTCGGCCTGCACTTCGGGCTGGCTGAGATAGGTGAAGAACTTGGCCACGCCACGATAGACCTCGGGGTCCTTCCCGTTCAGCGTCCACAAGGTGGCGCCGCCGATGATCGAGTTCTTGGGCTCGTCGATGACGTCGTCGTAATAGGGCAAGGGTGCGAAGCCGACTTCGAAGTCCTTGGCATTGTTGATGACGCCAGCGCGGCCTGCCGAGGAATTCATGAAGATCGCGCATTCCTGGGCGTAGAATTTGGGGCCGGCATCCGCGCCGCCCGCGGGGCCGCCATACTGGAACAGGCCTTCATCGGACCATTTCTTGAGATTGTCCCAATGCCGGACCTGCAGTTCGTCGTTGAAGACGAATTCGGTGGCGAGGCCGCCAAAGCCGTTTTCGAGCGTACCGAACGGCTTGTCGTGCAAGGCCGACAGGTTTTCGGTCTGGATCCAGGTGATCCAGGCGCTGCTCAGGGCACAGGGTGCGGCGCCCGACTCCACGATCTGCCGACCCATGGTTTCGAGTTCGGCCCAGGTCTTGGGCGGCGTTTCCGGATCAAGGCCGGCTTTTTCGAACACGTCCTTGTTGTAGTACATGATGGGCGTGGAGGAATTGAACGGCATGGAGAGGATGTTGCCGTCGGTGTCGGAGTAGTAGCCCGTGACCGGGGCCAGGAAGCCGCTGGGATCCCAGGGCTCGCCATTGTCCTGCATGAGCTGGTAGACCGGGTAGACCGCGCCCTTGGCCGACATCATGGTGCCGGTGCCCACTTCGAACACCTGCACGATGGCCGGCTGCTCATTGGCACGGAATGCAGCAATCGCCGCCGTCAGGGTTTCGGCATAGCTGCCCTTGTAGGTCGGCACGACCTTGAACTCATCCTGGCTCTCGTTGAAGCCGGTCGCGATTTCCTCGAGCTTCTTGCCGAGCTCGGCGTCCATGGCGTGCCACCAGGCAATCTCGGTCTGCGCGAAAGCGGGCGCGCTGGCCGCCAGCGCAGCCAAACCAACTGACAGGCAAAGTGCTTTCTTGAACATGCTTACTCCCTTCATATTGACCCGTTAGAACCGGTCCTCTTCCCGACTGAAACGCTATCAGCCGGGGGCGCATTTGCAACCTATTTTGTTCATATGAAAATCAGATGACAACGAGAGCCGGGATGGGATGCCGCAAGGTGGCGTTTTCCGCCGGTTTGCCGGCGAAATGACGCCCTTCCCGGCGTAATATGACATTCATATGAACATCATGATTCCCGCACGATGGCCGCCAACCCAATGGCTGAATGGCACTGGGTAATGGGATGAATGAGTGGAAGGCGAATGGATGAGGCTCGTGGAGGGGTGGGCCTCACCTGCTCGGTCGTGAGGGCCTCAGGCGATTTCGACGAGGCGCCCCCATGCGGGATTCCACAGCTTTTCGTCGGCAATGCGGACCACGATGCGGTTGAGCTTGCGCTCCAGGCGCAGTCTTTCGGCCTCCAGCAGCGCCTGGCGGACCGGGACCGGCAGCCCCGCAATCTCGTCCACCGAGGATACGTCGGCAACGCTGCGGCCGAAGATCTGCTTCACCTCGACGACCACGGCGTCCAACGGCGTCCGCGCGCCAGTTTGCAGTCGTTCGTAGGTCATGTGTTTCCCCGCCAATCGGCAGGGAAATTGGTCAACTTAAGTAAAGTTGCAATCGTGCCGATCACATTTGCCGAGCCGGCGTATTTCCGGTGTTTGAACAGCTCACGCCGCCAGGTGGCGCGGGTCTTCCGAGCGCTCCTTGAGCACGAACACATCCACGATATGGTCGAGTTCGCTTGCCTGCGACTCGGTTTGCTCGATCGCCGCATTGCTTTGCTCGACGAGCGCCGCATTGTGCTGGGTCATCTCATCAAGGGTTCGCACGGCAACGTTGACCTCATCGATGGAGGTAGCCTGATGCTGGCTCTGGTGGGCGATTTCCTCCATGAGCTCGTTGCTGGCGCGCGCCGCGCTGAGCATCATCCCCAGCTTTGCCGCCGCCTCGGCCACGAGGCGCGACCCGCCACTGACCTCGGTCCCCGACTGTTCGATCAAGGTCTTGACCTCCGCCGACGCTTCGGCGGCCGACTGGGCCAGCCGCCGCACTTCCACCGCGACCACGGCAAAGCCCTTGCCCGCTTCGCCCGCCCGCGCCGCTTCCACCGAGGCATTGAGCGCCAGGAGGTTGGTCTGGAAGGCGATGTCGTCGATAAGGCCGATGATGCTCGATATCTTGCCGGAGGAGTGGGTTATGCGCTCCATGGCCTGGTTGGCCTGGGCCATGACGACCGCCCCTTCATCGGCCGTGGTCGCGACACTGCTGGCGGCCGCACTGGCCTCCTGGGCGCGCTTGGCATTGGCCTGCACAGTGGTGGCCAACTGCTCGATCGTGGCCGAGGTTTCTTCGATGGTCGCGGCTTGGCGTGTCGTGCGCTGGCTGAGGTCGTTGGCGCCCGACAACAGTTCCCCTGTCGCCGCCTTGAGCGACTGCGAAGTCTGGCGAAGCTGGCCGACGATCTCGGCCAGCCGTTCTGCCACGGCATTGGTATCGGTCTTGAGCCGTTCGAAGGCGCCGCGATACTGCCCGGTGACGCGCCGGGTGAGATCGGTATTGGCCAGCGAAGCCAGCACGGCGCCGGTTTCGCTGAGACCCCGATCAACGGTTTCGACCAGGCCATTTACGCTGCCGGCCAGCTCATTGAGTTCGGGATCGGGGAAGGCGGTCTCGACGCGCCTCGAGAAATCGCCGGCGATCGCGGCATTGACCACCTCGCCGAACGACGCCTGAAGCTGTTGCATCATGCTGGCACGGTCGATGCGGCGCTGGGCAGATGCAGCCCGCTCTCCCTCGGTCAGATCGCCCATCCTGATGGCGTTTTCCTTGAACACCTCGACAGCCTTGGCCATGGCGCCCAGTTCATCACCGCGTTCGGTGCCTCTGACTTCGGCGCTGAGGTCACCGCCCGACAGGGCTTCCATGGTTCGGGTCAACCTTGTCATGGGCTTGGTAACCGAGCGCGCGAACAACAGGCCCAGCGCCGCGACGCCAACCAGCAGGCCCGCCCCGGTGACCAGCATCAGGTTGCGGATGTGGGCGATGGGCGCCATCGCTTCCCCTTCGTCGATGACGCTGACCAGGGCCCAGTGCTGGCCCAGGAAATTGATCGGCACCGCGGTGGTGATCGTGGGCACGTCGCGGTAGGTCGAATAGGTGCCCTGCGCCGTGGCGCCGCCGAGGGCCGCCTCGATCACAGGGGAGTCGAACGGGGTGGTAAGGTAGTCGTTCGATGCGGTGAACGCGGAATCTGAGCGCATGAGCCGGTCGCTACCCACGATAAAGGTTTCGCCGCTTTCGCCCATGCCGTTCCGCGATGCCATGGTGAGATTGACCTGGTCGAGCGGGAGCTGCACGGCGAGTACGCCGGCCGGGGCGCCTTCCTTGGTGAAGATGGTGGTCGCGACGAACCCCGCCTGGGCGCCGCCCGAAGGGGCATAGGCGACGTCATCGGCGAAAGCCACCTGGCCCGGCTCGGTGAATGCGGCGGCCTCGCGGAAGGCGCGACCGAGCGCGGTATCGGCATAGGGACCGCCGCCTTCGGCCAGATTGGTGGCGTATTCATCGTTCTTGTTGACGGTGTAGAGCAGGTTGCCCTTGAGGTCGAAGACGTAGAGATCGACATAGCCCCGCGCCTGGGTCACGGCGCGCAATTGCGGATGCTGGCCGTTGTGGCTGAAATTGTAGTTCAGCTTGATTTCGGTATTGGCGATATTGAGCTTCCAGCGCTCCCCTGGCGGGTTGGGATTGTCGGTGACGTAAGCCTTGCGCAGCGTCTCGGTGGGGTTTTCGGTCTGGCTCCAGTTGATCTCCATCAGCCGCACGGTTTCCTGGGCCGCGGCCGTCGTGCTGAGCTGGATCACGTCTTCGGCGAGCCCATCAAGATAGAGCTGCACCTTTTGAGCGCGCTCGATCGCGACGGCCTCCTGCCGCTCCTGGGTGAGGCTCGCGACTGCCGAGGCACCGATCAGGTATCCCGCCAGGCCCACTGCGGCACTGACGAGCAGGGCCGAGCCGACGATTGCGGCAGGCAGTTTCTGGGCAATAGAAAGGCCACCAAGTCCGATACGCATCCGTTCCCCCAAATCGGCAGTCCAAGGCAACATCCGCGTTTAAAGATAAATATTTATTACCGTCCTAATTATTCATATTACTTGAAAATATCGACGACGGGCGGCAGGCGATGCCGGGCGGTGTTTATCGCAACAGGCCAGCCATGCCGGCCGTGAGCTGTCCCAACGTCACCTGCCCGATCTTGTCCCTCCACTCCTGCTCGATGGCGTCTCGCTCGCGCGTCACCACATCCACCAAATCGAGTCCCTTCCTGGTCGCCGAGATTGCCAGGGCTCGTCTGTCGCCGGTGGCGGTCGCGACCTGGAGCAGCCCGGCCTTTTGCAGCTTGGCCACCGTCTTGGCGGCAAACTGCTTTGTAGTTCCGATCATCTCGGCGGCGCGCTGAACGGAGATCGGCTCGTCGCCCAGACACCAAAGCAGCTTGACGTCGGGCATCCCGATCTCGGGATGGCCTCGGTCCGCCAGGCGGGCCAACAGAGCCGTCCGTCCAATTTGCGCCAGGGCTTGAACGAGTTCGAACGGGGAGTCCGGGTGGATCATTGACAAAGACACCTTTGTTGTCTAATTCGACAACCGAATTGTCTAATTTCTGGAGGGGCAAGTAAAGTGTCGACCGTCGAAACGCATATCCGTCCCTGGTATGTCATGCCTCTCTCCACACTGGCCGGGATGTTCCTGGCCAATGGGCTTCCCCATATGCTGGCCGGCCCCCTGATCCTGCGCCTGCCGACGCCTTTCTCAGGTGGTCCGGGCACGCTTTCGAGCCCTATGGTCAATGTGCTGTGGGGTTTGTCGAACATCGCCATTGGCCTGCTGCTGGTCCGTGCCCTGCGGCCGTGGGCGTCGAGCAAGGCGCCTCGCCTTGCGGTAGCGCTCGGTGCTGCGGGGTTCCTGGTGTTCCTGACCTGGGCAATAGGCTCCCTGCCGCTACCGGGCCGCTTCGCCCCGTAGTCCGCACTGTCTTGGGCCAGCAGAACTTTGCGCTGATGGACCGATGGTTCGTAGCCCGTCACCATGGTGGAGCGGGCGAACGGACTGATGTAGCGTGGGGGCGAGGGTTCACCGGCAAACCACGGCAAGCGGCATGAGCGTCACCATTTACCACAACCCCGATTGCGGCACCTCGCGCAACACGCTGGCCATGATCCGGGCAAGCGGGGTCGAGCCGCGTATCATCGAATATCTGCAAACGCCACCCGACCGGGAGCAGATCGTGCGACTGGTCGCGGCGGCGGAACTGACGCTGCGGCAGGCCCTGCGGCAAAAGGATACCCCCTACGCGGCGCTGGGCCTTGATGATGCCGGGATGGACGACGATGCCCTGCTCGACGCGATCGAGGCCCATCCTATCCTCTTGAACCGGCCTTTCGTCGTGACGCCGCTGGGCGTGCGGCTGTGCCGGCCCAGCGAAGTTGTGCTCGAGATCCTTGACAACCCCGATATCGGACCGTTCACCAAGGAAGATGGCGAGGTCGTCATCCCCGCGTCGAGAGGCGCGTAGTGACCGGCGCGCAAGAACCGGATTGCGAGACCCGATTGCAACGATGTTGCGCCCATGAGGGCCTTTTCCGAATGAAATTGCGCCGTGGGTCGCCGTGGCGTGACAAATGCAGGAAAGTCCCAAGCGCGCTATGCTAGGATTTATCCCGATCATTGCTGCGAGGCTGAGATGGACGACGTCATCATTCTGGGAGCGGGCATTGTCGGGGTGGCGACGGGCATTCACCTGCTGCGACGCGGACGCAGCGTCACCCTGATCGACAAGAACCAGCCAGGACGGGAAACCAGCTTCGGCAATGCCGGCATCATCCAGCGCGAAGGGGTGCGGCCGCATCCATTCCCGCGCGACCTCGCCATGCTGATGCAGGTGGGCCTGCATCTGAGTACGGCCGCGCGCTATGAGCCGCTGGCCCTGCCGCGGCTGGCGCCAGCCCTGCTCAAATACTGGTGGGCTTCGTCGCCCGAGAGCTACAAGCGGGTGGTGCAGAGCTATGCGCCGCTGATCGGCCGCTCGATCGTGACCCATGCGGACCTGATGGCGCAGGCGGGGCCGCATGCCGAAGCCCTGGTCAGCAAGAGCGGGTGGCTGTTGGCATTTCGCAGCGACAGGGGCTTGCGACACGAGGCGGAAAAGGCCCGCGAGGATGCGACCCAGTTCGGCATTGCGCACAGGGTCGTGGACTGGCCCGAGCTCAAGGCAATGGAGCCAAGCCTCAAGGGCGGGCTGGCCGGGGCGATCCTGTGGACCGACCCGTGGACCGTGCGCGACCCCGGCGCGCTGGTGGGCGAGTATTTCAAGCTGTTCCAACGGCTGGGCGGCACGTTCGTGTCGGGGGCGGCTAGCGGGCTGAGCCAGGATGGCGGGGTGTGGTCGACCGAGGTGGGCGGCGTGCGCCACAGCGGCAGGCAGGCGGTGATCGCGCTGGGGCCATGGGCGCCCGAAGTGCTCGACAAGCTGGGCTATCGGCTGCCGCTTTTCGTCAAGCGCGGCTATCACATGCACTATGGATCAGAAGACGGAGCAAAGCTCAACCAGCTGATCCTCGATGCGGAGGTGGGCTATGTGCTGGCGCCCATGGCGCGCGGCATCCGGCTCACCACGGGAGCGGAATTTGCGCTGCGCGACGCGGCGCCGACGCCGATCCAGCTCGGGCGGGCGGAGCGTGCCGCCAAGGAGCTGTTCCCGCTGGGCGAAAGGCTCGACCCCGAGCCGTGGAAGGGGGCGCGCCCCTGCACCCCCGACATGATGCCCATCATCGGCAAGGCGCCACGGCATGAGGGGCTGTTCGTGGGCATTGGTCACGCCCATCACGGCTTCACGCTGGGTCCTGCAACGGGGGAACTGCTAGCCCAGACGATGACCGGCGAGCAGCCGGCGATCGACGTGAAGCCATTCGGCATGGAGCGCTTCCTGGGGCGGTAGGTCGCAGCCCTGGGTTGACAAGACATCCCATCGCCAGTATTTAGCTAATTACGTAATTAGCAAAGTACGCAAATATGGCCGATCTGCTGAGCATTACCTTCGCCGCACTGGCGGACCCGACGCGACGGGCTATCCTGGCGCGGCTGACGCATGGGCCGGCGACGATCAACGAGCTGGCCGAGCCGTTCGACATGACCCTGCCTTCGGTATCGCGGCATGTGAAAGTGCTGGAGGAGGCAGGCCTGGTGTCGAAGGCGCGGGAGGCGCAGTTCCGCTCATGCCGGCTGGAAACCCTGCCGCTGGAGGCGGCCGACAGCTGGCTGGCCGAATACCGGCAATTCTTCAGCGAGCGCTTTGACCGGCTGGAAGAGCAGATCAAGGCCATGATGGCCGAGCGGGCAAAGGACAATCCCAAGCAAGGAGAAGGATGATGGCACCGACCTACCGAGAGGAACGCGGCTTCGTGCTGACCCGGATGCTGGATGCGCCGCCCGAAGTGGTGTGGCAGGCCTGGACGCAGCCCAAATACCTCGACTGGTTCTTCAATCCGGGAACGCGGACCTACCTGCCAACCAGCGTCGACCTGCGGGTCGGCGGGGCGTGGCGCCAGCATATGGTGGAAAGCGAGAGCCGGCAGTATGTGACCGGCGGCATCTACAAGGAGATCGTGCCGCATCGGCGGCTGGTATTTGCCTGGGGCGCCAGTGGCGGCTGGCCGGATACCGATGCGGGGGATGGGCCTCAGGTGACCGTGGAACTGACGCCCGAAGGCGAGCGCACGCGAATGGTGGTGGCGCTGCACCTGCCCGACCAGCTGAGTGCCGCGGAGGTGCAGGACTGGCTCGACAAGGGGCTCGAGCCAGGCATGGCCATGACGATCGACAGGCTGGTGGCCCGCTTCACGGCCAAGGCCGCCTGAGGCAGGGCCCCGGCCAGTGGCCGGGGTCCGATGGTTGGTTCAAGACAGGGTCGGTTCGATGAACAGGGTCAGCGTATCGTCCTGAATGGTGGCGCCAACCACCTGATCGAGGGGGATCTGGGCATCGTCCAACACGCCCGATATGGCCGGATTACCCTCGATGGCGGCGCGGATGGCATCGACGTCGCTATCGACCAGGCTGCGCTCGCAGCCATCGATGCGGACCAGTTCGAGCGTATCGGCACCGGCAATGGCCTGTGGCGTCGCCGCGGCACCAGATGCCAGCGCCAGCACGCCGATATCGCAATCGAGCGCGGCGATATCGAAGCCCGCACCGACAAAGGCGGGCGGGGTGACACCGATGACCGGAGCCGGGCCCTGGACAGGTGCCGGCAGGGGCGGCGGGTTGCCAGGGCTGCCCTTGTCGCCACCCGAGGTGCTGCCCGTAGTGGTGGTATCGGTATCGCGGGGCGAAGGGCCGCCGGTGGTGGGGGTGGTCGGGCCACCATCGTTGTCGTCATCGCCGGGTGTGCCCGTGCCGGTGTCGCCATCGGTTCCGGTATCATCCCCGCCGGGGCCGCCGGATGTGTCGGTGCCATCAGGATCACGACCTGGTAGCAGCGTCAGGTCGATGCTGGCGAGCTCGTCGACGCTGCGGTCGGCCAGGTCGCCATCGTTGCCGAGCAGCCGCAGCTCGACCGCGGCGCCAAGCGGCTCGGGCAGAAGCGCGACATCCAGCTCGGCCAGTTCATCGGGCGACAGCAGGTCGAGGTCGATAGCGGCCAGTTCGGCCGGGGTCAGGTCGGCGTCTTCGCTATCGCTGCCCAGGAGGCGAAGCTGCGCGGTGGTGCGCAGATCGTCGGGCAGCAGGTCGAGGTCGATCTCGGCCAGCTCGTCGCGGGTGAGCGCGTCGATGTCGAGCGTCGCCAATTCGCCGGCAGTGGGTGCCGTAGTGGCATCCCCGTCGCCCAGGAGCGCCACGTCAACCAGGCCATCGAGCACGATGACCTCGGTGGCGCCGTTTTCGGCGATCTGCACGGCCAGCACGTCAGTGGGGTCGATGCCCTGCTGGTCGAGGATGGCGCCGAGTTCGACGCTGGCCGAGATGGCGTCGAGCAACTCGTCGCGCCCCGGGCCGCCCAGGTCGATGGCGGCGCGGATGTCGGCCAGACTGTCCTGGCCCAGCAGATCCAGCACGGCGACGATGGCGACGCGACGATCGTCGATCGCGCTGTCGAGGTCCAGTCCAGCCAGGTGCGGCTGGCCGATCAGGTCAAGCAGGGCACCCTTGCGGGCCGTTTCGTCCAGTCCGGCAATCCGGATATCGCCGGTGACAAGGCTGGAACCCGACGGCGCGGGGCTCTCGAGCACGTCGATATCGGCGTCCAGAACGGCATTGTTCGAGCCGCCGATATCAAGATCGATCAGCTTGCCGCCATGCGGGCCCGTGCTACCCTGTCCGCTGCCAGTGCCCTGCCCGAGGTTGACATCGACATCAACCAGGTTGCCACCGGAGCCGGTGTCATCGCCGTCGTTGCTGTCGTTGCTGCCGCCGACATTGACATCGGCGTCGACAGCCAGGCCGGCATCTTGGCCGGTATCCACATCGACATCGGCATCGAGCAGGCTGTCGCCTCCGACATCGACGTCGGCATCAGCCTCAATGCCCGGGACATCAAGGTCGACATCGACGCCGAGCAACTGGGCCTGGGTGGTGGGGGTAACAAGCAGTGCCGCTGCGAGTGCGGCGGCCGAGATGTAACTCTTGGTTTGCATTTGTCCGCTCCATGAAAAAGCTGGAGGGCCAACGCAGATTTGGGCGGGCGTGGTTTCAACACAGTCCACGCTGCGGTTAACGCCTGTTTACCGCAATTGTGGCAAGTGCAGGCAGGGACGGGCCGATGCCGCCCCTGCGCGCATTATCAGCGCAGCCAGCCGCTGGGGCGCGGATGGAGCTCCATCTGGCCGTCTTTGGTAGCCGCATCGATGGCCTCGACCTCGTCGGCGGAGAGGCTGAGATTGTTGAGCACGCCCAGGTTGTCCTTGAGCTGATCGAGGTTGCGCACCCCGATCAGCGCCGAGGTCATTTCCGGGCGACGCAGGGCCCAGGACAGAGCCAGCTGCACCATGGACTGGCCGCGCGAGCGAGCGATTTCGGCGACCTTGCCGACCGCGTCGAGCACACGCGGCTCGATATGGCTGGCCCGCAGCGTGCCATTGGGATTGCCGCCGCGGGTGCCCTCGGTGCCACCGGCATTGTATTTGCCCGAGAGGACGCCCTGCGCCAGCGGCGAGAAGGCGATGATGCCGATGCCCAGTTCGCCGCAGGCGTCGATGGTGTGGTCGTTCTCGATCCAGCGATTGATCATGGAATAGCTGGGCTGATGGATGGTCGTGGCAATGCCCATATCCTTGAGGATGGCATGCGCCTGCCGCGTTTCCTTTTCCGGATAGGAGGAAATGCCGACATAGAGCGCCTTGCCGGAGCGGACGGCCTGAGCCAGCGCACCCATGGTTTCCTCGAGTGGGGTCTCGGGGTCGTAGCGGTGGGAATAGAAGATATCGACATAGTCGAGCCCCATGCGCTTGAGCGACTGATCGAGGCTGGCCAGGAGATATTTGCGCGAGCCGAAGTCGCCATAGGGGCCAGGCCACATGGTGTAGCCCGCCTTGGTGGAGATGATCAGCTCATCGCGATAGGGGCGGAAATCGCGGGCCATGACCTGGCCGAACAGTTCTTCGGACGCGCCGGCGGGCGGGCCGTAATTGTTGGCGAGGTCGAAATGGGTGATGCCCTGATCGAAGGCATAGCCCAGGATTTCCATGGCACTGGGATAGTCGCGCGTGCCGCCGAAATTCTGCCAGAGGCCCAGGCTGATCACCGGCAGCTTGAGGCCGGAGCGGCCGGAGCGACGGTATTGCATGGTGTCATAGCGCGCCGTATCGGCCCGATAAGTCATGGCGAGTCTCCAACGATTTCTCGATTTGGCCCGGTGGGCGGGCGGTGGTATGAGCGGGCCGATGAACGAACGGCAACGCAAGATGAACGTCAGTCTGCCCCAGAGCCAACAACCATACAAGGTGATGGCGATCTACAAATTCGCCGACCTTCCCGATGCCGAGGCGATCCAGCCCGTGCTGGCGGCGTTCTGCTGCAGTCGCGGGATCAAGGGTACGCTGATCCTGGCGCCGGAGGGGATCAACGGCACGGTGGCGGGAACGACGGAGGCGATCGACGCGCTGGCCGACTGGCTGTTTGCCGGGCCCGTGTTTGCGAGGCGGCTCGAGGGCGCCGAAGTCAAGTACTCGAAGGCGAGCGCGATGCCGTTCCTGCGCATGAAGGTGCGGCTCAAGCCGGAGATCGTGACGCTGCGGGCGCCCGAGGCCAATCCGGCACGGCAAGTGGGCACCTATGTCGAGCCGGAAGACTGGAATAGTCTGATCGAGCGCAACGACGTGGTGCTGGTCGATACGCGCAACGACTACGAGGTGGGGCTGGGGACGTTCCAGCGGGCGCTGGACCCGGCGACCAAGAGCTTCACCGAGTTCAAGGACTACGTGGCCGAGCACCTCGATCCGAAGCGGGACAAGAAGGTGGCGATGTTCTGCACCGGCGGCATCCGCTGCGAGAAGGCGTCGAGTTACCTCTTGAGCCAGGGCTTCGAGGAGGTGTTCCACCTCAAGGGCGGGATCCTGAGATATCTCGAGATGGTGCCCGAGAGCGAGAGCCGGTTCAGCGGGGAATGCTTCGTCTTCGACGAACGCGTATCGGTGGGACATGGGCTGGTGGAGGGCGAGGCGACGCTGTGCCGGGCCTGCCGGCACCCGCTGACCATCCTGGACCGGGCGCATGCGGACTATATCGAGGGCGTGAGCTGCCCGCATTGCGCTGATGAGGCCGGCAAGCATGCCGCCGCGGCCGAGCGGCAGCGGCAGATGGAACTGGGCCGCAAGCATGGCGTGGCGCATCTGGGCGATGCGGCGGCCACGGTCGCGGCCGAGCGCAAGGCCGCCAAGCGGGCGCTGGCCGAGGCTTCGCGGGCACGCAACAAGGCCTGACTTATCCCCGCGCGTTGCTGCGGAACTAGAGTCTCCGGCAAAGGAGACTGCCATGGACCACACCGCCCGCCTCGCCCTGCCCTTCATCATGCCCAGCCAGGCGCAGAAGCACATCACTCACAACGAGGCCATCGAGGCGCTCGACGCGCTGGTGCAGCCGGTGGTGGAAAGCCGGGTACTGGCGACACCGCCAGGGACGCCACTGGCCGGCGAGGCGTGGATCGTGCCGGCGGGAGCGACCGGCGCCTGGGCCGGACATGGCGGGGAAATTGCAGCCTTCCAGTCGGGTGCGTGGCAGTTCTTCGACCCCGCCGCCGGCTGGCAGGTCTTCGACCGCTCGGACAAGACGCAACTGGTGTTCGATGCCGGCGCCTGGACGCCGCTGGCCTCGCTCGGTTCGGCGCTGCCACGCCTGGGCATCAATACCAGCGCGGATACGACCAACCGCCTGGCCGTGTCCGGCGCAGCGACGCTGTTCACCCATGCCGGTGGCGGCCACCAGCTCAAGCTCAACAAGAATGCGGCGGGCGATACGGCCAGCCTGCTCTACCAGACCAACTGGTCGGGTCGCGCCGAGATGGGCCTCAGCGGCGACGACCAATGGAGGCTCAAGGTGAGCCCGGATGGCTCTGCATGGGTCAATGCGCTGACAGTGAATGCCACGACTGGCGCCGCCACCGTTGCCGCGACGTTCCGCCCGGCTACCGACAATGCGGTGACGCTGGGCGGTTCGGGCGCGCGCTGGTCGGCCGTATGGGCGGCGACGGGGACGATCCAGACTTCGGATGCCCGCGGCAAGACCGACATCGCGCCAAGCGATCTCGGGCTCGAATTCATCCTGGCCCTCAATCCGGTGCGCTATCGCTGGACGGTAGGCGGCAATGAGGCGGGTGAAGCAAGGCCGGGGCGGCGGACGCATTATGGGCTCCTGGCGCAGGAAGTGCTGACCGCGCTGGAGGGACGGGATTTTGCCGGACATGTGCTGGCCGACCCCGATGACCCCGAGAGCGAACAGGGCCTGCGCTACGATGGCTTCATCGCGCCGTTGATCCGGGCGGTGCAGGAACTCGCGGGACGGGTCTCGGCGCTGGAGAAGCAGGATACCGATTCCTGACATCCCTAGCTGATTAGCGGCGATGGCGCCCTAGGCCTTGAGGCCTCGGATCAGGGCCTTGATGGTTTTGCGATAGTCGTCGAGCTCCTCCGGAGCCGCCAGCGCGGCGCGGTCGAACACGGCACTGAAGAGGCGCGCCAGGACCTCGACCGGCAGTTTCTTCATCGCGCCGGCATCCATGGCGTCACGCAGGCCGCAGATCAGCGTCTCCAAACCGTGGCGCGCATCGATCGCATCAACCGCGGCACGGCCCAGCACGGCGGGTGCATCGATCAGCAGGATCTGCCGGCGCCCCGGATCCTGCATGGCATCGAGGAAAATATCGCAGCCGGCAATGAGGGCCTTGATCGGTCCCGGCCCCTCGTCGCCCTCGCCGGCCGCATTGATGGTCATGGCCATGAGCAGGTGCTCTTCCTCGACCACAGCGGCGAACAGCGCCTCCTTGTCGGCGAAGTGGTGGTAGAGCGCACCGCGTGTAACCCCTGCTGCCGCCACGATTTCGGGGGTGCTCGTACCAGCATAGCCCTTTTCGGCAAAGAGCGTTCGGGCGGCAGACACCAGTGCGCGCCGGGTTTGCGACCGTCGCTGTTCCTGCGTTTGGCGCACTTGCATACATGCATCCTGTATGTTACTCATTCATACAGGCAGTATGTATTTAAATTGGATGTTGAGCAAGGAGACTTTC
This sequence comes from Devosia oryziradicis, assembly GCF_016698645.1. Lineage (NCBI taxonomy): Bacteria > Pseudomonadati > Pseudomonadota > Alphaproteobacteria > Hyphomicrobiales > Devosiaceae > Devosia > Devosia oryziradicis. Next base: position 305,277 of record NZ_CP068047.1, read on the forward strand.
ATGCGAACCAGCAGCTTTTACCCGCTTTTGCAGGTGTCGGACGTCGAGCGCACCGCGCAGTTCTATGAGACAAACCTTGGCTTTGTCCGCACATTCGCCACGGACTGGTATGTGCAGATGCGCGCGGCGTCCGAACACCCGTTCGAAATAGCCATCATCGGGCAGGATCACGACTCCATCCCGCTGGCCGCACAGGGGCCAAGCCGCAACGTCATCCTGAGCTTTTATGTCGATGACGCCGCAGCAGAGGAGAGGCGGCTGGTGGCGGCAGGCGTCGACGTCGTGCAGGCCCTGCGCGACGAAATCTTTGGGCAGCGGCACTTCATTGCCGCCGATCCCAACGGCATTCTGATCGACGTCATCACCCCGATCGAGCCCGATCCGGCGTGGCTTGCGGCAAATTCTCCGTGATCCAAATAAATTAGCCGAACCGGCTGGCGCAGCGCGATTCTCCCCGTTAGTTTGCCGCTAACATTTCAGGGAGGATCGCGCCCATGACCAGCAAGCGCCTCGGCGTCGGCTTTATCGGCACTGGCAATATTTCATCGGCTTACCTGCGGGCCATTACCGGCCACGAGAATATGGCAGGCTTCCCCGTGCTCGATATCAAGGGGCTGGCCGACATGCGTCCGGAGGCGTCGGAAGCGCGCGCCGCCGAGTTCGGTCTCAAGTCGATGAGCATCGACGAGATGCTTGGCAGTTCCGAGATCCAGCTGATCGTCAACCTCACCATTCCGCGCGCCCATGTCGATGTGGGACTGCGCGCGCTGGCCGCCGGCAAGCATGTCTATTCGGAAAAGCCGCTGGGCATCAATTATGCCGAAGGCCGCAAGCTGCTCGACGCCGCCAACAAAGCCGGGCTGCGCATCGGCTCGGCCCCGGACACGTTCCTGGGCGGCTCGCACCAGCAGGCGCGTGCGGTGGTCGATAGCGGCGCGCTGGGCCAGATGGTGGGCGGCACCGGGTTTTTCATGTGCCCCGGGCACGAGGCCTGGCACCCCGATCCGGCCTTCTACTACGATATCGGCGGCGGGCCGGTGCTCGACATGGGCCCCTATTACATCACCGACCTGGTGAACCTGCTCGGGCCCGTGGCCCGCGTATCGGCCATGGCGTCGCAGCTGCGCAGCCAGCGCCCGGTCCTGTCCGAGCCCAAGAAGGGCCAGATCATGGACGTCAAGGTGGACACCCATGCCACCGCTTCGCTCGGCTTTGCCAATGGCGCGATCGTCCAGGTGGGCCTCAGCTTCGACGTGGCGGCGCACAAGCATGTGCCACTCGAGCTCTATGGCACCGAGGCGAGCCTGATCGTGCCCGATCCGAACTTCTTCGGGGGGGACGTCGAAATCCGCAAGCGCGGGCGCGACGAGGCCTGGACCAAGGTCGAGGTGACCCAGCCCTATGCTGATGGCAATTACCGCTCGCTGGGCGTTGCCGACATGGCGCAGGGCATTCTGGACAACCGCCCGCACCGCGCCAATGGCGACCTGGCGCTGCATGTGCTCGAGGTAATGGAAGCCTTTGCCACCGCGTCGGCCGAAGGGCGCACGGTGGATATCAAGACCCCGGTCGAGCGGCCGGAGCCGCTGGCGACTTCGCTCAAGGGTGGACGGATCTAGGGTTTGCTGGTTGCGCCGAGCAGCCAGACAGCCTGACCTCGGCGGCTCTCCGTCACCCCACCCTCAATCCCTCCCCATCAAGGGGAGGGAGGCGCCAGATCAACCCGCAAGGGTTTATCTCTATGTCACCGCACTCTCCGACCAGGCTTCCCTCCCCCTTGTGGGGAGGGAATGAGGGTGGGGTGGCTTGGTCCGGATATCCGGCTTCTTCACCAACGCCAGGTGAGGCCGGCGGCGTCTTCGGCATTGAAGTGCAGAGAGACCTCGACGTCGTTACCCTCGACATGCACATCGTCGGTATATTGCCGCTGCAGCAGCGTGATGGTCTGCTGGTCGGCGTTGGAACGCAGGTAGAGGTAGTCGAAGCAATCCTGCGTATCGTCAGCACGCGTGGCGTAGACGGCCTGTTTGATCTCCCAGAGCTGCCGACCCGTGATCACGCTGCCGTCGCTGCGGCGGGTTGCCCGTACCGTGGGGACCCAGTCGGCCCCGGTCTCGCAGATGTAGCGGTCATCGCGGAAGATGCCCTTGTCGGTAAAGGCGATGTCTGTATCGGCGTCCCAGGCATTGCCGATCTCGAAAGTGGCGCCCAGGTTGGTGACTTCGAGGTATATGTCGGTCCAGGCACAGCTATGGTCCTGGTTGTTGTAGCACCACTGTTCGCTCGATTGCATGAGCGTGGCGACGTCGGTCATCGATACGGGTTTGTTGGCCTTGTGGCGGTCGATGACGGACTGTGTTTCGGCGTCGAAGGCCAGGGCCGAGCCCGTGGTCAGCGTGATCGCCAGGGCGGCAAGCAGCATCTTCATTGCAATGTCTCTCCGGTCTCCGCAGACCGCCGAGCATAGCATTGTGCCATTGCGGCGAAAGCACAATGACGCAGAAGGGTTGACAGGCGCGCATAATGTAACAATGTAAGTTACATGAAACGCTCCAGCCGCCTCTCGCTTGCCCTCCATGCGCTTGTCCACCTGCACAAGCAGCCCGACGAAGCCATTACCTCGACCACGCTGGCGCAGTGCCTGATGACCAATCCGGTGGTCGTCCGCCGGGTGCTGGGTGAATTGCGCGAGGCGGGAATCGTGACCGCCAGCAAGGGGCATGACGGCGGCTGGCGCCTGGTGCGCCCGGCAGCCGAAATCAGCCTGCGCCAGGTCTATGCCGCGATGGGTGAAAGCCTCCTCATCCGCACCGAAAGCGATCCGGGCGATATCCAATGCGGCATCGTCCGGACGGTCAATTCCGTCATGGGCGATTTCCTCGCCGATGCCGAGGCGCTGCTGGCGGCGCGGCTCGAGCGCGTGTTGCTCGACGACATTGCGCGCCAGGCCATTCCCAATCCTCTCCATCCACACGGAGCCATCAATCATGGATGACGTCATCATCGTGGGCGGCAGCTTTGCCGGCCTCGCCGCCGCGTTGCAGCTTGGCCGCGCCCGGCGCAAGGTCACGGTGCTCGATACCGGACTGCCGCGCAATCGCTTCGCCGGCCATTCGCATGGGCTGCTTGGGCATGATCACAAGCCGCCTCTCGGAATTCTGGCGCAGGCCCGCCAGCAGTTGGCCCGCTATCCGACGGTCAAGCTGGTCAATGCACGCGCCGACAGTGTTTCGGGCGCCATCGACGATTTTTCCGTGCTCACGCAGGACGGAGAAGCCCTCAAGGCCCGTCGCCTGATCCTCAGCTATGGGGTGGCCGACCAGATGCCCGATATTTCCGGGTTTGCCGAGAGCTGGGGCAAGTCGATCGTGCCCTGCCCCTATTGCGACGGCTTCGAAGTGGCGGGCCAGCATTGGGGCCTGGTCTATTCAGGCCCGCAAAGCCCGCATGCGGTCATGCTGTTCCACGACTGGACCGACCGGCTGACACTGTTTGCCGATGGCCACGAGATCAGCGCAGAGGTACGCGCCGATATGGCGCGCCGCAACGTGCCCGTGATCGACGGCAAGATCATCGCGATCGCCCATGACCATGGCAGGATCGCCACGGTGGATCTCGATACCGGTCGCAATGTCGCGGTTGATGTGCTGTTCGCCCATCCGCGCAACCGGCCATCGGCACGCCTGCATGAAGCGCTGGGCCTCGAGACCGTGGATACCCCGGTCGGCGTCGCGCTCAAGGTTGATGATCGCCGGGAGACCACCATGCCTGGCATCTATGCGGCAGGGGATCTGGCCAATCCGATGGCGTCGGTGACGCTGGCGTCGTCGCATGGCGCGATGGCTGGCATCTTCGCGCAGCAGTCGATGCTGGTTTAGACGGGGAAAGGCTATCCTTTCCCGCAGGGTAGAGGACGCGTAGGCTCCGCGTCCTGGGCCGATTCCAGTCTCACCCGCTTGCCACAACCTTAGAATGGTTCTAATCAATGTTTAGAACCATTCCAAACTGTGGCCGCCATGTTTTCTCTCCTCCCTGACACCCGTCGTGCCTTCTCCTCCCTTTCGGAGCGGGAGATCCTGTCGCTTGCAGTGGCGGCCGAGGAGGAGGATGGCCGCATCTATTCCGAATTCGCCACGCGGCTGGCCGAGACCTATCCGGGCTCGGCGGCCCTGTTCGAGGCCATGGCGGCGGAGGAGGATGAGCATCGCCGCCGGCTGCTCGACCTTTATGTCGAGCGCTTCGGCGCGCGGCTGGTGCCGATCCGGCGTGAGCATGTGCGGGGCTTCGTGGCCCGCAAGCCGCTCTGGCTGATGAAATCGTTGACCCTGGAGGCAGTGCGCCTGCAGGTCTGGGAGATGGAGGAAGGCGCCTACCGCTTCTATATGGAGGCGGCCAAGCAGACCCAGGATGCCGGCATCCGCAAGCTCCTGGGCGACCTTGCGGCGCAGGAGCGCAAGCATGCCGACGCGGCCGACCGCATCGATGCGGACGTGCTGGGCGCCGAAGGCCGCGACAGCGAATCGAGCGAGGCCCATCGCCAGTTCGTCCTGACCTATGTGCAGCCGGGGCTGGCGGGCCTGATGGATGGCTCGGTCTCGACGCTGGCGCCGGTGTTTGCGGCGGCCTTTGCCACTGGCGATACGCACCAGACATTTCTGGTGGGCCTGGCAGCGGCGATCGGCGCGGGCATTTCGATGGGGTTTACCGAAGCGGCATCGGATGATGGCAAGCTCACCGGACGCGGCTCGCCGATCAAGCGTGGGCTGGCGGCCGGCATCATGACAGCCGTAGGTGGGCTCGGACATGCCCTGCCCTACCTGATCCACGATTTCACCATTGCCACCACCGTTGCCATCGCCGTGGTTCTCATCGAGCTGTGGGCTATCGCCTTCATCCAGAACCGCTATATGCAGACCCCGTTCTGGCGGGCCGTGTTGCAGGTGGTGCTCGGCGGCTCGCTGGTCTTTGCCGCGGGGATCCTGATCGGCAGCGCCTAGGCCGCGGCCGGCCGGGGGCGCAGGCGCCGCGCTAGCAGCCAGGCGCCGAGCATGGCCGCGCCGATGACGATCAGTGAGGGCGTCCAGCCGGCATCGGGCCCGAACAGCACCATATGCATGCGCCGCCCTGGCAGGAAGGTGAAGGCACCGGCCAGCATGAGCGTCCAGAGATAGGCGCCCTGCATGCCCGCGCGATGCGCCGCGACATTCTTGTCCACGATGATCGCCCGAAGCGCCCTATAGAGGGTGACATAGGTCACGATCGAGAAGATGTGGATCGGGCTGAAAGGGCCGATCAACCGCATCTCATGGATGAACAGCGCACTCGTCGCCACGGCCAGCATGAGCACGACCCAGATGCGGCCCAGCAGCTTATGGAGGCGCGTTCCCTTTTTCCGCCACAGCACGAAGGCGCCGAGGGGAAAGGCTGCCACGGCCGAGAAGGCGTGAATCTGGATGGCGAGGGGGGCTTGCAGAAGAGGTTCGAGCGACATTGGAAAGGACCTGGCTGGGGATTGCCAGCCTTCGATGATCGGCTACAGTCCGCGCCGCAACGTTCCCTACGCCAATGGCGGCTCTGCTACGTGAACTTCACCACCCTGCAATCCACGCTTCGTGAAATGCATGCCATGGCGCGCGATCTGCGGATCTGGGCCGCGCTGGGTCTGTTGGGCCTGGTGGTGGGACTGGTCGGGCCATTCGGCACATTCGAGATGCCGCCGCTGGCGCGCGTGGCCTATTGGCTGGCGGTCGTGCTGGGCACGTCGGTGACGGGCACGCTGATTGCCGGCGCAACCGAGCGTATGCTGGCGACCCGTCTGCACCGGCTGGTGGCAGCTGCCATTGCGGGCGGCATCGCCGGCGTGCCGATCGCGCTGGTGGTCATGCTGATCAATGTCGCTGCCTATGGCATGTGGTTCCCACCCATCGATGCGGTGACGCTGATGGTTTACTGCGTGGCGATCTCGGCGGCCGTAACCGTGCTTGGCGCCATTTTCGGGCGGACCCAACCGGCCGGTGCGACTGCGGACGGAACGCCAGCGCTGCTCGAGCGGCTGCCACTGCCGCAGCGGGGCCGCCTGCTGCATCTGGCAGTGGCCGACCACTATGTCGAAGTCACCACCGACAGGGGGAGGGCGCTGCTGCTGCTGCGGCTGTCCGATGCCATTCGCGAAACCGAGCCGGTGCCTGGCCTGCAGGTGCATCGCTCGCATTGGGTGGCGCTGTCGGCCGTTCGCCGCGCCACGCGGCAGGCGGGCAAGCCGGTGCTGGAACTGGAAAATGGCGCCATCGTGCCGATCAGCCGCAGCTATCTGGCCGATGCAAGGGCGGCCGGACTCCTGACCTGATCAGGCGGCGCCGGCCAGCGCATCGAGCCGGTTGTCGATGATAGCTCCGACACTTCCGCATTCGAGGGCGATTTCGCGCACGAAATCGGCCAGCATGTCGCGCTCGAGGGCCGCGACCGAACGCACGACCATCGCGGTGTCGCGATGCAGGGGCTCGAAATTGGTGTGCGCGATCTCGACCAGCCGGCCGGCCTTGACGTCGTCGGCCACCGCCGAATTGACGAAGAAGCCCAGCCCCTGTCCCTTGATGGCCAGCCGCCGGGCCGGGCCGGTGGGCAGTTCGACGCTGGTCTGGGCCATGCGCACCAAGGCCGCGGCGGTCTCCGGCTCGGCCTGCCACCAGCGCAGCGAGATGACCCGCGGCACCAGCGCCAGCACGTCCTCGATGGTGGGCTGGGCGGGCAGGCGGGCGGCGATTTCGGGCGCCACCACCAGCGGCACGCGCTCGCGCATGATCAGCAGTGGAACCAGGTCGACGACCAGCGGATCGATATTGGGCCAGCAGAGGATGCCCATCTCCACGTCGCGCTCATGCAGCATGGCGGCGATCTGGGCTTGCCGGCCTTCGTTCACGACCACATCGACGCCGGGATATTTCTCCTGGAAGCGCAGAAGCGGCTCGGTGATGAGCGGCGAGACGAGACTGCGCAGCGAAGCGATGGCGATGCGGCCGCGCTCGACGCGGCGCAGGGCCTCGCGCCCCTCCTGCACCGTGCCGATGATGCGGCGGGCAAAGGGCAGGAAGGTCATGCCCTGATCGGTCAAGGTCACGGTGCGGCCGCGCTGGAAGAGGGTAACGCCCAAGAGGCTCTCGAGCGCCCGAATACGCATCGAGGCCGTGGCCTGGGTGATGTTCAGATAGGCCGCGGCCCGGGTGAAGCTTTGCTCGCGCACGATGCGGTCAAAGGTGCGAAGCTGATCGAGGTCCATCGGTTTGGCTTATGACGCTGGGAAATCCGTTGCAGATTTCGAGCTTAGCATCGGGGATTGCGATGCGGAAGGACGGAACAGGGGCTAGGCGACCACTGCTGGGGGCCGTCGCAGCGTCGTGAGGATGAAGGTGACGATGAAGGTGGCGCTCATCAGCAGCACAATCGTGGGCGCCGGCGCGCTGTCGATGAAGAAGCTGAGATAGATGCCGACCAGGGAGCTCACAACCGAAACGGTCACGGCGATCAGCATCATGGGGGCGAAGCGTTTGGAGATGAGATAGGCGATGGCGCCGGGCGCGACGAGCAGGGCAATGACCAGCACGATGCCGACTGCGGTGAGAGCGGCGACAATGGTGAGCGACAGCAGCGCCAGCAGGCCATAGTGCAGCACGCGCACGGGCAGGCCAATGGCGCCGGCCTGTTGCGCATCGAAGGTGAAGAGCAGCAGATCGCGCCACTTGGCGAGGACGATCAGCGAGACGACCAGGGCGATTATGCCGGTCTGGAGGAGGTCGGCGGGCGAGACGCCCAGGATGTCGCCGAACAGGATATGGTCGAGATGCACATCGGTCTGGATGGAGGTGTAGAGCACGATGCCCAGGCCAAAGAGGCCGGCGAAGACCACGCCCATGACCGTATCTTCCTTGATGCGGCTGTTCTCCTTGAGATAGCCCACCGAGAGGGCACAGCCCATACCGGCGGCGAAGGCGCCGATGCCGAGGGGCAGGCCGACGATATAGGCCAGGACCACGCCGGGCAGCACCGCGTGGGAAATGGCATCGCCCATCAGCGACCAGCCCTTGAGGACGAGGAAGCAGCTGAGGAGCGCCGTGGGGATGGCGACCATCACCGCGATCAGCATGGCCGAGGTCATGAAGGGGAACTGGAACGGCCAGAGGGCGTAGGTGAGGAACTCGCTCACGAGGCGATCTCCGCTGCCGCCTTACGCCGGGCGGCCAGCAATCCGTGCTTGGGGGCGAAAACGAAGGCGAGGAGGAAGACCAGCGTCTGCAGCACGACGATGACGCCGCCGGTGGCGCCATCGAGGAAGAAGGAAATGTAGGCGCCAACCAGGCTCGAAAGCGCCCCGACGGCGATGGCGATGAGGATCAACCGGGGGAAGCGGTCGGTCAGCAGGTAGGCGGTGGCACCGGGCGTGACCACCATGGCGATGACGAGGAAGGCGCCGACGGTCTGCATGGCCGCGACCGTGCAGGCCGCGAGCAGGGTAAAGAAGATCACCCGGAGCAGCGGCGGGTTGAGGCCGATGGAGCGGGCGTGGCTTTCGTCGAAGAAGGTGACCATGAGGTCCTTCCAGATGAAGAACATCACCACCAGCGTCACCACTGAAATGATGACCAGTTGCAGCGTGTCCTCGGGCGTGACGGCCAGGATATTGCCCATGACGATGGTCTGGATGTTCACCGCGGTGGGCGACAGCGAGATCATGAACAGGCCCAGGCCGAAAAAGGCGGTGAAGATGAGCCCGATGACCGCGTCTTCCTTGAGCTTGGTGCGCTGGGTGAGGAAGAGCATGGCGCCGGCGGCAAGCCCGCCCGAGAAGAAGGCGCCGATGGAAAAGGGCAGGCCCAGCATATAGGCGCCGGCGACGCCGGGGACGATGGAGTGGCTGAGGGCGTCGCCGATCAGCGACCAGCCCTTGAGCATGAGGTAGGCCGAGAGAAAAGCACAGACGCCGCCCACCAGGGCCGAGACCCAGATGGCATTGATCATGTAGCCGTAGGAGAAGGGCAGCAGCAGCGTCTCGATCATTGACCGTCCACCGGATCGGACTGCTTGTGGGTCATCTTGCCCTTTTCGCCATACATGACGAGCGGGCGCTCATCGTCGGTCAGCACCGAGATGTGGCGCGGATCGTCGTCGTCATGCAGGCCCGCACCGGCGAGGACGAAGTGGCGCAGGGCACCGCCGAAGGTGATTTCCAGCCATTCGCGGGTGAAGATTTCCGAGGTCGGACCGGAGGCAAGGACGGTACCCTTGACCAGCACGGTCCGGTCGCAGAATTCGGGGACCGAACCGAGATTGTGGGTCGAGACCAGCATGACCTTGCCCTCGTCGCGCAGGGCGCGCAGCAGGGCGACAATGGCATCCTCGGTCTTGACATCGACGCCGGTAAAGGGCTCGTCGAGCAGGATCACCTGCCCTTCCTGCGCCAGGGCACGGGCGAGGAAGACGCGCTTCTTCTGCCCACCCGAGAGCTCGCCGATCTGGCGATGGCGAAACTCGAGCATGTTGACGCGCTCCAGCGCCGCGGTGACCATCTGGTGGTCGACCGGCCGCGGGCGGCGCAGCATCCCCATATGGCCATAGCGGCCCATCATCACCACATCCTCGACCAGCACGGGGAAATTCCAGTCGACATCCTCGGACTGGGGCACATAGGCGACGAGGTTGCGCTTGAGCGCCTGCCTGCCGGGAACGCCCAGGATATCCACCGCGCCCGATGCCAGCGGCACGAAGCCCATGATGGCCTTGAACAGGGTGGACTTGCCTGAGCCGTTGACGCCCACCAGGGCGGTGATCGAACCACGCGGAATGGTGAAACTGGCATGCTTGATGGCAGTGGTGCCGTTGCGATAGGCGACCGTGATATCGCGCACATCAAGGCCGGGCGCAGTTGTCTGCTGCAGCGCGGCGGTGCTCAGATCGTTCATGGGGTGAGGCCTTGTACGATGGTGCTTGATGTGACCGAGAGCAGGTCGAGATAAGTCGGCACCGGACCATCGGGTTCCGACAAGGAGTCCACATAGAGCACGCCGCCATACTTGATGCCGGTTTCGCGCGCGACCTGTTCGGCCGGCTTAGGGGAAATGGTCGATTCCGAGAAGATGGCGGGTACGGCGTTGGCGCGCACGGCGTCGATGACATGGCGCACCTGCTGCGGGGTGCCCTGCTGATCGGCATTGATGGGCCAGAGATAGAGCTCCTTGAGGCGGAAATCGCGGGCCAGGTAGCTGAAGGCGCCCTCGGAGGTCGCCAGCCAGCGCCGGTCCTCCGGGATGGCGTCGAGCGCCGCGCGGATGGGGGCCACGGTAGCGGTGATGCTGGCCGAATAGGCGGCGGCATTGGCATTGTAGGTCGCTTCATTGGCCGGATCGGCGGCGACGAAGGCCTTGCGGATATTCTCCACATAGATCAGCGCATCCGATGGCGACATCCAGGCATGGGGATTGGGCTTGCCCTGATAGGGGCCCTCGCCGATGCCCATGGGTTCGATACCCTCGGTGACCACGACGGACGGCACGTCGCCCAGATTGGCGAGGAACTGTTCGAACCACTGCTCCAGATTGAGCCCGTTCCACAGGATGAGGTCGGCATCCTGCGCCGCAATGAGGTCGCCCGGGGTGGGCTGGTAATTGTGGATCTCGGCGCCGGGCTTAGTGATGGAGACTACATCGGCGGCATCGCCGGCCACGTTGGCCGCCATGTCGGCGATGATGGTGAAGGTGGTGACGGCCTTTAGACGATCCTGAGCGGCGACGGGCAGGCTGGCCACGAGGGCTGCCGAGAAGGCAAGAGCGGCAAAGGCATGGCGATGCATCGATCACTCCAAATCAGAACACGAGATCAGTAGTGCAATTGCAAATCATTCGCAATAGCAAATCTGATGAGGGTGACTGTGATCCGGCCATGGCGGCCACGGCCATGGCGCGCACGCTTGCGGCGCATGGCGCAACAGCGCTAAGTGCAACAACGTTCCCTGCCCGCCGAGCGCCGATGACTTCTCCGATGCCGCTGAATTTCGACCTGACCGGCCACAATACGCTGGGGCTGCGGGCCAGCACGCATTATGCGCGCCGGATCGAGGATGCGAGCGAGCTGCCCGAATTGTTCGCGCAGGCGGAACGCGACGGCCTGCCGGTGCGACTGCTCGGGGGCGGCAGCAACGTGATCCTTGGTGAACACTATGAGGGCATTACCGCGCTCATGGCGACCAGGGGCAAGTCGCTGAGCGAAGGCGCCGATGGGGCGGTACTGCTCGAGGCACAGGCGGGCGAAACCTGGCATGACCTGGTGACCTGGACGGTGGCGCAGGGCCTGTGGGGGCTGGAAAACCTGGCACTGATCCCCGGCACGGTGGGGGCGGCGCCGATCCAGAATATCGGTGCCTATGGGGTGGAACTATGCGATCGCTTCCACTCGCTCGATGCCTATGACCGGACGACCGGCAGCGTGGTAACCCTCGGGGCGGCCGACTGCCGCTTCGCCTATAGGCATAGCGTGTTCAAGGAGCAGCCCGGGCGATACGTCGTGACCACGGTGCGGCTGCAGCTGAAGCGCAATGGCGAGCCGGAACTGAGCTATCGCGAGTTGTCGGGGCTGGGATCGGTAGATCACCCGGCGCGGGTAATGGATGCGGTGATCGCGCTCCGCACGTCCAAGCTGCCGGACTGGCGCGTACTGGGCAATGCCGGTTCGTTCTTTCACAATCCCATCGTTTCGGCGACGGTCGGCCGCGCCTTTGGCGTAGCCAACCCGACGGCACCGGCTTATGCGCAGGCCGATGGCACGATCAAGCTTTCGGCAGGGTGGCTGATCGAACAGGCCGGGCTCAAGGGCTATCGCAGCGGACCAGTGGGGGTGTCAGAGCGCCACGCGCTGGTGCTGGTCAACTATGGCGGAGCCACGCGCACCGACCTGATGGCGCTGGCCGAGCATGTGGTCGAAACGGTGCAGCAGCGCTTTGCCATTGCGCTCAAGCGCGAGCCCGAACTGCTCTAGTGCTGGCCAAGCGGAGGTACGGGACTCAGGGGCAACAGGTCATGCACCTGTTCATAGGCCTTGGCTTCACAGCGGCGCGCGGCCTCTTCGACCAACAGGCGAATGACGTCGGCGCCCTCGGGCGGGATAATGGCCAGAGCTTGCAGCAGATGATCGCGAGCGGCTTCGTAGCGGTGGTCCGGCAATGAGGTCATGGTGCATCCACAACCCTCCCCCTGGCGATCATGGAAAGCGACGGAGAATGGCCGGTTAAGCGCACCGCGCCAATTTGGTGCATTTGCCATCGTTTGAGCGGAACGGGCATGGCGCCGTCCGTGCACATTTGCACTGGCGTCAGCCGGCGCAATCCGGATAACTTTGGACGCAGGGCGAGCGGCCGGTTCGCCTCCATGTCGGAGGGGGCATGAAAGCGCCAAGCCTGACGCTCAGCCAGAGATTGCTGCTGCTCACGGCGGTCGCCTTGTTGCCGGCGCTGGCCATTCTTGGCTTCAACGAGTTCAGCCTGCGCAAGACGCGCGAGGCCGAAGTGCATGCCTATGCCCTGCGCATGAGTGAGCTGGCAGCGCTGGAGATGCAGCGCATCCTGACCGGCGCGGGCGCCTTGATGGTGGCCGCGGCCAATGCGCCGGTGGTGCTGGCGGGCGGACCGGAATGCCAGGGATACATGGATCGGCTGGGAGCGCTGCTGCCGCAGGTAATGGTCATCAACATTACCGATCGTGAGGGCAACAGCGTCTGCTCGAACAGCCACGACCCGGACGACCTGCGGCCGGCTGAAAGCGCAGGCGTGCGCAAGGCGCTGGAGACGGACTTCTTCCGGGTGGGCGAATATGTCGAGACCTCGCGCGGGCCAGGCCTGCTGCTGGGCACGCGGCGCACGGCGCCTGATGGCTCGGTACTGGGCTATGTGCTGGCGGCGGTGGGGCTGGACTATCTGGGCGCGGTGCTGAAGGACCGGCCCGACCTGGGCGGCGGCGCCATGACCATCGCCGACCGCAACGGCACCTATCTGGCGCGCGAACCGCAGCCGGAGCGGTATGTCGGCACCAAGATTTCCGAAAGCTTCATGCCGAGACTGCAGGGACGCGAACCGGGCACGCTGCAGGTGGTGAGTGCCGATGGCAGCGAACGGATCGTCGGCTACCAGCCGGCCAGCGAAGCGCTGGGGCTCTATATCAGCGCCGGCCTGCCGCTGGGCGAGAGCATGGCGCCGATCAACGAAGCGAGCGTGCGCAGTTTGCTGCTGGCCGGAATCGGCGGGGTGGTGGCGCTGCTGCTGGCGCTCAGCTTCGGGCGGCAGTTCATCCGGCGGCCGGTGCTGCGCCTGCTTGGCACCATTCGCGCCTGGCGCGCAGGAGACCACGCGGCCCGCACCGGCATGCCGCGGGGCCGGGCGGAATTCCACCAGATCGGGCAGGCGATCGATGATCTGCTGGACGAGCTGGGCGAACGCCAGGCCGCGCAGGCCGAGGCGGAACAGCACCGCGATCTCCTGGCGCGCGAACTCGATCACCGGGTGAAAAACCTGTTGGCGACGGTACAGGCGCTGGCGCGGCAGAGTCTCAAGGAAGCCAATGTTCCAGATGCACCGCTGCAAAGCTTCTACAACCGCCTTGCCGTGATGGCCGACGCCCATAAGCTGCTGACGGCACAGAGCAGCGAGAGCGCCGACATCAAGGCCGTGATCGATACCGCCATCGGGCCCTTCAGCGAGGCGGAGCGGCCGCGTTTCACCCTGGCGGGACCGGAGCTGGACCTTCATGCCAAGGCGGCGCTGTCACTGGCCATGGCGCTGCACGAGCTGTGCACCAATGCTGCCAAATACGGCGCATTGCGCAACGAAGCCGGGCGCGTGGCCATCGGCTGGGCCCTGACCGATGGACGGCAGCTGGTGATCACGTGGCGCGAAAGCGGTGGACCGGCCGTGGACGTGCCCACCAGGAAAGGTTTCGGCTCGCGCATGATCGAGCGGGCCCTGGCGGCCGACCTGGGGGCGACGGTCAATTTCGACTATGCGCCCGATGGCCTGGTGGTGACCATCATCGCCGCGGAAACGGCGCTGGCCGGACGGCAGGTGTCCGGCGCCGGGCCGTTCCATCCGATCAGCGCGGTGACCCGGAGGGCCTAGGAACTAGGCCCGCAGCACGCCGCCGGAGGTTTTGGTGACGGCGGCAATGATGGCGGCGGAGACCTTGTCGATTTCCTCGTCGGTCAGGGTCTTATCCGCTGGCTGCAGCGTCACCTCGATGGCGACCGACTTCTTGCCCTCGCCGACATGGCTGCCCTCGAAGACGTCGAACACATTGACGTCCTTGATCAGCGCCTTGTCCGCCCCGCGCGCGGCCTTGAGGATGGCGCCTGCCGTCACCGTCTTGTCGACGACGAAGGCGAAGTCGCGGGTGAGCGGCATCAGCGCCGAGAGGTCGAGCGCCGGCTTGGTTTTGGTCGGTTTCTTGCGCGGCTCGGGCAAGGCATCTAGATCGAGTTCGAAGGCGGCGACCGGGAAGTCGATATCGAGCTCGGCCGCCCAGGCGGGGTGAAGTTCGCCGAACCAGCCCAGGGTCTTGGGCCCCTGGGCGACCCGGCCACCGCGACCGGGATGGCTCCAGGGCGCCGGCTCGGCAAAGAGCTGGACCTTGTCGATGTCATAGCCGAGCGCATCGAGGACGGCTCCCAGATCGGCCTTGGCATCGAAGACGCCGACGGGCTGGGCCTTGCCGGACCAGTGGCGGCCCGAACCGACCAACCGGGCCGTACCGGTGCGGATGCCGGATGCATAGGTATGCTGGCCTTCGGGCGCATCGCTGAGGAAGACCTGGCCGACCTCGAACAGGGCCAGGTCGGAGGTGCCCCTGTTGGCATTGCGACGGGCTGCGGCGAGCAGGCCCGGCAACAGGGACGGGCGCATGTCGGTCATGTCGGAAGCGATGGCGTTGGCGAGCTGGAGGCTCTCCTGCCCGCCGCCGAAGCGGGCGGCTTCATCGTGGCTGATGAAGCTCCAGGTGACCGCCTCGTCGAGGCCGCGGGCGGCCAGCGCGCGGCGGGCGATGCGGCGGCGGTTCTGGATATTGGTCAGCATGCGCGGCGCGACGTGGCTGAGGCGCGGCAGCGGCTCGACCGGGACATTGTCCACGCCGACCATGCGCATGACCTCTTCGACGAGGTCCGCCTTCTGCGTCACGTCTGGGCGCCAGGAGGGAACAGTGACGGTCAAGACATCGCCCTTGCCTGCGATCTCGAAGCCGAGGCGGGAGAGGATTGCGGTGACGATCATGGGCTCGACATCAAGGCCGGTGAGGCGGCGGATCTCGCTCAGCGGGAACTCGACCACCGTATTGGGGAAGATGTCGCCGCCGGAAATGGCCGGCTCCATCGCCTCGCCACCGCAGAGTTCGAGCACGAGGCGGGTGGCGAGCTGGAGGCCGGGCTCGGTCAAAGCCGGATCGACATTGCGCTCGAGGCGGTAGCGAGCGTCGCTGACGATGCCGGTCTTACGGCCGGTGCGGGCGATGAGCTCGGGGTCCCAGCTGGCGCATTCCATGAAGACGTTGACGGTTTCGTCGGTGACGCCGGAGCGGATGCCGCCCATGATGCCGCCCAGGCATAGGGGGCCGGTATCGTCGGCGATGACGGTCATGGTCTCGTCGAGGGTGTAGATCTTGTTGTCGAGCGCATCGAAGGCCTCGTTGCGGGCATTGCGCAAAACCGGCTGGCCATTGAGCTTGTCGGCATCATAGGCATGGAGCGGTCGGCCCCAGCCGAGCGACACCAGGTTGGTGATGTCGACGATGGTATTGATGGGCCTGAGGCCCACGGCGCGCAGGCGCTGCTGCAGCCAGGCCGGGGACGGACCGTTCTTGATGCCCTTGAGATAGCGGCCGGCGAATTTGCGGATCGCCTTGGGCTCGTCGGGACCGAACTGGTGCGGCAACGGGGCGATCGGGCTCGGGCCGCTGGAAGGCACGGGCGACATGTCGGTGGCCTTGAGCGTGCCCAGCCCGAAGGCCGCCAGGTCGCGTGCCACGCCATAGACGCCGGTGGCGTCGCCGCGGTTGGGCGTGATGGAGATATCGAAGACGACGCCATTGATGCCGGCATAGTCGACATATTTGATGCCGACTGGCGCATCTGACGGCAGCTCGATGATGCCATCATGATCGTTGCTGAGCTCCAGCTCGGCATTGGAGCAGAGCATGCCGTTGGAGACCTGGCCGCGGATATTGCCCTTGCCGATGGTCATGTCCTTGCCCGGAATATAGGTGCCGGGGAAGGCGAAGACCGACTTGAGACCAGTGCGGGCATTGGGGGCGCCGCAGACCACGTCGATCAGCTCACCAGTGCCGGCATCGACCTTGCAGACGCGCAGCTTGTCGGCATTGGGATGCTGCTCGGCCGAGACGATGTGGGCGGTGACGAAAGCCGAGAGCGCCTCGCCCTGGTCTTCCATGCCTTCGAGTTCGAGGCCGACCTTGGTCAGCGTCTCGCCGATTTCAGCCGGCGAGGCATCGGTATCAAGGTGCTCCTTGAGCCAGTCGAGGGTGAATTTCATTGCTGTGGCACCTTATCGGAAGTCGGACTTGCTGCCGGATATGGGCGGCAAGGCACGGGAAAGCTTGATCAGTTCGACAAGCACATTGGCGAAGCCGCGGGCATCGTCGATGGCTTTGTGGGTGTGGGCGATGTGGCCGTAGAATTCGGCCGGCAGCTTGCTCATGCCCCAATCGAGATATGGCGCGCCGCGCAGGGTTCCGGCCATGGTGTAAAGGCAGATGCCGCCGCCGCGGAAGATCTGCCGGCCCTTGAACGGGCCGGACAGTACGCGGGTGCCGGCAAATTCGTCCAGATAGTGGTCCATCCACAAACCATCGAAGATCATCGGCGCGGCAACGAAGACCTTGTGGCCGGGAAAGCTCTCGACCCAGTCCGCATAGCGCGGCATGACCACCGAGGGTTCTTCGGGATCGGTGGTGGTGGCGGCCCAGGCCTCGGGCTGGGTATCCCACCAGGCCATGGTGGTTTCGTTGGGCGTCCGATCGGGCCGCTGATGGAGCTGGGCTTCGAACTCGCCATGCAGGGTGCCATCGGCCTCGATGGCGACCGAGGCGAAGCTCAGCATGGAATTGTGCAGCGGCGTGGGGCCATCGCTCTCGATATCGGTGACGATAAAGATGGGCGAAGCGACCTGATTGTAGAGATCGCGGCCGGCCGGCAGCACCTCGAGCAGTCGGAAGGTCTCGCAGACCACTTCCATATCGGGCGAGAAACCGCCATTGCGGGCGAAATAGGCCTCGTGTCCCGCGCGCCAGGCGGCGTAGTCGCCCTCCCCTTCGCGGTCGGTGAAACCGGGCTGGATGTCATCGAAGCGCTTGATCTCGACGCCGCGGGTTTCGATGACGCAGGCGGGTTCGCCGGCGCCGTTGCGCACGATATCGCGGCGGCCGACCTGCGGCAGCGGCTCCTTGCCCGGGCCATAGTCGCGCAGGGCGCCGCAGGTGGCGGTTTTCTTGCCGGAAAGAACCAGGGCCAGCAACTGTTCGGCCAGCTCGGGCGAGTCGCCAAAGCTGAACTGGATGGAATTGGCATATTGCGGCGGGAGGGTCATTGCGGCGGCGCCTCACGTTGGACGCGAGCGGTCAATGCGGCGAGAGCCGGTACATTGCGCAGCGTTTCAGTCATACTGACCCTCGCGCGAGATAAAGCTGCAGGTGCCAACATCCAGGCTGCGATCGTGATCGTGCACGAACTGGAATTCTTCATTGTTGGTGCGGATGCGGATCAGCGAGCGCGTCGCCTCATGCCAGCCGATAAAATCGGCCTCGTCCCCATAGGCACCGCCATAGATGACTTCATAGGTGACATCGACCGGGTCGACGCCATCGTTCCAGTTCTGGTGGTAAGCGCCGGACTGGAGGTCGATAGTGAAGCCGGCGGCTTGCTGCTCGTCGTCAGTCAGAATCGTCGCCTGCGCCTCGCCCCCCGACCAATAGCCGAAGCTATTAGGCTTGCATTCGAGTACCTCGGCAAAAGCGGGGGCACTCGAGAGCAACAGCGCCAGCAAGGTTGACCAGGCCCAGCGCATCCTAGCTGCTCAGCCCACCGAAGAGGGTGGGCAAATCCAGCGGGCGGAAGCCGTAGTGATCCAGCCAGCGCTGGTCACCATCAAAGAAGGCGCGCAGGTCCGGCATGCCGTATTTCAGCATGGCAATGCGGTCGATGCCCATGCCCCAGGCGAAGCCCTGGTAGACATCAGGGTCGAGGCCGGCATTGCGGATGACATTGGGATGGACCATGCCGCAACCGAGGATTTCGAGCCAGTCGCTGCCCTCGCCGATCTTGACCTCGGCGCCAGAGCGATCGCATTGCACGTCCACTTCCATGGACGGCTCGGTGAACGGGAAGAAGCTGGGACGGAAGCGCAGGGTGACGTTGGGCACCTCGAAATAGGCCTTGAGGAATTCCTCCAGCACCCAGCGCAGCTGGCCGATATGGCTGGACTTGTCGATGACGAGCCCCTCGACCTGATGGAACATCGGCGTATGGGTCTGGTCGCTGTCATTGCGATAGGTGCGGCCGGGAATCACCACGCGGATGGGTGGGTCCATGGCCGGCGTCATGTAGCCGGCCGCCGGCTTCTCGTTGGTCTTCTGCATGACGCGGACCTGCACCGGCGAGGTATGGGTGCGCAGCACCTTTTTCACGCCGTCAGCGCCGGGCTTCATGAAGAACGTGTCGTGCATCTCGCGGGCCGGGTGGCCTTCGGGGAAATTCAGGGCGGTGAAGTTGAAATAGTCGGTCTCGATATCGGGGCCTTCGGCGATCGAGAAACCCATGTCCGAGAAGATGGCGGTGATCTCGTCGATGGTCTGGCTGATGGGGTGAATGCGGCCCCTGGCCGTGGGAGCGGCCTGCAAAGGCAGGGTAATGTCAACGGTCTCGGCCTTGAGCCGGGCATCGAGCGCGGCGGATTTGAGCGCAGCGCTCTTGGTCTCGATCAGGGCGGATACCTCGCCCTTGAGGCCGTTGATGGCGGGGCCGGCGCTCTTGCGCTCCTCGGGGGGCATCGCGCCGAGCGAGGCGAGGAGCGCCGAGACGCTGCCCTTCTTGCCCAGGGCGGCGACGCGCACTGCGTCCAGCGCGGCTTCGTCGGCAGCGGCCGAAATGGCGGCGGAGAGATCGGCGCGGAGAGTGGCGATCTGGCTATCGAGGGACATGGTATTTCTCAACTCGGACGATTGCGGCGGTTAGAGCATTTTGGGCGGGCGGAGTCAGGGGGAAAATTCGTGTCTTGCGGCCCCGATCCTGAAGTCGGCCTTCCCTCCCCCTTGAGGGGAGGGATCGAGGGAGGGGGTGGTTGGGTGAAGCGCTGATGGACCCCCACCCCCGCCCCTCCCCTCAAGGGGGAGGGGAGCCCACGTTTCCTAACCAGCACAAAACAAAACGCCCTGCGCCAGCCTTTATGGGGCGGCGCAAGGCGCTATTTGACCTCAGCGAAGCTGGGTAGATTAGGCGGTGACGCGCTCGTGGGTCGTCTTTTCGACGCCTTCGAGATATGCCAGAGCAGCCTTGGCCTTTGCGACCAGCACGCCAAACGCTTCGGGCTGGGTGATCGCCAGATCGCTCAGCACCTTGCGGTCAACGGCAACCTCAGCCTTGCTGAGGCCGTCGATAAATCGGCCATAGGTCAGTCCGTGGTCGCGCACGGCAGCGTTGATACGCTGGATCCACAGGGCGCGGAAATTGCGCTTCTTGACGCGACGATCGCGGTAGGCGTACTGGCCGGCCTTTTCGACGGCCTGCTTGGCGATGCGGATCGTCGACTTGCGGCGGCCGTAATAGCCCTCGGCAGCCTTCAAGACCTTCTTGTGACGGGCGTGGTTGGTAACGCCTCTTTTAACGCGTGACATGTGTCAGCTTCCCTTCAGCGTTAGCGGTTGTACGGCATGTACCACTTGACCAGACCCTCGTCGCCCTTGGACAGGATCTTGGTGCCGCGGTTGGTGCGGATGTACTTGGCGTTGTGGTTGATCAGGCGGTGGCGCTTGCCGGCGACGCCTGCCTTGACACGACCGGTCGCTGTGAAGCTGAAGCGCTTTTTGGCGCCAGACTTCGTCTTCATCTTGGGCATTTTGCGGGTCCTTTAAGAGTAGTCGGATGGATTTGGGCCCATCGCATTCAAGAACCGCCACGGCATGCCTTTTGGCCGGGCGGTCCGGAGAAGCCGCGTCTATAGGGGGAAAGCGGGGCGATGGCAAGGGGGCAGCGGGGCGCTGTCCGCGAGCCGAGCCTATCGGACCGCCGCCAGCATCGGTTCGAGGTGATCCTCGAACAGCAGGCCCGGCGTTGCGGCCAGCGCAGCCTCATACTTTGCCTCTGCTTCCAGCGAGATGGTGAGGAAGGCGGCGACGCCGTCGACTTCGGCCTGCGGCAGGCCATAATGGCCGGTCTGCAGGCGGCGCAGGATTTCGGTCTTGGAGCGGATCATGCCCTCGGCGACATTCTTGCCGTTGCTCATGGAGGAACTGCGCTTGACGTAGTCGTGCAGCGGGGTGCCCAGATGCATGGAGGCGGGCACCGTGCGGTAGAGCTGCAGCAGGAATTCAAGATCGGTCATGTTGCTCATGGTGGGGTCATAGCGACCGTCGGCGCGGCGCCGGTCCCACACAATCATGGAATCCATCGAGAGGCTGACCCACTTGTGCGTGCCGGGCGAGAGTTCGCGATCGGGCCCGTCTCCGACATAGCGAAGGTGGCGGAAGTCGTCGGTCATCACGTCGAGCGCGGTCGAGACGATGCCATGATGTTCAAGTGCGGCGACGGCCCTTTCGAGCTTTTGCGGCTTCAGCCGGTCGTCGGCGTCGAGGATGGCGGCATAGGGCGCCGATATCTGCTCGAGGGCCACATTGCGCGTGTTGGAAGCGCCGCGGCCGGTGCCACCGCTGGAGAGAAAGCGGAAGCGGGGATCGGCAAGGCCAGCCTCGGCCAGGAACGCTCCGTAGTCGAAACCGTCATCGGCGATGAGCCAGAGTTCCCAGTCCGCATGGGTCTGGGTGAGGACGCTCTGTACCGTGGTGACGATGGTGTCCTGCGCCTTCCATGCAGGTGTGATGACAGCGACGGTCTGGTCCATAGGCAGCTTCCCCGGGCGCACTTGAACGGGACCCTGGTCTGTCCCATATCTCTGGTCAGGCGCGCGATGCCAGGATTGTTGGGTCCGCGCCGATACGTTGCTTGATAATCAAGGACGGCTTGGATGTCGCGTATTTCAGTGTTTTCGGCTCCCTTTCTCCTCGGCTTCGACAGCTTCGAGGAACGCGTCGATCGGCTGGCAAAGTCCGCTGATGGCTATCCGCCCTACAATATCGAGCGCACCGTCGAGCCTGATGGCACGGAGCGGTTCCTGGTTTCCATTGCCGTCGCCGGCTTTGGCGCCAGCGAACTCGAAGTGCTGGCCGAGGACAACCAGATCGTGGTCCGCGGCAAGCAGAAGGACGAGCCCGGACGGGAGTTCCTGCACCGCGGAATCGCGGCGCGGCAGTTCCAGCGGAGCTTCCTTCTTGCCGATGGCATGATCGTGAAGGATGCAACTTTAGGGCATGGTATGCTCGTTGTTGCTCTAGAGCGTCCCAAAACGCAGAAGATCGCCCGACGTATCGACATTCGCTCATTGTGAGGAAAGGGCCGACAAATGTTTGAAAAACGCAACGAAATGGCCGCAGCCGAAGCGCTGAACCATCCCCTCAAGGACCTGACACGCGCGCAATTCGCCGCCTTGGGTGGCGACGCGGTGGTCTATGTCCGCCCGGTTCGCGGGGCGATCCTCTCGCTGATGATCCATGACGCCGAATTCGACGCGGCGACCGATTACCAGTTGGTCATGTCCGCCGATGGCACGCCGCTGCTGGTGACCGATACGGAAGATGCCGTGATCGAATGGCTGGGCGACAAGAATCTGGGTCTGGCGACGCTGCACTAGCGACCAGGCCCGCCGAAAAAACAAAAAGGCCCGCGTCTCATACGCGGGCCTTTTTGTTTTGGCCGTGTGCGCTCAGGCCGCGTAATGTGTCGCAACCGGAGCGGTGAAGATGGCGTAGAGCTGGTCGGCATCGCTGGCAGAGCGGAGCTCCTCGACCACGGTTTCCGTGCGCAGCAGACGGGCTACGCGCGACAGGGCCTTGAGATGATCGGCGCCGGCGCCCGTGGGCGCCAGCAGCATCACCACGATATCGACAGGCTGGTCGTCGACCGAATCGTAGTCGATCGGCTGGTCCAGCCGGGCCAGCAGCGCGGTAACGCCCTTGAGGCCGGCAAGCTTGCCATGGGGAATGGCGATGCCATTGCCCAGACCGGTGGAGCCGAGCTCCTCCCGGCCGGTGATCGCCTCGCGGATTTCGGCCGCGTCGTGTCCGGTGATTTCCGCTGCCCGCTCGGCAAGCTCTTCAAATAACTGGCGTTTCGTCTTGGTGCCCGTGCAACACAGCACGGCACGCTTAGCCAGGATATCGGCCAATTCCATTAAGTCTGCCTTAGAATAAACTCTGCTGATGTTTGGCGCGGGAAGTGGCTTAATTGGTCCCGAGAGCCGGATCGATCCAGCCTATATTGCCGTCGGAGCGGCGATAGACCACATTCAGCCCGCCATGTCCAGCATGGCGGAACATCACGACCTGGCTACCGGTCAGGTCGAGCTCCATCACCGCCTCCTCCACGCTCAGCTCGCGCAGGTTCTTGGTGGTCTCGGCGATCACGGGCGGCGCATAGTCTTCGTCCAGCTCATCCAGGTCATCGCTGGCGCCGAACACGGTATACTGGGCCGTCAGGCCATCGGCCGAGCCGTTCACACCGCGGGGGCGCTGCTTGAGCTTGCGGTTATAGCGCCGCAGGCGCTTTTCGATATTGAGGGCCATGCCTTCATAGGCGCTGGTGGCGTCGCCGCCTTGGGCACTGGCCTGCAGAGTAGCGCCGGAATCGAGGTGGACTACGCAATCGGCCCGAAAACCGATGCCATCGGGGGTGAGAGTGAGATGTCCGTCATAGCCGCCGTCGAAATACTTGCCGACCACGGTGGCGAAATGATCCTCGGCCTTGCCACGCAGGGCATCGCCGACATCCATGTTCTTTCCCGAAACGCGTAAAGTCATGGCTTCCTCTTCCTTTTGTCGTTCTGGTTCGACGCGAGGATCTCGAAAGCCGGTTCCCGGTTTTCGGGATCACGTCTGCTGCCTACCCAATCCATGTGGGAAGCCAGCATGGCCGATGCTAGACCCGCCCGCGCCCGGGACGCAATGCGCAAGACCCCCCTCGGGTTCGTTTATGTCTTGGACATCGCCACACAATGGCCTTAGCCTTCGCGGGCGGTTAAAGCGGGCGTGGTGATTTGCCGCGCCGAGCCCTGCTCAAAGCTCTATCCTTCGCAGATCGTCACCCTCGGGCTTGACCCGAGGGCTCTTCACTTACCGACGCTCCGCAAGTGCAACGCCCTCGGGTCAAGCCCGAGGGTGACGGCCGGTGGGTGAGTAGGCCCGCACTGGCCAAAGGCCCTCAAGCCTTCTCCAGATTTTTCTTCTGCCGGCGCCGGATCACCGACGAGGGGATATTCATGCCCTCGCGGTATTTCGCCACCGTGCGGCGGGCCACGTCGATGCCCTGCTCTTTTTTCAGCACTTCGGCGATGGTGTCGTCGCTGAGGATATCGCTGATGGCTTCGGCATCGATGAGCTGCTTGATGCGGTGACGCACCGCTTCCGCCGAGTGGTCGCCGCCACCGTCGCTGGAGGCGATGGCAGTGGTGAAGAAATACTTCATCTCGTAGAGGCCGCGTGGGGTCGCCATGTATTTGTTGGAGGTGACGCGGCTCACCGTCGATTCATGCATGTCGATGGTTTCGGCCACCATCTTGAGCGTCATGGGCTTGAGGTGGGCGATGCCGTGGGTGAGGAAGCCATCCTGCTGGCGCACGATTTCGGCGGCCACCTTGAGGATGGTCTGCGCCCGTTGGTCGAGGCTCTTGGTCAGCCAGTTGGCAGTGGCCAGGCAATCGGAGAGGAACGCCTTTTCGGCCGGGTCACGGGTCTTCTTGGTCACCGTGGCGTAGTAGACCCGGTTCACCAGCACGCGCGGCAGGGTCTCGGTGTTGAGCTCGATTTGCCAGGCGCCATCGGGGCCGCGGCGGACAAAGACATCGGGCACCACCGCCTCGACCGGGCCACTATCAAAGGCGAGGCCCGGCTTGGGGTCGAGCTGGCGGATTTCGGCCAGCATGTCGGCGAGATCCTCGCGGTCACAACCCACGGCCTTCATCAGGCCGGCCATGTTGTGCTCGGCCAGCATGCCGATATTGTCGAGCAAGGCCAGCATCATCGGATCGAGGCGGTCGCGGTCGCGCAATTGGATGGCAAGGCATTCCGGCACCGAGCGGGCGAAGACCCCGATGGGGTCACAGCCCTGGAGCGCCTCGAGCACGGCATCGATGTCCGCACGTTCGGCGCCGAGCTGCTCCGAGAGGGCATCGAGATCGGCGGTGAGATAGCCGGCTTCGTTGAGACCGTCGATAAGGTGCCGGGCGATCAGCCGATCGGCCGGGGTGCGCAGGAGCATGTTGGCCTGCGCTTCCAGGTGCTCGCTCAGCAGCGGGCGGCTGGCGACGAACTGGTCGATGTCGGGCGCCTCGCCGGCCTCGCTGGAACCATTGCGGTCGAGCCGGCTCTGCGGATTGAGCTGATCCTGCGCGCTCTGGTCGGGGAAGACGTTGTCGACCGAGGTGTCATAGCCATCGGCGATGGAGGCCGCGTCCTGGATGCGCTCGCCGCGCTCGACAGTATCTTCGTAAGCGCTGATCTCGGTGGAACGCTCGGGGATTTCGGCTGGCTCGGCCTCGCCGGGTTCGCCGCCATCCTCGCGTTCGAGCAGCGGATTGCGCAGCAGCTCGGCGTCGACGAAATCATTGAGCTCAAGGTGGCTCAGCTGCAGCAGCCGGATCGACTGCATCAGTTGCGGCGTCAGTGTCAGGCTCTGGGCCTGACGAAATTCCAGACGCGGCGAAAGTGCCATTAAATCGAGACCCTTGAGTGGCGTTTTCGGCCGGACCATGACTCAATTTGAGGCTGAGGGCAAGTTCTGTGCCAAGTCATGGCCTAGGTCTTGACCTTACAGTGTCATAGCGCGTCGGAGGGAGATTGAAGGTCCGGGACATCTGGGCCATTCGAGCGTAGCTCTCATGGCCTAGTCTGCTCAAATCGCTCCACTGGAGCGATTTGCCCAATGGGTCGCAGCCTAGAGCTCGAACCCTTCGCCCAGATACACCCGCCTTGCGTCGGGGTCGGCGCTGATGGTTTCGGGGCGGCCCTGAATCATCACCTTGCCGCCATGGATGACGTAGGCCCGATCGACCAGGCCCAGCGTCTCGCGCACGGCATGGTCGGTGATCAGCACGCCGATGCCGCGGCGCGTCAGCTGCCGCACCAGGCCCTTGACCTCGTTGACGGCGATGGGATCGACGCCGGCAAAAGGTTCGTCGAGCAGCATGAAGACCGGATCGGCGGCGAGGGCGCGGGCGATCTCGACGCGCCGGCGCTCGCCGCCCGAAAGCGCCAGGGCATTGGACCTGGCGAGGTGGCGGATGGAGAATTCGTCGAGCAGTGCCTCGAGCCGGGCCTGGCGTTCCCCCCTGCCCTTCACATGGTTTTCCAGCACCGCCATGATGTTGCCGCGCACGCTGAGGCCGCGGAAGATCGAGGGCTCCTGCGGCAGGTAGCCGATGCCGAGCTGGCCGCGCTGGAACAGGGGCAGGCGGGTGATTTCGCGACCATCCAGGCTGATCGAGCCGCCATCGGGTTTGACCAGCCCCATGATCATGGTGAAGACCGTCGTCTTGCCGGCGCCGTTGGGCCCGAGCAGGCCAACAGCCTCGCCGCGGCGCACGGCGATGGAGACGTCACGCACGACCACGCGCTTGCCGAAGCTCTTGGCCAGGCTATGGGCGACGAGCCACCCGGTCTGGTCGATACGCGGCTTGGCCGGAGCGTCCGTCATTGGCTGGTGAACACGCCGGTGACGCGCCCGCTGCTGCCCGAGCTGGTGAAGGTGGAAACATTGGTTTCCATGTTCACCACCAGTTCGCCCGCCTGGATGGTGCCGCTGGCATTGATGACCACCACATTGCCGGTGAGGCGCAGCAACTGGTCACCGGGGGTAAACACGGCCTGGTCGCCGGTCGCGGTCTGCTCGTCGGTCTCGAGCTTCACCTTGCCCGAGGCGATGAAGCTCTCGATATCGCTGGGGCCCTCCTGGCCATAGACGGCGACGACCTTGTCGGCCCAGACCTTTACCGTGGGATGGACCACCACGACGTTGCCGGTGAACACGGCTTCCTTGGTCTTCTCATCGACGGTGAACAGATCTGACGTGATCTGCACCGGCTGCTGGGCAAAGGCGGGCAGCGCCAGCAGGAGCAGGATGGCGGCCAGCAAGAAGCGCTTGATCATGGTGTGGGCATGGCGGGTTGGTTGGCTCCGGGCGTATCGGGCAAGGTGACGGTGGCACGCGTGAATGTCCAGACCATCGCCGCCGCGTCATAGGTGAGGCCTTCGGCCAGAAGCTTGGTGCCGTCGGCATAGTCGATGTCGACCTTGCCGGTGCCAGTGAGGCGCTGGGCGACATAGTCGAACACGGTGTTGCGCAGAACGCCCGACGTGCCCAGCGAGTTGCTGACCTCTGCCATGCCTTCGATCTCGACGATCTGCCCGGTCGTATCGAGAACGGCGGCAGGCGTATCGACCTGGATGGTCACGCCGTCGGGCTTGACCATGGTTAGCGAGGCATCGGAAAGCCCGATGCGATCGGTCGCCTCGACGGCGGCGCGGGCCGAGCTGGCCGAAACGCGATAGGCGGTCCCGTCATCCAGCACGCCGGAATATTCGGGGGTCTCCACGCTGATGCTGTCGGGCGAAACCACGATCTGGCTAATGCCGAAGCGCGCGGTCTGGCTGGACATGTAGATCTGCAGCAGCAGCGCCGAAAGGGCGACTGCCCCCAGGGCCGGCACGCCGACGCGCAGGATCGCCACGAGCCGGTTGCGGGCTTCGAGGCCCCGGTAGATCGCCAGGCGCTGGGCTGCATCGGCATGCAGGGTCATGGGCAGGCGCCTCTAGCTATGGGCGAAGATATCGGTTTCCTGCCAGCCCAGCAGATCGAGCTCGCAGCGGGTGGGGAGAAAGTCGAAGCATTGCTGCGCCAGTTCCATGCGGTTCTCGCGCTTGAGCATGCGATCGAGATGGCGCTTGAGATCGTGCAGGTAGAGCACGTCGGAGGCGGCATAATCGAGCTGCGCCTCGGTCAGCTTGTCTGCACCCCAGTCCGAGCTCTGCTGCTGCTTGGAGAGGTCGATGTTGAGCAGTTCGCGCACCAGGTCTTTTAGTCCGTGGCGATCGGTATAGGTGCGCACGAGGCGTGAGGCGATCTTGGTGCAGTAGAGCGGGCCGGTGACCACGCCGAAGCGCTGCTTGAGCGCGGCCACATCGAACCGGGCATAGTGGAAAATCTTGGTGACGCCGGGATCGGCGAGCAAGCGGACCAGGTTGGGCGCCTCGGTCGCGTCCTGGGGAAGCTGCACGATATCGGCGCTGCCATCGCCTGCCGAGAGCTGGACCACGCAGAGCCGGTCGCGATGCGGGTCGAGCCCCATGGTCTCGGTATCAACAGCGACCTCGCGGCCAAAGCGGCCAAGGTCAGGCAGATCGCCGCGATGCAGTCGGATGGTCATGGCTTACTCGCAATTGGATGTATCCCCGTGATGACACAGCAAGGGGGCGATGGAAAGGCAAAGGCGCAGCTAGAGCGGGCGGCGGCGATCGGCGCGCGCCGCGGCCAGGGAGATGAGCAGGCCCGCCAGGATCGCGATCAGCAGGGGCCAATGGCGGACCTGCGCAAAGACTGTGGTGGCGAGCCGTTCATGCGGGCGGACATCGAGCGCGGCCATTTCCTGGGGCGCGATCTCGGCCGTGATACGCCCCAGCGGATCGGTGGCGAAGGTAAGGCCGGTATTGGCGGAGCGCACCAGGCTCATGCCCTCTTCGACGGCGCGGATGCGGGCGTGATGGGCATGCTGGGCGGGACCGATGGAGCCATCGAACCAGGCGTCATTGGTGATATTGAGCAGGAACTGAGCGCCCGAAGTGTCGCCGAGATCGCCCGAAAACAGGATTTCGTAGCAGATCAGCGCGAGGAAGGGCGGCGTGGCCGGCAGGCTCATCAGGCGCCGGCGCCCGTCACCATGGGCCCAGCCTTCGGCGCCGGGCACGAATTGCTTGATGCCCAGCCGGGCGAAGAACTCGCCAAAGGGCAGGAATTCGCCGAAGGGCACCAGATGGGATTTGTCATAGCTGGCGATCACCTCGCCATTGGTGTCGATGGCCAGGAGCGAATTGTACGGCGGACCGGATGCCTCCGTGGCGCCGGGTTCATATTGCTGGCGCGGCGCGCCGGTCAGCAGCGTCGCATCCTCGGGCAGCAGGCGGGCAATGCGGGCCAGTGCCTCGGGATAGGTGGCGAGGAAGAAGGGGAGGCTCGATTCGGGCCAGACCAGATGGGTGATGTCGGCCAGGCCCTGGTCCGAAGGATCCATGCGCATGTCCGAGAGCATCAGCAGGCGGTCGATCAGCGCTACCGGGTCGACATTGCCGAAATCGGCATGCTCATAGACCAGCGGCTGCACCAGGCGCAGGGAAATGTCGGACCGCTCGGTGGCCGTGGTGCCGACGAGGCGGTTGTAGCCATAGGCGAGCTGGCCGGCGATGACGAGGAGCGCCAGGAACAGCGGGAGGAGCCGGCGGGAAAGGCTGCGATCGTCGGCCGGCCAGATCAGTGCCGGCGTCATGGCGAGGAGCGCGGCGAGGTAGGTGAGGCCATAGATGCCGATGACCGAGGTGATCTGCATCATCTCGTCGGTGGGCGTCAGGGCATAACCGAGCAGGTCGAAGGGAAAGCCGGTCAGCACATGGCCACGAGCCCATTCGGCAATGGTGAGGAAGGTCGCCAGCGTGACGATGCGCCAGGCGCCATGCGACCAAAACAGGTGCGCCAGCGCCGAAGCCACGCCCCAGAAAAAGGCGATCATGGCTGCCAGCGCCAGGATGGCAAAGGGCATGACGACCAGCATGATCCCGCCATCGACGAAGAAGGCGGCACCCAGCCAATGGAAGGCGACGGTGAAATAGCCCCAGCCGAAAGCAAAGCCGATGGTAAAGGCCGGACCGACGAGACGACGCCAGCCCCGGACGCGCTCGGCCCCATCGAGGCACCAGACCCAGACCGGGAAGGCGACAAACAAAGCCGGCACAACAAAGAGCGGCGGTACCGAAAGGCCGGCAATGGCTCCCGCCAGCACCAGCAGCAGGAAGCGCCGCCAGCCATGGCTCAGCATGGCATTCTCGGCCAGCCAGGTCATCGGGTGGTGCTCGGCGAATCAGGAAGCATGCCGCAAGGTCGCCGCGACGGGGTGGGGCGTCAAGGCGGGGTTGGTGGCTCGACACATCAAGCACACGGCGCTAGAGCGGATGCATGACCATTACGCTAGCCATCGACACCGCCGCGCCGCGACTGCAATTGGGCCTGCTGCTCGACGATGGTCACACCGACATGGCGATCGACGAGATCGCCACCGGCCATGCCGAGCTGATCTTCGGCCGGATCGCCGCGCTGCTTGGCCGCAACGGGGTGGGCTATGCCGACCTGGAGCGGGTGGTCACGACGACGGGGCCGGGTTCGTTCACGGGCTTGCGGATCGGCCTCAGCGCCGCGCGCGGCATCGGCCTGGCACGGGGGATACCGGTGATCGGCGTATCAAGCCTGGTGGCCCTGTCGCTGGCCGCCGATGGACCGGCGATGGTGTTGCTCGATGCGCGGCGGGGCGAAGCCTATTTCCAGACCTTTGCCGGGCCGGGGCAGCCCATGACGGCGGGCGAGCTGGTGCCCATGGTCATCGCCCAGGCGGCGATCGTGCCGGGCACGACGCTGATCACCACGCCCTTCGTCGATATCGCCGCCCTCGCACGCTACGGCGCGACCCTCGACCCGGCTGGCAATCCGCCCGAACCGAACTATATCCGCGATGCCGATGCCAAGCCGCAGACGGCGGCGCGGATCGAAAGGCGGGGCGCATGATCAAGCTGTGGATGGCCCCAGGTGGCCTGCATATCGAGCCCGGCAGGATGAGCGATGCCAAGGAACTGGCGCGCATCCATGCGCTGGGCTTCTACCGCGGCTGGCCGGCGGGCGAGTTCGAAAGCTTCCTGGGCGATGCCGATACGCCGGTTTACGTGGCCTGCGACCCCAGGCGTCGCATCGCCGGCTTCGCGCTGATCCGCGTGGTCGAGGACGAGGCGGAACTCCTCACCATTGCCGTGGATCCCAAATGGCGCGGCAAACGCATCGGCCAGGCCCTGATGAAGGCGGTGTTCGACGACCTGCTGCTGTCGCCGGCGCGCAAGATGTTCCTCGAAGTGAGCGAGGAAAATGCGCCTGCCATCAAGCTCTACCAGCGTGAGGGTTTTGCCACCATTTCCACGCGCAAGGGCTATTATCCCAAGGCCGATGGGTCGCAGGCCACCGCGCTTGTCATGGCGCGTGATCTTGGGTAACCCGGTCGGACATGGACCGGTTGGGAGCGCGAGCGTGAGCAGAAGCCAGACTGACCCGACGCTTGAAGAGGCCTGCGTCTCCAAGGGCATGCGCATGACCGACCAGCGGCGCGTCATCGCGCGGGTGATCGAGGCGGCCTCGGACCACCCTGATGTCGAAGAACTCTACCGGCGCGCCTCCGCGGTGGACGACCGCATCTCGCTCTCGACCGTCTACCGGACCGTCAACCTGTTCGAGGAAGCCGGGCTCGTCACCAAGCATGACTTCAAGGATGGCCGGGCGAGGTTCGAGCTGATCCCGGACGAACACCACGATCACCTGATCGATATCCGCAGCGGCATGGTCATCGAGTTCCGCAACGAGGAAATCGAGGCCATCCAGGAGGTCATCGCCAAGCGGCTGGGCTATCGCCTGGTCGACCATCGGCTCGAACTCTATGCCGTTCCGATCGAAAGCGCCGACAAAAGCAAAAAATGATCTTCCGCGTCCTGTTCTTCCTCTTCGTGCTCGTGCCGGTGATGATTGTGGTCATACCGGCCCAGGCGGTGATCAACGCGCTCAAGCTGCCGTTCTGGAACGTGCTGCCGCGCTTCTTTCATCGGATCGGCTGCATCTTCCTGGGCCTGCGGGTCAACGTGGTGGGCAAGCCGGCGACCGGACGGCCGACCCTCTTGGTTTCCAACCACATTTCCTGGACCGACATCGTCGCCGTCGGCTCGGTGGCCGATGTCACCTTCGTCGCCAAGCGCGAGGTCGCCGACTGGTTTTTCGTGGGCATGATGGCGCGGCTGCAGAAGACCATCTTCGTCGATCGCACGCGGCGCAGCGATACCGGCCGCACCGCCTCGGAAATGGGTGCGCACATGGCGGGCGGAAATGCGGTGCTGCTGTTTGCCGAGGGCCAGTCCGATATCGGTACCCACGTGCTGCCGTTCCGCTCGGCGCTGGTCGGAGCGGCCCAGCATGCCATGCTGGCGGCGGGCGCCCAGGACGTCATGATCCAGCCGCTGACCATCGCCTATACCAAGCTGCAGGGACTGCCGGTGGGCCGCACCGAGCGGTCGTTGATCGCCTGGATCAAGTCCAAGTCGGCGGGCCGCAACATTCGCGAAATCCTGGGGGGGCCGACCAAGGAGGTCACGGTGGCCTTCGGTGCGCCGCGGCCGTTACGCGATACGGACAACCGCAAGCAGGTGACCAAGGCGGCCGAGGACGATGTACGGGCCATGCTGGTGGCGCTCAATCGCGGGCGGAACCTGCCGGCGATCAGGGCCTGACCTAAGGGGACGGCGTAGGGGTGAGGTTGGCCTTGAGCCGGCCGATGATGTCGGCGGCCTTGACCATGAGGGCCATGTCGATATCGGCGTCGCTGGTCCCCTCGGGCAGGTCGGCCCAGACAGGAATGGTCAATTCGTGGGTCTGGTCCTTGCCGCCGACAGTTTCCTGCAGCACGGCTCGGACGTGACCGGTCATGCGTCCGGCAAGGCGCGGATGCGCCTGCTTGTCGCGCACGTTGATATCGATAAGCTGCAATTCCATTCGGCCCCTGATGGAGCCCCCGCCAGAAGGCTAGTGCGGCATGGTTCCCAAGGCGTAAACGCCGCCGGGACGCCGGGGCTTTCTCCACAACCGGTAATGCCGCCGGTTGCAATCGGTTCCACTAGACCTTTACGGGGTGGTTGACCCTGCCGGCATCGCCGAAAATGCGGAGATAGCGGGCGATTTCGTCGGGATTGCCAGTGGCCTTGGCCGGGTTGTCGCTCAGCTTCACCGCCGGCCTGCCATTGGCATCGCTGACCTTGGCCACGATCGAAATGGGCATCAGCCCCGGATTGGGCTCGGGGGCGCAGTCCTCGAAATCGTTGGTGAGGTTGGTGCCCCAGCCGAAGGCCATGCGCACCTTGCCGTCGAAATGCAGGTAGGCTTCTTCGATCATGTCGACGTCCAGGCCATCGGAGAAGATCAGCAGCTTCTCGCGCGGGTCGCGGCCGCGTTCCTTCCACCAGGCAATGATGCGTTCGCCGCCCTCGATGGCCGGGGCGCTGTCCGGGCGGAAGCCGGTCCAGTCGGCGACCCAGTCGGGCGCATTGCGCAGGAAGCTGTCGGTGCCGAAGGCATCGGGCAGCACGATCTTGAGATTGCCGCCATAGTAGCTCTCCCAATCCTGCAGCACCTGGTAGGGCGCGGCCATCAGGGCCTCGTCGGTCTTGGCCAGGGCAGCCAGCACCATGGGCAGTTCATGCGCATTGGTGCCGAGCGCTTCCAGATCATTGTCCATGGCCAGCTTGACGTTGGACGTGCCGGTAAAGGCCTCGCCGATCCCCTCCTTGAGCGCCTCGACACACCAGCGCTGCCACAGGAAGGAGTGGCGGCGGCGGGTACCGAAATCGGAAATGCGCAAATCGGGGAGCTTCTGCAGCCGCTCCACCTTTTCCCACATCTTGGCCTTGGCGCGCGCATAGAGGACGTCGAGCGTGAACGGGCCATAAAGCTTCATGGCGGCGCGGGAGCGCAGCTCGTTGATGATGGCGAGCGCGGGGATTTCCCACATCGAGGTTTCGAGCCACAGGCCGGGAAAATCCAGCACGAACTGGCCGTCGCGCTTTTCCAGCCGATATTCGGGCAGGCGGAAATCCTCCAGCCACTTGAGGAAGGCCGGCTCGAAGATCTGCTTGCTGCCGTAAAAGCTGTTACCGGCCAGCCAGATCATTTCCTTCTTGGTGAAGCGCAACGTGCGCACGTGATCGAGTTGGGCCCGCAGTTCCTCGATGTCGATCTCGTCGGCCAGCCGCACCGACTTGGTGCGGTTGATCAGCGAGAAGGTGGCCGAGACCTTGGGGTAGAGACCCCAGATCATCTGCAACATCAGCAGCTTGTAGAAATCGGTGTCGAGGAGGCTGCGAACGATGGGGTCGAGCTTCCAGGTGTGGTTGTATACCCGCCGGGCAATGTCAGTATAAGTCGCCATGGTGGTCCCCACTGTCAGCCACGGCTTTTAGCGTGACGCGCCGATGAATGAAAGCTTCGAACCGGCCGAAGGCAAAATCGCCCCCCAGGAGGGAAGGCCATGAGGCTAGGCCCGGATGGCGGCCGCTTGCCCGTTTTGGGAATGCTGGTTTCGGGGTAGCCTGAACAACCGATTCCGAATGCGAGGACGCCATGAGCCATCCCGATTTCAGCCTTTCCGGCAAGGTTGCCGTGGTGACCGGCGCCAGCATGGGCATCGGCCATGGCCTGGCCAAGGCGGTCGCGGCGGCCGGGGCGCGCGTCGCCGTGGCATCGCGCGACAAGGAAAAGCTCGACCGGCTGGTCAGTGAAATCCAGGCCGAAGGCGGCGAAGCGGCAGCCTTTACCCTCGATGTGCGCAATGTGAATTCGATCGGTCCCACTTTTGCGGCGATCCGGGCGCATTTCGGCGCGGTCGATATCCTGGTCAACAATGCGGGGCTCGGGGACAACCACCCGGCCGAGGACGTGACCGAGGCCGATTGGGACGGCATGATGGCGGTCAACCTCAAGGGCAGCTTCTTCGTCGCCCAGGCCGCTGGGCGCATCATGCTGGCGCAGGGTGCGGGCCGCATCGTCAATATCAGTTCGCAGGCCGGCAGCGTCGGCATCCGCGACCATGCGGTCTATTGCGCCACCAAGGGGGGCGTCGACCAGTTCACCCGCGTGCTGGCCCTCGAATGGGGCCATCGCGGCGTCACGGTCAACGCGGTGGCGCCCACCTTCATCTATACGCCGGGCACCGCCGAGCGGCTCGACCAGCCCGACTATCTCAAGGGCGTGCTCGACCGGCTGCCGATCGGGCGCGTCGGCACGATCGGCGACGTGGCGGGCGCGGTGATCTACCTTGCCTCGCCCGCTGGCGGCCTGGTCAATGGCGCCGTGCTGATGGTGGATGGCGGCTGGACCGCGCAATAGCGACGTTAGTCGCCGAGCCGGATCATCCGCTCGAAACCCGGCTGGCTCATAGTTCCTAATTCACCGAGCAATACTGACACCGTTTGTCAGGCCGGGCGTTCATGATGCCGTAGATCAAGACGGAGCTAGACCATGAACGCTGTGCCCAATGGTTATACCACGATCACGCCCTGGATTATCGGTCAGAATACTGCTGGCCTGATGGATTTTCTGGCCCGCGCCTTTGGCGCGGAGGATCTGGGCCGGATGGAGGTAGGCGGCCGGATCGGCCATGCCGAGATGCGTATCGGATCGGGCGTTGTGATGATGTTCGACGCGCCCGAAGGCTGGGCGCCGACGCCGGCATTCATTCGCCTCTTTATGCCGGATGCCCAGTCGGCGTTCGATGCGGCAGTGCGGGCGGGTGCCGAAGTGGTGACCGAACCCACGATGCTCGCATTCGGCGACAAGGTGGGTCGGGTGCGCGACCCGTTCGGCAATATCTGGTGGCTGCAACAGCGCGTCGAGGATGTGAGCCAGGACGAGATGATGCGTCGTTGGAGTGATCCGCAATGGACCAGGGCGATGGACTATCTGCAGACCAGCCTCGCGCAGTCGGGGCCGAAGCGACCTGACGATCCGCGCTAGTCGCCCAGTTGGAAGCGCTGGAATCGTCCTAGCGCTTCCTCGATCGCGTGCTCGCCCTCGGCGCCGACGTCGGCAAAATCGGTGCGCTTCTGGATCAAGACGGTCCCGGCAGTTCGGTCGGTCTTGAGGTCGAGCGCGGCGACGATGCGGTCGCCCATGAGCACGGGCAGTGCGAAATAGCCCAGCTTGCGCTTTGCGGCGGGTATGTAGGCCTCGAAGAGATGGTCGTAGCCGAAGAAGAGCTTGAGCCGCTTGCGCTGGATGATCAGCGGATCGAAGGGCGAGAGAATGTGGACCAGGTTGGGCTGCTCGCCGGTCAGGGCTTCGAGCGTCGCGGGCTCGGCCCAGTGCGCCACCTTTTCGGCACCCTCGATCGCGACCGGAACGAGTAGCCTGCGCCGCACGCGGCTCTCGATCAGCTCCCGCACTGCCTTTTTGGCCGGTGCATCGAGGTGGCAGATCGAATCGAGGCTGACGACCCCCTGGCTGCGCAAGGCGCGATCGAGCTTGTAGGCCACGATCTGCCGCTCGGTGGCCGCCTTGGGCTGGCCGGTCCAGCCGAAATGGCGGCCGATCAGATCATAGGTCTTGACCATGCCCTGTCGGGCGGCGATGGCCACCAGGCCCTGGTAGAACATCAGCTGCAGTACCCGCTTACTCGGCTTGCGGCTGGCCCAGGGATGGTCTTTGTCGACCAGCTCGTCATCGTCGATGTCCCGGATCGACAGCGGCCCTTCCGTCTTGAGGCGC
Organism: Devosia oryziradicis; assembly: GCF_016698645.1. Taxonomy (NCBI): domain Bacteria; kingdom Pseudomonadati; phylum Pseudomonadota; class Alphaproteobacteria; order Hyphomicrobiales; family Devosiaceae; genus Devosia; species Devosia oryziradicis. The sequence goes on from NZ_CP068047.1 coordinate 341,232, forward strand.
CGCGTCATCTTGCGCACCTCGTCGGGCGTGACGCTGCCGAACCAGGCGCTCGGCTTGTGGCGATAGGCCTTCATGGCCGGCACGAAAAACGGCAGGTCCTCCGTGGGCACGTAGCTCAGGGCATGGGTCCAGTATTCGAACACCGATTTGTCGACGGACTGGTTCTGCGCCAGGTCGCCGCGCCGGTAGCCCGGAATGCGTGACCAGAGGATGTGGTGATGGCAACGCTCGATGACATTGATGGTATCGATCTGCACATAGCCCAGATGGGCAATGGCAGCCCGGGTCGCGGCCGGACCGTCGCCAAAGGGCGCCGCGGTGTCGAGGCGCTGCGCCGCGATCCAGATATGGCGGGCAGCAATCTGGCTGAGGGCAAGTGGGGCTTTGGCCACGGGTGCATCCGAATCTTGAACAGGACCAGAAGAACCAAGCCCCCGCGCAGCGTCAATTGATGGCAGGAGGGCGGGACGGCTTGGGCCTGAATGGAAACTGAATGCCGCCATCACCGGCCGTTCAATCGAGCGACCCTAACGGTCCGCGCGCATTCCCGCATCATCGCTGTCTGATGGCACTGTCATGATTCCGATCCCGGCCGCTCTTGCCCCCGCCTTCCTGGCCCTATTCTGCCTGCTCATCGTGGGCACGGGAGTGTGGATTGTAGCGGTTACGTTGCGCCAAAGCGGCCCCGCCGGCGTGCCGACGCTGGCGCCGTGGCGCGCCGTCTTCCTCGGGCGCCTGCAGATGGACGGCCGCTGGACCACCAGCGCCGGACCGTTCTCCCGCCGGATGGAATGCCTGCTCTATGCGCCGTCGGGTCGCGCCGGCGAGACGCGATCCATGCCAAAGGCTGCTCGCTTCTCCCACACCGTCCGGGCCATTGGCCCCTGGGTACTGGAGGCTTCCACGCGGCTCGAGACCTCCGGGCACGAAGTCGACCTCGCCGCCACGAACTATCTCGAACTGCTGCCGCAATGGGGACTGAGGCCCCGGCGCTGGACCGTGTCGATCGATGGCGTGGCCATGGGATCGCTGACCCGTACTGACGGCGCCATCGTGGCCCGAAATACGGCTGGCGACGTCGTCGGTCGCTGGATCGCGCCATCGGCGCCTGGCGCGCTGCGCCATCCCGCACCCAGCGAGATCGAGGCCAGGCAGCCCTGGTTTACCGCACTCGACATCCCGGGCACGCGCGTCCAGCTGCGCCTGCCGTTCTTCGATGGGCGCCAGCACCCTTATGATTTCGCCAGCCTGCCTTTTATCCAGGGCGACGTAGGCGAAGGCACGGCCGCCGAGGACTGGACGCTCGCCTTCATTGCCCTGGCGAGCCAGGCAGCGCTGGCGCTGCGCATCGTCACGCCGCGCCGGGCCTCTGCGCCGATCGCAAGCCACGCCGGCAAGCGGACCAGCGTGATGCTGTAGCGGCGGAGCCGCGCGCTCTTGCGGGAATTCCCCTTCGGCCTATCTAGAGGGAAGGCGAAAGGCAGGTGGCGAACATGACCCATTCCATGCGCAAATCGATCGTATCCCTCAGGGCGCAGGTGCCGGACACGGCCTTCACGGCCTCGACGCTTGGCACCGTGCGCGAAGGCAGCGGCGTGGTGATCGGCGAGGATGGCCTGATCGTAACCATCGGCTACCTGATCACCGAGGCCGAGGAGGTCTGGCTCACCACCTATGACGAGCGCGTCCTGCCCGCGCATGTGGTGGGCTACGACCAGCAGACCGGGTTCGGCCTAGTGCAGGCGCTGGGCAAGCTCGACCTGCCGGCGCTGGAACTGGGCAATTCGAAGGACACCAGGGTCGGCGACCGGGCGACCATCATCGATGGCCAGGGCCTCGACGTGCCGACCGCGATCGTCGCGCGGCAGGAATTTGCCGGCTATTGGGAATATCTGCTCGACGAAGCCCTCTTCGCCGCGCCGTTCCACCCCTCCTGGGGTGGCGCCGCCGTGGTGGATGCCGACAACCGGTTGATCGGCATCGGTTCGCTGCGGCTGCAGATGCTGCAAATGGGCAAGACCACCGACATCACCATGCTGGTGCCGATCGACCTGCTCAAGCCCATTCTCGGCGACCTGATCGCCGCCGGGCGGCCCAAGCGCGAATCCCGGCCCTGGCTGGGCGTGTTCTCGGCCGAGCAGAGCAATGAAGTGGTGGTGATGAGCGTGGCTGGCGGCGGCCCCGCCGAACAGGCGGGCATCCGTAGCGGCGACGTCATCAGCGAACTCGATGGCGACGAAGTGGAGGGCCTGGCCGACTTCTACCGCAAACTATGGCGCCGGGCGCCGGCGGGCAGCGAATTCTCCATGCGCATCCTGCGCGACGGACGCGAAAGCTGGGTCCGCATCAAGACAGCGGATCGGGACGCATTCCTGCAGAAGCCGCAATTGCAATGAGGGCATGCGACAAGTGTCTTGGGCGAGGCCCGTAGCTGAGTTCCGGGACGGCGTGTGCGAAGAGTGCACCGCCAATGCGCCACACACGTTGTTCGATATGCTGGGCCTTTGAGAGGAAGGAATTGGTGGAGCCAAGCGGGATCGAACCGCTGACCTCTTGCATGCCATGCAAGCGCTCTCCCAGCTGAGCTATGGCCCCATTCCTTTGGGTCTTGGAGGGCGGCTCGCCCGTCCGAAGCGAGGCGGAACCTATTGGATGATCCGCCCCCGTGCAAGTGCCTAAATGACACTTTTTTGCTTGGCCGGCTGAATGTCGCAGCCGGCCAAAAACTCAAGTCAAATCAACGATCTTCGTCGCCACCAACTTCAAAGCCAAGTTCGTCGTCCTCGTCTTCGTCTTCCTCGAGGAAGACGTCGGCATCATCGTCGCCAAGCTCCTCGTCGACTTCGACGTCATCGGTCTCGGGGATTTCCTCGTCGCCGGATTCCTCGGCATCGGCATCCTCGAGCGAGACGATTTCGGGCGCTGCCGCGTCCTCGGCCTCTTCTTCGATCTCCTCATCGTCCTCGTCATCCACCTTGCGGGCGGAAGCGGGGGAGGGCTTGCCGGCGAGCACCTGCTCGAAATAGGAGCGGGGATAGCTCTTGCCGGTATAGGGCGAGACGATCGGGTCCATATTGAGATCGTAGAACTTCTTGCCCGTTTCAGGATCGGTGCGCTTGGTGCCGCGTTCGGAACTGGCCATCGATGTTCCTCGTAAGGTTTTGCGGGGCTTCTGGCCCCGGTTCGGTCAGTCCGGTTATGGACAAACACCGCCCCTGTCAAACCGAAAATGTGGAGAGCTGGTTCCCGCCGTCCGGGGGTAGTGGCCTTGCCGCGCCGGGGCATGCTACAGCCGGCTCGCCCATGATCCAAACCGCCCATCCGATTCCAGCCGATAGCGGCCCGCTCGCGAGCCACGGGGCCAACCCGCTTTCGGGGCGGTTTGCCACGCCGGGCGACCGAGCCATTGCCCATCGGGCGCTGATCGTGTCGGCACTGGCGGTCGGACACAGCACGATCGAGGGCCTGCCCGACAGCGCCGAGGTGCTGGCGACGGCGGCGGCCCTGCGACAACTGGGGGTGCGCCTGGAGGCGCGGGACGGTGCCTGGCACGTATACGGCCTGGGCGTCGGCGGGCTGCTCGAGCCGCAGGGACCGCTTGAACTGGGCTTGGCCGGCGAGGGCGGGCCGCTGCTGCTGGGGCTGCTGGCCCCCTACCCATTCTCCACGCGCTGTTCGGGCGGCCCGGCGCTGACGAGCCAGCCGCTGCTGGACGCCCTGGCGCGCATCGGCACGACAGTGACGCAGGGCGGCGGGCTGACGGTGACACTACACGGCCCGATCATGCCGCTGCCCTTGCGGCACGAAATGGCGGCCGCTTCCGCGACGGTCAAATCCGCGCTCTTGCTGGCCGGAGCGCAGATGGCGGGACGGACCACCATTGTCGAGCCCGTGGCGACGAGCGATCATACCGAAAAGCTGCTGGCCGACTTTGGTGCCACCATCGCCGTTCACAGCGACGAGGCGGGCGGCGCCAGCATCGGCGTGACCGGGCTTGCCGAATTGCAGCCGCGCCGGGTGCTGGTGCCAGGCGATCCATCGGCCGCGGCCTATGCGCTGGTGGCGGCACTTGTCGTGCCGGGCTCGGACCTGACAATCGAGAAGGTGCTGGTCAATCCGGCGCGAACGGGCCTGATCGACACGCTGCTCGAAATGGGTGGCGATATTCAGTTTCTCAACCAGCATGAGAGCCAGGGCGAGCATGTCGCCGACCTCAGGGTCCGCTCGTCGCGCCTCAAGGGCATTCATGTGGGTGCCGGCCATGCCGCCGCCATGCTGGACGATATCCCGGCCCTGGCGGTTGCGGCCGCCTACGCGCAGGGCGAGACGGTGATCGAGGGACTGGCACCGTTGCGTGCCGTGGGCGGAGATCGACTGGCCGCGACCGCCGCGGGCCTGGCCACGTCAAAGGTGACGGTGACCGAGGGCGAGGACAGCCTCACCATTGGCGGTATCGGCAAGGTCGAGGGCGGTGGCATGGTGGCGAGCCGCGGCGATGGCGCCGTCGCCATGAGTTTCCTTGTGCTGGGCCTAGCCAGCCACAAGCGTGTTACGCTGGATGATACCAGCGGCATTGCCACGAGCTTTCCGGGCTTCGTGGCCGCCATGACCGCGGCGGGTGCGCGGTTCGAACCGGTGAAAGGACGCCTGGGATGATCATTGCCGTCGATGGACCCGCCGCGTCGGGCAAGGGCACGCTGGCCTCGGGCCTGGCCAAGCATTATGGCCTGCCGTACCTCGATACCGGCCTGCTCTACCGGGCCGTTGGGCGGGCAGTGGAACAGTATGAGAATTCGCCCGAATTCGAGCAGCGCGCCATCGCGGCCGCCCAGACGCTGGACGAGAACGACCTCGAGCCAGAATTCCTGCTTTCGGCCAAGGTGGGGACTCTGGCTTCCAAGGTGGCCGTGATCGGCGCGGTTCGGCATGCCCTTTTCGACTACCAGCGGCAGTTCGCGACCCAGGATGGCGGCGCGGTGCTCGATGGCCGCGACATCGGCACGGTCATTGCCCCCGAGGCCGATGCCAAGCTGTTCATCCAGGCCGACAGCAAGGCCCGCATGGAGCGCCGGGCGCGGCAGCTCGAAGCCCGCGGCCAGGAGGTTGACCGCTACGCCCTCTATCACCAGATAGAGGAGCGGGACGCGCGCGACATGGCCAACCCCAATGGGGGCTTCTACAAAGCCGCCGACGCGCACTTGCTCGATACCACGCTTCTCGATATAGAAGCCGCACTCCGCGCAGCCATCGCGATCGTCGATGGGGCCATGGCGTCCAAGGCAGGGTCCAACAGACCTTAATCCAACCTTGGGTGTTCCTGGTTCCCGGCCATCACCAACGAAGCGCGCGGGAATAATCTGAAATCAACGTTTCGATCGGGCGCTCGCGCGCCGGCATTCTCGTTTCGCGAGATGGCGGGCCCCGGTCTTCACCTCAACCACCGGTGCAACGGAGAAGATATTTGGCACAGCAAACTGTGACTAAGGAAGATTTTGAATCGCTGCTGATGGACTCGTTCATCGACAACGAGCCGCTAGAGGGCGCCGTCGTCAAGGGCACCGTCGTTGCGATCGAAAAGGACCTGGCGATCATCGACGTCGGTCTCAAGACCGAAGGCCGCATCGCGCTCAAGGAATTCGGCCAGGCCGGCCGTGACGGCACCATCAAGGTCGGCTCGATCGTCGAGGTCTATGTCGACCGCGTCGAAAACGCCGCCGGTGAAGCCGTGCTGTCGCGCGAGAAGGCTCGCCGCGAGGAGAGCTGGGTCAAGCTCGAAGAGATGTACAACAACAACGAGCGCGTTGAAGGCACCATCTTCAACCAGGTCAAGGGTGGTTTCACCGTCGACCTCGAAGGCGCCATCGCCTTCCTGCCGCGCTCGCAGGTGGACATCCGTCCGATCCGCGACATCGCGCCGCTCATGAACGTGCCGCAGCCGTTCCAGATCCTCAAGATGGACAAGCGTCGCGGCAATATCGTCGTGTCGCGCCGCGCCATTCTCGAAGAATCGCGCGCCGAACAGCGTTCGGAAATCGTGCAGCAGCTCGAAGAGGGCCAGGTTGTCGACGGCGTGGTCAAGAACATCACCGATTACGGTGCGTTCGTCGACCTGGGCGGCATTGATGGCCTGCTCCATGTCACCGACATCGCATGGCGTCGCGTGAACCATCCGTCCGAAGTGCTGACGATCGGCGAGACCATCAAGGTCCAGATCGTTCGCATCAACCATGAATCGCACCGCATCTCGCTCGGCATGAAGCAGCTGCAGGCCGATCCGTGGGATGGCATCGAAGCCAAGTACCCGATCAACGCCAAGTTCACCGGCCGCGTCACCAACATCACCGACTACGGTGCGTTCGTGGAACTGGAGCCGGGCATCGAAGGCCTGATCCACGTCTCGGAAATGAGCTGGACCAAGAAGAACGTCCACCCCGGCAAGATCGTCTCGACCTCCCAGGAAGTCGAAGTCGTCGTGCTGGAAGTCGATCCGGACAAGCGCCGCATTTCGCTCGGTCTCAAGCAGACCCTGGCCAATCCGTGGGAAAGCTTCGCCGAGAAGTTCCCCGTCGGTTCGGTCATCGAAGGCGAAGTCAAGAACAAGACCGAATTCGGCCTGTTTATCGGCCTCGACGGCGATGTGGACGGCATGGTCCATCTCTCCGACCTCGACTGGCAGAAGTCGGGCGAAGTGGCCCTGGAAGACTACAACCGCGGCGACATGGTTTCGGCCAAGGTCCTCGACGTTGACGTCGAAAAGGAACGCATCAGCCTGGGCATCAAGCAGCTCGCCACCGGCGAGACTTCGTCGGCTGCCGGCGCTGATGCTGCTGGCGAAGCTGGCGGCCTGCGCAAGAATGCCGTCGTCACCGGCACCGTGATCGAAGTCAACGATGGGGGCATCGAAGTCCGCATCGAGGGCACCGACATGACCGCCTTCATCCGTCGTGCGGACCTCAGCCGCGATCGCAACGACCAGCGTCCGGAGCGTTTCTCCAAGGGCGAAAAGGTCGACGCGCGCGTTACCCAGTACGACCGCAAGACCTCGCGCATCCAGCTGTCGATCAAGGCACTTGAGATCGCCGAGGAAAAGGAAGCCGTCGCCAATTACGGTTCGTCGGATTCGGGCGCTTCGCTCGGCGACATCCTGGGCGCCGCGCTCAAGGGCCGCGAAGAGAAGTAATTCTCTTCCGCCACCCATCGGGCCCGCGCTTCACAGCGCGGGCCTTTTGCTTTTTAACAACGCCATGAGAAACGCTATGCACTGGCGCGGACTGACCGCACTCGACCTGCCCGAGGTGGAAGCCATCGCCGCCCAGGTGCATCCCGATTTCCCCGAGGACATGGTGGTGTTCGCCGAACGGCAGCGGCTTTATCCCGACGGCGCGCGCCTCCTCGAGCTGGACGGCGTCCCGGCCGGCTACGTGCTGAGCCATCCCTGGCACTTGGGCGCCCTGCCGGCGCTCAATGCGCTCCTGGGCGCGATTCCCGAAGATGCCGACACCTTTTACCTGCATGATCTGGCCCTGTTGCCACGGGCGCGTGGGACCGGCGCCGCCGCCATGATCGTGGGCGACATGCTGCGCCACGCCCGCGCCAACGGGCTGCCCAGCGCCAGTCTGGTCGCTGTAAACGGCTCGCTGCCCTTCTGGTACAAGCACGGCTTCCGGGCGCTCAAGGCGCCCGAGCTCGAGGCGAAGCTGGGCAGCTACGAGGCGGCGGCGCGCTACATGGTCAAGCGCTTCTGACTTGTCAAACGGCCTGGTCGGCTCTACCGGTCGAGGCCGTTCAGCCACGAGGCCACGATGACCGACCAGCCCCCCTCCGACGCGCACGCCACCATCGCGGCCTATACCTATCGCAAGTCGCGCGGGCGCTGGCGGGTGCTGGCCTTCATCGCGCTGGCGATCGCGGTGCTTGTCGGCCTGGGGCGGTTCGCCCTGCCGCAGGGCCCGGCCAGCGATCACATTGCGCGCCTGGTCATCGACGGCACCATCACCACCGATCGGGCGCGGCTGGCGGTCATCTCGGACCTGGCCGAGGACTCCTCGGTCAAGGCGGTCATCGTTGCCATCAACTCGCCGGGCGGCACCACGGCGGGCGGCGAGGAACTCTACGAGGCGCTGGGGCAGTTGCGCGCCGCCAAGCCCACCGTTGCCGTCATCGGCGAATTGGGGGCGTCGGCGGCCTATATGACCGCCATTGCCAGCGACCGCATCTTTGCGCGCCGCCTGTCCATCGTGGGCTCGATCGGCGTGCTGTTCCAGCATGTCAATGCCGGCAAGCTGATGGAAACGATCGGTGTCGACCTCGACAAGGTCGCCTCCGGGCCGCTCAAGGCGGAACCCGATTTCGACGAGCCGATGGAAGGGGCGCCGCGCGCCTCGATCGCCGCGCTGGTCGATGACAGCTTCCAGTGGTTCGTCGACGTGGTTGCCGAGCGGCGCGGCCTCAGCCGCGATGCGACGCTGGCGCTGGCGGACGGACGCATCGTCACTGGCCGCGTTGCCTTGGAGGCCGGGCTGATCGACGCGATCGGCGGCGAACTGGAAGCCATCGACTGGCTCGAGGCCGAACACGGCCTGGCAGCGGACCTCGCCGTCGCCACCGTCTGGCCGGAGCCGCAGCAGGGATTTGACCTCCTCGGCACCTTCCTGGGCGGCCAGGCCCGGGCCGTGCTGGGTCTGCCCGAGGGCCCCATCACGCTTGACGGGCTGGTTTCGCTTTGGCAGGTTGGTTCAGCCCTCTGAGCCATAGGGTAGACGTTCAGATGCGGAGCCTTTGATGATCAAGTCGGAACTGGTCGAGAAACTCGCGGCGGAAAATCCGCATCTGTTCCAGCGTGATATCGAAAACATCGTCAATGCCATCCTCGACGAGATCGGAGACGCCATGGCGCGGGGCGACCGGGTCGAACTGCGCGGCTTCGGTGCCTTCTCGGTCAAGAACCGGCCGGCGCGCGTGGGCCGGAACCCGCGGACCGGTGAGCAGGTTGATGTGGGCGAAAAGTACGTGCCGCAGTTCAAGGCCGGCAAGGAAATCCGCGAGCGGCTCAACCGCAGCTAGCGTTTCCAGGAAAAGTGGCCCCACTTTTCCGGTTCGGAAGCGCGCAGAACGCTCTTTCAACGGGGCCAGGGCTCCATAGGTTACCAGACGCATGGTCAACAGAATCGTCGGTTGGGTGGTGCTCGTCCCGCTATGCCTGGGGCTGATTGTCTTCGCCCTGGCCAACCGACACTTCGTCGCGGTCAATTTCAATCCGTTTGCACCCGTCGATGGTGCGGTGGCGCCTGGCTACGGCGTGCCGATGTTCGTGGTGCTCTATGTGGTGCTTCTGGTGGGGGTGCTGCTGGGCGGCATCGCCACCTGGTTTGCCCAGGCCAGCCATCGCCGGCGCGAAAAACACTGGCGGCGCGAAGCCCATATGCTCAATGGCGAGCTGGAAAAGCTGCGCCGCCATCACGGCCAGGCCAGTTCGGGCCCGCTGGCTGAAGTCGATGACCTCCTGGAGCTGCGCTGAGCGCGATGGCCGACCCCCTGATCATCAAGATTTGCGGTATCAAGACCCCCGAAATCCTCGAGACGGCCATCGACGCCGGGGCCGACATGGTCGGCTTCATGCATTTTTCGCGCTCGCCGCGTCATGTAACCATCGAAGAGATCGCCACGCTGATCTCGGAGGCACGCGGGCGCATCCAGACCTGCGTCGTACTGGTCAATCCGGACAATAGCTGCGTCGCCGAAGTCGCCGCCCTCGGGCCGGATTGGATCCAGCTGCACGGCCCGGAAACACCGCACCGCGTCGAAGCCATCCGCGCCGAGGCCGGTGTCGAGATCATGAAGGCGCTGCCCATCGGCACGGCCGAGGATGTGGCGCATGTCGCCGATTTCGTCGATGTGGCCGACGGCATCCTGCTCGATGCCAAGCCCCCCAAGGGGGCCGATCGGCCGGGCGGGCTGGGTGAGACCTTCGACTGGAGCCTGCTCAAGGCGCTTGACCCATCCATCCCCTTCATGCTTTCGGGAGGGCTGACGCCGCAGACCGTGGCCGACGCCGTCAGAAGCATCCGCCCCTACGGGGTCGACGTGTCATCGGGTGTCGAAAGCGCGCCTGGCGTCAAGGACAAGCGGCTGGTCGAGGCGTTCATCCGGAACGCGCGAGCGGCACAGTAAGTAAGCACTGACAGACCTCACGGTGAGCCTGTCGAACCGCGAGGTCGGGCGCACCGAACCTCGTCCTTCGACAAGCTCAGGATGAGGTTCTCTCGGGGCATCGAGAGGACGCAATGGACGGCATCAACTCCCTGCGCAACGGTCCCGACGAGGATGGCCGCTTCGGGCTCTATGGCGGCCGCTTTGTCGCCGAGACCCTGATGCCGCTGATCCTGGACCTGGAAGGCCAGTACCGCGCGGCCAAGACCGACCCCGCCTTCAAGGCCGAACTGTCCGACCTCAGCGTGCATTATGCCGGGCGGCCGAGCCCGCTCTACTTCGCCAAGCGGCTGACCGAGCATCTGGGTGGCGCCAAGGTCTGGTTCAAGCGCGAGGAGCTCAACCATACCGGCAGCCACAAGATCAACAATTGCCTGGGGCAGATCCTGCTTGCCAAGCGCATGGGCAAGACGCGGGTGATCGCCGAGACCGGCGCCGGCCAGCATGGCGTGGCGACGGCGACGGTATGCGCCAAGTTCGACCTGCCCTGTACCATCTTCATGGGCGCGACCGACGTCGAGCGGCAGATGCCCAACGTGTTGCGCATGAAGATGCTGGGTGCGGAAGTGCGGCCCGTCACGGCCGGCGCCGGCACGCTCAAGGACGCCATGAACGAGGCGTTGCGCGACTGGGTGACCAATGTGGACACCACCTATTACCTGATCGGCACGGCGGCAGGCCCGCATCCCTATCCGGAAATGGTGCGCGACTTCCAGAGCGTCATCGGCACCGAGCTCAAGGAGCAGTTCAGGGCATCCGAGGGCAAGCTGCCCGACGCGGTCGTGGCCTGTGTCGGCGGCGGCTCCAATGCCATTGGCAGCTTCTATGCCTTCCTCGATGATCCCGAGGTCAGGCTCTATGGCGCCGAAGCGGGCGGGCATGGCATCGACACCGAGAACGGCCATGCCGCCTCGATGACCGGCGGCCGGCCGGGCGTGCTGCATGGCAACCGTACCTACCTGCTGCAGGACAAGGACGGGCAGATCCTCGAGGGCCATTCCATCTCCGCCGGCCTCGACTATCCCGGCGTCGGTCCGGAACACGCCTTCCTCCATGACAGCAAGCGCGTCACCTATGCGCCCATCACGGACAACGAGGCGCTCGAGGCCTTTCAGCTGTGCACGCGGCTCGAAGGCATCATCCCAGCGCTGGAATCGGCGCATGGGCTGGCGCAGCTGATGAAGGTCGCGCCATCCATGGGCAAGGATCAGTCGATCGTGCTGTGCCTTTCGGGGCGCGGCGACAAGGACGTCGAGAGCGTCGGCAAATATCTGGGGCTGCTGTAGTCATGTCGCGTATCGAGAAGCGTTTCGCCGAAGCCAAGGCAGCCAACCGGCCGGCTTTGGTCACCTATGTGATGGCCGGCGACCCTGACCTCGCCACCAGCCAGGCGATCATGGAGGCCCTGCCCCAGGCCGGATCCGATATCATCGAGTTCGGCATGCCCTTTTCCGACCCGATGGCCGATGGCGTCGCCATCCAGCTGGCCGGGCAGCGTTCGCTGGCCGGCGGCATGACGCTGCGTGGCGTGCTCGGCATGGTGGAAGATTTCCGCCGCAAGGACGAGACCACGCCCATCGTGTTGATGGGCTACTACAACCCGATCTACATCTTCGGCGTCGACAAGTTCCTGGCCGCGGCCAAGGATGCCGGCGTCGATGGCCTGATTATCGTCGACCTGCCGCCGGAAGAGGACGACGAACTCTGCATTCCCGCGCTCAAGGCCGGGCTTAACTTCATTCGCCTCACCACGCCGACGACCGACGACAAGCGGCTGCCGGCGGTGCTCAAGAACACCTCGGGCTTCGTCTACTACGTATCCATGACCGGCATTACCGGCGGCGCCATCAAGTCGCGTGGCGCGGTGGGCGAGGCGGTGGCCCGCATCAAGGGTCATACCGACCTGCCGGTGGCCGTCGGCTTCGGCATCAAGACGGCCGAGGACGCCGAAGAGATCGGCAAGCATGCCGACGGCATCGTCGTGGGCACCGTGCTGGTGGACGCGGTGGGCAAGTCGCTGCTCGATTGCAAGGCAACCGACAAGACGGTCGCCGCGGTGCGCGACCTGGTCGCCGACATTGCCGGTGGGGTCAAACGGGCAAGGGCATAACCCCCGGCCCCGCCTTAACCTCGCCGCTCGGCCCTGATAAGATTCGCCACAATTTACCCCTAGGTGACATCCCAGTCCCTTTGCGAGGCTCGCCATGAACTGGATCGATAACTTCGTCCGTCCGAAAATCCGCTCGATGCTCGGCGCCAAGCCGACCATTGCCGAAAACCTCTGGGTCAAGGATCCGGAATCGGGCGAGATGGTGTTCTATCGCGATCTGGAAGCCAACCAGTGGGTGGTGCCCAATTCGGGTTATCACATGAAGATCAAGCCGGCCGACCGGCTCAAGACCTTCCTCGACAATGGCGCCTATGAACTGGTGCCGGTCCCGGCGGTGCCGGTCGATCCGCTCAAGTTCCGCGACCAGAAGCGCTATCCCGATCGCCTCAAGGAAAACCGGGCCAAGACCGGGTTCGACGACTCGGTGATCGTGGCGACGGGCAAGCTGTTCGAGCGCGACATCACGGTCGCGATCCAGGATTTCGACTTCATGGGCGGCTCGCTCGGCATGGCCGCCGGCCAGGGCATCATCACCGGGCTTGAAACCGCCGTTGCCCGCAAGACCGCCTTCGTGCTCTTTGTAGCCTCGGGCGGCGCGCGCATGCAGGAAGGCGTGCTGAGCCTCATGCAGATGCCGCGCACCACGGTTGCCGTGCTGCGCCTGCGCGAAGCGGGCCTGCCCTTTTTCGTGGTGCTGACCAATCCCACCACCGGCGGCGTCACCGCCTCCTATGCCATGCTGGGCGACGTGCACCTGGCCGAGCCGGGCGCGCAGATCGGCTTTGCCGGCGCCCGCGTGATCGAGCAGACCATCCGCGAAAAGCTGCCCAAGGGCTTCCAGCGTTCTGAATATCTCTATGAGCACGGCATGGTCGACATGGTGGTGCACCGCCACAACCTGCGCTCGACCATCGGTTCGCTGTCGGCGATCCTGACCAAGGTGGAAGCCTCGGGTGCCCTGACCAGCACGGCGCCCGCTGTTGCCCGCACCAGCCTGCGCGATGCGGCGGTGGCGGCGGAAGCCGATGATGGCGATCTGCCGCCGGTCAGCGCCGCTCACGCCGAGTAGGCCTTTACCCGCACTTAAGGACGACTCGCTAGAGTTTGCGGAAATTATGGGCAGGCCGAACCATCCGGCCGCCTTTCCGCCAGGTGAGTCCGAATGTTCAAATTTTCTCTGCCGATCGCCCGCAAGCTGCCGCTGGCCCTCCTGGGGTCTGCCCTGCTGGTCAGCCTTGGCGTGGGCACGGCCAGTTACCTGATCGGCAGCCAGGCGCTGCGCACTTCGGCGGAAACCAACCTGACGACGCTGGCCAGCGAGCGCGCCGCGGCCGTCTCGACCTATCTCAAGTCGGTAGAAGACGATCTGGTCGCCACCTCGCGCTCGGAAGCCAGCATCCAGGCCCTGCGCGATTTCGGCGGTGCCTGGCTAGGCTTCAAGGTCGATCCGACCGCCGAAGTCCGCAAGCTCTTCGTGGATGACAACCCGAACAAGGAAGACCTGGCGGCGCTCGAAACGCTGGGGACGACGGGCACCTACGACGTGACGCATACCCGCTTCCACCCCATTTTCCGCCGCCAGATCGCCGCGCGCGGCTATCGCGATCTTTATCTGTTCGATCCGAAGGGCTTCATGGTCTATTCGGTCAACAAGGCCGAGGATTTCGGCACCAGCTTTGCCGAGGGCGGCCCGCTGGCCAATTCGAGCCTGGGGAAGGTGTTCCAGCAGGCCGTGGCCATCGAAAACCCCGATGAGCTGGTCTTTGCCGATTTCGCGCCCTACCAGGCCGCCGGCGGCCTGCCGGCAAGCTTCTTTGCCAAGCCCGTGTTCAATGCCCAGGGCCGCAAGGTGGGTGTGCTGGCCATCCAACTGCCATCGGAACGCCTCGATGCCGTGATCGGCGACCGCACGGGCCTGGGCGAAACCGGCGAAGTGCTGGTGGTCGGTCCGGATGGGCTGTTGCGCAGCGATTCCAGCTTCACCGAAGGCAATGACGCGATGGTGACCCCGTTTGCCGGCCCGGTGCTCGACACCGCGCTGGCAGGCAAGGCCAACAATGGCGAAACCGATACCTACCGCGCCACCGACATGCTGGTTGCCGCCGCGCCGATCGCGACGCGCGGCCAGCCCTGGGCAGCTGTCGCCGTGATGGCGACCGACGAGGTGCTGGCCCCGGTGGCCAACATGCGCAACATGATGCTGGCCATCGGCGCGGGCCTGTTGGTCGTGGTCGCGGCGCTGGGCCTGCTCTTCTCGCGCACCATCACCAAGCCGATTACGCGCCTCACCGATACGATGGATGCCCTGGCCAAGGGCGACCTCGAAGTCGAAGTGCGCGGCGCAGACCGCACCGACGAACTGGGCGCCATGGCGCGCGCCGTCGAAGTGTTCCGCGAGAACGGCCAGAAGGTGGCGCAGCTGACCGAGGCGGAAGCCGCCCAGGTGCTGGCCAACCAGGCCGAACGCGCCCGCATGATGCAGAGCCTGCAGCGCGCCTTCGGCGACGTGGTGGATGCCGCCATTGCCGGCGACTTCAGCAAGCGCGTCGAGGCCGAATTCCCCGATGCCGAGCTCAATACGCTCGCCCGCTCGGTCAACTCGCTGGTCGAGACGGTCGATCGCGGCCTGGGCGAAACCGGCGAAGTGCTGTCGGCGCTGGCCGATACCAACCTCACGCGCCGGGTGCGCGGCGACTATGAGGGCGCCTTTGCCCGCCTCAAGGCCGATACCAATGCGGTGGCCGAGAAGCTGGGCCAGATCGTCGGCCAGCTGCGCCAGACCTCGAGCGCGCTCAAGACCGCGACGGGGGAAATTCTCTCTGGCGCCAACGACCTGAGCGAACGCACCACCCGCCAGGCCGCCACGATCGAAGAAACCTCGGCGACCATGGAGCAGCTGGCAGCTACGGTGCTGGAGAACGCGGCCAAGGCCGAGGCGGCCAGCAAGCAGGCCCAGGCCGTTTCCGAAACCGCCGAGGAAGGCGGCCGGGTGATGACCGAGGCGACCGACGCCATGGACCGGATCACGGCCTCGTCTGGCAAGATTTCCAACATCATCGGGCTGATCGACGACATCGCCTTCCAGACCAACCTGCTGGCCCTCAACGCCTCGGTGGAAGCGGCGCGCGCCGGCGATGCCGGCAAGGGCTTTGCCGTGGTGGCCGTGGAAGTGCGGCGCCTGGCGCAGTCGGCGGCCAGCGCCTCGGCCGACGTCAAGGTGCTGATCGAGCAGAGCGCCAACGAGGTCAAGGGCGGCTCGCGCCTGGTGGCCGACGCGGCCGCCAAGCTCTCGGGCATGCTGGGCGCCATCCGCGACAACACCGCGGCGCTGGAGGCCATTTCGCGCGACAGCCGCAGCCAGGCCAGCGCAATCGACGAGGTCAATGTCGCCGTCCGCACCATGGACGAGATGACCCAGCACAATGCGGCGCTGGTCGAAGAAACCAATGCTGCCATCGAGCAGACCGAAGCGCAGGCCACCGAGCTCGACCACATCGTGGACGTGTTCACCATCGACGAAAACCAGGCACGCTCGGTCGCCCCCGCCCGGCCAGCGGCGCCGGCTCCGGCCGCTGCCGCCCCCGGTGGCATCCGCGGCATGCAGGAAAAGCTCAAGACCGTGGCCAAGTCCTATCTCAGTCGCGGCAATGCCGCCGTCGACCAGGACTGGAACGAGTTCTGATCGCCGAACGTCGACAGTGAATCACCCTCGGGTCAGGCCCGGGGGTGACAATTGGTGGGTGTTGCAGCCCACCGATATCGGCGCTACCTCATCAGCCCACCGCTGATGAGTTCTCCATGTCCCGCACCGATGCCATTCTCAAGCGCCTGTCGGCGCTGCATCCCAAGCTGATCGACCTCAGCCTCGATCGCATCCTGCCGCTGCTGGCAGCCCTGGGTGACCCCCATGAGCGCCTGCCGCCGGTGATCCATGTGGCCGGCACCAATGCCAAGGGATCCACGATCGCCTATCTCAGGGCGTTTCTGGAAGCGTCCGGCAAGCGGGTGCATGTCTATAATTCGCCGCATCTGGTGCGTTTCAACGAGCGTATCCGGCTGGCCGGCAAGCTGGTCGGCACACGGCGGCTCAATGCTTCGCTCGAAAAGGTCGAGGCCGTCAACGCGCAGCGGCCGATGACCTTTTTCGAGATCACGACCGCGGCGGCCTTCATGCTTTTTGCCGAGACCGAAGCCGATTACCTGCTGCTCGAAACCGGCATGGGCGGCACCTATGACACCACCAATGTGGTGCGCCGGCCGCTGGGCGTCATCATCACGCCGGTCGATCTCGACCACCAGGCATTCCTGGGCAATACGATCGCCAAGATTGCCGGCGAAAAGGCGGGCATCTTCAAGCGCGGCAGCAAGGCCGTGATCGGCATCCAGCAGGACGAGGGCCGGGCCGTGCTCGACCGGGCAGCACGGCGGCTGGGCATTGTGCCGCTGTTCCAGGGCGAGGACTTTCACGGTTCGCAGCAGGATGGACGGCTGGTCTACCAGGATGAACAGGGGCTGCTCGACCTGCCCCCTCCCGCCTTGCTGGGGGCGCATCAGTTCGACAATGCCGCTCTCGCCATCGCCGCGGCGCGGCATTTCGGGCTGCCGGTCAGCGAGGACGGTTTTGCCCGCGGACTGCGTCAGGCGAGCTGGCCGGCGCGCATGACGCCGCTCCAGACCGGACCGCTGCGCAACCTTTTGGGCCCGGGCGCCGAACTCTGGCTCGACGGCATCCACAATGCGCATGGCGCGGCGGCCGTGGCCACCGCATTGCGAGACCTCGACAAGGCCCGTCCCGCGCCGCTGGTGCTGATCATGGGATTGATGAACACCCGTGAGCCGGCCGCCGTGCTGGCGCCGTTCGCCGGCATGGCCAAGGAGGTGCTGACGCTCACCATTCCGGGCGAGACCAATGCCCACAAGGCGGACTACATTGCCCAAGAGGCCCGCAAGGCCGGTTTCAAGGCCCGCCGGATGCGCTCGGTGGTGACGGCCCTCCGGGCCGCAGCCGACGTCCCCAATGCCCGCGTCCTGATCTGCGGCTCGCTCTACCTGGCCGGCGATGTGCTGGCACGGAATGGGACGCCGCCGGATTGAGTTTGACGGGTTCCCGAGGGCCCCAAGCTCGGGGTTCCTGACTCACCCCCACCCTTGATCCCTCCCCACAAGGGGGAGGGAGACGATGAACTTAGGCATCGGAGCTGGCGCCTCCCTCCCCTTGATGGGGAGGGAATGAGGGTGGGGTGACGAGAGCCACAAAGGGAGGCCCTCAATACCTCCCCTGCTCGCTGCCCACGAACGGATCCACCGGGCTGGTGCCGGCAAAGGCCTGGCGGCCCATGAGGCATTCCAGGGCAGCGGCCTGCAGCGCTTCGCTCGAGCCATAGACGTTGACATAGGTGGGCACGCGCGGGGCGTCGTAGAGGTAGTAGGGATAGCCGAACGAGACCATCACCGTGGGAATGTCATGCCAATGGCGGCTCATGGCGCCGAAGACCGAGCCGGTCAGCCGGGTCCAGTCCAGGAAGATGCGGCTGCGGGTGAGGACGGTTTCTTCGGCGAAAAGATAGAGCACCAGGTCGAAGTTGCGGGGGCTCACCTCCATGCCGGCTTCATAGACCGTCACCTCGAAGCCCTCCTCTTCGAGCCGCTTTGGCAAGCTCAGGGGCAGTGGGTGGGGCACGAAGGGCAGGATGACGCCACCCGAATAGACCAGTACGCGCTTGGTCTTGGCCGGTGACAGCGGCAGCAGGTTCCTGATGTCCTTGACCAGCGTGGGGACCCGTGCGGTGACGCCTTGGGCGATCAGCCGGTTCTCCTCGGTGGCCACGACGCGGCGCGCCGCATCGAGATTGGGTTCAGGGCGATCGGCTTTGTGGAGACCCAGGGCTGCCTTGAGCGCCAGGACGCGCGTCACCGCCTCGTCGACCCGCTCCTGGCTCAGCCGGCCATCGGCGACGGCCTTGACCAGCCGCATCAGGTCGCCATTGGGATCGTCCGAGAAGAGGATCACATCGCAGCCCGAGATGATGACCTCGGGCAGCACCTCGTCACGCGGGCCCCAGTCACCCATGCCTGCCATCGGAGTGGCGTCGGAGACGATGAGGCCGTTGAACCCCAGCTCGCGGCGCAGCAGGTCCTGGTTCAGCAGCTTGCTTAGCGACGCGGGGCGGTAGGCTTCGGCGCCGGCATCGGGATCGATGGCACGTGCGAAAGCCGGCAGGGCAATATGGGCGGACATGACGCTCATTACGCCGGCTTGGATGGCCTTGCGATAGAGCCGGCCGAAGCTGGCTTCCCATTCGGGCATCGAAAGCGGATTGACCGTGGTCACCAGATGCTGGTCGCGGTCGTCATAACCCTCGCCGGGCCAGTGCTTGACGGTCGCCGCCACGCCGTTGGCCTGGAAGGCGGCGATCTGCGCCAGTGCGTGGCGCTCGACCTTGTCGATGTCGCTGCCATAGGAACGGGTACCGACAATGGCGCTGCGCCAGGCGGCGTTGATATCGATGACCGGGGTAAAGCTCCAGTTAAGCCCGACCGCATGGGCCTCGCGCGCCATGATCGTCGAGATGGCTGTGGTGGCTTCGACGTCATCGACCGCCGCCAGCCCGAGCGGATTGGGCACCGGCGTGCCCAGGGGCAGGCTCATGCGGCTGCCTTCGAGATCGGCACTGACCAGCAAGGGCACGGCGCTCAGCGTGCCCAGGTCGCGCGCCAGCTCGATTTCGGCATGGAGGTCGTCGCTATAGATGCGGGTGATACCGCCGGGCCGGAAGCTCCGGACACTTTCCGCCGCTTCCGCCGGGGAACCTCGCTCGAGCAGCACGAAGAGCTGGGACAGCTTGTCCCGTGGCGTAAAGGCATCGCGCGTCGCCGCGACCCAGGCCATGGCCTCGTCATCAAGATTGAACGGGGCGGCGGAAAGGTCGATCGGGGCCAAGGGTACATCCTCTGTTTTGTCTGCTTCTAGCACTCAAAGGATCAAGGCGGCAAAGTCATGACGGGGAATGAAACGGCAGTCGAGGCTCGGAATCGAGCCCGCGGCCCCACCCCCTCCTACCTCCCCCATCAGAAGGGGAGGTTTCTCTCCACTCGGAGGCACAATCGCGGCCAGCCACAGATCGGCACCTCCCCTTGACGGGGGAGGTTGGGAGGGGGTGGATGGCGGGCGCGATGACGGCGATGGCCCGGCCTAGTTGAACACCCGGCGGCACTTGAACTGGCCGAATTCGACCCAGCCGGTGGCGAGGACCTGGCCCCGGAAGCTCACCCAGCATTCGTCCAGCGAAACCGGGGCGCCTGCGCCGGTCAGCAGCACTGGATTGCCATGGCGGACGGCGGTCGCCTGCTGCGGGTCCAGGCGGATCTCGGGCAGGTCGGCAAAGCCCGCCGCAACCGGCTTGAGCAGCGCATCGCGCGCTTCGGGCGGCAGGGCCTCGAGCTGGTCGATGGTGAGGGCGTCAGCGTCGTGGAACGGCCCCACCGCGGCGCGATGCAGCATGCCGACATGGCCGCGCGTATCGAGGGCTTCGGCGATATCGCGCGCCAGCGAGCGCACATAGGTGCCCTTGCCGCAGGTGACTTCGAGCACCGACTTTTCGTTGCCATGCTCGATGAGCGCTATGGCATCGACGTCGATCTGTCGCGGCGGAAGGTCCACCGCTTCGCCCGCCCGCGCCAGGTCGTAGGCGCGTTCGCCATCGACCTTGAGCGCCGAATAGATCGGCGGGCGCTGCCAGATGGTGCCGGTGAATTGCGGCAGCACGGCTTCCAGCGCCGCCTGGCTGGGCCGGATATCGGATGTCGCCACGACGCTGCCTTCGGCATCATCGGTCGTGGTGGCGCTGCCCCACTTGATGGCGAAGCGATAGACCTTGGTCCCTTCCTGCACCTGGGGCACGGCCTTGGTGGCCTCGCCCAACGCGATCGGCAGGATGCCGGTGGCCAGCGGGTCGAGCGTGCCGGCATGGCCGGCCTTGGCGGCGCCAAACAGCCAGCGCACCTTGCCCACCGCCTGGGTAGAGGTCATGTCATAGGGCTTGTCGAGCACCACCCAACCGGAAATGGCGCGCTTGGTCCGCTTGGGGTGGCTCACTCGGTCTCGCCGTCTTCGTCGCTCAGGTCGCGCTGCACCTTGTCGGAGCGCAGCAGGCTGTCGATGCGGCTGGCCTCCTCGAACGTGTCGTCGACATAGAAGCGCACTTCGGGCGCAAACTTCATGTTGATCTGCGGCGCCACACGGCCGCGCACGAACTTGCGGTGCCGGTTGAGGGCCGCCACGATCTCCTCGGCATGCATGCCGCCCAGCGGCATGATGTAGGCATTGGCGATCTTGAGGTCGGGGGTCATGCGCACTTCGGGCACGGTAATGACCGCGCCGCGCAGGGCGTCGTCCTCGATCTCGCCCCGGGCGAACATGGCGGCCAGCGCGTGGCGCACCAGTTCGCCGACGCGCAGCATGCGCTGGCTTGGGCCGGTTGGTCTGTTGTCTTTGCTCATTGGGCGGGATTAGGCCTTCCCCGCGCCGCCGTCAATCGGCGAGGGCCAGGCTGGCTTCGGCCTGCAGCTGCTCCGCCCGCGCCTTGAGCACATCGGTGCTGACAGGCCAGGTTTCCGGATTGGACGGGTCGAACAGGGGCCCGCGCCATTCCTGGTAGGCGATGGCAACGCCCTTTTCGGTCTTGGAAAAGGCCATGACCATGACCTCGCCCTGGCCCTGGTAGCCCTCCAGGCGATCCAGATAGGCACCGCAGACATAGCCGAGCGCGGCCAGGTCGTCGCCATTGTCCTCACCGAACTGGAAGAAGCCGCTGAGCTTGGGATTGCAGGTCTGGCTGTAGCCATACATCACCGCGCTGCGATAGTCGGTCAGCGGCCGGCTGGCTTCGAGCGTTATGCGCGCGCCATAGAGCGTGGTCCACTGCTCGGGTGTCTCACCCTTGGGATAGATTTCGAGCAGGGCCTGGGTGGGGTCGGAGCGGAAGCTGGTTTCGACCAGCGGCTGGACATTGCCAGAGAGGCGCTCAGCCGGGGTCAGCCAGTCGGGCAGCGGCAGGGTGAACTTGTGCCCGACCGAGGTCAGGACCAGGGCATTGCCTTCCTCGACGAGAGGGGCCTCGGTGACCACCTGGGCAAAGGCCGGGGCCGGGCCGGCAAGAAGCAGGAAAACTGCCAGCATGCTGCGAGCAAAAGTCATGTTTGCTTGGGTCTCCTCAGCCCCATGTCTTGCCTATGCCGTCGAGCCTTATGGGGGAGGCGGAGGCTGGGCAAGTCAAATTATATCGATTGCGGTAAACGCGCTCAGCTGCGCAGCCCGCCGCGGCCACCTTCGGGCAGCACCCGGTGAGGCGGCTGGTGGCCATCCATGAAGGCCCGGATATTGACGATGACGGTCTCGCCCATCTCGATGCGGGCCTCCAGCGTTGCCGAGGCCATGTGGGCGGTCAGCACCACCTTATTGGCTTCGGCCAAGGCCAGCAGGCGCGGGTCGATTCCACGTTTGTTTTCAAACACATCGAGTGCTGCGCCGCTCAGGTGTCCGCTTTCGATGGCCGCGATCAGAGCCGCTTCGTCGACCAGTTCGGGCCTGGACACATTGACCACGAAACTCCCCGGCCGCATCCGCGCGAGCCGCTCGGCGGAAAGGATATGGAAGGTTTCGCGGGTGTGAGGCGTGTGCAAGGAGACGATATCGACGGCTTCCACCATGGCGTCGAGATCGTGCCAATAGGTGGCCTCGAGCGGATTTTCGAGGCCCGGCGGGCGGCGATTGCGCGAGAAATAGTGGATGTTGAGGCCGAAGGCCTTGGCGCGCTGGGCGACGGCCGTGCCGATGCGACCCATGCCGACAATGCCCAGCGCCTTGCCACGCAGCCGATGGCCGAGCATTGAGGTGGGCGACCAGCCGGCCCAGACCCCGTCGCGCACCAGCATCTGAGTGCCCTCGACAAGTCGGCGGGGCAGAGCCAGCATCAGCACCATGGCCATGTCGGCCGTGTCCTCGGTGAGCACCGATGGCGTGTTGGTCACGGTCAGGCCAGCGGCCCAGGCGGCCTCGATGTCGATATTGTCGACGCCATTGCCGAACTGGGCGATCAGCCGCACGCTCTTGGGCAGGCGGGCGATAAGGTCGGCATCGATGCGGTCGGTGATGGACGAGACCAGCACATCCTGGCCCTCGAGCCCGGCGATGATGTCGTCCGAGGTCAACATGACATCGCCTTCGTTGACGTGAGTCTCGAACAGCGTCGCCATGCGCGCCTCGATGGTCTCGGGCAGGCGCCGCGTCACGAGAATATTGGGTTTCTGGCTGGTCATATGTTCCGCAGGCGGGGGCGCTACGGGGTGTGGAAAACCCACCCTTCAGTGCCCATTAAGGATCATTGGCTAGTGATAGGGCAATTCATTTGTTACGCAAAGTCATGTTTGACGAGACCCTGCGCGGCGCCCTCGGCCGCATGTTCATCGCCCTTTGCCGCCGCCTGCCCTGGATCATGCTGGCGCTCGCCCTGCTGGCGCCGGCGGCCTCCGCACAGTCGGCCAATCCGAGCGGCTTGCCCCTGCCGCGCTTTGCCACGACGCGATCCGAACCGATCAATGTCCGCGTCGGCCCGGGCCAGAAATACGACATTGCCTGGACCTACCTCAAATCGGGCATTCCGGTGGAGATCGTCCAGGAATTCGATACCTGGCGCAAGATTCGCGATGTGGATGGCACAGAGGGATGGATCCACCAGAACCTGCTAGCCGGCACCCGCGCCGGCTATGTGACGCCGCTGATCGCCAATGGCGAAATCGCCCTGCGGGCCGGCAAATCGGACGAAGCCGGTGTGCGCGCCCGGCTGGGACCGGGGCTCAAGGTCACCATTACCGAATGCGATGGTGCGTGGTGCCAGGTCAGCGCCGCCGGGCAGGACGCGGCACAGCGCGGCAGCACCTATACGGGATACCTGCACCAGGAAGAGCTCTGGGGTGTCTATCCGGACGAAGTGTTCGACTAGCCCAGTTCCGCCAGGGCATTGGCCGTCTGGCGCGCGACGCGCACCGCATCATCCTGCTTGGGACAGGTAGCGCAGTAGCGGCCGGGGTCGATGCGATAGTCGAGGCAACAGCCCTTGCGCCTGACGATCAGCAGGCGATGGCCGCCGGCCTTGACCGGCTCCAGCGTGCCCTGCCCGCTCAGGCCCAGACCCTCGAGCCAGCGGGCCGCATAGGTCTCGATCGTCTCGGTCGACAGGTCGCGCCGGCGCTGGCCGAGCCAGAGCATCAGGCTGAGCATCCGGTCGGCCAGCAGGCGCCGCGCCGGAAGGGGCCGGAGCCTGGCCTGCCTGTTGACTTCATCCAGCATGGTCGCGGCCATGGCGGTCAATTGCCCCGCCGCATTGTCGATCAATTGCTCGACGGTTCCTTGGGCCTGCGCGCCCGGCAGCAGGCGATAGCCATCGACATAGACGCCGCGCCGCTGCTGGGCGAGGCCGGACAAATCCGGCATCGCCCCATGGATGTGGGCGGCGATCACGGCCAGGTAGGCGGGTTGCCAGATCAGGTTGGTCCAGAGGCGGACCGCGTGGAAGGCCGGTCCGGCCTGGGGATAGGTGGCAGCCAGGGCGGCATGCAGCTCGGCCAGCATGGCGGAATTGTCGGCGCCGGGTTGATACCAGCCCGGACGCGTCGGGCCGGGTTCGCCCTTCATGAAGCCGGTGAGTTGCGCCGCCGTCGCGATCAACCGCGTCGTGGCGGCGTCGCCGGTATCTTGGGCAAAAAGGAAGGAGCGAGCCATGGCCGCCCTTCTAGCGCCCCCACTGCCACGAGAAAAGCCTCAGGCCGCCGCCTTGGCCGCGGCAATCGTGGCGCGCACCGCATCCACGTCGGTCAGGGTGATCTCGTATTCGCGCTCGATGGCGGTGCCGCCCATGCCGACATGGGGATTGCGGAAGTACATGGCCGATTTGACCGTGTGGAGGGCTGCGAAGTGCATTTCGTCGACACCTGTAGCCTGCCGTACCCGGGCGATATTGTTGGCGTCGAGGGCGCCGCAGGCCATGATGACGATGCGGCCATCGGCGCGGGCCTGCGTGTCCCTCAGAATATCGATGCCCTCGATGGCGGTGTCGCGCTGGCCGCTGGTCAGCACCCGGTCGACGCCGCAACGCACGAGGGCCTCCAGAGCTTCGCGGTAGTCGGCCGTCATGTCGAAGGCGCGGTGGCAGGTGACCTTGAGTGGCCGGGCGGCGTCGACGAGCGCCTTGGTCCTGGCCTCGTCGATGCGGCCATCCGCGGTCAGGCAGCCGATGACGACGCCAGCCACGCCCAGTTCGCGCATGGCCTTGACGTCGTCGAGCATGGTGGCGAATTCGAGCTCGGAATAGAGGAAGTCCCCACCGCGCGGCCGGATAATGACATGGAAGGGAATGGTCGCCACCCGCAACGCCTCGCGCACGACACCAAGGCTCGGGGTCAACCCGCCCTCGAGCAGGCTGGCGCAGAGTTCGACCCGGTCCGCCCCCGCCGTCTGCGCCGCCACCAGGCCGTCGATGCCTTCGACGCAGATTTCGATCTTGAACGGGTGACTGGCCATCAGTGGTCTCCAATTGGTATTCAATTGGATAGTGCGAATGCGCGCAGGCGGCAAGCCCCGGCACTGCGCCTAGGTGGCGGCGAAGCTGATCCCGCAGTTCTTGACCCGGTTTACCTGCTCGATGGCCTGCATCTCGCCCTTGAGCCGTGCCACTTCTGCCGCGTCGGCGCCGTCACCCTTGAGGAAGAAGGCGGCGGGCCAGAACAGCACCAACGACACCGTTGTCATGGCCGCATCGCGACCGCGATTCTGGTCCTGCCGCCCGAAGGCAGCCGATGCGCGGGCCGAAACACTTTCCGCCTCGGCACGCAACTGTCCGCAGGAAAGGTTCTCGTAGAGACCCGTCGAAACATAGGCCGGCGCAATGTCCTTGGGCGGCGTGGCGCAGCCAGCCAGCATCAGGGCCAGCGCGGCGCTGGCAACCATCGTCTTGCTCATGAAAATCCCCCCATTCCCGGTAGGTTAGCCACCCGCCCAGGCGGTCGCTATCCGTAATGCTACGAAGGGTGTTGACTCGTCGTCTTAGTGTGCTACATATCTAGCACACTAGATAGGCACAACACATGGATGACTTTCACACAAGCCAGCCGATCTTCGTCCAGATCCGGCAGCGGCTGACCGAAATGATCCTGCGCGGCGCTGTGGGCGAGGGCGATGCACTGCCCTCGGTCCGCACCATCGCGGCGGATCTGTCGGTCAATCCACTGACGGTCACCAAGGCATTCGAAGCGCTGGTCGATGTGGGCGTGGTGGAAAAACGAAGGGGACTTGGGATGTTCGTCAAAGCCGGGGCGCGCGCCCAATTGCTCGCGCATGAGCGGGAGAAGTTTCTGCGGGAAGACTGGCCGCGCATCGCCACCCAGATCAGGGCGCTCGATCTCGATCTCAAGACACTTCTGGACACATCAACCGATGCCAAGGGGCAAAACCATGAATGAGCTTTCCCTCGCCACCGGGCCCGAAACCGTCGAGCCGATCGTCTCGGCGCGCGGACTGCGCAAGACATTCGGCCGCAAGGAAATCCTGCACGGGCTCGACTTCGATATTCCGCCCGGCCGCATCTATGGCCTGATCGGCCATAACGGCGCCGGCAAGACGACGACGCTCAACGCCATGCTGGGCCTGACCAATTGCGAAGGCACCATTCGGGTGCTGGGAGAAGACCCCTTCGCCAAGCGCGCCAAGCTGATGAACAACGTCGCCTTCATTTCCGACGTGGCCAGCCTGCCGCGGTTCCTGCGGGTGCGGGAGCTGTTTGCGCTGCTGTCCAACATCCATCCCAATTTCAGTCAGGACAAGGCGCGCAGCTTCCTCGAAGGCACCGACATCAAGCCCGAGATGAAGATCAAGCACCTGAGCAAGGGCATGATCGCCCAGTTGCACCTGGCCGTGGTGATGGCGATCGATGCCAAGCTCCTGGTGCTCGACGAGCCCACGCTTGGGCTCGACATTACCTATCGCAAGCGCTTCTACCGGCGGCTGCTGGAAGACTACATGACCGAGGAGCGCACCCTGCTCATCACCACCCACCAGGTGGACGAGATAGAGTTCATGCTCTCCGACATCATGTTCATCCGCGACGGCGAGCTGATCCTGCATATGCAGATGGAGACCGTGAACGACAAGTTCACCCAGCTTGTCGTCAACGATCCCGAGCAGCAGGCCGCTGCGCGCCAGCACAACCCGGTCTATGAGGAAACCCGCTTCGGCCAGACCGTGATGATCTTCGATGGCGTCGATCGCGCACTGCTCGAACCCTATGGCCGGCTGTCAACACCTACGCTCAGCGACCTGTTCGTGGCCTTGATGCAGCGGCCGACCGCCAACCCGGAGAGCGCTCGATGAAGGCTTTCATCGCCCTGGTCCACCGTGAGCTCATCGAGCATCGCGGGGCCTTTCTGATCGGGCCGCTGCTGCTGGTGGGGATCATTCTTGGGGTCACGATACTGGCTTTTACCGTCGGCCGCATCGACACCCGGTTTTCGGGCGACATGCTGAATGTGTCGACCATCGCGATCCCGTTTTTCGGCTCGCTCTTCCTCGGCGTCGCCTGGGGTCTCTACCTGCTGGCGACCCTGTTCTTCTACTGCGCCGACGGGTTCGCCGCCGACAAGCGCAACAATGCCCTGCTGTTCTGGAAGTCGATGCCGGTCAGCGATTTCCGCATCCTGCTCGCCAAGCTGGTGGCTGCGGTCACCATTCTTCCAGGCGCAGTTTTTGCGGTGGTGCTTTTGAGCATGGCGCTCATGCTGG
This sequence comes from Devosia oryziradicis, assembly GCF_016698645.1. Lineage (NCBI taxonomy): Bacteria > Pseudomonadati > Pseudomonadota > Alphaproteobacteria > Hyphomicrobiales > Devosiaceae > Devosia > Devosia oryziradicis. The sequence continues at coordinate 368,381 of NZ_CP068047.1, forward strand.
GTACGGCACAGATCACCATGCTGTTCAGCGGCCTTCCGATGGGCTTTGGCTTTGCCGGCCTCTGGCAGGTGTTCTGGAACGTGGCACTGATCGAACTGGTGCAACTGGCGGCGTCCCTGCTGTGGTACCTGCCCTTCATGGCCCTGGTTGGCGCCATGGCCACTGTGGTCGGTCGCTGGGCGATCCCCGGCGCTCTCCTGCTCCCGGCCTTGGCGTCGACGCTGGAATGGGTGACGCTGGGCGGCACACATCCCTTTGCCACCCGCACATGGAATTATCTGACCTACCGCATGACCGTTCCTGAATCGCGGATGGTCGACCACTGGATGCAGGGCAACCCGATGACCGTGGATGTATCGGCCGGGCTTGCCTATGCGTCCGACCTGATCGCCCTCCTCGATTGGACGCAGGTTGGCATTGGCGCAGTATTCGCCGTGGCGGTGATCTACCTGGCCAGCGAATATCGCCGGCGCAGCAACGACAATTGACCTTTGGCTGACCTCCAGGCCACTGTCGCCGCCGCATCCCCGGATGCGGCGGTTTCTTGTTGTCGGAGCATCCATGCAGGCCCTTGTCGTTCTTGCCCATCCCCTGGGTGACAGCCTCTGCGCCCACCTGGCGCGTGAAGCCATCGACGCGCTCCGCGCCCGCGGCGCCAGGGTCGACGTGCTCGACCTCTATGCCGAGGACTTCCAGCCGGCGCTGACCGCCGCCGAGCGCCGCCTGCATTACGCGACGCCCGAGCCCGGCCCCGAAATCGTCGCCTTGCAACAGCGGCTGGCCAATGCCGATACGCTGGTGCTGGTCTTTCCCACCTGGTGGTTTTCCATGCCGGCGATCCTCAAGGGATGGTTCGATCGGGTCTGGGCGCCCAAATTCGCCTTCGAGCATGGCACGCCGATCAGGCCGTTGCTGACCGGGCTCAAGTCGTGCCTCGTGGTCACGACGCTGGGGTCGCCTTGGTGGATCGACCGGATCGTGATGCGTCAGCCGGTCAAGCGCGTGCTCAAGCTGGGGCTGGTCTTTGCCTGCGCGCCCCAGGCGCGGTTCGACATGCTGTCGTTCCCTGCGGCGGAAACGGCGGACAAGCGGCAGGTTGAGCGCTTTGTGGGGCGGATGCGCAAGGCGATCGGGCAGCTCTGAGCTGTTGATGCGTCCATATGCACGCCTCTGGACAACGCCACCTTCGCCCCGTCTTATCCCCTCATGACAGACGCCCGATTCCCCGATGTGATGCTGCTGGCCGCAGGCCTGGGCACGCGGTTGCGGCCGATCACCGAGGCGATCCCAAAGCCGCTGGTGCCGGTGGCCGGGGTGCCGCTGATCGAGCGCATCATGGGCAATGCGCGGGCCGAGGGGGCAAAGCGGTTCGTCGCCAATGCGCATTATCGCGCCGACCAGATCCTGGCCCATTTCGGCGGGTTGCTTAAGGTTAGCCGCGAGGATGAGCTTTTGGGCACCGGCGGCGGGGTAAAGCGCGCGCTGCCTATGCTGCATTCCGACCCGATCCTGGTGATGAATACCGACGCATTCTGGCCGGCTGGGTCGGACGCGCCGATCGCGCGCATGCTGGCACGCTATGGCGGGCCGGACGATATCGTCCTGCTCTGCGTGCATCCCCGCAACGCCACCGGCTTCGGTCGCAGCCACGATTTCTGCCTGTCACCACAGGGCGAGGTGACGCGCGACTATGGCGCGCCGGTGATCTATGCCGGCGTGGCGCTATTAGGCAAAAAGCTGTTCGACGGCACGCCGGATGGCGCGTTTTCGCTCAACGCCCTGTTCGAAGCGGCGCTGGAGCGCGAGACTCTATATGGCGTGGTGCTCGATGCGCCCTGGTTCCATGTCGGGGATCCGCAGGCGCTGGCGGAAGCGGAGCGCCAGCTCGGGCCATGACGCTCTATTCCATCGCACCGCACGCACCGTTCCTCGCCACGCTGGCCGACCGCATTATCGACGGGACGCTGCTGGGCGACTGGGACCGCAGCGGGCCGTTCTGGCTCAGCGATGTCACCATCATTCTGCCGACCGCACGCGCCCGGTTGGCGCTGGCCGACCAGTTGGCCCGGCGCGGCGTTGGCCTGTTGCCGGATCTGCGGACGTTGGGCAGCGATGTGGACGGCGAAGAACCGTTCCTCGTCAGCGAAACGCCGGCGCCGTTGCCCGCAGCCTCCGGCCTCGAGCGGCGGCTGGGCCTGTCGGACCTGGTGGCGGGCTGGGCCGCGAGCCCGGATGGGCGCCGGGCCTTTTCGAGCCCGCCCACCGCCGCCGAAATCCTCGCCATGGCCGGCTCGCTGGGTGAACTGATCGACGACCTCGTCACCGAGGAACGCAGCGATGCGGACCTGCGCGCCATCGCCCCCGATATCGAAGCCAACCTCGGTGAATACTGGCAGCAGACGCTCAAATTCCTCGATATCGCGCTGACCTACTGGCCGGCCAAGCTGGCGCAGATCGGCAAGGACGATGCCAGCCGCCTGCGCGGACAACGCCTCGACCGACAGGCCGGTTCGGCCAGCCAGACCTTTGGCGACCGCCCGGTGATCGTGGCCGGTTCGACCGGCTCGATCCCCGCCACCGCGCGGCTGCTGGGGGCGATCAACGCCCTGCCGCGCGGCGCGGTCGTGCTGCCGGGGCTCGATTGCAGCCTGACGCCGGCCCAGCACGAGGCGCTGCTGGCGACCGACCAGGCGCCGCATGGCCATCCTCAATATGGCCTGGCCCGACTGTTGCGGCGGCTCGGTGCTGCTGTCAGCGATGTGACCGAACTGGCGAGGGAGGGCGACGACAGCCGAACGCGGCTGGTGCTGACCGCGCTTGCCCTGCCCGACGACACGGCACGCTGGCCGCAATTGCGGGCGCAGGAGCTGGAATATGGCTTGGGAACGGCGACCGAGGGCCTGGCCATCCTCGAAGCCCGCAACGAAGATGAGGAAGCCCGCGCCATCGCCATTGCAGCGCGGGCAAGCCTTGAGAACAAGCGAACCGTCGGCATCGTTACGCCCGACCGGAACCTCGCCCGTCGCATCGCTGCCGAACTCAAGCGCTTCGACATTCTCGTCGACGATGCGGCCGGTACGCCGCTGTTCCAGTCGGCGGCCGGGCGGCTGGCGCGGCAGGTGCTGGCCGTGGCAGCGGGAGGCTGCGCCGCGGTCGACATCATTGCCCTCTTGCGCAATCGCGCCGTCAGCTTCGGGCTCGAACGCTGGAAGGTGGGACACCTGGCCGATGATATCGAGTTGGGCCTGCTGCGCGGCCAGCGCGCGGCGCCAGGGCTCGACGGCTTGCGCAAGCTGCTGGCCGACAATGTCTCTGGCTATACCAAATATCCGGCGCGCAGCCTGCGCGAGCGGCATGTGCCCGAAATCGAGGATTTGCTGGATCGCCTCGCCACAGCACTCAAGCCGCTGCACGACCTGCTGGACCAGCCGCTGCTCGCTTCGAGCGACCTTGCCAAAGCCATCTGCGCGACGCTGGAGGCGGTGACCGATGATGTGGACCTGGCGGGCCGGCGCGAGCTGGCTGCCTGGGGCGAGCAGATGACGGCACTCGCCGGCCAGGGCCACCACTTCCCGCCGCGCAGCCTTGAGACGGTGCTGGCGGCGCTGATGACCGGCTTTTCGGTGCGCACCCGCGAGGATCGGCGGCAGGACATTGCCATCTGGGGCCAGCTCGAAGCGCGCCTGCAGAATCCGGACCTCTTGATCCTGGCCGGGTTGAACGAAGATGTGTGGCCAGAAGTGGCCGATCCGGGCCCCTGGCTCAGCCGCGGCATGCGGCTGGCGGCGGGGCTTGAGCCGCCCGAGCGGCGCCAGGGCCAGGCGGCGCATGATTTCGCCCAGACTTTGGGCAATGAGCAGGTCATCGTCGCCTATGCCGGTCGCGTCGGGACCAGCCCGGCCCAACCGTCGCGGCTGTTGCAGCGGCTCGAAGCCTATGCCGGCCAGGGACTGGCGGCGAACTGGCGCAAGCGCGGCGAAGACTGGGTGAGCCTCGCCCGGCGCCTCGATGCCGTTGACGCCACGCAGCCGGCGCCGCGCCCCGCACCCAATCCGCCTTCCGACGTCCGGCCGCGGAAACTGTCGGTGACGCAGATCGAGACGCTGATGCGCTCGCCTTATGACATCTACGCCAAGGAAGTGCTGCGGCTCAGTCGCATCGATCCACTGGGCGAAACCGCCGATGCGCGCGAGCGCGGCAATACCGTCCATGAAGTGCTCGGTCGCTTCGTCGAGGAGGGCCATGACGTGATGGCGCCCGACGCCATGGACGTGCTGCAGCGGCTGGCCGTCGAGGAATTCGGCAAGCTCCATGTCAGTGCCGAGCTGCGCGCCATCTGGCTGCGACGCTTCGAAACGGCGGCGCGGCAGTTCCTCGATTTCGAGCAGGACCGCAATGCCGGCGTGCGCAAGCGCCATGCCGAAATCAAGGGCAAGTGGGAATTGCCGATGGGCTTTACCCTGACCGGCCGGGCCGACCGGGTGGACGAAATGGTCGATGGCACGCTCGAGATCATGGATTTCAAGACCGGCTCGGTGCCCCAACCCGCCACTATGAAGGCATTCGAAGCGCCGCAACTGCTGCTCGAGGCGGCCATGGCCAAAGCCGGCGCCATGGCAGGCGTCGTGCCGGCGGACGCTTCGGCCCTCACCTATGTCAAGATCGGCCTCGGCCCCGATGCCTTCCAGCCCAAGCCGTTCAGCCTCGCCAGCGAGCACGACGTCATGAGCGCCGCGCACGAAATCGAACGCCGCATGCAAAGCCACGTCGATTTCTTCCTGTTCCGCGACACGCCGATGCCGGCGCGCCTCCTGCCGCTCAAGACGCAGCGGTTTCCCGGTCCGTACGACCACCTCTCGCGCATGGCCGAGTGGACGGCAGTCGACGACGACGAGGAGGACCTGTGGTGAGCGATCGCGGCAAGCTCGTCATCCCCTCGACCACCCGGCGCTACCAGGCGACGGCGGCCGATCCGCGCCGCTCGATTTGGGTGGGCGCCAATGCCGGCTCGGGCAAGACCTTCGTGCTGACCCAGCGCGTGCTGCGCCTGCTGCTGACCGGGGTCAATCCGCAGTCGATCCTCTGCCTGACCTATACCAAGGCGGCCGCCGCAGAGATGCGGGCCCGTGTTGCAAAGAGCCTCGCAGAATGGGCGGTGATGCCGCAGGTCGAGCTGGCCAAGACCCTGCGGGAGATCGAAGGCAGCCGCGTCGACGACGCGCTGGTCGAGCGAGCGCGCACACTGTTTGCCCGGGCGCTCGAAACCCCCGGCGGGCTCAAGATCGTCACGATCCACGCCTTCTGCGAGTCGGTGTTGCACCGCTTTCCGCTCGAAGCCGGCGTGCCGTTCGACTTCGAGGTGATCGAGGATGACGAGCGCGCCACGCTCATCCGGGCGGCCCGCGAGGCGGTGCTGGCCGAAGGCCTGCGCGGCGCTGCCGGGGCGTCGGCGGTCGAGACGCTGTTCGACCGGCTGAGCAATTTCCAGATCGAGGAAGCGATCGATATCGCCCTCAGCGACACCCGCCGCCTCAAGGCGGTGCTATCGGACACCAGCGCCGCCAAGGCGCGGCTGCGGGCGCTGGTCGGGGTCGGCAACACCGATTCCGCCACCTTGCGCCGGCAGCTGTCGAGCGACAGCCGGCTATCGGCGGACCTGCTGCGAGAGATCGTCCGCATCTTTGGCGGCGTGCCGGGCGGGCGGCGCTTCGTTGACCTCCTCGCCAAGATCGACCCGAGCCGCATGGGTGGCCAACAGCTGCGCACGGCCTTCGTCACCAATGAGGGCAAGCCGCGCGCCCTGCTCAACGCCACGCAGAAAGGGCAGCGGCCAGACCTGCAGGTCCTGCTCGAAGCCGAACAGGACCGCATCGTCGCCATTATCGATGCCATCGGCCGGGCCGAATTGGTGGAGCGCAGCGACGCGCTGCTCGACGTGGTGGCTGCCATTGTGGGGCGCTACGAGGCCGGCAAGCGGGCTCGTTCACGGCTCGACTTCGACGATCTGGTCGAGCGACTGGGTACGCTGTTCGAACGACCCGAGGCCGGCGCCTGGGTGCGCTACAAGCTCGATTCGGGCATCGACCATATCCTGGTCGATGAAAGCCAGGACACCAACCCGGAACAATGGCGGGTGGTGCGGGCCATCGGCGACGAGTTCTTTGCCAATGCAGCCGGCGCCACCCGGCCGCGCTCGCTGTTCGCGGTGGGCGACCAGAAGCAGTCGATCTATTCCTTCCAGGGCGCCGAACCCATTCTGTTCGATGAGACCGGCCGCGCCTTTGCCAAGGCCGCCCAGGCGGCCGGCATGCCGTTCGAGCGCGTGCCGCTGCATACCAGCTTCCGCACCCTGCCCGAAATCCTGGCCGCGGTGGACCTGGTGGCGGGCCTGCCGGACATGCCGGCGGCCTTGCTGGAAACCGAGCCTGTGATCCACGAGGCAGCCCGCTTGCAGGTTGGCGGCAAGGTCACGCTATGGCCGCCGATCCAACAGGCTGCGGCCCCCACCGGTCTCGGCGCCTGGCCAACCGAACCGGCCTCGGGCGGCGTCGAGCAGACAGCGGCCCGCCAGGTGGCGGGGAGGATTGCGCGCGAAATCCGCGGCTGGATCGACGGTAAGCGGCCGCTGGCCAGCCGTGGCCGCACCATCGAGCCGAAAGACGTCATGGTGCTGGTGCAATCGCGCGGCGCGGTGTTCCAGGAAGTCATCCGCGCCCTGCGCAGGGAGAACCTGCCGACGCCCGGCGCCGACCGGCTCGATGTCGCCACTCATATTGCGGTGCTCGACCTCTTGGCGCTGTGCGATGTGCTGCTTAATCCGGCCGATGACCTGCAACTGGCGGCTTTGCTGCGCTCGCCCTTGTTCGATATCAGCGAGAACGATCTCTACGCGCTGGCCCAGCCGCGCGGCCAGTACCAGACGCTATGGGATGCGCTGAAAGAAACCGCGCTGCCGCAGGGGCGCGACGCCCACGCCCGGCTGGCGCGCTGGCGCAAGGAGCTCGATTTCGAGCGTCCCTTCGAATTCCTCAGCCAGGTGCTCTATGCCGATGGCGGGCTGCGCCGCTTCCATGGCCGGCTCGGCGAGGAAGTCGACGACGTGCTGGCCGAGTTGATGGAGCTGGCGCTCAAGCACGAACAGAGCGAACAGCCCTCGTTGCAGGGCTTCGTCGCCGCCATGCGGCAGACCGAAATCTCGATCAAGCGCGAGCTGAGCGAGACCGGCAACGGCGTGCGGGTGATGACGGTGCATGGCGCCAAGGGGCTGGAAGCGCCCATCGTCATTCTTGCCGACGCCGCCAGCAAGCCGCAGGGACGGCTGGTCAATAAACCCGTCTATGTGCTCGACCGCGCGCCCGGACCCCTGCTGGTGCATGCCTCGGGCCGGTCGCAGCATACGCCAGATAGCGTGCCGGTCCGCGACGCGGTGGAGGCCGCGTTGCTGCAGGAATATTGGCGCAAGCTCTATGTCGCCATGACCCGTGCCGAGGACGAGCTTTATGTCACCGGCGCGCTGACCCAGATCGGCAAGATCGACGGCACCTGGTACGAAAAGATCGACATGGCCCTGCGTCCACAGGCCGAGCGGGTCGCCAGCGAGGCCGGCGAGGAAATCGAGCTCATCTATCCGGCCGAGCGGCCACAGCCGCAGCCGGTAGGGAAGCTGACGCCATCGGCGGCCATGCGCCCGTCTCCATTGGTGCTCGGTTCCGTGCCCGCGCCGATCCGCCCCGCCATCCTGACCCCATCGACCGTCGGCACGCATGGCCGGCGCCACGGAGCGCTCGACACGGCGGCGGAGCAGTTGCGCGATGCCGATGCGGCCCGGCGCGAGGGGATCGCGCTCCATGCCTTGTTGCAGCATCTGCCGCGTTTCCCCGCGGCGGCCCGGATGGAAACGGCCAGGGCGGCGCTCACGGTGCTGCTGCCCGAGGACGCAGCGGGCCATGCCGGCATTGCGGCCAGGGCCGTCTCCATCCTGTCCCGTGACGAGCTGACGACCCTGTTCGGCCCCGACAGCCGGGCCGAGGTGCCGTTCCTGGTCGACATGATCAGGGATGGGGAAGATATTCGCCTGGCGGGCCGTATCGACCGGCTGGTCATTGACGACTCGGGGGTGTTGGTGGTGGACTACAAGTCCGACGCATCGGTGCCCGGGGGGCCGGGCGATGTGCCGGGGAACTATCTTACCCAGCTCGGATTATATGCGTTGGTTGCAGGTCAGCTTTTCCCCGGACGAACCGTGCGTGCGGCAATTTTGTGGACACGACTGGAATCATTGATGTTTCTGCCGCCGGATGTCCTGGCGGCGGGCACAAGGGGCTTCACCATGCGGTGAGTGTACTTGCCCCCAGGCTGGACTCTACCCAGCTTTAGGCGCACAGAGACCGCCGCTTTAACCCAGAAGGCAATAACCCATGACTACTCACGTTTCCGACGCCAATTTTGGCGAGGAAGTCCTTAACTCCAAAGAGCCCGTCCTCGTGGATTTCTGGGCGGAGTGGTGCGGGCCCTGCCGCGCGATCGCACCCCTGCTCGACGAGTTGAGCACCGAACTGGCCGGCAAGGTCAAGATCGTCAAGCTCAACGTCGATGACAATCCGAGCACGGCCAGCAAGTATGGTGTCCGCTCCATTCCGACCATGATCCTGTTTAAGGGCGGCGAAGCCGCCGACATGAAGATCGGTGCCGGCACCCCCAAGGCGGGCCTCACCAAGTGGCTCGAAGGCCACGCCGCCTGAGACCGGACAACGAATTTCCGAAACACCGCCGGAGCGATCCGGCGGTGTTTTTGTTTTGGGGTCTTCTACCTCGCCCCTCAGGGGAGAGGTCGCCGCGTAGCGGCGGGTGAGGGGTGCGATGCCTCGGCTCGTGCCGTGAGGGTGAACCCCTCACCCCGCCCTCTCCCCTCAGGGGAGAGGGAGCCTACGCGCAGCGCCTGAGCCGAAAAAGCAAACTCAATTCTGGCCACCCACAACATCTTGTATGCCTTCCCAAGCACACCGACTCTGGCTAGCATTCATCGTCTAATGCCGATGGAGGTGGGCAATGGCCCTGCATGTAACCGACGCCAATTTTGCAACCGAGGTGCTGGCGTCTGACAAGCCAGTGCTGGTGGATTTCTGGGCCGAGTGGTGCCCGCCCTGCAAGGCGATGGAACCGGCGATAAACGAGCTGGCCGAAACGCTGGCCGACAGCGTCAAGATCGTCAAGCTCGACGTGGACAGCAATCCGGGCATTACCGTGCAGTACAATGTCCGCTCCATGCCCACGCTGATGGTGTTCAAGAATGGCGAGCCGGTGGACCTGCGCGTCGGCGCCGGGCAGTCACGCGTTCAGCTGATCAAGTGGCTTGAGACGCACACCGCGTAAGCGGGGCAAGCAAAAGGCGGGGATTGCTCCCCGCCTTGGTCTTCCTCAGCGGAGGAAGAGCACGATGATGATGATAAGCCAGATCGGCACGCCGAGAAGCCAAAGTCCAAGACCGCGTAGCATGGTTGTTTCCTTTCTGACCGGTTAGAAGCGCTTGAAGACGCCGGCAAAGACGGTGTTTTCGTCGCGGTGGTTGCCGCCCTTCTGGGCCGCCCAATAGGCGCCGATGGCCGAGACCAGCAGCGAGGCTGCCAGGAGGAATGCGCCGATGATGGCGGTGTTGCGGGCGATGCGGGCCGCTACCAGAGCCTGCTGGCGGGCAGCCTCGACATTCGCAATCGTCTGGTCGACACGCGCCTGGGCCTCTTCCGGAGCAAGGCCGGTATTGGCGGCCACCACACTGGCGAGATAGGTGCGGTCTTCCTCGGGTACCGTGCCGTCACCCAGGGCAGCCTGGGCAAAGATGCGGCTGGCTTCGCCGCGCGCCACTTCGCTGTCCGCAGCCGGCTGGGCCGAGCGGAACATGGTATCGACGAAGTAGGCATTGGGATCGACCGCATCGGCGGCGCCTTCAGCCACATTGGATGCTGCCACGGTGGCGGTGGAGGCCGCCGCGCCGACCGCATTGGCGGCAGCGCCGATACCACCCACGGCGATCACGGTGCCCAGGATGGCAGCGCCGGCCCAGACCAGCAGGCCATGGGCCCCGTCGCGCAGGTCGCTCTCGTCTTCATTGGCGTCGAAATAGCGGCGACGCAGGCGACCGGTCAGGTAACCGCCGGCCATGAAGCTCGAAATCTGCACCCAGAGGAACCAGGTCGCGGCCGCGATGCCGACAAAGATCGGATTGGGAGAATCGCCATAGCCGAAATCGAGGAAGTTGAGTCCAACGGCGGAGCCAAAGCTGATCAGGACCAGGCTGATGGCTGAAGCCAGGACGATGCCGGCGATAATCGCAGGCCAATCCACATAGGAAGACTGGTCACGACCGGCGGCGGCTGAATTGGTGACGACAACGCCCGCAGGCGCATCAATGGTCATGGAAGGATCTCCTGAAGTTTAGGGGTGGGTGCTTGCCACGACCCAGGGTCAGGCAAGGCCGATGAACGACAGGATGGCCATGACGATGACGATGAGGCCGACGATATAGATGATCGAGTTCATGGGATTGATGCCTTCTTTTTTGTTGACGCAGTGCGCAGTCAACCGCTGCAAACGTGAATCGTTCCGAGGTTGCATCAATTTTGTGCACGTGCGCGTGAGCACTTGTGCGGCAATGAAAAAGGCGGGGATCGCTCCCCGCCTATCACGCTGACAACCCCTGAAAACGGGGCGTTATGCTTTCGTCATTTTCACTTAGAGGCCATCGGTCACCGCATGGGTGAAGGCACCCTCCGGCGCCTTGGTGATGGCCGGATTATCGGGGGAAACGGCCGACAGCAGCGTATCGACCGTCTGCTGGTAATCGGCTTCGTCGAGCGCGCCGGTCGAGCCTTCGGTCAGCTTATTGACCTCGGTCATCTGATAGAGCTGGTCTTCCAGCGTCATGGCGCCAGTCGAGTCATTGTCCAGCACGATCTGGGCGGCTTCCTCGGCGTTGGCGCGGGCATATTCCCAGCCCTTCATCGAGGCGCGGACGAACTTGGTCATCTTCTCGACGAAGGCCGGATCGGCGAGGTTTTCTTCCAGCACATAGAGGCCATCCTCGAGCATGCCGACGCCTTCGTCGCGGTAGTTGAACACCGTCAGCTCTTCGGGCGTGATGCCGGCCTTCAGCACCTGGCCATATTCGTTATAGGTCATAGTGGAGATGCAGGCGGCCTGCTTCTGGATCAGCGGGTCGACGTTGAAGGCCTGCTTGAGCACTTCCACGCCATCGGCGCCCCCTTCGGTCGAATAGCCCAGCTTGGCCATCCAGGCGTAGAACGGATACTCATTGCCGAAGAACCAGACGCCCAGTGTCTTGCCCGGGAAATCAGCGGTGGTCTCGACACCGGCTTCCTTGAGGCAGGTCAGCAGCAGGCCCGAATTCTTGAACGGCTGGGCGATATTGACCAGCGGCACGCCACGCTCGCGAGCGGCAAGGCCAGCAGCCATCCAGGTGGTAATGACATCGGCACCGCCGCCGGCGATCACCTGCTCAGGCGCAATATCGGGGCCGCCCGGCTTGATTTCTACGGTGAGGCCTTCTTCTTCGTAGAAGCCCTTGGCCTGGGCGACATAGTAGCCGGCGAACTGGGCCTGGGTGACCCACTTGAGCTGCAGCGTCACGGTATCCTGGGCCCAGGCGCCGCCTACTGCCGCCATCGTCATTGCGCCTGCAAGGGCGCCGATCAGAAGTTTCTTCATTGCCGTTTTCCCTGAGTTTGGCATTGCCTTATGCACCACGCACAGACGGATGCCAGAAGGTGACGCCCCGTTCGATCAGGACAATCACCCCGTAGAAGACCGAGCCCGCGACTGCCGCCACCGCGATTTCGGCCCATACCATGTCGACATTCATCCGGCCGACTTCGGTAGAAATCCGGAAGCCCATTCCCACAATGGGCGTCCCGAAGAATTCCGCTACGATTGCGCCGATCAAGGCCAAAGTCGAGTTGATCTTGAGGGCGTTGAATATGAAGGGGCCCGCAGCGGGAAGCCGTAACTTCATAAGGGTTTGCCAATAGCCGGCCGCATAGGTGCGCATCAGGTCGCGCTCGATGGCTGAAGATGCGTTGAGGCCGGCCACGGTATTCACCAGCATGGGGAAGAAGGTCATGATGACGACGACCGCAGCCTTGCTGGGCCAGTCGAAGCCGAACCACATGACCATGATGGGGGCGACGCCGACAATGGGCAAAGCCGAGACGAAATTGCCCAGCGGCAGGAGGCCCGACTTAAGGAAGGGCGAGCGATCGATCAGGATGGCGACGACGAAGCCGAGGCCACAGCCGAGCGCGTAGCCGATCAGCACCGCCTTGAGGAACGTCTGCTGGAAATCGGCCAGCAGGGTCGGCACCGAGGCGGTGATGCGCGCCCAGATCATCGAGGGCGGCGGCAGGATGACCTGCGGCACATTGCCGGCGCGGGTGACGACCTCCCAGACCACGAGAATGGTGACCCCGAAGGCAATGGGGATAAGGAGCCCGAGACCGGCATTGTCGCCGAGGCCCGGTGCCAGGGTCTTGCTGAGGCGTTCGACGAAGAGCCAGGCGAACAGCCAGGCTGCGATCAGCGCCATCCAGAAGAAGGGCGGCGTGGGCGCGAAGGCGCCGATGGTGGTCAGCACAGCCACGGCGCCCAGTACGGCAAAGGCGCCATCGGCCCAGAGGCCGAGCGGTACGAAGAAGCGGATCAGCGACAGGAAGCCAAGCGCAAGGAAGGCCTTGAGCAGGAGAGCAGTCTCAAAAGGCGTTACGACGCTCAGCGCGAAGGCGGCGGCGGAAAGGCCGCCGGCAACAAGCGCAAGGAAGAACTGGAGCTGGCTCATGCGGGTCGCGCCCCCATGGAGCGATTTACCAACCGCTCGACAACGCCGACCGCAATGACCAGCAAAGCTGCGAGGATGGAGGCCGCGAAAAGCGCGGCCCAGATTTGCACCGTCTGGCTGTAGTAGGAGCCAGCCAGCAGGCGGGCGCCGAGGCCGGCCACGGCGCCGGTCGGCAACTCACCAACAATGGCGCCAACCAGCGAGGCAGCGACGCCGACCTTGAGCGAGGCAAAAAGGAAGGGCATGGCGGCGGGCCAGCGCAGCTTCCAAAAGGTCTGGCTGGGCGAAGCATTGTAGGTGTGCATGAGGTCGAGCTGGATCGCCTCGGGCGAGCGCAACCCTTTGACCATGCCGACCGCCACCGGGAAGAAGCTGAGATAGGCTGAGATTATGGCCTTCGACATCAGTCGCGCTGGGTCAGTGGGGATGCCCATGGTGCCGGTGAAGATGTTGAAGCCGATGACTACGATCAGCGGCGCGAGCGCCAGGATCGGGATGGTCTGGCTGGCGACGATCCACGGCATCAGCGAGCGGTTCATCGCCTCGTTGTGGACGATGAGCACCGCGAGCCCGACGCCTAGCAACGAACCCATGACGAAGCCCAGCGCCGTGGCCGAAAAGGTAACCCAGGCGTGGAAGATCAGGCTCCGCGGCTTGTTGGGCGCGACAAGTGCAGTGGAGTTCCACAGCTCGCCGAACACCTGGTGTGCCGTTGGAAGAACGGGCTTTTCCTGGTTCCAGGTATCCTGGACAAACTGGGTGAACGGCACATCTACCATGTCACCGCGGCGATAGACGTCGTTCTGCCAAGGCGCATTGAGCCCGATGGCCGCCGCATACCAGATGGCGACGATGGCGAGCAGGACGACGATGATGGGACCCGCGCGGGTCATTACACCGTCTCCTCGTAGGAGTGCCCTGCCCTGAGTCCATCGCGCACCCGCGCGGCAATGGCCAGAAACTCCGGCGTCTCGCGGATATCGAGGGGGCGCTCGCGCGGCAGGTTGGATTCGATCACGTCGGTTACGCGCCCCGGCCGCGGCGACATGACCACGATCTTGGTCGACAGGTACACCGCCTCCGGAATGGAATGGGTGACAAAGCAGATGGTTTTCTGCGTACGGTCCCAGAGCTTGAGCAGCTCGGAATTGAGATGGTCGCGTACGATTTCATCGAGCGCGCCGAAGGGTTCGTCCATCAGCAGCAGGTCGGCATCGAAGGCCAGGGCGCGGGCAATAGAGGCACGCTGCTGCATGCCGCCCGACAATTGCCAGGGATATTTCTTCTCGAACCCCGAGAGGTTGACCAGGTCCATGGTGCGCTTAATGCGCTCGGCTTGCTGGCTGGCGCCATAGCCCATGATTTCGAGCGGCAGCGCGATGTTCTTTTCGATGGTGCGCCAGGGATAGAGCGCCGGTGCCTGGAACACGTAGCCGTAGGAGCGATCCTTGCGCGCATTTTCAGGGGTCTGGCCATTGATGGTCAGGGTGCCCGAGGTTGGCTGTTCCAGATCGGCAATGGTGCGCAGGAAGGTGGTCTTGCCGCAGCCGGACGGGCCGATGAAGGAGACGAACTCGCCCTTGTTGATGGTGAGGTTGACGTTGCTGAGCGCGACGACGTCGCCGTCATTGGTCTTGAAGGTCAGGCCGAGATCGGTCGCGGAAACGACGGCCTCGGTCCTGTCGGCGCTGGTGGGGGAAGACGTCGTCACGGACAAGGAGTTCTGCCTTTGGATGGAATGCGGAGCGGCCTGACCATGAGGGCTGGGTTCAGCATGGCGCGACCTCGCCCCACTTTGTGCCGTCGCCGAAGAAGATTTCGATCTTGTCGCTGGTGGACTGGCGCAGGACGAACTGCCTGACGTCGAGATTGTCGAGCGTGCCTTCCTGATGGCAGATGCCCGAAACAAGCTGCGCACCGCTGCCAGCCGTGGCGATATCGGCGATCTCGCAGCTGAAGATATACCCACTGATCCAGTCGGGACGGAGCATGATCATGTTGTCGATGTCATAGTCGCCATCGCCGGTCATCCAGCCGCAACCGCTGGCGTCGCCCCAGTCACCCTCAATGGCCAGCTGCGCGCCGGCCGCAGGAGCAGCAAGCGCGAGCAGCGAAGCCAAGGTGAGGATGCGCAGCAGCAATCAAACCCCCGTCGCCGGAATACCCGACCGTTCCACCTTGCGCGGTGCGACGATTTCTTTCCACTGGCTCAGCGCCCGGTGCACAGGGTTCTTCGCTTCCCGGCCCACGAATTTGCCATGGCCGGGCTCGGTCCTGACCTCGCTCTCGACGATCGAGACCTTGCCGCGCGTCAGGACGAACCGCGGCAGGCCGGTGACTTCGAAACCCTCGAACACGTTGTAGTCGATGACCGACTGCTGGTTGGCAGCCGAAATAGTCTTGCTGCGCTTGGGGTCCCAGACCACCAGGTCCGCATCGGCCCCGACCAGCACGGCACCTTTCTTGGGGTAGAGCCCCAGGATCTTGGCGATATTGGTCGAGGTCACGGCCACGAATTCGTTCATCGTCAATCGGCCGGTATTGACGCCTGACGTCCACAGCACCGGCAGGCGGTCTTCCAGACCGCCCGTACCATTGGGAATCTTGGAGAAATTGCCGATGCCGTTGCGCTTCTGTTCGGTGGTGAAGGCGCAGTGGTCCGTCGCGACGCAGGAGAGGGAACCGGACTGCAGGCCGGCCCACAGCGAATCCTGGTGCAGCTTGTTGCGGAAGGGCGGCGACATGACGCGACGGGCGGCATGGTCCCAGTCCTGGTTGAAATACTCGCTTTCGTCCAGCGTCAGATGCTGCACCAGCGGCTCGCCATAGACGCGCATACCCTTCTGGCGGGCGCGGCGGATGGCTTCATGCGCCTGCTCGGAGCTGACATGGACGACATAGAGCGGGACGCCGGCCATGTCGGCGATCATGATGGCGCGGTTGGTGGCTTCGCCTTCGACCTCCGGCGGCCGCGAATAGGCATGCGCCTCGGGTCCGTTATTGCCCTCGGCGAGCAGCTTGGCCGTCATGGCCGCGACCACGTCGCCGTTTTCGGCATGGACGAGCGGCAGGGCACCCAGGTCGGCGCAGCGCTGGAAGGACGAGAACATCTCGTCGTCATTGACCATTAGCGCGCCCTTATAGGCCATGAAATGCTTGAAGCTGGTGATGCCGCGATCGACGACATCGGCCATTTCATTGAACACCTGCTCGCCCCACCAGGTGATAGCCATGTGGAAGGAATAATCCGCCGACGCCTTGCCGGTCTTGTTGTCCCACATCTGCAGGGCTTCGAGCAGCGACTGGTTGGGATTGGGCAGGCAGAAATCGACCACCATCGTGGTGCCGCCGGAGAGGCCGGCCCGAGTGCCGGATTCGAAATCATCGGCGGAGTAAGTGCCCATGAAGGGCATTTCGAGATGGGTATGGGGGTCGATGCCGCCGGGCATGATGTAGCAGCCCGTGGCGTCGAGGGTCTCGTCGCCGGACAGGTTCTGCCCGATCTCGACGATGGTTTCGCCGTCGATGAGGACGTCGGCTTTGTAGGTGAGATCGGCGGTGACGACGGTGCCGTTTTTGATGACTTTGGTCATGGTCTACCCCATTCGAAATCTTGGGTTTGCACGGGCCTTCCCCTCACCCGCCGCTACGCGGCGACCTCTCCCCAATGGGGAGAGGAATGGATCGAGCCAGTGCTTGGCGATGTGAAGACGCTGCGGCGCGGATGCCGCCTATTCCTCTCCCCATCGGGGAGAGGGTGGCCGGAGCGAAGCGGAGGTCGGGTGAGGGGGGAGCCCTCGATCGCGCTCAGAATGGCGGAAGCGACCCCGTCGAGATTTTCGAGCACTTCGTTATTCCAGAAGCGGAGGACTGAGTAGCCCTGTGCGTTCAAGTAGGCCGTGCGGACTTCATCGCTGGCAGTTTCGGCGTGTTGGCCGCCGTCAACCTCAATGATCAAGCCAAGCTCGCGGCAGGCGAAGTCGGCAATGTACGAACCGACCTGCAGTTGACGAACGAACTTGCGTTGAGCCAATCCACGATTGCGTAGCGCCGACCACAGATGGCTCTCCGCATCCGTGGCGTTCTGGCGAAGCTGACGGGGTCTTTGGCTCACCGACGCGCCCCCTCACCCGCCGCTGCGCGGCGACCTCTCCCCGATGGGGAGAGGAAAGCCAAGGCTTTGGCGGAGCCGCTCACTCCACGATCTCCGCCGTTTCCACCACCGCGTGGAACAACACATCGGCACCTGCCGACGCCCAATCCTTGGAGATGTCTTCGGCCTCATTGTGGCTCAACCCGCCGACACACGGGCACATGATCATCGTGCTCGGTGCCACCCGGTTGGTCCAGCAGGCGTCGTGGCCGGCGCCCGAAATGATGTCCATGTGGCTGTAGCCAAGCTTTTCGGCGGCCGAACGGACGCGCTGCACCAGGGTCGGGTCGAAGGCGACGGGGTCGAAATGGCCGACGGCCTCCATCGCATAGCCGACCCCGAGCTCGGCACAGATGGCCTGGGCCTTTTCTTCGATCTGTGATCGCATCGAAGTCAGCTTGCCCAGTTCGGGCGAGCGAATGTCGACCGTGAACACCACCGTACCCGGCAGCACGTTGCGCGAATTGGGGGAGAACTTGACCTGCCCCACACCGCCGACGGCGCCGGGCTGGTGGGCCATGGCGATCGCCTGCACCGCCTCCATGATGCGGGCCATCGCGAGCCCGGCATTGACGCGCATCAGCATGGGCGTCGAGCCCGTATGGGCCTCCTTGCCGGTCAAAGTGAATTCGAGCCACCACAGGCCCTGGCCGTGGGTGACGACGCCGATCTGCCTCTTCTCGGCTTCGAGGATCGGGCCCTGCTCGATGTGGTACTCGAAATAGGCATGCATCTTGCGAGCGCCGACCGGCTCCTCGCCGACCCAGCCGATGCGCTGGAGTTCATCGCCGAAGCTCTTGCCGTCCATGTCCTTGCGGCCATAGGCCCAATCGAGGGTGTGGATGCCGGCAAAGACGCCCGAGGCCAGCATGGCCGGGGCAAAGCGGGCGCCTTCCTCGTTGGTCCAGTTGGTGACGACGATGGGGTGCTTGGTCTTGATGCCGAGGTCGTTCATCGAGCGGACCACTTCGAGCCCAGCCAGCACGCCCAGCACGCCATCATATTTGCCGCCGGTGGGCTGGGTATCGAGGTGGCTGCCGATATAGACCGGCAGGGCATCGGGATCGGTGCCCGGGCGGGTCATGAACATGGTGCCCATCTGGTCGACGGCCATGCTGAGGCCGGCGTCGTCGCACCAGGCCTGGAACAGTTCGCGGCCCTTCTTGTCGTCGTCGGTCAGCGTCTGGCGGTTGTTGCCGCCAGCGATGCCGGGACCGATCCTGGCCATATCCATGAGGCTGTCCCAGAGCCGATCACCATTGATACGAAGGTTTTCTCCTGGGGCGGACATATGGACCAGATCCTACTTGACGCTCGGGAACGAGAATTCGGCGCCGCCCTTGATGCCGGCGGGCCAGCGGGTGGTGACGGTCTTGAGGCGGGTGTAGAAATGTACGCCTTCGGGGCCGTAGATGGAATGGTCGCCAAAGAGCGAGCGCTTCCAGCCGCCGAAGGAATGGTAGGCGACCGGCACCGGGATCGGCACGTTGATGCCGACCATGCCCACTTCGATCTTATCGGCGAATTCGCGGGCGGCGTCGCCGTCGCGAGTGAAAATGGCGGTGCCGTTGCCATATTCGTGGTCGTTGATGAGCTTGACCGCTGAATTGTAGTCGTCGGCGCGAACCACCGAGAGCACCGGGCCGAAAATCTCTTCCTTGTAGATGGTCATGTCTGGCGTGACGTTGTCGAACAGCGTGCCGCCAACATAGTAGCCGCCTTCATAGCCCTGGAGCTTGAAGCCGCGGCCATCGACGACCAGCGAAGCGCCCTGTTCGACGCCCGAGTCGATGTAGCCGACGATCTTGTCGCGGTGCATCTTGGTGACGACGGGACCCATCTCGGCGTCCTTGTCGGTGGCCGGGCCGATCTTGAGCGATTCGACGCGCGGCTTGAGCTTGGCGACCAGCGCGTCGGCGGTGTCCTTGCCGACAGGAACGGCGACCGAGATGGCCATGCAGCGCTCGCCGGCCGAGCCGTAGCCGGCGCCCATCAGCGCGTCGGCCGCCTGGTCGAGGTCGGCATCGGGCAGGATGACCATGTGGTTCTTGGCGCCGCCCAGGGCCTGGACGCGCTTACCGGCCTTGGTGCCACGCTGGTAGACATATTCGGCAATCGGGGTCGAGCCGACGAAGCTCACCGCCTTGATGTCGGGATGGTCGAGGATGCCGTCGACCATCTCCTTGTCGCCATGGACGATGTTGAGGATGCCCTCGGGGAGTCCGGCTTCCATGAACAGGTTCCAGGCCAGCATGGAGGCGCTGGGATCGCGCTCGGAGGGCTTGAGGATGAAGGCGTTGCCGCAGGCTATGGCCGCCGGATACATCCACATCGGCACCATGGCCGGGAAGTTGAACGGGGTGATACCGGCGACGACGCCGAGCGGCTGCCGGTCCGAATAGCTGTCGATACTGGGGCCGACATTGCGGCTGAATTCGCCCTTGAGCAGTTGCGGGATGCCGCAGGCGAAATCGACACAGTCGATGCCGCGGGCAACTTCGCCCAGCGCATCGTCATGCACCTTGCCATGTTCCTTGCTGATCTCGCGGGCCAGGTCGTCGGCATGCTGGTCGAGCAGGGCCTTGAACTTGAACATGATGCGGGCGCGCTTCATGGGCGGTGTGTTGCCCCAGGAGACCTGTGCCTTCTTGGCCGAGGCGACCGCGTCGTTGAGTTCACTCAGCGTCGACAGCGGCAGCTCGGCCGATTGCTCGCCGGTGGCCGGATTGAAGACCGGGACGCGGCGGCCCGATGAGACGTAACGCTTGCCGGCAACGGCGTTCTCGATGACGTTCATCAGTCGATGCTCCTCAGCGCGGTGCGCACGCCGTCGATCAATTCGCCGATCTGGGCTTCCGAGACGATCAGCGGCGGGGACATGGCGATGATGTCGCCGGTGGTGCGGATCAGGTAGCCGTCCTCGAAGCATTTGAGGAAGGCGGAGAAGGCGCGTTTGGTGGGCGAGCCGGCGATGGGTTCGAGCTCGATGGCGCCGACAAGGCCGATATTCCTGATGTCGATGACATGCGGCTCGCCCTTGAGCGAATGCAAAGCGTCCTGCCAGACCGGAGCCAGCTCGGCGCCGCGGGTCAGGAGACCCTCGTCCTTGTAGGTTTCGAGGGTGGCAAGGCCTGCGGCCGATGCGATCGGGTTACCCGAATAGGTGTAGCCGTGGAAGAACTCGATGACGTGTTCCGGGCCCTGCATGAAGGCGTCGTGGATTTCGGCCGAAACGAGCACCGCGCCCATGGGGATGACGCCATTGGTCAGGCCCTTGGCAGTGACCATGATGTCGGGCGTTACGCCGAAATAGTCGGCGCCGAAGGGGGTGCCCAGGCGCCCGAAGCCGGTGATGACCTCGTCGAAGATCAAGAGGATGCCGTGCTTCTTGGTGATCTCGCGCAGGCGCTTGAGATAGCCGGCGGGAGGGATCAAGACGCCGGTCGAACCGGCGACGGGCTCGACGATGACCGCGGCGATGGTCGAAGCATCATGCAGGGTAACAATACGCTCGAGCTCATCGGCGAGATCGACGCCATGTTCGGGCAGGCCCTTCGAGAAGGCGTTCTTGGTCAGGTTATGCGTGTGCGGCATGTGGTCGACGCCGGTCAGCAGGCTGCCAAACATCTTGCGGTTGGTGACGATGCCGCCCACCGAAATGCCGCCGAAATTGACGCCGTGATAGCCGCGTTCGCGGCCGATCAGCCGGAACCGGCTGCCGTCGCCCTTTACGCGGTGATAGGCCAGCGCGACCTTCAGCGCAGTCTCGACCGATTCAGAGCCCGAATTGGTGAACAGGACGTGGTCGAGCCCCTTGGGGGCGATGTCGACGATGCGGTTGGCGAGCTCGAAGGCCTTGGGATGGCCCATCTGGAATGCCGGCGCGTAGTCGAGCTCCGCAGCCTGGCTCGCAATAGCCTCGACGATCTTGGGTCGGGCATGGCCGGCATTGACGCACCACAGGCCCGCCGTGCCATCGAGCACCTGGCGGCCATCGGAAGTGGTGTAGTGCATGTCCTTGGCGGCGACGAACATGCGCGGGGATTTCTTGAACTGCCGATTGGCGGTAAACGGCATCCAGAAGGCGCTCAGGTCGTTCGGCACCACGGCATTAGAATTGGACACGAAGTCTCGCTCCCGTTGATTCTGGTCCGGCCTGTCATTTGGCACTTGACGGGAGGCCGTTAAGTCCAGAAATTTTGACCAGTTGGAAAAATGTTAGCACTCCCAAACTTTCCCGCAAGGCGAAAATGCCGCCCTCAAAGCTGAAAAGTGCCGATCCATCAGCCGCGCCCAAGCGGCAGCACAAGGCCGACGCCAAGGCGGCTGCAGCGCATACCCATCCAAAGCCGCGCCCGCTGACCCGCATCCAGCGGGAAAAGCAGGACGTGATCCTGGAGGCGGCGCTGGAGGTGTTTTCGGTGCATGGCTTTCGCGGCGCGACGATCGACCAGATCGCCGAAGTGGCCGGGATGAGCAAACCCAACCTGCTCTACTATTTTCCGCGCAAAGAAGAGATCCACCGCCGGCTGATGGCGGCCCTGCTCGAAACCTGGCTGGCGCCGCTACAGGAAATGAACGCCGATGGCGATCCGTTTCCCGAAATCCGCTCCTATATCCGGCGCAAGCTGGAAATGGCGCGCGACTATCCTCGCGAAAGTCGGCTCTTTGCCAACGAGATGCTGCAAGGTGCGCCACGCATCAGCGAGATGATCGAGATCGATCTCAAGAACCTGGTCGACGAAAAGGCCAAGGTCCTGCTGGGTTGGATGGACGAGGGCAAGCTGGCGCGCACCGACCCCTATCACCTGATCTTCTCGATCTGGGCGACGACGCAGCATTACGCCGATTTCGACGTGCAGGTGCGTGCGGTGCTGGGCAAGGACCGGGGTGGAGAGGGCCGCTTCGAGGATGCCGCACGCTATCTCGAGCAACTGTTCCTGTACGGCCTGACACCGCAGCGACGGCGATAGTTTAGCGATCGGTTGACAATCCCCGCGTGCCCGTATATTACTTAAGCACAAGATTAAGTAATGCGAGGCCGCAGATGACCCAGCACGTCCATGCGCATATGAGCCTGTCGCTCGATGGCATCGGCACCGGCGTGAACCAGAGCCGTGAAAAGCCATTTGGCGACGGGATGGAGGGGGAGCCGCTGCATCGCTGGATGTTCGAGGATGGCGACAATAACCGGGCCGAAATCGACGCCATCTGCGACTATGGCGCCTTCATCATGGGCCGGAACATGTTCGCTGCGCCCGGCCCCGACGCGTGGGAGCCGGAATGGAAAGGCTGGTGGGGCCCCAATCCGCCCTACCACGCACCGGTTTTCGTGCTGACCCACCACCAGCGCCCGCCCATCGAAATGGAGGGCGGCACGGTGTTTCACTTCGTCACCGAGGGGCCCGAAGTGGCGCTGTCCAAAGCCCGCGCCGCGGCAGGCCAACGCAACCTCGTGGTTGCCGGCGGGGTCAGCACGCTGCGCCACTATCTCAACCGCGGGGATGTCGACTTCGTGCACCTGCAGATTGCGCCGGTGGTGCTGGGCCGGGGTGAGCGTCTCTGGGACGGATTGACGGCAAAGCTGGAACCGATCGGGGCGCGCGCCACCCGGTTCGCCACCCACATGGACTATCGGGTCAGCAAGGCGGACTGACGCGGTCAGGCTGGCAATAGAGACAAGGGCAACAGGCCCGCCGCACGGGCCGGCTCGTCACCGGCAAAGTGGTAGCGGCTGCCGGGGCGGGACTTGGCGCGGTAGAGGGCGGCATCGGCGGCGCCCATCAAGGTCGCGGGCGGCAGGCCCAGATCGCCGGAGGGCACGATGCCCAGACTCACGCCGACGCGGACGCTTTCGCCTGTGATCAGGATGGGCTGCTCGATAGCGGCAATGCAACGACGGGCCAGTGCCGTCAGGGTGTCCCTGTCGACCCTGGTGGTACTGAGCAAGGCAAACTCGTCGCCTCCCAACCGGGCCAGCAGGTCTGCTCCCTCGACCAGCGACGACAGCCGGGAACCGACGGTGCGCAGCACGTCGTCGCCAGCCGCGTGGCCATGGACGTCGTTCACCTGCTTGAAGCGGTCGAGATCGAACAATACAAGGGCAAAAGGCTCCTCGGCGGCAGCCATGTCGGCCAGGACCGTATCAAAGGCCAGCCGATTGGCGAGGCCGGTCAGGGCATCGCTGCGCGACTGCCGGTGCGCCAGACGGCGCTGGCGCTCGATATCGCCTACCACCCGGCGCAGCTGGATAAGCACGGTCAGCACCAGCAGCAGCATGCCCCCGATTATAGGCAGGCGGATTGGCGCAAAGCGCAGCAGGACCTGCTCGGCCGTGTTGGCCCGCGTCCAGGTGAGGTAGCTGCCGGATGGTCCCTGCCCGGCCAGAAGTGGAATCTGCTGCAGCCGCGCATCGGCAATCAGCTCGTAGCTGAGGTGAGCCCCTTCAAGGCCGCCGACCTGGCCGATCAGGGCGACGTCGTCGTCGGATAGGGCGCCTTTGGCAGACAGCGCGTCGATGGCATTGGCGGCCCGCAGCCGCTCGGCGGCCAGGCTGGTCTCGTCAAGGTTCCGCGCGACCTGGAATGCCGTTATCACCAAGAGCGCGGCGGCCACGACCAGCCCAATGGCGCAAAGCAGCACCAGCCGGCCGATGGTCCTCATGCCATGATGTTCGTCCCGATGCCCTGCCGCGGTTGCGGTCGGGGTGCCGGGCCGATCGAAAGATTGCGTAAACATGCCTGCGTCCTAAGCCGGGCCAGTGTGCACCGCCACAGATTGGCAAAGTGTTATCGCCGGTCCGGGAACGGGGTGAGCGGCTGCCGCAATCACGCCATATATCGCGTATCGGCCGCCCCGAATTGATCGAATTCGGTCGCGGAACCTCAAAAATGTGCCAGTTCGGGACATTGTGAATGCAACCGTGACCGCATCGCCACACTGCGCAAGCTGGTTCTCTCAAGACACCAATTGTTTTGTCATCAGGCGTCAGAACGCCGAAATCGGAGATTCATTTTCTCCAATGCACGCTGCTCGGTCGCTTGCAGTGAAGCAGTAGAGCCGCATTTGGTGCGGCAATCACGCAACAGGCAGGGCTCTGCGGCCAGTTCTGCCCAATATGGGCACATTGTGGCCCGCTGCGCCCATTAGTCAGCACCTCACCTTAACTGAAGTGAGTGCCTAGTTTGATTAGAAAAGCCGTTTCCGTCGTCGCAGTTGCTGCAACTTTTCTCACCCTTTCCACTGCAGCCTTTGCCCAATGCGGCGGCGCCTCCTGGTACGGTCCCGGTTTCAACGGGAAGCGGGCAGCGTCGGGAGAAATCTTCAACGAGAACGCCATGACGGCGGCGCATCGTTCCCTCCCCTTCGGCACCAAGGTCACCGTTACCGACCAGCGGACCGGCCGGGAAATCCAGGTGACCATCAATGACCGTGGACCGTTTCACGGCAGCCGGATCATCGATCTGAGCAAGGCGGCAGCCACCGAGCTGGGCTTCCGCAATCGCGGCACGACATCGGTCTGCATCAGCGCGCTCTGATTTCCGAACGAAATCCAACGCCAGACGAACAGGGCCGTCCCACCGGGGCGGCCCTTTCGCTTGTCAACGCAGGCCAAGCGCCTCGATGGCGGCCACCTGGTCGGGATCGAGCACACCCTGCCGTTCGGCCACCAGGGCCTGGTCGAGCTCGGCGACATTCTTGACGCCCAGCACCAGCGTATCGACGCCCTCGATCCCCAGGGCATAGCGATGCGCGACGATGGCGGGGTCCTCGCCCCATTGCGCGCACAGCTCCCGGAAGGGGGCAGCGCGGTGGAAGTCGGCCGAGGTCGGCGAATTATCCGCCCGGTCGAGGCCCGAGGTCAGGGCACCGGCCTGCACGGCGCGCACACCCATGACGCCGACGCCGGCGGCCTTGGCCGCGGCGATAACATCGCGCGGGCGCGGGGCGAGGCCAGTGCCGTTCATCTCCCCGGGGCTGTCAAGCAGGTTGGCAATGGCCTGTACGGCCACCGGCAGCAGACCGGATGACATCGCGTCGATGGTGGCGGCGGCGTGATTGATGCCGGTGATGCCCCAGTGGCCGATCAGCCCGTCCTCCACCAGCCGTGCGAAAGCCGGTCGCACGGCAGAGCGATAGAGCGACAGGGCGGTGGAGCGTTCGTCGCGTGGCGGCTGGCCGGCTGGGTAGTGGAAGTCATCGGGCCGGATTTCGCTATGCAGCAGCATGATGTCGACGCGCTCGAGCCGCATGTCCTTCAGGCTGGATTCCAGTGAACGGCGCAGCCGCGGATAGACCTCGTCCTCGGGAACCGTGCCCAGGCTGTACTTGGTGGTAACGCGAACGCCCCTGGGCAGCTTGCCTTCGAAGGCGCGGCCGATCCTGGCCTCGCAGATCTTGTATCCCGGCGCGGCGTCGATGAGATCAATGCCGTTGTCGACGGCGTGCCGCAGGGTTGCCACGGCATCGTCCTCCGAAGTTGGGCCCCAGACCTGGCCGATGCCGCCGCCGCCCAGGGTCAGGCGGCTCACCGGTCCGAAAGCGCCGAGTGTGTTGCTTTGCATGCTGGTTCTCCGGTTCAGGCTGCGGTGTCGAGCCGATGCATCTGCTCGGGTGTCAGTTTGAGTGCGGCGGCGCCGAGATTCTCGGCAAGCTGCTCCTGGTTGGAAACCGCCATCAGGGGGATGATGGCCGGTGTGGAACACATCATCCAGGCAAGGACAACCTGGCCGGCGGTGGCGCCCAGTTCTGCCGCCACCGCGTCCAGAGCGACGCGCCGCCTCGCATTATCCTCGGTGCGGATTTCGGCGCCCATTTTCTCAGGGTGGTGATAGGCGCCGCGCAGCAGGGGCGAATAGGCGATGACGCGGAATTCGGGGTTGAAGCGAATATAGTCGAGATGCTGGCCGCGCAACCCGCCCTCGGTGCCCCAGCCGCCGCGCAGGCCCATGGTCGCGTTACGCTTGAGGTCGGAGTCCGGACGCGGGCGGAAGTAACTGAAGTGCTGCTGCAGCCCGACATATTCAGGGAAGCCCAGCTGGCGGCTGAGCTGCCGCGCCCGCTCGATGCGCCAGACGGTATGGTTGGAACAGGCGATTGCCCGCACCTTTCCCGACCGGACGACGGCATCGAACCCGGCCAGGGTTTCCTCCAGTGGCGTGGTGCGGTCGTCGATATGGGCATAGTAGAGATCGACATAATCGGTGCCAAGGCGGCGCAGGGAATCCTCGATGTCCCGAATAATCGTCTCCTTGCCCAGGCCCTGGATGTCCTCGAGTCCGGCACCGGGGCGGCTCGGCAAGGCGCCGGTCTTGGTGGCGATCACGAGATCGTCGCGCCGGCCCCGATCTTTCAGCCAGCGGCCGAGCAATTCCTCGCTGGCGCCCGACCGCCCGTTGGCGGGCCAGAAGGCATAGTTGTTGGAGGTGTCGATGAAGTTGCCACCTTCGGCAACGAAGCCATCGAGCAGGCGGTGCGAGGTCGCCTCCTCGGTGGTGGTGCCGAACAGCATGGCGCCGAGCGAGAGGCTCGAAACCGAAAGCGGGCCCAGTGTGGTGCGGTCCATGTTGCGCTTCCTCAGCAATCGGCGGCGGCGGCGACGAAGCAGGCGATGTCGTCGCGGCTGGTGCCGACATCGTTCAGCAGGCGATCGTCCAGCGTGTGCAGCTTGCGGATGGCAATGCGGCGCAGGCGCCAGTCGGTGAATTTCCGGGTCAGGGGTTCGAACATTTCGTATCTCCTAGCGAGCGGCCAAAGCATGCCTTGCCGAAACCCGTCGGTTCCGGATTTGCAGGTTTGGCGGTATCGGTTGGCATGACGGCGTTTCGGAGCGCCGCTGGAACAAACATTGCTTATTCTGCGGGGGCTTCGCTATAGTCGAGAGTGCAAGGAACTTTGCAGAAATGAAAAATGGACTTCAGTTGGGATGACCTGAGGCTGTTTCTCGATGTGGCGCGGCTGGGCGGACTGAGTGCCGCGACGGAGACGACGCGGCTCAGCGCCGCGACGCTGGGCCGGCGCGTCACGGCGCTGGAAAGGCAGGTGGGCGAGCCGCTGTTTCATCGCAGCCAGGCGGGCTACCGCCTGACCCAGGCGGGCGAGGACCTGCTGGAGCGGGCCGAGGACGTGGAAGCGGCCATGCTGTCGCTCAAGCGCTGGAAGGAAGGCGCGCTGGGCGAACGGGTCGTGCGTCTCTCGGCTGGTTCGTGGACATCGGCCTTCGTTGCCAGCCATATCGGCGATATCTGGACGGTCGAGGATCGCTTCGGCCTCGAATTGGTGACCGCCAATCTCAAGGTCGATATCGGTCGGCGCAATGCAGACCTGGGCATCCGCAACCAGCGGCCGACCGAACAGTGGCTGGCGGGACGGCTGCTCGGACGGGTGGCCTATGCGATCTATTCCGGCGTCAACCTGATCAATGGCATCAAGGCCGGCTATTTTGTCGGCATTGCCGGAGAAGCCGGGCAGACCCATTCGGCCCGCTGGATCGAGGCGCGGCATGGCGACCGCATCGCGGTGCGCGGGAATGATACGATGAGCGTGCGCGAACTGGTGGCCAGTGGAGCGGGGCTGTCGGTCTTTCCCTGCTTTGCCGGCGACAGCGACCCCCGGCTGGTCCGGGTCGCCCCGCCCATTGCCGAACTCGAAACCGACCAATGGCTGGTGAGCCATCACGAGGAACGGCACGAGCCGGCCGTGCATGCTGTGGCCGACCGTATCGCCGCGCTGATGAAACGCCATGGAGCATTGTTTCGCGGCGAGATGCGGCGGGGGTGAGGCCTGAGCCGGCCTCGCCAATCTGAAACGTTGCCATTCCGGAAGCTGCAAAGTGGGCGCGCCCACTCGTTAGCCGTCCCTTAGCATTCGGGCCTTATCATTCGCGCCGGGAATGCAGGAGCCGGGATGAAAGCCGCCGCCTTTGTCGTCGGGCCTTTGGACGGGCCGGGCGCCGCATTGATGGATCTTGCGCGGAGGCTGAGTTTTTCGGCCGTGCTGCCCTATGCCGGGGTCGCGCGGGCCGAGCAGCAGACTATTCGCACCCCGGTCTGCTTCTTTCTGTTTGCCGCCGTGCCCGATGTGGCGGAGCTGCGCAGCGTTGCCGAGGCAATCCGCTTCTGCCCCAGCCGGCGGGTGCGCTTTTCGCCGCTGATCTACTTTTCGGAGAGCCCGTCGGTCGACACGATCAGCCGCTGCATCAACATGGGTTTCGACGACGTCATCACCATGCCCTTCACCCGGGCGCGGATCGTCGAGCGGATCGACCGGCAAATCGGCCAGAGCCATATCTACTACGAGACGCCGGGCTATTTCGGCCCCGACCGCCGCGACCGCGTTACCGCGCCCACGCGGGCAGCCGAAACCCGGTTGGGAGGGCAGTTCCGGCGGCTCGAAATCGTGCGCAACCTCCTGACGGGGGTCAATGTGGTGCGCGACGACTTCTACGCCGCCCCCGCTGGCTAGAGTGTCGCCTGCGACACAATTGCAACGTTGCACAAGAGTTCGGAAAACGTTTCCGCCCGCTATTTCCCGGGTCATGGTTTTCGCATAGTCTCGCCGGCGTTCTTCCGCGAGTAGTTTCTGCCATGAGATTCGGCATCGACCTGCCGCCCCAGTTCAAGGTGTTCGGGGCGTTTTTCATTTATTCGTTCTGCATGGGCAGCATGTTCCCGCGCCTGCCGGACATCCAGACCGCAATGGGCGTGGGCGAGGGCCAACTGGGACTGGCGCTGATCGGCTCGGCCGTCGGCACGCTGATCTCGCTGACTTTTGCCGGACGCTTCCTTGAAACCATCGGCTATCGCCGCGTCGTGCTGGTTGCCTTGCCGCTGCTGTCAGCCTGGTACGCGCTGGCCGTATGGGCGCAGGGGCCGCTGATGTTCTTCCTGCTGCTGCTGCCGGTCGGCCTCACCATCGGCTGCATCGAGATCATCCTCAATATCGAAGCCGACCGCGTCGAATATGCCATCGGCCGGCGCATCATGAGCCGCGCCCACGCCTTCTGGAGCCTGGGCTTCTTCTCGGCCGGCATGGTGGGCTCGTTTGTGGCGCAGACGGGACTGCCGGTTCAACTGCACCTGTTATTCATGATCCCGGTCATCGTGCTGGCGACGCTGGTGGTGCTCGGCCGCTTCGAGGCGGCGCCGCACCGCGCCGGGTCAAGCACCGACGAGACACCGCACTTCGCCCGTCCGACCCTGCCCATCATGATGCTGGTGGCGGTGTGCCTTTCTGCCATGCTCATGGAAGGCGCCGGGATCGACTGGTCCGCCATCTATATGCGCGACATGTTTGCCGCGACCCCGTTCTGGGCCGGCATTGCCGTGGCGACGGTCGCCGGCTCGCAGGCCCTTGCCCGCTTCTTCGCCGACGGCTTTGTCGATCGCTACAGCCCCGTGGTGGTGGCGCGCACGCTGCTGGGCATTATGGGTGTCGGCATCCTGCTGGTGTTTTTCGCGCCGGCTGGCTGGGTGGCCTATCTGGGCTTTGCCATGATCGGCATCGGCTCGAGCGCGCTATTTCCGCTGGCCATGTCGGCGGCGGCGCAACAGACCGACCGGTCGGCTGCCGTCAATGTGGCCGCGCTGGCGCAGTTCTCGTTTACGGCATTCCTGCTCGGGCCACCCCTCCTGGGCTATATCGGCGAGCATTTCGGCCTTGTCTGGATCTATGGCGTCGGCCTGCCGCTGGTGGTGCTGGGCCTGGTGACGGCGCAGGTGCTTGAGCCGCGCAAGGCCGGCAAGCAGGTGGCCGCCGAATGAAGATCGCTCCGCAGCACCGGATCTATGCCTGCTTCTTTCTGTTCGCGGTGACGACGGGCGCGCTGATGGCGCGCCTACCCGATATCCAGCGCCACCTGGGCGTCAGCGAGAGCCAGCTGGGCCTGACCATGATCGGCATGTCGATCGGCTCGCTGATTTCCCTGACCTTCGGCGCTTCGGTCATCGAAAAGTTCGGCGTGCGCACCACTGCCTTCTTTACCGTGCTCGGACCGGCGCTACTGTTTGCCACCATCCCGTGGCTGGGGGTGGCGCCGGCGGTGTTCGCGGTCCTGTTCGCCACCGGGCTC
This sequence comes from Devosia oryziradicis, assembly GCF_016698645.1. Taxonomy (NCBI): domain Bacteria; kingdom Pseudomonadati; phylum Pseudomonadota; class Alphaproteobacteria; order Hyphomicrobiales; family Devosiaceae; genus Devosia; species Devosia oryziradicis. The sequence goes on from NZ_CP068047.1 coordinate 398,447, forward strand.
TTGTCCGGGGCGCTCGAGATCAATCTCAATGTCGAAATCGACCGGCTTGAGATGCATACGGGCGGGCGGTTCATGAACCGGGCGCATGGTTTCTGGAGTGTCGGCTTTTTCATCACCGCCCTGGTGGGTGCCGGCATCCGCCAGTCCGGCCTTTCGGTCGAGGCGCATCTGGGGCTGATTGCCGCCTTCGTCGTCCTAGTGGGCGGCAACATGATCTGGGGCATCGTGCCGGCGCCGGCGCCGCTGCGGACGCAATCGGAGAACACCCACCGCATTGCCTTCCCGCATTGGGGGCTGCTGCCGCTCTGCCTCATCGGTTTTGCCGCATTCCTCGTGGAGGGCGCGGGCATCGACTGGTCGGCCATCTATATGCGCGACGTGTTCGCCGCCGAGCCCTTCGTGGGCGGCATGGGGCTGACGCTGTTTGCCGGCTTCATGGCGGCGATGCGCCTTGGGGCCGACCCGATCGTGGCCCGCTTCGGACCCCGGCTGGTCGCCATGGTCCTGCTCAGCATTGCCAGCGTGGGCGTGTTGATGGTTGGCTATGCGCCAATACCGGAAATGGCGCTGGCGGGCTTCGCGCTGATGGGCATCGGCTGTTCGGCGGTCTATCCGCTGGCGGTCTCCGCAGCGGCGCAGCGCACCGACCGGCCCGCGGCGGTCAATGTCGCCGCACTCGGACAGGTGAGCTTCGTCGTCTTCTTCCTCGCCCCGCCGCTGCTCGGCTTTGTCGCCGAATATCTGGGCATCCGCAATTCCTACCTCGTCTGCCTGCCGCTGCTGCTGGCGGGGCTGTGGGCGTCGAGCTTTGCGCTCGGCAACCGCGAGGTGGATATGCCCCATGGCGTGCCGCCGGAACCCAGCCCGCAGGGCTGAGCGGCACCCCTCCTGCTGACACGTTCTGGCGCCCGGTTGCGCCAGAACTCTGGCCGGCATATCGAACCCACAAGGCCGAGCGTCCGGCACCGATCGGCAAGGAAACCGCATGCGCCCGCATCACCGAATCTATGGCGTGTTCTTCATCTTCGCGCTTTCGATGGGAGCCCTGCTCTCGCGCCTGCCGGACCTGCAGCGCCAGCTGGGCCTGACCGAGGGCCAGTTGGGCCTTACGCTGATCGCCATGTCCTGCGGCGCCCTGGTGGCGCTGACCTTTTCGGGTCCGCTGATTGCCCGGACTTCGGCCCGCAGAGGCGTCTTCATCACTATATTCGGGGCATCGGTGCTCTATGCGCTGGTGCCGTTCATGCCTTCGGCGCTGCTGGTGGCACCGCTCTTCTTCGTGGCAGGCCTCTTCGCCGGAGCGGTGGAAGTCATCGTCAACCTCGAGGCGGACAGGCTCGAGGCCCAACTCGGCTACCGCATCATGAGCCGCACCCATGGCATGTGGAGCCTGGGCTTCTTCGTCACGGCGCTTGTCAGTGCCGGTGTGCGCCAGGCCGGGGTGCCCATCCATATTCACCTGGGCGTGGCCCTGCTGGTGGTGATCGTCGCGGGGTCGATCGTGTTCCGCGGCATCGAGAATGCCCCGCCGCGGCCCGACACGCATGAGGGCAAGACCCCGCTGATTGCCTTCCCGACGCCGGGCCTTGCCGCGCTCTGCATCATCGGCGCGGCGCCGTTGCTCGCCGAAGGCGCGGGCGTGGACTGGTCGGCCATCTACATGCGCGACGTCTTCAGCGTCGAGCCCTTCGTCGGGGGGCTCAGCATCACCATTTTCTCGCTGTTCATGGCGATTGCCCGCCTCACCATGGATGGTGTGGTCGATCGCTTCTCGCCGCGCGCAGTGGCGACCGCCCTGCTGCTGATCGCCATTGCCGGGCTCGTGCTGGTGGCGCTGGCGCCGCACGAATATGTGGCGCTGGTCGGCTTTGCGCTGACCGGCATCGGCTGCAGCGCGGTCTATCCGCTGGCCGTATCGGCGGCGGCGCAGCGCACCGATCGGCCGGCCCCGGTCAATGTCGCCTCGCTGGGGCAGATGACGTTTGTCGTGTTTTTCCTGGGGCCGCCGCTGCTGGGTTTCGTGGCGGAACGCTTCGGCATCCGCATGTCCTATTGGGTCGTGGTACCCACGCTGGTGGCGGCGCTGCTGGTGGTCAAGGCGCTGCCGGCATCACGGGCGCAGGGGAAGCCGGTATCGCAGCATGGCTGATCTTCCGCCCATCGTCGACCTGCGCCAGTCCGCCACAGCCTTGCGCGTGCAGCGCGGCGTGATGCGAATGCTGCGCGAGCGGCACGACATGGCCTGCTATGCCGAAGTGCCGCTGGCCAACGGCCGTCGCGCCGACGTGCTCGCCGTGGGGCCCAGGGGGGAAATCTGGATCATCGAGATCAAGTCGAGCCTCATCGATTTCCAGGTCGATCGCAAATGGCCGGAATACCGGGAATTTTCCGACAAGTTCTTCTTTGCCAAGCCCCCGGAGCTGGACGCCGGGATCTTTCCCGAAAGCGAGGGGCTGATCGTGGCAGACGGGCATGATGGCGCCATCCTGCGCGATAGCCCGGACACGCCGCTGGCGCCCGCCCGGCGCAAGACGCTGATGCTCAAGCTGGCGCGACTCGGAGCAGACCGCATACACGTGCTGATGGATCCCGGTCCCAAGTGAGTTCCATGCCCATCGTCCGCTGGCGCATCGTGGCGCTGTTCTTCGTGCATGCCCTGACCATCGGGGCCATCCATACCCGTATCCCGGACGTGCAGCTGCAGATCGGCCTCAGCGAAGCCCAGCTCGGTCTGGTGCTGATGGGGCAGCCGCTCGGGGCTTTGTCGATGTTCCTGTTTTCGAGCCGGATCATCGAGCGGTTCGGGCCGCGGCAGGTGATCCTCATCCTGTTGCCGTTGGCGGCGGTCAGCGCGGCGATGGTGACGATCATGCTCAATCCATGGGTCATGTTCGTGCTGCTGGCTTTCAACGGCGTCAGTTTCTCGCTGACCAATATCGCCATCAATGTCGAAGCCGACCGCATCGAGGCCGCCTCGGACAGCCGGATCATGAACACCTGCCACGGCGCCTGGAGCATCGGCTTTCTCCTGACCTCGCTGCTTGGCGCGGCACTGCGTGGCCTCGATGTCAGCCCGGCGCTGCATCTGTGGCTGCTGGCCCCTGTGGTAATCGGCATGATGCTGCTGATCGTGCTGCCGATGCCGGTGACGCCGCCCCGCGCCCATGCCGGGGACAACAAGCGGCGCCTGGCCTGGCCGACGCTGGCCACGATGGGGCTCGTCGCCTTTGGCCTGGGTGCCGGGCTGACCGAAGGCGCATCGCGCGCCTGGTCCATCATCTACCTGCGCGACAATTTCGACGTCGCGGCCTGGATCGAGTCGCTCGCCCTGCCGGCGCTGCTGGCCACCATGGCCCTGGGGCGACTGGCGGCCGACCGCTTCATCGATCGTTTCGGCCCCGTGCGGGTGGCGCGGGTGCTGGCCAGCATCGCCGTCGGCGGCATGGTGTTGCTGGTGGTTTCGCCCAATGCCGGCCTGGCGCTGGCCGGCTTCGCCCTGGTGGGTATCGGCATCTGCGTGCTCTACCCACTCATGCTGTCGGCAGCGGCGCGGCTGGGCGACCGGCCGGCGAGCCAGAACGTTGCCGCGACAACGCTGATCTTCCAGCTGGTCAACCTGGGCGCGCCGGTACTGATCGGCGCGGTCGCGGAAGGATTGGGCATCCGCATGGCCTTCGCCATGCTCCTGCCGCTGCTGGTGCTGACCTGGGCCATGGCCGGCAAGCTGGCACCGAAGGCGCAGACTACCGCCTAGCTACTCATCAAAGCTCTGGCTTTCCACCGGCGTGATCGGCGTCGCGATCGGGGGTGGGGTGGGGGTAGCACCCAGGACGTCGAGCTCCTTTTGCAGGGCGCGCATGACGGCGAGCTTTTCGGCATCCGAGCCCGATTGCAGCCGCTGGCTGAGGCGGATGGTGAAATCGGAGAAGGCATTGTGCCAGTCCGAATGCACCTGCAGCGGATCGATGCGCGGCGTGGGCGCCTGGGCCTTGCCGGCAATGCCCGCAGCGGTTAGTTCGAAATAGTCGTCGAGGAGCGGCAAGAGCACCTGGTCGCCGGCAACCCCGGTGGCCATCAGCGCCGCGCGAAGCGCGGCGCGCTCTTCGTCCTCGCCATGGGTGAGGAAGATCGCACCGTGAGCCGGCAGGCGGGCCTTGATCCAGGCCATGAGCTCGGAATGGTCGGCATGGGCGGAGTAATTGCCCATCGAGCGGATGGTGGCGCGGATGGGCACCAGGGTGGAATGGATGCGGGCTTCCCTGGCGCCGCTGAGGATCACGTGACCCAGCGTACCGGGCGCCTGATAGCCCACGAAGAGTACGGTGGCGTTCGCGCGGATCAGGTTGTTGCGCAGATGGTGCTTGATGCGCCCGGCATCGGCCATGCCCGAGGCGCTCATGATGATGGCGCCGCCGCGGATGGAATTGATGGCCTTGGATTCCTCCACGCCCTCGACGATGCGGAAGCGAGGATCGTTGAACAGCTCATCGGCGCCCAGTTCGACATCGTCGAACATTCGCGCATATTTACGATAGACGCCGGTGACCTTGGAGGCCAGCGGACTATCGAGAAACACCAGCTTGGGGTCGATCTCGCCTGCTTTGATGAGATAGCCGATATCGTGCAGCAGCTCCTGGCTGCGCTCGACGGCAAAGGCGGGGATGACCAGGTTGCCACCACGCGCCATGGCGGCGTTGATCTCTTCCTTGAGCGCGGCGCGGCGCTGAACAAGGGTATAGTCCTCGCGCTCGCGCCCGCCATAGGTGCTCTCGCTCAGAATGTAGTCGAAGCCTGCGGGGCCCTCGGGCTCGTTGTAGAACACCTTCTCGTCCGGCCCGATGTCGCCCGAGAACATCAGGCGGATGGTCTTGTCGCCATCCTTGACCTCGACCTCGATGGAGGCCGAGCCGATGATATGGCCGGCATTCCAGTAACGGGCGCGCACGCCCGGACCGGGCTCGATCCATTCGCCATATTGGCAGGTCTTGCGGTGCTGGAGCGCCTCTTCGGCATCCTCCATAGTGTAGAGCGGCTTGGCCGGTTCGTCGCCGCGGCGGTTGTGCTTCTTGGTCTCGCGCTCGGCCTCGCTTTCCTGGATGCCGGCGCTGTCGGGCAGGAGATATTCGAGGAGGCCCGAGGTTGGCTCGGTCATCCACATGGGGCCCCGCCAACCCTCGCGGTAAAGCTTGGGCAGGAGCCCGGCATGGTCGATGTGCGCGTGGGTCAGCAACAGGAAATCGATCGCCTTGGGGTCAAAGGGCGTCGGCTTGAGATTGAGGTCGCGCACGCTCTTGTTGCCCTGGAACAGCCCGCAATCGACCAGGAACTGGCCCTGCGCATGCTGCACGCGATAGCAGGATCCGGTGACCGTACCCGCCGCGCCATGGAAGTGAAGGGTGACGGTCATGGCGGCTCTCCTGATTTTTTTTGCTGTGTTGGTCGCAGTTGACCCCAGCAATACGTCCTTGTCGAGGAGCGTTGCAACGCCGCCAGCAGGCTCGCGTTGCGTTACCAGCAAAAGGAGACCAGCAAATGCCCTATGTCGATGGATTCGTTGCCGCCGTCCCCAAGGCCAACAAGCAGGCCTATGTCGAGCATGCGCGCGAGGCTGCCGTGCTGTTCAAGGAGTGGGGCGCCACCCGCATCGTCGAAACCTGGTCGGACGACGTCCCCGAAGGCAAGCAGACCGATTTCATGAAGGCGGTCCAGGCCAAACCCGATGAGGCCATCGTCTTTTCGTGGATCGAATTTCCCGACAAGGCGACGCGCGACGCCGCCGGACAGAAGATGATGAACGACCCGCGCATGCAGGCCATGAAGATGCCCTTCGATGGCGCCCGCATGATCTATGGCGGGTTCGAAACGCTGTTCGTGGCCTAACGCGGCGCGCGCTTGGCCAGGATGCGCTGCAGGGTGCGGCGGTGCATGTTGAGCCGGCGCGCCGTCTCGGAGACGTTGCGGTCGCACAGCTCATAGACGCGCTGGATATGTTCCCAGCGCACCCGATCGGCCGACATCGGGTTTTCCGGCGGCTCGGGCTTGTCCTCGCCGGTGGCCAGCAGCGCATTGATGACGTCGTCGGCATCGGCGGGCTTGCTGAGATAGTCGATGGCGCCCAGTTTCACCGCGGTGACGGCGGTGGCGATATTGCCGTAGCCGGTCAGCACGACGGCACGCGCATCGGGGCGCTTGGTGTGGAGGGCGGAAACCACTTCGAGCCCGTTGCCGTCCTCGAGCCGCAGGTCGACCACCGCATAGGCCGGCGGCTTGTCGGCCACTGCCGCCAGGCCCTCGGCAACCGAGCCGGCAATGCGGACATCGAAGCCGCGGCGCGCCATGGCGCGCTCAAGGCGCTGGAGGAAAGCCGCGTCGTCATCGACAAGCAGCAGGCTGGGGTCGGTGGCCAGGAGATCTTCGATCGTGCTCATGGCCCTTCACATAAGGCTTTGGTGCGGAAAGGTCAAAATCTGCGGTTCAAATGCTCCCCGCCTCAACGGCACTCCGCGGCCAGACAATCCGCACCCGGGCATGGCCGTTGGCGGCGATGTTTTCGAAGGCCAGGCGGCCCCCGGTGCGCTCGAGCAGGGTCTTGGCGATGAAGACGCCCAGGCCCAGGCCGCCCGGCTTGCTGGCATCGGGGCCCTGTGGATCGCGCGGACGGCTGGTGAGGTAGGGCTCGCCCAGCCGGGCGATCAGCTCGGGCGCAAAGCCGGGGCCGTCGTCGGTGATCGAGACCGAAACGGCTTCGAGGTCCCATGAGGCCTCGACCCGCACGTTGCTGCGGGCGAAATCGGTAGCGTTTTCGATGAGGTTGCCCAGCCCATAGAGCAGGCCCACGCTGCGCTGGAAGACCGGCGGTGGGCCGGCGGCCTTCTCGTTGTAGAACAGGATCGCCTTACCGCGCCCCTCATGCGGGCGGGCGACTTCGGCCAGAAGGTCGGTCAGCGGCACGGCGGCAAAGGGGTCATTGTCCTCGGCACCCAGGTTGCGCAGTTTGGCCAGGATCGCACGGCAACGCGCCGCCTGCTCGATGATGAGCTCGACGTCGTCGGCCAGGTCGCTGCCCGGTTCGGCTTCGGCGCGCATTTCCTTGGCGGCCAGGGCGATGGTCGATAGCGGCGTGCCCAATTCATGCGCGGCGGCGGCGGCGAGGCCATCGAGCGCCGAGAGCTGCTCCTTGCGCGACAGGGCCAGTTCGGTGGCCGCCAACGCGTCGGCGATCTGGCGTGCGTCGTGGGCGACGCGATTGGTATAGGCCGAGATGAAGACCACGCCGCAGACGATCGAGACCCAGATGCCGATGACATAGATGCGGTTGAAGACGATCTGCTCGTTGGGCGCCCAGGGCAGCGGCAGGTGCCAGACCGACAGGGACGAGGCAATGACGGCCGCCAGGAGCGCGATGAAGAAGGTCGCCCGCTGTGGCAGGGTGGTCGCCGAGACCGAAACCGGCGCCAGCAACAGCAGCGAAAACGGATTTTGCAGCCCTCCCGTGAGCGCCAGGAGACCCCCCAGTTGCAGGAGGTCGAAGGCGACCTGGCTGGCCGCCGAGAGCGAGGAAGGGCGGTGCGAGCCGCCCAAACGCAGGATCAGGCCCAGGTTGAGCGCGGCCGAGGCGGCGATGAGGGCGAAGCATTCCAGCAGCGGCAGCGGGAAACCGAGCCCGAACGCCACGAACAGCACGCCGATGGCCTGTCCACCCACCGCCAGCCAGCGCAGCAGCACCAGGGTTTGTAGCCGCAAGGGCCGCCAGGTGGAGGGCAATGGCAGGCCATCGGCCTGGGTCATGGTCATGTCAGGGCCTTTCGGGGGCATGGAGCGGTCGCGCCATAGTGAGGCAAAAACGGGATTTCAAGATCAAATATCGACAGGCACAGCATTGATCCCACCCCGGGGCGGGCCACCTAAGGGTCATCGTGACTGGGAAAGTGAAACGAAAATGACCACAGCAATCATCAAACCTCAATGGTCCCCGCTGACCATCGCCCTCATGGTTTTGGGCTTCATCGTCTTCCCGCCTTTGGGCTTCATCATGCTCGCCTACATCATCTGGGGTGAGAAGTTCGGCGGCTCGGCAGAGAAGGCCGGCGCCTACTGGGACAAGGGCAAGGCCTGGTGCACCTCCAACAAGCACCGCCACCACAGCTGGAACAACCACAATCGGAGCTATGGCATGAACTCGAGCGGCAATGCAGCCTTTGACGAATACCGCGCCGAACAGCTCAAGCGCCTCGACGAAGAGCGCGCCCGCCTCGACGCCGAGATCGACGCCTTCCACGAATACATGGCCAACCTGAACAAGGCCAAGGATCGCGAAGAGTTCGATCGCTTCATGAACGAGCGCCGCGGTTCGCGCCAGGGCTATACCGAGCCCAAGCCCGACAATGGCGACCAGAACAACAATGGCTGGGGCAATAACGGCTAAGCCGACCCAGCCCGGCGGGATGCGCGAACCGCGCGTCGTTCGCCAGGACCTCCTCCCCTCCTGAAGCCGGTCGTTTCCCAACGACCCACCTGGCGCCCCGCAAGGGGCGCCATTTTTGTTCGGGGCTTGCTACTCGCGGTGTCATTCCCGCGAAGGCCGGAACGATCCCTGGGGTGGGAGTCATCATGGTCAAATCAGGCTATTATCATTCCGCGATTCCCCGGGACCTCATGAACCTCTTCTTCCGCGCCAGGCCGAAAATTCCCGCTAGCACCGTCATCGAGATTGATGGCGCTCCGGTGACCATCGTCGTCCGCGTCAATGCGCGGGCCCGCAGCTACAGGCTGTCGCTCCCCCATAGCGGCGGGCCGCTGCTGACGCTGCCGCCGCATGGCAAGTGGGCCGAGGCCGAAGCCTTCCTGGTGCGCCACCGCAACTGGCTGGCCGCCCGGATCAAGCGGGCGCCCGAGGCTGGCCATTTCGGCGATGGCGGCGTCGTGCCGCTGCGCGGCGTCGACCACCGCATCATCGGAACGGGCAAGCTGCGCGGCCGGGTGGAAGTGGCCGACGATGGCGGGGAGGCAGTCCTGCTGGTGCCGGGCGATCCGGCGCACCAGGCGCGGCGGCTCACCGACTGGCTCAAGGACGAGGCGCAGGCCGATCTCAGCGCCCGCACCGCCATCCACGCCGCCCGGCTGGGCGTCACCGTCAAGTCGGTCAAGATGCGCAGCCAGTCGAGCCGCTGGGGCTCGTGCTCGTCATCGGGCAATATCAACTACAACTGGCGGCTCATCCTGGCGCCGCCTTTCGTGCTCGACTATGTGGCGGCCCACGAGGTGGCGCACCTGGTCGAAATGAACCATTCGGCGGCCTTCTGGGCGACAGTCAAGCGGACACTGCCCGACATGGAAAGAGGCCGCGCCTGGCTCAAGGCGCATGGCCGGCAGCTGATGGCGCATGGGGGATAGCCTTCACCTCCCCCTCCATGGGGAGAGGTGAAGACGTCAGTTCTGCTGGTCGCCGAAGATCAGGTCCATCAGCGTACGCTGGCGTTCCGGCTCCTGGTAGACCTGCTGCTGGCCGACAGCGGCCGGCGGCTGCGGCTGGGCTGGGGCGCTGGGCACCCAGACCTGCTGGCCGGTGGCCGGATCGACCACCAGGACCATGGGCAGGCCGGTATTGGGGTCGATCGGCGCCTGGCCGACGCCATTGGTCTGCTGCTGCAGCGGGAAGCCCGTCACCGGGTCGATCGCCTGCGGCTGCGTCCCGACGACCTGCCCGACCGGCATGCCGGTAGCCGGGTCGATCTGGACGCCATTGGCATCGACCAGCATGCCGCCGGTATTGTTGACCGGCATGCCGGTGGCCGGATCGAGCTGCGCGCCGACGACGGCGCCGGTCGCCGGATCGATCATCTGGCCAGTCTGGATGGGCTGCTGGGCGGACTGGGCGGCCGTGGCCGGGACATACTGGCCGGTGGCCGGATCGAGCTGCATGAGTTGGCCGGTCGCCGGATCGGTCATGGTCTGGACGGGGGCGCCCGTACCGGCATCGACATACTGGGTCATCGGCTGGCCGGTGGCCGGATCGATGACGGCCTGCCCGGTGGCGGGGTCGACGACCGGCTGGGCCACGAGCTGGCCATCATAGCTGCCGCCCGGGATCTGGGCGACCTGCTTGCCGGCATGGGCCTTGGTCATGAATTCGGACCAGATGGCTGCCGGCACGTTGCCGCCCGACAGCGTGGTCTTGGTATCATCGTCATTGCCCAGCCAGACGCCGGTGACCATGGCGGCGGTGTAGCCGACAAACAGGGCGTCGCGCGCGCTCTGGGACGTGCCCGTCTTGCCGCCGAATTCCCAGCCCCCCAGATTGGCGCCCTTGCCCGTACCCACCTCGACGGCGGTTTCGAGCATGTCGTTCATCTCGGCCAGGATATTGGGAGCGACAACGCGGCCGGGGCCCGCATCGGAGGCCTGGTAGAGCGAGGTGCCATCCTTTGACGTGATCGAGGTAATCACATTGGGGATGACGCCGAAACCGCCATTGGCAAAGGGCGCATAGGCGCTGGTCAGCTCGAGCAGGTTCACTTCCTGCGTGCCCAGGGCGATGGAGGGCACGGGGGTGAGCGGCGAGGAAATACCCATGCGGGTCGCCACTTCGATCACCGCCTCTGGCGTGACGTCGATGGCCAGGCGTGCGGCAATGGTGTTGAGCGAATAGGCCAGGCCCTGGCGCAGGGTCACGGTGCCGGCATACTTGCCCGAGGCATTGCGCGGGCTCCAGCCGTTATAGGTAAACTGGGCATCCTCGGCCAGGGTATCGGGCGTATAGCCCTTTTCCATGGCGGCCATGTAGACGAAGGGCTTGAAGGTGGAGCCGGGCTGCCGCTTGGCCGTGACGGCACGATTATATTGGCTGGCCTGGTAGTCGACGCCGCCGACCATGGCGCGAACCGTGCCATCGACATCCATGGCAACCAGGGCGCCCTGGCTGAAACCACGCTTGGGGCCTTCGGAGGCGACCAGTTCCTTGACGATGAACTCGGCATCCTTCTGCATCTTGAAGTCGATGGTGGTCTGGACCACCACGTCGTCCTCGATCTCGCCGATATAGGCCGTCATCAGGCTTTCCACCCAATCGGCGACATAGTCTTCCGAGCCGGCCACGCGAGTGCGCACGGTCTGGCTGGGATCGATCTGGGCCGCCGCGGCCTCTTCCTCGGTAATGAAGCCATCGCGGGCCATGGCAGCCAGCGACAGGCGCTGGCGCTCGATGGCGCGTTCCGGGTTGGTCTTGGGATTGTAGGCGGAGGGCGCGGGCAGGATGCCGGCCAGCATGGCCGCCTGGCCCAGCGACAGGTTGCGGGCCGAAACGCCGAAATAGGTCTGCGCCGCCGCCTCGATACCCGTTGCACCGGCGCCGAAATAGACGCGGTTCATATAGAGTTCGAGGATTTCTTCCTTGGTGTAGTTCTGCTCCAGCCACACCGCGAGAATGGCCTCCTGCACCTTGCGGCCCAGGGTCTGGTCGGGCGTGAGGAACAGGTTCTTGGCCACCTGCTGGGTGATGGTCGAGGCGCCGCGGGTCACGCCGCGCGCCTGCACCGACTCTATGGCCACAGAAATCAGGCCGAGCGGATCGACGCCGAAATGCTGCATGAAGCGGCGGTCTTCGCTGGCGATGATGGCGGCCGGCACATAATAGGGCAATTCGCGATAGGTAATGGCCTCGCCGCCCGTGGCGCCGCGGTTGGAGATCAGGCTGCCATCGGCCGCCAGGATGCGGATATTTGGCGGGCGATCCGGAATGGCCCAGGTGTTGGACGAGGGGAGCTGGGCGCCGTAGTAGACGATGACGCCGATCACCGCGATGCCGCCCCAGAGGCAGGCGACGAAGCTCCACCATAGCAGGCCCATGAGGAAGCCACCGCTGCGCGAGCGTTTCTTGCGGACCGGCTTGGCCTTGCCGCGACGCGGGGCCTTGGGCGGCTTGCCGCCACCGCCCGAACCGCCGCTACCGACGCGTTCATCGCTCACCGAGAAAGGCATGGACTGTCCCAGGGTGGGCTCCACGCGCTGTCCCTTGCCGCCACGGGCCGCAGGCTGGAGCTTGCTGCCCTTGCCTGGCTGATTGCCAACGCGGTCATCGGCGGTAATGCGAAAATCCATCAAGCGGACCCTGAACTCTCTTGCCTGTCGCGCTTCTACCCTGTTCGGCCCGGATGGGAAACAAGAGGTTAGCGAACGGTTAAGGCTGATCAGACCGTCTCATGGGCTGGCTGCCAGCGGGGCATGGCTGCCCGGGCGCTTCCCACGCGATCACAGCTACGCTTCTCAAAGGCAATTGTGGCCGGTTTATGTGGGATTTTGAGGTGCTCACGTGGTGTTGCGGCGGCGTCACATGCCGATCAGCAGTAGAGCTCGTGATAGGCCATGAGGGCCGACCCCAGGAAGAGCTCGGAGCGCCCGGTCCACGGGATCACCACCTCTTCGGTATAGTCGCCGGTCTCGCAGTCGTAGACGATCCGCATCTCGCCGACTTCCTTGCCCGCCAGCGTCAGCGTCAGGGCATGAGCGCGCGGGTCGGAGGCGTCGCCGACATTGGCCACGATGTCATAGAAATAGGGCGCATCGATATAGACGCGGAGAAGCGGCGTTACGCCATCCTCCTGGGCAAGAGCCGGTGACACCAGCGTCAAGGCGACAGCAAGGGCAAGGGCGCGTGTCATCAACTGGCCTCCTCGAAATGGTTTGTGCGGCCGATGGCGGCCAGCTTATGAGAAGCAATGAACAACAAACCAGCTGAATGGGCGATGAAGGCCGCCCTGGTCGCCGGCCTGCTGCTCCCGGCGCCCGCCCTTGCCGACGACAAGGCCACGTTGGAGCGCGCACTGGCTGCTGCCATCGCGACATTTGAAGCGGCCCTGCCGCATCTTGATACCAGTGAGTTCGGGGTCGATGTCGCCGCCTATCGCGACGCCCTGACGCTTGGCCGGTTCTCATCGGGCCATTGGGGCGGGACGGTAAGCGTCGCAACCGTCATCCGCGACGGCGCCACCGGTTCATGCGGCCGCTTTGCGGCTTTCGTGCGCATCCCGCCCGAGAATGGCAGCGTGAGCCTGGTCCTCTGCCCGCAGTTTTTCGCCGACGGCGCCGACGCGCTGCGCGAGCTGACGGTGCTGCACGAAATGGTGCATGTGGTCGCCGGCGGCGATGAATGCCGGGCCATGGCGTTTGCCGCGCGGGTCCAGCAGGCCGCGGATGGGCGGTTCACGCCGGTCGGGGCCTACTGGTCCGCCAATGGATGCGAGGAGTCGGCGTTTCGCCTGCCCGGTTGAGGCATCGCCCTCGCGTGCAAGGTAAAGCTAGCGCCAGCCCAAGGCCGGCGCCACCAGCTTCAAAATGCTTTCGATCACATGGGCGTTGTAGGCGACGCCGAGCTGGTTGGGCACGGTCAGCAGCAAGGTATCGGCTTCGGCGATGGCCTCGTCGGCGGCCAGTTCCTTGATCAGGGTTTCGGGCTCGGCGGCATAGCCGCGGCCGAACACGGCGCGCTTTTCCGGCTCGATATAGCCGAAACTGTCCTCCTCGCGGCCGCCGCCACCGAAATAGGCGCGATCCATGTCATTGACCAAGGCGAAGATCGAGCGGCTGACCGAGACGCGGGGCTCCCTGGTGTGGCCGGCCTCCTTCCAGGCGGCGCGATAGGCGCGGATCTGTTCGGCCTGCTGGATGTGGAACGGCTTGCCGCTCTCGTCGAATTTGAGGGTCGAGCTCTGCAGGTTCATGCCCAGCTTGGCCGCCCAGACTGCCGTCGCATCGGTGGCGGCACCCCACCAGATGCGCTCGCGCAGCCCTGGTGAGTGTGGTTCGAGCCGCAACAGGCCGGGCGGATTGGGGAACATGGGACGTGGATTGGGCTGCGCGAAGCCGTGGCCCTTGAGCACTTCAAGCAGCACTTCGGTCTGCTCGCGCGCCATGTCCGCATCGGTCTTGCCATCCGCCGGGGCGTAGCCGAAATAGCGATAGCCATCGATGACCTGCTCGGGCGAGCCGCGGCTGATGCCCAGTTGCAGGCGGCCGCCCGCAATCAGATCGGCAGCGCCGGCATCCTCGGCCATGTAGAGCGGGTTTTCATAGCGCATGTCGATGACGGCGGTGCCGATCTCGATCTTTTGCGTCTTGGCGCCGATGGCTGATAGCAGCGGGAAGGGCGAAGCCAGCTGGCGCGCAAAGTGATGCACGCGGAAATAGGCGCCATCGGCCCCCAGTTCTTCGGCTGCAACCGCCAGGTCTATGGACTGCAGCAGCGCATCGCCGGCGCTGCGCGTGCCCGACTGCGGCGAAGGCGACCAGTGGCCGAAGGAAAGAAAGCCGATCTTTTTCATGATGCTGCTCTGAAACTGGAGGTGGCCGAATGCCACCGACAAGACTTAGTCGCCGTGTACCGCACTCGCAACCGGGACCTTGGTTCGGTTTGGCTGAACAGTCTGTACGGTCCTTTAAGCGATCACGAACCGGTCAGGCGACTTCAGTCCCATTTGCGTCAGCATTATTGACCTTTCGAGCAGGCGCGGAGTCTGCCCATGAGAAAGGAATTGCCATGCCAGATCATCAGCTCGCCCGCCGCCAGGTCCTCGTTGGGGGTGCCAGCATCCTGGCCCTGGCCCTGGCAGGTTGCGCCTCCACCGCGGCGCCGCGCCACACCGTGGGTGGGAGCGCGGCTGCCGACAATGACACGGCTTCGGTGCCAGCGCATGTGGCGGCCATGTATGGGGCCATCGAAGACGACCGCTTTCCCATTCGCGCCTCCCGCATCGCCCTGGTACCGCCCCAGTTCTGGCGGCAGGAGGTTGCCGATCCGACCGGCGAAGCGCCAGGCACTGTCGTGATCAGCACCCATGACCGGATGCTCTATCACGTGCATGCAAACGGCACCGCGACACGTTATGGCGTGGGCATCGGCGCAGCAGGGTTCGAGTGGTCGGGCCGGGCCCACATCGCCTATAAGCGCGCATGGCCAACCTGGACGCCGCCATCCGACATGATCGCCCGCCACCCGGAGCTGGAGCGCTATCGCCACGGCATGGAGCCGGGTCCGGACAATCCGATGGGTCCGCGCGCGCTCTATATCCACCAGGGCAATACCGACACGCTCTACCGCATCCACGCAATCCGGACGAACGCACCATCGGCCAAGCCGTATCGAGCGGCTGCGTGCGCATGCTTCCCCAGGATGTGATCCACCTGCATGACGCGGTCCGCAGCGGCTCCACGCTCGTGGTGATCTGAGCTCAGTCCGCGCGCGGCAAGCCGGTGGGGTGAATGACTTCGGTCACGTGCTCGAGTGTCCAGTCCAAGGCGGCGAGCGCCCAGGCCTCGCCCTCGTGCTTGCCGCGCGCCTTTGCCCAACGCGCTCGTCCGGCCTGCCGGCTCGGCAGGACGGCCGCGACCAGTCCCAGCGTACAGGAAGCATGACCATAGGCGCTGCAGAACACTGCCAGCCGATGCCGCTGCTGCTCCGCCGAGAAATCGGGATCGGCCAGATCGAGCCAGGCCCAGGCGCTGTAGGACAGATCCCAAAGCCGGCTGCCCGGCGTCACCGTGTCAAAGTCGATCAATGCATAGGGCATCGCATCGCGGAACGCCGTATTGGCAGGCGTCCAGGCAGATCACCTCGGCGCCGGCCCCCCGCACGACGGCCATGCCCTCAGTAGCGTCATGGAAACGGCGCAGGAGCCGCGCCGCCGCGATCAACTGATCGTCCGTGAACCCGGACGCGTCGTGCGGCAGGTCACTGGGAAGGAACGACAGGGTTTCGCGCCCTTCGTCATCGAGCCCGAGAAACCGCAGTGCCGCATAGAAGCCCACCGATTCGAGGTGCTGCAGGACCGAATGACTTAGCCGCCGGTCCCACGCCATGGTCCGCCGCACCGTGTCGCCGATGCGCACGACGCGATTGACCTGTCCGCCCACCAGTTCAACCTCGTCGCGGTCCATAGCTCCTCCGACGCCTTGCTGCGGACGACACCGCCCAGGACTGCGCGCCGTCAGACGTCCAGATTGCTCACGCTCAGCGCATTGTCCTGGATGAAGTCGCGGCGGGGTTCGACCAGGTCGCCCATCAGCGAGGTAAAGATCTGGTCGGCCTCGTCGGTCTGGTCGATCTCGACCTTGAGCAGGGTGCGGGCATTGGGATCGAGCGTGGTTTCCCAGAGCTGGGAAGCATTCATTTCGCCCAGGCCCTTGTAGCGCTGCAGCGAGACGCCCTTGCGGCCAGCATCGGTCACTGCCTTGAACAGGCTCGAGGGGCCGTAGATGTTGATGATCTCGCCCTTGCGGGTCAGCGTGGGCACGCCGCCATAGATTTCGTCGAGCCGATCGGCCAGCTGCCGCAGCTTGCGGGCGTCGGCGCTCTGCAACAGGGCCTTGTCGAGCAGGTGGCGCTCGGTCACGCCGCGCACGGTGCGCGAGAAAGCCAACTCATCGGCATCGGTGATCTCGCCGCTCCATCCCTGTTCCCACTCGTCGGAAATACGGTCGAGCCGATTGCCAACGCGTGTGAGCACCTCGCCCATCTTGTCAGCATCAGCCAGACCATCAGGGTCGAGCCCGCCGACAATGGCGGCCTGTTCGACCAGGTTGCGGTTGTAGCGCGTATTGAGATTGTCGATAGCGGCGACGATGCTGCGCGCCTGCTGCACGATGCCCTGCAGGTCCGCCCCGGCATGCTGGCGGCCATCACGCGTCGTGAAGACGGCGTCCTCGAGCCCGGCATCGATCAGGTAGTCGTTAAGCGCGTCCTCATCCTTGAGATACTGCTCGGACTTGCCGCGCATGGCTTTGTAGAGCGGCGGCTGGGCGATGTAGATATGGCCGCGCTCGATCAGCTCGGGCGTCTGCCGGTAGAAGAAGGTGAGCAGCAGCGTGCGGATATGGGCGCCGTCCACGTCGGCGTCGGTCATGATGATGATCTTGTGGTAGCGCAGCTTGTCGGCGTTGAACTCCTCGCGGCCGATGCCCGTACCCAGGGCCGTAATCAACGTGCCGACCTGCTCGGAGCTGATCATGCGATCGAAGCGGGCGCGCTCGACATTGAGGATCTTGCCACGCAGCGGCAGCACGGCCTGGTTGGAGCGATCGCGTCCCTGCTTGGCCGAACCACCGGCCGAGTCGCCCTCGACGATGAAGATTTCGGACTTGGCCGGATCGCGCTCCTGGCAATCGGCAAGCTTACCGGGCAGGGACGAGATTTCGAGCGCCCCCTTGCGGCGGGTCAGTTCGCGCGCCTTGCGCGCAGCCTCGCGCGCGGCGGCGGCTTCGGCCACCTTGCCCACGATGATCCTGGCCTCGTTGGGATGCTCCTCGAACCACTGGCCGAGCTTGTCGTTGACGATGTTCTCGACCACGGGCCGGACTTCGGACGAAACCAGCTTGTCCTTGGTCTGCGAGCTGAACTTGGGGTCGGGCACCTTGACCGAGAGTACGCAGGTCAGGCCTTCGCGCGTGTCGTCACCGGTCAGCGTCACCTTCTCCTTCTTGGCAATGCCAGAACTTTCGGCATAGCCCACCACCTGGCGCGTCAGCGCACCGCGCAGGCCGGCAAGGTGCGTGCCACCGTCGCGCTGGGGGATGTTGTTGGTGAAGCAGAGCACGTTTTCGTGGTAGCTGTCGTTCCATTGCAGCGCCACTTCGACGGTGATGCCGTCCTTTTCCGAAATCATCGTGATCGGCTTGTCGACCACCGAGACCTTGGACTTGTCCAGGTACTGCACGAAGGCCTCGAGCCCACCCTCGTAGAACAGTTCGGTTTCCACCACTTCGGGATGGCGCAGGTCGCGCAGGATGATGCGCACGCCCGAATTGAGGAAGGCCAGTTCGCGCAGGCGATGCTCGAGCGTCTTGTAGTCGAACTCGACCATGGTGAAGGTTTCGGTCGAGGGCAGGAAGGTGACCTCGGTGCCCGAGCGCCCCTGGTAGGTTCCAGGCTGCTTGTTCTGTTCGTAGGTGCCGACCTGCTTGAGCGGCGCGACGGCATCGCCATGGGCAAATTCCATTTCGTGGATTTCGCCGTCGCGGTTGATGCGCAGCCTGAGCCAGACCGAGAGCGCATTGACCACCGAAACGCCCACGCCATGCAGGCCGCCGGAAACCTTGTAGCTGTTCTGGTCGAACTTACCGCCGGCATGCAGCTG
Organism: Devosia oryziradicis; assembly: GCF_016698645.1. Taxonomy (NCBI): domain Bacteria; kingdom Pseudomonadati; phylum Pseudomonadota; class Alphaproteobacteria; order Hyphomicrobiales; family Devosiaceae; genus Devosia; species Devosia oryziradicis. Next base: position 416,569 of record NZ_CP068047.1, read on the forward strand.
GGTCATGATGACCTCGGCCGCCGAGACCCCCTCCTCGGCATGGATGCCGGTGGGAATGCCGCGGCCATTGTCGATGACCGAGCAGGAGCCATCGGCATTGAGCGTCACGGTCACCAGGTCGGCATGGCCGGCCAGCGCCTCGTCGATGGCATTGTCGACAACCTCGTAGACCATGTGATGCAGGCCCGACCCGTCATCGGTGTCGCCGATATACATGCCCGGGCGCTTGCGCACCGCATCGAGCCCCTTGAGCACCTTGATGCTGTCGGCGCCATATTCGTTCGGGACGGGATTTTCGCTATCGGTCATGGGGTCCGAATCAATGATTTTTCGAATGGTTTTGTTCTAGCGGAACGGGGGTCTATCCCCAAGCAAAATGGCCGTTTGATGGGCGTTTGCGGGGGATTGACGCTAGTCCCTGGCGAGCCGCCCTTCGCGCACCGTTATCATCTGCGCGCGCTCACCCAGCGCCTCGAACAGCAGCCTGTCCGTACCGGTGAGGAAGCACTGCGTGCCCAGTCCGTCGAGAGCCGCAAACAGGGCGCGCCGGCGGTCGGGATCGAGATGGGCCGCGATTTCGTCGAGCAGCAGGAAGGGCGTGATCGTGGTCCGTAGCCGCACCAGGCGTGCATGCGCCAGGATCAGGCCGATGAGGAGGGCTTTCTGTTCGCCGGTCGACCCCAGCGCGGCCGGCATGGCCTTCTGCGCGTAGGTGACTTCGAGATCGACGCGGTGTGGTCCTGATATGGTGCGTCCGGCGGCCCGATCAACCCCGCGCGAGCCGCGCCACGCCTCGATCAGCGCCGCTTCGAGCGCCGCCGAGGAGGCCGGCTCTCCGCCATGCTCGAAAAGCGGCGTCAGCGCCAGATGGGCGGAAGGAAAGCTCTCGTCATCCAGGCTCTGCTCGATCAGCGCCTGCAAGTGGTGGAGGCTGTCCGTGCGCGCCAGGTGGATCGAGGCGCCAAGCTCGGCCATCTGCGCCTCGATGGCATTGAGCCAGGCCGGGTCGCCATTGTCCTCGAGCAGGCGATTGCGCTGGCGCATGGCCTTTTCGTAATCGCCCACCGAGGCCGAATGGGAGGGGATCAGCGTCGTCACCAGCCGGTCGAGGAAGCGTCGGCGGTCGCCAGCAGGTCCAGAGAACAGGCCATCCATCGCAGGCGTCAGCCAGAGCACGCGCAGATAGTCGCTCATGGCCTCGATGGAGCGGGCATTGGCGCCGTTGATACGCACACGCCGGCCGCCCTCAGGCGCGGCGCCGGTGCCGATATCGGCGGGGCCGTCGTCGGTGTCCACCGTGGCCGCCACCGCCCAGCCGATGTCCGAGCCATGGGCCTGCAGCGTCTCGAAGCTGGCGCCGCGCAAGCCACGGCCAGGCGACAGTACCGAAATGGCTTCCAGCAGGTTGGTCTTGCCCGAGCCATTGGGGCCGGTGAGGACGACATGGCGGGCATCGAGGTCAAGCGCCGCGGCATTGTAATTGCGGAAGGCGGTGAGCCGGATGCGGGAGAGGTGGCGGGTCATGTCGATCTGTCCACCACGCCTCCCCAACCACGGTCCGTCACGCTCGGGCTTGACCCGAGGGCGTTGCACTTGCTGACCTTGGTCAAGTGAAGAGCCCTCGGGTCAAGCCCGAGGGTGACGATCGAGTTCAGGTCGAGCAATGTCGCCCTTACACCCGCATCGGCATCAGCACATAGAGCGCGCGCGTCTCGCCGTCGTCCTTGACCAGCGTCGGCGAACCGGCGTCGTTGAACATGAAGACGGCGTTGTCGCTGCGGATCTGGCCGATAATGTCGAGCAGGTAGCGGGCGTTGAAGCCGATCTCGAAGCCGTCGGTATCGAACTCCACCGCCAGTTCTTCACTGGCAGTACCGTGGTCCGGATTGGTCACCGAAAGCTCGAGCAGGCCATCGCGGGCCTGGAGCTTGACGGCCTTGCCACCGCGGTCGGACGCGATGGTCGAGACGCGGTCGACGGCCGTGGCAAAGCTCGCCCGGTCGACATTCATCTGCTTGTCGTTGTTCTTGGGGGTCACCCGGTCGTAATCGGGGAAGGTGCCCTCGATGAGCTTGCTCAGCAGCACGACCGAACCGACGGTGAAGCGGATCTTGGTGTCGCTGACTTCCACCGTCACGTCGCCTTCGGCGCCGTCGAGCAGCTTCTGGACCTCGCCCACGGTCTTCTTGGGCACGATGATGCCGGGCATGCCCTTTGCGCCGGTGGGCGCCTCGATCTCCGCGCGGGCCATGCGGTGGCCGTCTGTGGCCACGGCGCGCAGCACCGTGCCGACATTGGAAACCTCGACGGTGTGGAAGTAGATGCCGTTGAGATAGTAGCGCGTCTCCTCGTTGGAGATGGCGAATTGGGTGCGCTCGATCAGCTCGCGCAGCGCGGCGGCCGGCATGGTGAATTCATGGCCGAACGAACCCGATTTCAGGTCGGGGAAGCTGTCGGGGCTGAGGCAGGCCAGGTTGAAGCGCGAGCGCCCGGAGGTGAGGACCATGTTCTCGCCGCCATCGGTCTCGAGGCGCACTTCGGCGCCATCGGCGAGCTTGCGGACGATTTCGTAGAGCGTGTGGGCGGGCACCGTCGTCGTGCCCGAGGTCGAGACCATGGCCGGAACGGCTTCGGTCACTTCGATATCGAGGTCGGTCGCCCGGAGCTCCACCTTGTCGTCGCCGGCCTTGAACAGCACATTGGCCAGGATGGGATAGGTGTTCCGCCGCTCGACCACCCGGTGCACATGGCTCAGCGACTTGAGCAGATGATTGCGTTCGAGCGTGACTTTCATGCGGCAACTTCCCTGGCACTACGCGGCTGCGCTTGGGCAGCAAAAAACCCCGGCAAGCCGGGGTTGGACATTTACAATTTGTGAACGGATTAGCAAGGGCGGGCGGCAATCTGCCGCCCGTTATTCCCTATTCTTCGAGCATGCGCTTGAGCAGTTCGATCTCCTGCGCCAGTTCGACATCGTCCTTGATCATCTGCTCCACCTTGCGCACCGAATGGAGCACGGTGGTGTGGTCGCGGCCGCCGAAGCGCCGGCCGATTTCGGGCAGCGAGCGCGAGGTCAGCGCCTTGGCCAGGAACATGGCGATCTGGCGCGGGCGCACCACGTCGCGCGACCGGCGCGCCGAGAGCAGTTCGTTGCGCGGCACCTTGTAGTGGCGCGAGACGATCTTGAGGATGTCCTCGATGCGGACGCGACGGGCCTCGCGCGACCGGATCAGGTCACCCAGGGTCTTTTCGGCCAGCGGCACGGTGATCAGTTCACCGGTCAGCTGGTTGGCGGCGACCAGGCGGTTGACCGCGCCATCGAGGTCGCGGCCATGGCTCACCACGGCGCGGGCGACATAGTCGATGACGGGGGCGGGGAAGTGCATGCCGTAGCGGGCGGCCGACTGCTCGGCGCGACGCTGCACGATGGCCTTGCGCAGATCGAGATCGAAGCCCGAGATCGGGACCACCAGACCCCCCGAAAGCCGCGAGCGAATGCGCTCGTCGAGCATTTCGAGATCGCGGGGCGGCGCATCGCCGGCCACGACCACCTGCTTGGCGCCGGTCAGGAGCGTCCCCAGCGTGTGTCCGAATTCGGTGGCCGACTTGCCCTGCAGGAACTGCATGTCGTCGATCAGCAGGAGGTCGACGCGGCGAAGCCAATCCTTGAAGCCGAGCGCGGACTGGCGCTGCACGGCGGCAATGAAATGGTACATGAAGTGGTCGGCCGTCAGATAGACGATGTTCTTGGTCGGATCGGCCTGCTGCACCTGGTGCGCGATGGCATTGAGCAGGTGCGACTTGCCCAGCCCGACGGTGGAATGGATATAGACCGGATTGAAGGTCACGGTGTTGTTGGTGACCGCCTGGGCGATCTGCTTGGCCACGCCCAGCGCCATTTCATTGGCGTCGCCGGGGACGAAGCTGTCGAAGGTCATGCGCGGATCGATGGCGCTGCCGGCCAGGGCATCGCCCTTGGCGGCGGAATTGTCGCGCACCAGGCGCGGCTGGGAGACCTGCTGGGCAACCGGAGCGACGATGGGGCTGGCCGCTTCGCTGGGGGCGACCGGCTCGGCGGCCACCGGGGTCAGACGCGGACGGGCCTGGCCGTTGACGCGCAGCGTCACCTGGATGCGCGACACCTCCTCGGCATCCTGGCGGAAGGCTTCCAGGATCCGGTCGGCATAGTTGGACTGCACCCATGAACAGAGGAAGCGGGTGGGGGCGCTCAGATGCACCACGTCCTCGACGATCTCCTCGAGCTCGAGGCGGGCAAACCAGGAGGCAAACACATCCTCGCCGACCGCGGCCTTGAGACGGGCGCGCACCCTGGTCCAGAGTTCGCGCTGGCCTTCGGAAGCGTCGGAGGAAATCATGACAGGTTTTTCGCCTTTGATCATCGGGAGTGAGGAAGAGGGATTGGTCTGGCTCCAATCGTCCCTTCCTGCGGTTACCTGTCGCATCATCGTGAATTGCCCCATTTCTGTTCGATCCGCCCGGCCCGCAAAGCTCGGACGGCGTTTGTCTGCCCTGATGTCGCCTGGTCGATGGAGGGAGATCCCCCGGCCATGGCTTCGCCGCCGGCGCCCGTTCGAGCGGACGCACTTTCTCGATCCGGTGCTTGCCACCGGCTTGAAAACCTAGTCTTGTCGTGAACCCGCCCCGGCTATGCCGAAGGGCTTTGATGAACCGCGACGGTCTCGATCGGACCGGCCGCTAACCTTGCTGCCAACACAACCTCTACCGAATAAAACTTCCCCGGCCTTGTGCCGAAAAGCTGAAACCCAAGCCCCGAATTTGACCCCGTCGACCGCGCCTGAACACTCGTTTCTGGTGTCCATTTTCCCGGCTGACGAGATTACTTTAGAGGGACGATTTTGGCCCCGCAACCGTGGAATCTGTAAAATGGGGGCTTGACTCCGAGGATGTCATTTTCGCCTTCCCAGCCCCGCCAAAGTCCCTCAAAGCAAGCGCCTGTGACTCAACGCAGATTCGAATCCTTAACCTCTACAACGGGGTAAAAATTTTATTTCCACGGCGCCCGGACTTTCCCGAAAAAGTCCGTAATGCCGCAAAGGGAAGAACCGCACCCTTGCTGCCAACACACTGGCGGCAAAGAGAAAAACCCAATATCGAGGATGCGGACTCACCTGTCACCGAAGCGTCACCGCGAAGACACGAAGCCGTCATCGCGGAAAACAATGCCCAACTACCATAAAAAGAAAAAGGGCTCCCGCGGGAGCCCGTATTCATCGTTCTGGCGTCGTCCTTGCAGACGGGGCGCCGGGCAGCGATCAGACGCTTAGCGCCTTGACGCGGCTGTTCAGGCGGCTGACCTTGCGGGCGGCCAGGTTGGCATGGACGATGCCCTTGGTCGCAGCGCGGTTGATCTCGGGCTCGGCAGCCTTGAGGGCAGCCATGGCAACAGCGTGATCGCCGGCAACGATGGCTTCCTCGACCTTGCGGATGAAGGTGCGCACGCGCGAACGACGCGACTTGTTGACCGCGGTACGGGCAGCGATCTTGCGGGTAGCCTTCTTGGCTGACGGCGTATTGGCCATAACGGTCCTCTTGGCGTCCAACCGGCCGTTTGCACGCGTGTCGCGCAGCAGGCGTCCGGGATGAAATGAAATCGGCGGCAAACGACAGCCGCCAAGTTGCGCGGTCTATAGGGGAAGTCAGGGGGAGCGTCAACTGGATTCAGGGGGGGGTGGGCACGCAGCCGCCGCAACCTCCGCGCGGCACCTCCTCCTCGACGGGGGAGGTTGGGAGGGGGTGTCGAGAGCCCGAATATCGGGGCCAAACCCCCAACCCTTGATCCCTCCCCGCAAGGGGGAGGGTGTCGACTGCAAATTCAAGGCGCCTTCTGGCACACCGGGCAGAAAAACGTCGACCGCCCCGACTGCACGATCCTCTCTACCGTCCCCTTGCACAGCGGCGTCGGGCAGGGCTCGCCTTCCCGGTCATAGACGGCAAAACGGTGCTGGAAATAGCCCGAGCCGCCTTCTGCGTTGCGGAAGTCGCGCAGGGTGGAGCCGCCCACCTCGATGGCTTCGACCAGCACCTGCCGCACCGCGTGGGCCAGGTCTTCCAGCGCCGCCTTGGGCTTTCCCCTCGCCGTTACCAGCGTGCCTGACAGGACCGTGGGGAGGATATGGCTGCGATGCAGCGCCTCGGCGACATAGATATTGCCCAGACCCGCGACGACGCGCTGGTCGAGGAGGGCAGCCTTGATCGGCGCCTTCTTGCCCTTGAAGGCAGCGGCCATTTCCTCGGCATTGAAGTCATTGCCCAGCGGCTCGGGACCGAGACCGGCAAGATAGGGGCTCTGGGCCACATCGGCATAGAGGTCGATGAAGCCGAAGCGACGCGGATCGGCATAGATCAGGTGGCTCTTGCCGTGCTCGGGATGGGAAATGTCCCACACCATGTGATCATGCTTGGGCTCGGTACCCGGCTCGTAATAGCGGGGCGGCTTGTCGATGCCGTGTTCGGCGAAGCGCCAAGAGCCGGTCATGCCCAGGTGGCTAAGCAGGGTCTTGCCGCTCGAGAGCAGGATCAGCAGGTACTTGGCGCGGCGGCCGACCGAGACAATGGTCTGCCCTTCCAGCGCCGGCTTGAGCCCCTCCGGAAAAGGGAAGCGGAGATCCTGGCGGTTGAGCGTCACCTTGTCGATACGCGCACCGACCAGCCAGGGCTCGAGGCCGCGGCGGACGGTTTCGACCTCGGGCAGTTCGGGCATGGTTGTCGCCTCTTTACCTGCGCGGCTTTGTGCCATGGCAAAGCCGGATTGGGTTGAATATGGTGCGCGCGATGCAAAACCGATCGCATCCATACAAAATGGACAGGGCCACCGCCATGACCGACGCGCAAGAGACCACGCATTTCGGCGAGAAAATCGTGGCCATGGATGCCAAGCAGGACATGGTCAATGCCGTGTTCCATGGCGTCGCCGACCGCTATGACCTGATGAACGACCTGATGAGCGCCGGCGTGCATCGCCTCTGGAAGGACGCCATGGTCCAGGAACTGGCGCCGCCCAAATCCGGCGCGCGGCCCTATCGGGTGCTCGACATGGCCGGGGGCACCGGCGATATCGCCGAGCGGATCATCAATGCCTCGGTGGGCTATGCCGAAGTCGTGGTCTCGGACATCAATTCGGACATGCTGCGGGTGGGGGCCGACCGGTCCAAGCGCTGGCGCTATCCGGCTCAGGCCAGTTTCGTCGAGGCCAATGCCGAAGAGCTGCCCTTCCCCGACAACAGCTTCGACGCCTATACGATCGCCTTCGGCATCCGCAACGTGCCGCGCATCCAGAAGGCGCTCAACGAAGCCCATCGCGTGCTCAAGCGCGGCGGCCGCATCCTGGTGCTGGAATTTTCGCAGGTCGACGTGCCGGGCTTCGACGCCGTCTACAAGCTCTATTCGGACCGCGTCATTCCACCGATGGGCAAGCTGGTGACGGGCGATGCGCAGCCCTACCAGTATTTCATCGAGTCGATCCGCAAATTCCCGGCGCCCCCCGCTTTCGAGGGCATGCTGGGCCAGGCCGGCTTCAAGCGCGTCAAGCACACCAGCATGACGGGCAATATCGCCACGCTGTTCTCCGGGTGGAAGATTTAGCCCGATGACCCTCTCCGCCTATTTCCGCCTGATCCGGGCCGGCTATGTGCTGGCCCGCGAGGGGGCGTTGTCGATCCCGGGGGAACTGCCGCCGGCGCTAGCACCGCTGCGCCTGGGCATCTGGCTGGGGCGGCTGGTGGAGCGGCCGAGCGTGCGTCGGACGGGCCATGTCGAACGCCTCAACAAGGCGCTCAACCGGCTCGGGCCCACCTATGTCAAGTTCGGCCAGACGCTGGCGACGCGCCCCGACGTGGTAGGGGCACAGATCGCCAATGACTTGGCGGGCCTTCAGGACAAGATGGAGCCGTTCGACCCGGCTTTGGTGCCCGGCATTCTCGCCGCGGCGCTGGGCGGCAAGGCGAGCGAGCTGACCGAGCTTTCGCCGCCGGTGGCGGCAGCATCGATCGCCCAGGTGCACAAGGCGCGCCTGAGGCCGGCAACCGGCCTGCCGCGCACGGTCGCGGTCAAAGTGCTGCGGCCCGGCGTCGAGACGCGCTTCCGCTCCGATATCGAGAGCTTCTATGCTGCGGCGCGGCTGGCCGAGGGGCTGGTGCGCTCGACGCGCCGGCTGCGTCCGACCGAGGTCGTCGAGACCCTCGATCGCTCGGCAAGGCTGGAGCTGGACCTGCGGCTCGAGGCGGCGTCGATTTCCGAGATGGCCGAGAACATCAAGGATGATACCGGCTTCATCATCCCCACGGTCAGCTGGGACCATGTGGCGCAGAATGTGCTGACCACCAGTTGGGTCGATGGCATTCCCATCCGCGACCATGCGGCGCTGGATGCGGCCGGGGTCGATCGCCGGGCGCTGGCAGCCAAGCTGCTGCAGAGTTTCCTCCGGCACGCCATCCGCGACGGCTTCTTCCATGCCGACATGCATCCGGGCAACCTGTTCGCCGATCCGAAAACCGGGGACGTCGTGGCGGTGGATTTCGGCATCATGGGCCGCATCAACCGCAAGGAGCGGCGCTTCCTGGCCGACATCCTCTACGGCTTCATCACCCGCAACTACCGGCTGGTGGCCGAGCGCCATTTCGATATCGGCTATGTGCCCAAGGACCAGTCGGTGGACGATTTCGCCCTGGCAATCCGCTCCATCGGCGAGCCGCTGCATGGCCGGACGGCGGCCGATATTTCCATGGCCAAGGTGCTCGGGCAGCTGTTCGCCATTACCGACCTCTTCTCCATGCAGACGCGACCCGAACTGGTGCTGCTGCAGAAGTCCATGGTGTTGGTCGAGGGCGTTGCCCGCGCGCTCGATCCGGACCTCGACATCTGGACCGTGGCGGAACCCGTGGTGGCCGACTGGCTGCGCAAGGAGGCCGGGCCGATGGGCCGAATCGATGACCTCAAGGACCATTTCAAGGTTGCGGCGGAAGCCGCCGGACGCCTGCCGGTGATCGTCGCACAGGCCGAGCTGGCGCTGTCCGACTACCATGCCGGCAAGATGCGGCCGCGCCGGGATCGGCTGATGCGCTGGGCACTTCTTGGGCTGATCGGCGTTACCGGCCTGACCATGCTGACCTTGCTCTATCGCCTGCTGACGATGCCCTCCTGGTAAGGAGCCGCTTGCCGTTTCAATGGCTTAGCCATAGATTGCGGCGCAACGGCCTCGCCTGCGGCATGGCCTTGAGCTTGGCGACAAGCGACGGAGGCGTCCGTTCCATGGTCGGTAGCATAGCCATAAAGCTGGTCTGGCTCGCCCATGGCGAGGGCCTGGCCCTGCCCCGGCAGCAGACTCCGGGCTCGGCCGGACTTGACCTGATGGCGGCCCTGGGCCCCGATGAGGTGATCGAGATCACCCCAGGCGGCGTTGCCATGATCCCCACCGGTTTTGCCATCGCATTGCCACTGGGCTACGAGGCGCAGATCCGCCCGCGATCGGGGCTGGCGGCCAGGCACGGCGTTACCGTGCTCAATTCGCCCGGCACCGTGGATCCGGACTATCGGGGCGAGGTCAAGGTCATGCTGATCAACCATGGGTCTGCGCCCTTTGCGGTGCGCCGTGGCGAGCGCATTGCGCAAATGGTGGTGGCGCCGGTCAGCCAGGTGGTGTTCGAGGAAGTGGAGGGGCTTGATGAAACCGAACGCGGCATGGGCGGGCATGGCTCGACTGGGCGCTAGCGCGCTGGCGATCCTGGCGCTGGCAAGCCCGGCGCTGGCGGGCGACCGCGCGCTGATCGACATCATCGGCTATTCGGAAAGCGGGCAGTATTTCGCCTTCGAGGAGTTCGGCGTCCAGGACGGGTCGGGCTTTGCCTATTCGAGCATCTACATCATCGACCTGCACACCGACTCCTGGGTCGTGGGCTCGCCGTTCCGCGAACAGGCCGATGACGAGGGCGTGTCGCTGAGCCAGATCCGGGCGGAAGTGCAGCTACAGGCAGCGCCAGACCTGGCGGGTTTCGGCATCGACGTGCCGGCCGAATATGCGGCGCTGATCGGGGATGGCGCGCCCGGCACGGACGGGCAGGCGCTGCGCTTCGGCTCGCCCGGCTACGAACCCGGCAACGTGTCAGGCGATTACGAATTGCGGCTCACCACCTTTGCCACGACGGCAGCAGCGCCCTGCGCCGAATGGTTCTCGGTCGACCCCAAGGGCTACCAGTTGGTCGTGGCGGACGGGGACAGCGAGCGTCTCATCCATCGCGATGGCGCCCTGCCCCGCTCGCGCGGCTGTCCCGTCACTTACCGGCTCTACGGCGTGACGCTGCCTTTCAATGCGGGCTCGGCGAGCGATGCGGTCGCGTTGATCTCGGTCTATCCCGGCGGTTTTGAAGGACCCAATCGCCGCTTCATCGCGGTGCCGCTTGGCCTCTGACCCGCTCTCGCCCGAGGAGACCCGCCGCTATGCCCGCCACCTGGTGCTCAAGGGCATGGGTGGCGCCGGCCAGCAGGCGCTCAAGCGGGCGCGGATGCTGGTGGTCGGCGCAGGCGGGTTGGGCAGCCCGGTCGTGGCCTATCTCGCCGGCGCGGGCGTGGGCAGGCTGGGCATTGTCGACCATGACACGGTGTCGCTTTCCAACCTGCAGCGGCAGGTGATCCATACCGAGATCGGCGCCAGCAAGGCCGCCAGCGCTGGGCGCTTCGCCCACGCGCTCAACCCGCATGTCGAGACCGTCGTTCATGCCCTCCGGCTCGAGGCCGGCAATGTCGCCGAACTGGTGGGCCGGTACGACCTGGTGCTCGATGGCACAGACAACCTCGCCACGCGCCGCATCGTGGCCGCCAGTTGCCAGACCCTGGGCCTACCCCTGGTGTCGGGCGCGGTCTCGATGTTCGACGGCCAGGTGACCGTATTTGCTCCCGGCGGCCCGCACTTTGCCGATCTCTATCCCGACGAAGCCGATGATGCCGACCTGCCCAGTTGCGAGGCCACCGGCATTTTGGGGCCATTGACGGGCGTCATCGGTACGCTGATGGCGATGGAAGCGATCAAGCTCATCACAGGGATCGGCGAGCCGTTGATCGGCCGGGTGCTGACTTATGACGGCAAGGGCGGAAGGTTCAGCGAGTTTTCGTACGAAGGGACTGGGCTTCCCTCCCAAATTCTCCCACCCACCAGCCGTCACCCTCGGGCTTGACCCGAGGGCTCTTCACTTTCAGAAGCATCGGCAAAGTGCAGTGTCCTCGGGTCAAGCCCGAGGATGACGATCGAGTTTGGCGAGCCGCCCCGATCCCACCGGAGAGAGGGGTGGCAATCAAGCGTCCGGATGCTTGAACACCAAGGCCGCGTTGGTGCCCCCGAAGCCGAAGGAGTTGGAGAGCACGACGCCCAGGTCGACATCGTCGCGGCGCTGGCGGAGGATGGGCATGTCCTCGAAGGCGGGATCGAGCACCTCGATATTGGCGCTTTCGGCGATGAAGCGGTGCTTCATCATGAGGATCGAATAGATCGATTCATGGACGCCCGTGGCGCCCTGGCTGTGCCCGGTCAGCGACTTGGTGGCCGAAATGGGCGGGCACTTGTCCTCGTTGCCGAACAGCGCGCGGATCGCCTCGATTTCCTTGGCGTCGCCCACCGGTGTCGAGGTGGCATGCGGGTTGATGTAATCGACCTTCTGCCGCACGTTCTTGAGCGCCATGCGCATGCAGCGCTCGGCGCCTTCCCCTGATGGCGCGACCATGTCGAGCCCGTCGGAGGTGGCGCCATAGCCGATCAGTTCGGCCCAGATCCTGGCGCCGCGCGCCTTGGCATGTTCGTATTCCTCGAGCACAAGCACGCCCGCGCCACCGGAAATGACGAAACCGTCGCGCGCCGCATCGTAGCAGCGGCTGGCCTTTTCGGGCGTGCCGTTGAAGTCCGAGCTCATGGCGCCCATGGCGTCGAACAGGTCCGAAAGGGTCCAGTCGAGGTCCTCGTGACCGCCGGCAAAGACGATATCCTGCTTGCCCAGCATGATCTGTTCCATGGCATTGCCGATGCAATGCTTGGAGGTCGCGCAGGCGGCGGTGATGGTATAGTTGATGCCCTTGATGCCGAAGGGCGTGGCAAGCGTCGCCGAGGCGGTCGAGCCCATGGCCTTGGGCACGGCCAGCGGCCCGATGCGCTTGGGGCTGGTATTCTTGCGGGTGATGTCGGCGGCTTCGACGATGGTGCGGGTCGAGGCGCCGCCCGAACCCATGACGATGCCGGTCATGGGGTTGGAAATGTCGCTTTCCTCCAGGCCCGCATCGGCAATGGCCTGCTGCATGGCGAGGTAGTTCCAGGCCGCGCCCTTGCCCATGAAGCGGGTGACGCGCCGGTCGAGAATCTCGAATGGATCGAGCTGCGGGTCGCCCTTGACCTGCGAGCGGAAGCCGAGTTCGGCATAATCGGGGGCGGCGATGATGCCCGGCTTGGCTGCGCGCAGGCTCGCCGTGACCTCGTCCAGCGAATTGCCGATCGAGGAAATGATACCCATGCCGGTGACGACAACTCGTCTCATCCTTGCCTCGCTCTAGTCTTGCTCGGGCGCCATTGGGTCGGCGCCTCTTATATGGTCACGGTCGGTCGGGCCGTTAAGGCCGCTCAGGCAACCTGCTCGGCCTTCATCTGGGCTTCGGTAAACAGGCCAACGCGCAGATTGGCCGCTTCGTAGATCACCTTTCCGTCAGCCTTGACCCAGCCATCGGCGATACCCAGCGTCAGCCGGCCCTTCATCACGCGCTTGAGGTCGATGCCATATTCGACCAGCTTGACGTCGTCGGTCACCTGGCCGGTGAACTTGATTTCGCCGCCCAAGGCCCGGCCGCGGCCGGGCTGGCCGATCCAGCTGAGGAAGAAGCCCGTCATCTGCCACACCGCGTCCAGACCCAGGCAGCCGGGCATTACGGGGTCGCCGATGAAATGGCACTTGAAGAACCAGAGGTCCGGGTTGACGTCTAGCTCGGCCCGGACCTCGCCCTTGCCATGGGCGCCGCCGGTTTCCGAAATGGAAGTGATGCGGTCGAACATCAGCATGGGCGGGGCCGGCAAACGGGCATCGCCCTGGCCAGGCAGTTCGCCCCGGCCGTGGGCCAGCAGTTCTTCATACCCAAATGCGCTCTGCCGTTCGGCCATGCCTGATACCTCTGAGAACCTTCATTCGTCTCGTATAGGCGCATACCAGAGGGGTCAAGTCAGCCCCTCGTTGACCATTGCGGCCACAAACAGGGCCGCGGCGGCACTGCCGCTTGTGCGATTTTTCGACCATGGCTATAAGGAACCCCGCATTATCAGGCCTTTCCTCGACAAGGACCCAATGACCGATCGCAGCCAGACCGCCCGTTCCTTGCCGTCGCGCAAGCCCTGCCTCACCGCGGTGCTGCGCATGGCCGGTCTCCGCCCGACCCGGCAGCGCGTGGCCCTGGCCGAACTGTTGTTCGGCGGGCCGCATCGGCATGTGAGCGCCGAGCAGTTGCATGGCGAGGCCAGCCAGGCCCGGGTCAATGTATCGCTGGCCACCATCTACAACACGCTGCACCAGTTCCATGAAGCGGGTCTGTTGCGCGAAGTGGCGGTCGATGCGTCGCGGTCCTATTTCGATACCGACACGTCCGATCACCATCACTTCTACGTGGAAGACGAGCAGCGGATGATCGACATCCCCGCCTCCTCTGTCGAGTTCCTGAGCCTGCCCGAAGCCCCCAAGGGCATGAAGGTGAGCCACGTCGACGTCGTCATCCGCGTTCGCAAGGCGCAGGGCTAGCGCCGGCAAAAGCCGTCACAGCTGTAACTCTCACCCCGGCGCCTGGCGTTGCTAGACCTCTGTTACCGGCCAATTGGCCCCAAGCAGAGGAGACGATCATGTTCCACAGCTGGATTGCGCGCTACAAGCGCCGGCGCCTCGAGCGCCAGGCCATCCGCGTGCTGCATTCTTTCGATGACCGCAGGTTGACCGATATCGGCACCTTCCGCGACAGTATCGAACTGTTCGTAGCGGAGCGGGCCAGGGATGGACAGCCATGACCAAGCGCGCAGAAATCCTGGGTGAATTCACCGCCAACGCTGCCGGCCCGGTGCATGGCGTCAGCTTCGACGGACGGCATGTCTGGGCCGCGACGGGCGAGGCGATGCGGGCCTTCGACCCCCAGACCGGCAAGGAGGTGACATCGCTGGGCGTGCCGGCCCATGCGGGCACGGCCTTTGATGGCACCCACCTGTTCCAGATCGCCGACGCGATCATCCAGAAGGTCGATCCGCAGACCGGCACGGTGGTCGCCACCATACCGGCGCCGGGTGGCGGCAAGGATTCGGGGCTCGCCTGGGCGGATGGGTCGCTCTGGGTCGGCCAGTATCGCGACCGGCAGATCGTCGAGATCGATCCCGATACCGGCGCGGTGCGACGCGTCATCCAGACCAACCGCTTCGTCACCGGGGTTACCTGGGTCGAGGGTGAGCTATGGCACGGCTATTCCGCCGATGGCGATGGCGGCCTTGCCCGCATCGACCCGGCCAATGGCAACGTGCTGGATACGCTCGATATGCCCGGCATGGCCGTGTCGGGCGTCGAATGGGATGGTGGCGAGCGGCTGTTCTGCGGCGGGGGCAATAGCGGCGCCGTCCGCATCGTCCGCCGCGGCTAGACCCGCCCGGCATTGGGCAAAAGCAGCGTCGTGGGGAAACCGGGAAGGGTGAGCAAGGCCCAGCGCTGTGCGCGCCCGCGCCCCACGGCCTGCGCCTTGCCGGCCTCCTGCAAGGCCCGCAGCGCCCGCTGGATCGAGCGCGGGCTGCTGTCGAGCACCATGGCCAGGGCCGAACTCGACCACAATTCACCATCGGCCAGCAGGGCCATGACGGCAGCATGCTGGTCGTCCAGGGGGAGCGCCAGCACGGCCACATCGCCGGCCCTGGGGACGAGGCGGAAGCCAGATGGCGTCGCCGATACATCGGCAATGGACCCGATGAGCTGGCGCAGCCGCGTCATCTCGACCCGCAGCCGGGCGCGATGGGATTCGTCGGCCTGCCGGGCATGGAAGGCGCGGGCGAGCAGGTGTTCGCGCGAGGCGTCGCCGGGCCAGGCCTCGGCAAGGACGCGCAGCAGGGCAAACAGGACCGGTCGCCGCGACAGGGACACCGCCAATCCTGCCTGCCGCAGCGCATTGCTCGTGGCATCGCAGACCACGGTCTCGGACCCGAACAGGGCCTCTACCGCGTCAAGCGAAACCGCGGTTTCGACACCTTGCCGGCGCAGGCGCGCGGCGGGACCATCGAGCGACCGGCGCGCGGCCTCGGTCTCGGCCAGCAGACCCGGCTGGCCCGATTGCCGCGCCGCCTCTTCCGCCTGCTGCAGGGCGCGGCGCGCCGATGCGACCCTTACCCGCCGGATGTCGATGCCGGCGCTTACCAGCCAGTAGCCGGCGAGCAAGGGGGGCGGCAGCGCCCGCGGAGACAGCGCGGCCAGATATTGGCTGGCGCCATCGAGGTGGCCAAGCAGCAGGTCTCGCCGCGCCGCGATGATGCCGGCATGGGCGGCATTGGCGGCGTCGCCCCGCTGGGACAGCACCTGCCTGGCCGCTTCGAGCCGCCCCTCCGGCCAGGTGAGGTCGCGCGACACCAGCGCAATTTCCGCCTCGGCCAGCACGCAGCGGGCGCGTGCGACGGTTTCGTGCCTGCCAAAGCCACGCGCCGCCTGCGCCAGCAGTTGTCGGGCACGTGGGAGGTCGCCCAGTTGCGCCATGGCCGTGCCGCGCAAGGCCAGGGCCCCGGGATCATCCCGCAGCGCAACGCGGTTGAGGGCGCCCAGCACATCGCCGGTGGCCAGCGCCTGCGCCGCGGCATTGAGGATGGAATCCATGACGTCCCGGGGCCTTGCCCGCTATCAGAGGATACCGACGGCCAGCTCGGCCCAGATCAACGCCAGCGCGATCAGGATCGTCAGACCAAGCACGATGCGGGTCGCCGAACCACGTACAAAACGCATCGTCGCTTCGAGCGCCAGGCCGGCGCCACCCAGCAGCAGCGCGGCGGCGATGAAGTCCTCCCCGCCCCAATTGACCTCGCTGGTGAACTGCATGGCCAGGAGCGGCGCGGCCAGCAATGCGGCCACCAGGCTCCAGCCGACCATGCGGGGATTAAGGCGACGCGCTGTGGTATTGGCCATGATTGTCTCCTGCTCGACCGCCATCCTAGCACGGCTGACGCTTTAGCGTGAACGGCCTGCGCTAGAGCTTGCCGAAGGCCACGCCCTTCCAGCCCCAGCCGTGCTGCTGGGCGATCTCGATCAGCGGGTCTTTGATCTCTTGGGTCTTGAAGCGATATTCATAGACCTTGCCCCAGCCGCTCAGATCCTCCTTGAAGGCATAGGCAGTGCCGAAGCTCATTTCGACCTTCTGGCCGCGGAAGGCTTCGGCGCTGAGCGAGAGGCTGGGCACGCCGGCGCGCCATTCTACGGTCCATTCCTGATCCAGGGAGCGGACCTCGCCCCTGGCCTCATCGAACTTCATGAGTATTTTGAAGACCTTGGTCAGGCTGGCCTTGACGAAAATCTCGTACCA
The DNA here is from genome assembly GCF_016698645.1 of Devosia oryziradicis. Taxonomy (NCBI): domain Bacteria; kingdom Pseudomonadati; phylum Pseudomonadota; class Alphaproteobacteria; order Hyphomicrobiales; family Devosiaceae; genus Devosia; species Devosia oryziradicis. The sequence continues at coordinate 433,150 of NZ_CP068047.1, forward strand.
ACGCGCATCGACGATCCTCCACTCGGCCACCAGGTCCACGCCTTCGGGCGAACCGTCGCGGATGATGAACGGTGCGGTGTCGCGATTGCTGGCCAGCATGGCTTCCCGCAAAGCCGATACGGGCTGCCTGGCAACCCCTGACGGCGCTGATTTGCTGCCGGTGATCCAATCGAGAAGTCCCATGTCCAGCCCCTCCCATGAGCGAAATCGCCAACCGTGCCGGTGACAGCGACGGCCTCATCGCCCATATTGCGGGCCGAACGGAAACTGCCGCAAGGGTGGCCAATGAGCCAAAAGGTCAATCTCAACGCCTATTTCGAGCGAATCGGCTTTGCCGGATCGATCGCCCCGACCTTGGCGACACTCGAACTCATCCATGCGCTGCATCCGGCGGCGATCCCCTTCGAAAACCTCAATCCGCTGCTGGGCCTGCCGGTCAATCTCGATCTGCCCAGCATCGAGCGTAAGTTGCTCTCCGAGCGGCGGGGCGGCTACTGCTTCGAACATAACCTGCTGCTGATGACCGTCCTGCGCGAACTCGACTTCACGGTGCGCGGCCTGGCGGCGCGGGTGGTGTGGACCGATCCGGCGGCAGTCGACCGGCCGCCGACCCACATGCTGCTGGCGGTCGATATCGGCGGGGCGAGCTACATCGCCGATGTCGGCTTTGGCGGCCTGACGCTGACAGCACCGCTCAAGCTCAAATCGGACGTGGAACAACCCACGCCGCATGAAACCTTTCGCCTTTCGGGCGGGGACCCGGATTGGACGCTCGAGGCCCGCATCGAGGGCGAATGGCGGGCGCTCTACGTGTTCGACACCATCGAGCACAGCGCCGACTTCTACGAGGACCCCAACCAGTGGCTCTCGACCGACCCCGCCTCGCCCTTCCGCAAGGAGCTGCGCGTCGCCCTGTCGCCATCCGGCAAGCGGCTGGCGCTGCGCAACCACCGGCTCTCCATCCATACGGGCGGCGAGCCGTCCGACGTGCGGCTGCTCACCAGCGTGGCGGAATTGCGCGAGGCGCTGTCGGGATCGTTCGGCATCCAGCTGCCGCCGGCCGAATTGCTGGACCCGGCGCTCGAGGCGATCCTCGCCAATGCCGGCGTGACCGAGGTCTAGACCGATGCCGCCCGTGCATGTCGATCCGGCCAAGGTCCGAGAGTTTACCAGCAAGGACGCCTTCTACGATTGGCTCAAGGCCAACCACGACAAGGAAGATGAAGTCTGGATCCGCATCTTCAAGAAGGGCAGCGGCATCCAGAGCATCGACGCCGTCGAGGCGATCGACGTGGTGCTGTGCTGGGGCTGGATCGACGCCATCCGCAAGGGCTGGGACGAGGTGAGCTTCGTCCAGCGCTATACCCATCGCGGGAGGAAAAGTGCCTGGAGCGACGTCAACAAGGCCAATGTCGCCCGCCTGGTCGACGAGGGCAAGATGACCGAGCATGGCCTGAGGCATGTCGAGCTCGCCAAGGCGGATGGCCGCTGGGACGCCTCCTATCGCACGACGATGGACCCGCCCCCGGACCTGCTGGCCGCCATCGAGGCCAGTCCCAAGGCCCATGAATTCTACCTTACGCTGACTTCGCAGAACCGCTTCGCGCTGATCTTTCGCGTCATCAATCTCAAGACGCCCGCCGCGCGCGCCCGCAAGATTGCCGGTTTTGTCGAGATGCTGGAAAAGGGCGAGACCATCTATCCGCAAAAGGCCAAGGCGGAATGACACGGCATGTCGCCCTGCTGCGCGGGGTCAATCTGGGCAAGCGGCAGGTCAAGAGCGCTGACCTCAAGGCGGCCTTCGAAGCCATGGGCTTTGCCAATGTCAAAACGCTGCTCGCCAGCGGCAACGTGCTCTTCGATGCCCCACCGGCCGATGTGGAGCGCAAGGCCATCGAAGACGCGCTCGAGGCCCGCTTCGGCTTCGATATCGGCACGGTGCTGCGGACGCAGGCGGAAATCCGCGCCCTGGCGGCAGCCGACCCCTTCGGCGGGCGCCGGGAGGATGACAATACCAAGCTCTATGTCACCTTTGTCGAGGACCGCAACGCGCGCACCCTGCCGATGCCCTGCGCGGTCGATGGCGATTTCGAGGTCGTCCACCTCACCGATGGCGAGGTGTTCATCGTCGCCCATCGCCTGCCCCATGGCCGCTACGGCGAGGGCATGGAGCAGATCTGGAAGCATTTCGGCAAGAAGCGTCTGTGGACCTCGCGCAACTTCAACACCGTGGTAAAAGCCGCCGAATAGAGCGGACTGGAGCACTGTCATGATCACCGTCTTCGGTTCGACCAATCTCGACCAGATCGGCACGGTCAGCCGCTTGCCCAAGCCGGGCGAGACCGTCGCCGGCGGCACCTTTTCGATGGCAGCGGGTGGCAAGGGGGCCAATCAGGCGCTGGCCGCGCGGCGGGCGGGTGCCAGCGTGCGTCATGTCTCGGGCGTCGGCAGCGACGCCTTCGCCGATCTGGCGCTGGCGCTGCTCAAGGCCGACGGTGTCGATCTCTCCGCCATGAAGGTGGTGGACGGCGCCACCGGCATTGCCATGATCTTCGTCGATAGCCATGGCGAGAATGTCATCGCCATTCTGCCGGGCGCCAATGGCGCCATGACATCAGATGATGCCGACAAGGCGCTGGCAGGGGTCAGCGGCGGGGTCATGCTGGTGCAGCAGGAAATTCCCCAGGCGGCGACCGAGCGGGCGCTCGACCTGGCGCGCGCGCAGGGCATCACGGCCATTCTCAACACCGCGCCATTCCTCGATAGCACGGCGGCCCTGGCGCCCAAAGCGGCTATCCTGATCGCCAACGAAACCGAATTTGCCCTCCTCACGGGACGCGGCATCGCCGAACTCGATTCCGCCATGGCCGACTGGGCCAGCAAGCACAAGCAGACCGTCATCGTGACGCTGGGCGGCGACGGCGCCCGCGCCGTGACGGCCCAGGGCCAACGCATCAGCGTTGCCGCGTTGCCGATCAAGCCGGTCGATACGGTCGGCGCCGGCGACACCTTCTGCGGCTATCTGGCGGCCGGCCTCGATGCCGGGCTTGACCTCGAAGCCGCCATGCGCCGCGCCGCCGTCGCCGCCAGCCTCGCCTGCCTCAAGCCCGGGGCCCAACCGGCCATCCCCCGCGCGGAAGAGGTCGAGCAGGCGATGCGGTAGGACCGTCACCTCTCCCGAAACCCCTCGGCAACCGCGTTGATAAACGCCGTGACCCGGCGCGGCACTAGATGCCGCGACGGATGGAGGGTGTGGATGGGCAGCGTGGGCAGTGACCAGTCGCCCAAAATCTGCACCAGCGCGCCGTCGGCCAGGTCGTCGGCGACCAGGTCGAGCGGCAGGTAGACGATGCCGGCCCCGTCGATGGCCATGGCGCGCTGCGCCTCGCCATTGTCGATCTCGATGCCCCCGCCCACTTCCACCGTCAGCGGTTCGCCTTGCGCATCATGGAAGGTCCAGCGACTACGCGGGATGAGGTTGAGATTGAGGATGCAGCGCGCCCGCTCCAGATCGGCGGGATGGCGCGGCGTTCCATGTCGGGCGAGGAAATCGGGGGAGGCGCAGCAGGCGAAGCGGTAGGTGCCGACGCGCCGCGCCAGCATCGAGGATGCCGGCAACACTCCGATGCGCACCGCCAGATCGAAGCCTTCCGCGATCAGATCAACGCGCCGGTCGGTGAGGCTCATCTCAAAGATTATGCCCGGATGGGCAGCGGTAAACCGCGCGATCACCGCCGGCAGGCGCCGGATGCCGACCGTAGTGGGCGCCGTCAACCGGATGCGACCGCTCAGCGGCCCCGAGGTCGAGACGTCGGCGAGCGCCTCGGTTGCCGCGATCACCGCCTCGGCGCGGCCGAGAAATTCCTGGCCCGCCTCGGTCAGCCGCTGGCTACGCGTGGTCCGTTCGATCAGTGCAGCGCCATAGCGCTGCTCCAGTCCCTGGATGCGCCGACCAACCATGGCGGGCGACAGGTTCAGCTGGCGGGCCGCCTTGGCGAAGCTGCCAATGCGGGCCGCTGCAATGAAAGTGCGCAATTCGTCGAGTTCGGCCATTCGATACTTCTATGCAATTATGTTGCTAGAACACAAGCAATTCTCTTTTCAATGAGGCGAGTGCATCTAGAGGGCATCGCAATCGAACTGGACGGAGACTTCCAATGACCACCATCGCCATCATCGGCCTGGGCAATATGGGCAAGGGCCTGGCCAAGCGTCTGGCCGGCAAGGCCGATCTGGTGCTGAGCTCGCGCGACCAGGCCGCGGTCACGGTTTTCGCGGCCACCCTCCCCGCGGGCGTCACGGTGCTCGATCAGGCTGACGCCATCGCGAAGGCCGACATCGTCGTGCTGGCCCTGCCCTATGCCACGGCGCTCGACGTCGCCGCCAATCAGGCGCTGTCGGGCAAGGTTGTGCTTGATATGACCAACCCGATCACGCCGGATTTCTCCGGTCTCCTCTTCGGCTTCGACACTTCGGCCGCGGAAAACCTGCAGGAGGCCGCGCCGCAGGCCCGCGTGGTCAAGGGCTTCAACACCATCTTCGCCAGCCTGTTCGATCGCCCGGCGGCGGAAACAGCGGGCATTCCGGTCTTCCTTGCCGGCAACGATCAGGCTGCCATCGCTGCCGTCGAAGACCTGGTCAAGCTCTCGGGCTTTGCCGTCGAAAAGACCGGAGGCATCGAAGCCGCCCGCCTGCTCGAACCCCTGGGCATGCTCAACATCCGCCTCGGCTACGGCCTGGGCCACGGCACCGACATCGCCCCGGCCTGGGCCAAGCTGGACGCGTAACCATCCAGTGGCGTCAGGGCAAACCCTCCCCCGCGGGAGGGTGTCTGCTTGCAGCCGGCTACAACTTCACCTTGAGCCTGGCTATGAGCCCCCGATTGGGTTCGCCGTCGGCGTAGAGACCGAGTGCCCCCTGCTCGGCGCGGATGGCCTGGCGCGTATCGTCACCCACGATACCGCCGGCGTCCGAGATCGGGTGGCCGCGGGCGACCAGCGCGCGCTGCAGCGCGGCGATCTCGGCCGGATCCAGTAGCTTGGCCTGCGTTGCCAGGACGTCCCTGAAATCGTCGACCGCCATGCCGTGCCGCACGTCGGCGCAGTAGAGGGCGCGGATCACCCGTGTGTCGGAGGGTGAATAGGCCTGCGTATCGGTCCAGGGCGCATAGAAGATACTGTCGGCCTCGTCGCCCAGGTCGTTCGCCATGCCCAGCGCCTGCGTGACCTCCTCGCGGATCAGGTGATCGGTTTCGGCCCGGGTCAGGCCGGTGGTGGAAATCAGCACATCGGAATCGGTGATCCCCGCGCCGTCCCAGTGCATCCAGAAGAACCCGTAATTGTCGGGCTGATAGTTCGGGTTGAGCTGGGAAAACTCGTCCACCGGGGCGAACTGCACCAGCATGTCCGCACCACCCTCGACCAGCCGAATGCGCGTGGGGGCGATCAATGTGCCCAGCTCGGCAACCACTGCGGCCAGCGTGGCGCGGTCCTCGGGCCGTGCGTCGCCGGCCACGCCGACAGTAACATCGCGGTGCCAGCGGGCCACCGCGGCCCGCGCATCGCCGTATTCGGCACCAATGGAGATGGCGATCGCCCGGTCGATATCGGCCGGCGACAGGGCCACGTCGCAGGCCGCCTCAGCTGGCAGTGCCAGGAGGAAGCTAAGCGCCAGGACGACGTCGATGCGCACAATGGCTGGCATGAGAGATCTCCCGCTGGCTGCGACCTGCCAAAACAAAGGCCCGCTCGCGCGGGCCTTCTTCATTCCAGTGCCGTCGCCCCTACTTGGGCGCCAGGACCATGACCATCTGCCGGCCTTCCGAGCGCGGCTGGCTCTCGACCTTGGCCACGGGCTCCATCTGTTCGCGCACCTTGACTAGCAGCTGCATGCCCAGTTCCTGGTGCGCCATTTCGCGACCACGGAAGCGCATGGTGACCTTGACCCGGTCGCCATCGTCGAGGAAGCGCTGCACCGCCTTCATCTTGGTGTCATAGTCATGCGTATCGATGTTGGGACGCAGCTGGACTTCCTTGACCTCGATCACCTTCTGCTTCTTGCGCGCCTCGGCAGCTTTTTTCTGCGCGGCGTATTTGAAGCGGCCGAGGTCCAGCATCTTGGCGACCGGCGGCACGGCGTTGGGAGAGATCAGAACAAGGTCGAGCCCCTGTTCCTGGGCTTCTGCGAGAGCTTCGCGCGTGCGGACCACGCCACGATTCTCGCCTTCAGCGTCGATGAGTTGCACATCGGGGCTGGTGATATCTTCGTTAGAGGGCGGCCCATCTTTCTGGGGCGCGACGGGTCTCATGGGACGACGAATGGCAAACGATCCTTGCGTTGTTAAGCCGGGTGGTGAAATCGCGCATAAAATCGTGTTACCGGGACCATAAGTCAACAGGCAAAGCGCCAGAAAATCCGGCCTGTTGCGCCTTGGAAACGCCGTGATTGCCGGGCCCTGCGGGTGTAGCTAACGCTTGGTATTCACGAAAGGGAAAGTGCCATGACACAATCGCCGTTGCAGAGCTTTCGGATCACCGTGGGCAGCGGAGCGGCGGCACGCGACATCGCGGTGGCGCAGAGGGCCGGCAAGTCGCCGGGCATCTTCTGGCTGGGCGGCTTCCGCTCGGACATGTCCGGCAGCAAGGCAATGGCGCTCGATATGCTCGGAGCCGAGCAGGGGCTGGCGGTCACGCGCTTCGACTATTCCGGCCATGGCATTTCCGGGGGCGATTTCGAGCAGGGGACGATAAGCCGCTGGCTCGAGGAGGCCGAGGCGGTCCTTGCTACCACCGGCGGACCCCAGATCATCGTGGGCTCATCCATGGGCGGCTGGCTGGCCTTGCTGCTCGCCCGCGCGCTGCTGCGCCGGGGCAACCCTGCCCATGGCCTGGTGCTGATCGCCCCTGCCCCCGATATGACGCATGAGCTGATGCTGCCCGACTTCACGCCGCAAGAGCATGAATCGCTGCAGAACAACGGCTATGTAGACCAGCCCAGCCAATATTCGGACACGCCCTATCGCATCACGCGGGTGTTGATCGAAGATGGGGCACAACACCGGCTGTTTGGCAGCGTCATCGAGACCGGCTGCCCGGTCACCATCCTCCAGGGTGGGCAGGACCCCGACGTGCCGCCGTCCCATGCCATCAAGCTGGTGACGCATATCCTCCATGACCCGGTGACACTGACGCTGATCCCGGACGGCGACCATCGCTTGAGCCGGGAAGAGGATCTGCAGCGGCTGCGGGAGACGTTGATGCGGCTGGTGGAGGGCTAAACGCTCCTCTTACCTTGCCCCCGAGGGGCGAGGTAAGGCGTGGCCCGGTGGGACTTACCGCGTCCTGAGCTTCGTCCACTGCACGCCGTCCGCGTCAAAGTTCTCCGGCGAGAGCCAGCGCTCATACTCCGCCCGCATTGCCGGCCATTCGCCATCGATGATCGAGAACCAGGCCGTGTCGCGGCTGATACCCTTGATGATCATGTCCTGCCGGAACAGGCCCTCGAACTGGAAACCGAAGCGCGTCGCCGCCGCCTTGCTGGATGCGTTGCGGTCATTGCATTTCCATTCGAAACGCCGATAGCCCAGATCGTCGAAGGCATGCCGCGCGAAGAGGTAGAGCGCCTCGGTCGCCAGGCGCGAACGCGCCATGGGCAGGCCCCAATGGATGCCGCCGATCTCGATCGAGCCATGTTCGGGTCGGATACGCATCCAGCCCTGCTGGCCGACCGCCCTGCCGCTCGCCTGGTCGACCACGGCGACATAGAGCGGATCGGTCTGCGTCATGGCATGCTCGATCCGCGCTTCCATTTCGGCCACGCTGCCTGGCGCATGCTGGGACAGCCAGCGATAGCGCTCGACGCCACCGGGCATGGTCGAGACCGCGAAAAGGTCGGCGGCATGCTGGGGTGCCAGGGGTTCGAGGCGGACGTAGCGGCCCTCAAGGACGATGCGCTCGGGGGCGGATTTGGCGGGTTGCGGGGCGCTCATGCTTGTTCCTTGTCCAAAATCGAGGCCAGTCCTTCCCGATAGGTCGGGTAGAGTAGTTGGATACCCAGCGCCTGCTTGATGGCGGCGTTCGAGACGCGCTTGTTGTCGGCGTAGAAGCTGCGCTGCATCGGCGTCATCGGGGCCGTTTCATAGGGCAGTTCCGGCGGCGGCTCGATGCCCAGCATGGCAGCCGCATGGGCAATCACCTCCTGGGGCGGCGCCGGCTCGTCATCGCCCAGGTTGAAGGTGCCGTCCAGCCGATTTTCCGCCGCCAGGGCCGTTACCCGGCCGATATCCTCGACATGGATGCGGTTGAAAACTTGCCCAGGCTTGACGACGCGGCGCGACGTGCCGTCGCGCAGTTTGTCGAAGGTCGAGCGGCCCGGCCCATAGATGCCGGCCAGCCGCAGGATGGTGAGCGGCACCCCGCGCTGTGCGGCATAGTCCCGCCAGACCTGCTCGGCCAGCACGCGCCGGTCGCTCCGCTCGTTGCGCGGCACCAGCGGCGCGGTCTCGTCGATCCAGGCGCCGGCGAAATCCCCATAGACGCCGACGGTGGAATAATAGCAGAGCCATTGCAGGTCGGTCGCCGCATCGAGATCGGCGCGGTGGTGGATGAGCGCCGGATCGCCATCGGCGCCGGGCGCGATGGAAAAGATCACATGGCTGGACGAGCGCATGTCCGGGCCCAGGGTAGGGCCTGGGGCCGTGCCGTTGAAAACATGCGCCTTTATGCCACCGGCTCGCAGCGTTTCGGCCTTGTCCGGTGTCCGAACCGTGCCAAAAAGGTCAACAGTCGGTCGCTGTTTCCGCAGCGCATCGGCAGCATAAGTCGATGAAAATCCCAGCCCGAAGAAGAAGGCACGCATCAGATATCCCCGGTCCACTCGGCCGCCACCGAGCTATCGCTTTCCCGGGGCAGATAGGCAAGGCTGAGCTCACGGGCGCGCGCGGGCGCCAATCGCCGCAGCGCCCAGATCGCGGCCCCGCGCACCAAGGGATCGTCGGCGCCAAGCCGCGCTTCGACCAGCGGCGTGAAGCCCGGGTCGCCCGAATTGCCAATGGCAATCAACACGTTGCGCAGGAACCGCGCCAGCCCGATGCGCTTGATGGGCGAGCCGGCAAACAATGCCCGGAATCCGGCATCATCGAGTTGCACCAGATCGGCCAGGGCGGGCCGCTCCAGCTCGGGCCGCGCCCGCAGCCTTGCCTCGCGGCTGACCGAGGCGAACTTGTTCCAAGGGCAGACCGCCAGGCAGTCGTCGCAACCATAGATGCGGTTGCCCATGGGCGCCCGGAACTCCAATGGAATCGGCCCCTTATGCTCGACGGTCAAGTAAGCCAGGCACCGGCGGGCATCGAGCTGGAACGGGGCGGGGAAGGCATTGGTGGGGCAAATATCGAGGCAGCGCGTACAGCTGCCGCAGCTCTCCTCATGCTGGATATCCCCGGGCAATTCGGCCGAGGTCAGAATGGCGCCCAGGAACAGCCAGGAGCCGAAGTCGCGACTGACCAGCACGGTATGCTTGCCCTGCCAACCCAGCCCCGCCGCCTCGGCCAGCGGCTTTTCCATCAGTGGCGCCGTATCGACGAAGACCTTGACCTCGGCGCCCGAGCGCCGCGCCAGCAGGCCTGCCAGTTCCTTGAGCTTGCCCTTGATGATCTCGTGATAGTCGCGATTGCGGGCATAGACCGAGATGGTGCCCAGCGATGGCTCGCCGAGGATGGCGAGCGGGTCGGTCTCGGGACCATAGTTGATGCCAAGGACGATCACCGACTTCGCCTCGGGCCACATGCCCCGTGGACTGGCCCGGCGGTCGGACGTTTCCGCCATCCACTCCATGTCGCCATGCCAGCCTGCGGCCAGGGCGGCATGGAGCTTTTCGGGCAGGTCGGGTCGCGCATCGGCGGGCGCGATGCCGAAGCTGTCGAAGCCCAGCGCCAGGGCGCGACTGCGCAATTCGGCGACGAGTTTTTCGGCTTCGAGACTACCAGAATTGGCCACGGGACTAGTCCCACCCACTACGTGTCACCCTCGGGCTAGACCCAAGGGCTTTGTACTTACCAGACGCGCGGCAAAGTGCAGAGCCCTCGGGTCAAGCCCGAGGGTGACGGCTGGTGGGTAAAACGCCATCAGCCGCTCAAAAATCCAGATCCGCATAGCCCTTTTGCGGCGGCATGGCCACGACGCGGTCATTAAGCAGGGTGCGGAAGGCCGGGCGCGACTTGATGCGGGAATACCAGTCGCGGGTTTCCCCCGCCTTGCCCCAGTCGATGTCACCCAGATAGTCCAGGGTCGACAGATGCGCCGCCAGGGCGAAGTCGGCCAGGGTCAGCGTATCGCCGGCCAGCCAGGAGCGGTTGGCGAAGAGCCAGTTGAAATAGAGCATATGCTCGTTGAGATTGGTCTTGGCCACGCGCAGCACCGACGGCTCGGGCGTCGCGCCGCGCTGGTCGCGCTTGACGATCTTTTCTTCGAGCACATAGCGGGTGACTTCGTCATTGAGCTTGAAGATCACCCATTCGATCATGCGCCACATTTCGGCACGCGGCGCCGGTTCGGCGGGAATGAGGCCCATGACGACGCTGGGCGTATAGAGATCTTCGATGGTGTGGATGTTGGCCAGCAAGCCAACGATCGGCTGGTCGTCGTCACCCAGGAAGATCGGCAGCGTGGCGGCGGGGTTGATTTCGAGCAATTCCGGCGTGCGCAGCCAGGGTTTGATCTCCTCCATGTCGAGCGGCACACCGTATTCCGCACACATCAGCCGGATGAGACGCGAGGACGGATCGAGGGGATGGTGCAGCAGGCTGGGCATGTGGACGCTCGTCTCTATTTTCGGCCGCCGCGTTGCGGTTGCTTGGCGCTCGGAACGAACAGCGCTAGAGCTTGCCCGCTCGATGACCCAATGGGACTGAATTAGGGGATCAAATGAACGCCGATCAAGGTCTTTTTGTGCCGCTTATCCTCGGAATTCTCGAAGGCCTTACCGAATTCCTGCCCGTCAGTTCCACCGGACACCTGCTGCTGGCCGGCCACTTCTTTGGCCTCACCCAGCCCGACACCTTCATCGTGCTTATCCAGCTCGGAGCGATCCTGGCGGTCATCACGGTCTATTTCACCAAACTGGCGGTATTGATCCGCGACGCGCTGACTGGCAAGGCCTATGCCTGGCGCTTTGCGCTTTCGGTGATCCTGGCCTGTCTGCCGGCGGTGGTGGCGGGTGTGTTGCTGCGCGACTTCATCCAGGGCGCGCTATGGGAATCGCCCATGGTCATCTGCATCAGCCTGGTGGTCGGAGGCATCATCCTGCTGCTGGTCGATCGCATGCCCAAGCGGGAGATATATGACGACATCTACGAGTTTCCCTGGCACCTGGCGCTCATTGTCGGCCTGTTCCAGATGGTGAGCCTGGTGCCCGGCGTGTCCCGCTCGGGATCGACCGTGGTCGCCGGCATGCTGTTCGGCGCGACCAAGCGCGCGGCGGCCGAATTCACCTTCTTTATCGCGCTGCCCATCATGGTGGGCGCCTTCGGCTACGACCTCTACAAGAGCCGCGACCTGATCGACGGCTCGATCGCGCTCAATGTGGGCATCGGCTTTGCCGCGGCCTTCATCGTGGGTGCCCTGGTGGTGCGGTACCTGCTGGGCTTTGTCAGCAAGTACGGGTTCGCGCCCTTCGCCTGGTGGCGGATCGTGGTGGGCGGCGCAGGGCTCATCGCCCTGGTGGTCATCCGGTAGCTACTGCTCGAGCGGCTTGTAGGTCGCGGGAATGGAGAAGAAGGCGCGCGGAATCTGTACGTCCTTCTCCACGTCATAGAGCGAAAAGGTCAACTCGGCCCCACTGGGCTCGACCAGGCTCCACTGCGCCAGTTCCTTGGTATCGGTATCGAAAATCAGCGAAACCTGGACGGTGCCCGCCACCGTCTCGTCGATGACCGTAATGGCCATGTAGCCATCCGAGTTGGTGACATCGACCACGTTAGCGTTGAGCAGGTCGATCTTGTCGCCCAGGAACTGGCGCAGCGGGATCGAGTCCTGCGGATAGGCGTAATAGGTCTCGTCGCGCCGGTTGAGCACGTAGAAGCCGCGACCGACCGAGACGATTTCCTCGCGGCTGGGTGGCGCGTAGCGGAAGGCGATCTTGTCGGGGCGCTCGAGGAAGAACGTGCCTTCGGTGCGCCCGCCATTGGTGTCGATCTGCAGGAACCGGCCGACCATGGTGCGGATGGCCGAATTGTGCGCGCCGATATCGGCGATGAGCTGCTGCTCCTCGGGCGTCAGCGCCCGGTCGAGCGCCCAGGCGGGCACGCTGAGCGCGAAGGCGGCGGAAAGACCGAGCAACAAGGCATCGCGGCGAATCATGGAGGATGGTCCCCGACTATTGGTTGGTTATAGGCTAGCCTAGAAAGCAATTGCGGCAACAGGTGGTTCCCGCCGTTCAGCTGCCGTACAGCAAAGCCAGAGATGGAGACACTTATGGCGCGGTGGAAATGGGTTGGTTTGACCATGCTGGCGGGTACCGCGCCGGCCCTGGCGGCGCTGCCGCCGCATTACCAGCGGCAGCATGAACTGGAAGCGATACTCGCGCACGTGGTCGAGGAATTCGGCATTGATCACCCGATCGATTCCATCGTGATGAAGGGCACCGACTTCTACGACGTCATCAGCGGCCCATGCCGCATGGAGGTGGTGATCGTCGATGTGCCACCGGCTGCAGGCGCCGAGCCGATGGTCGGTCCGCGGCAGTTCGCCGTGGAATCGGGGCCCATGGTCTGCGACTAGGCGCTCAGCGTCGGTCGCGCTGCTTCTTGCCACGGGCGATTTCAGTGGCCAACGCTTCGAGCTTGTGGGGCCAGAAGGCGCGGAAGCGCTCAAGCCAGTCATCGATATCCCGCAGCGGGGACGCGTCGAGCGCATAGACCCGACGCGTCCCCTCGGGTCGCACCCGGGCGAAGCCATTGTCGCGCAGGACTTTCAGATGCTGGCTGACGCCGGCCTGGGAGATGCCGAATTCGGCGGCAATCACCTCGGTCACCTCGCCTGCCGCATGCTCGCGCTCGGAGAGCAGCTCGAGGATGCGCCGCCGCACCGGGTCGCCCAGGACGTCAAAGGCGTGCATCATCCCTCCAGCGGTGGTTCGCCCGAATAGAAGCGCCGGGTCGCCTCGGCGGCCTTGAGGGCATGGTCTTGAGCCTCGCCCGCCCTGATGGCGGCCTGGCCCCAGTCACCGCTGGCCGCACGCACCAGCGCCTTGGCTTCGTCGGACGTTTCCCAGCCGCCCGTCCCCTCGGCCCGCACGTCGTCGTTGGGGCGCTCGAAATGGGCGGAGAGGCCGAGAAAGCTCAGGTCCCAGCCGACGCCGACGGCGCCCGGCCCATAAGTGTCCCAATGCGGACTGAGTGGCGCGATATGCTCGAGCTCGAGCCTGGTCCCCCCACCCTCCTTCGTCAGGACAAGGTTGACCCAGCTGACCGTGCCGGCAAATTCCCAGGTGAGCGCCAGTTTTCGCTCGGGCACGCATTCAAGCACCGTGCCGCCGGCATTGCCTTCGACCTGATAGCGACCTGACAAGGTGAGATCGCCGGTGACGGGTGCGAACCAGCGCTTGAGCCGTTCGGGCCGGGTCAGGGCGTCCCAGAGATCGGCGGGCGTGGTGTCATAGACGCGGGAGGCAATCACCGCCTTGGCCGGCTGGCCGTCTTTCTCCAGATTGCGCACCTCGCGGGTCATGGCACCCAGATGGGCCGCGATATCGAAGGTCATCGGTTCGCTCCTTTTTCGGTTGTGGCTTATATAAGCTCAGACTGAAATAGAGTCCATCGTCCCGCCAACAAAAAGCCCCGGCAACGGGCCGGGGCTTCTAAGGCGTTCTTGTACGGCTCAGTAGCCGTCTGCGTTGTTGCCGACCAGGATTTCGCGCTTGCCGGCATGGTTGGCCTGGCTGATGACGCCTTCGCGCTCCATGCGTTCGATCAGCGTCGCCGCCTTGTTGTAGCCGACGCCGAGACGGCGCTGCACATAGGAGGTCGAAGCCTTCTTGTCGGTCAGCACGATATGGACGGCCTTGTCGTAGAGCTCGTCGCCCGAACCGCCATTGGAGGTCTCGCCAAAGCTGTCCTCGCCGAAGCTGCCGCCCTCGTCCTCTTCCTCGGTGATGGAATCGAGGTAATCGGGGGCGCCCTGTGCCTTGAGATGGTTGACCACGGCCTCGACTTCGCTGTCGGCCACGAAGGGGCCGTGCAGGCGCTTGGTGCGGCCGCCCGAGGCCATGTAGAGCATGTCGCCATTGCCCAGCAGCTGTTCGGCGCCCTGCTCGCCCAAAATGGTGCGGGAGTCGATCTTGGACGTGACCATGAACGAGATGCGCGTGGGGAAGTTGGCCTTGATCGTGCCGGTGATGACGTCGACCGAGGGGCGCTGGGTGGCGGTGATGATGTGGATGCCGGCGGCGCGGGCCATCTGCGCCAGGCGCTGGATGGCGCCTTCGATATCCTTGCCGGCCACCATCATCAGGTCGGCCATTTCGTCGACGATGACTACGATATAGGGCAATGGCTCGAGGTCGAATTCCTCGCTCTCGAAGATCGCCTCGCCGGTTTCGCGGTCGAAGCCGGTCTGCACCGTGCGGGTGATGATCTCGCCCTTGGCCTTGGATTCGCTGACGCGCTGGTTGAAGCCGTCGATATTGCGGACGCCGATCTTGCTCATCTTGCGATAGCGATCTTCCATCTCGCGCACCGCCCATTTGAGCGCCACCACCGCCTTTTGCGGGTCGGTGACGACCGGGGTGAGCAGATGGGGGATGCCGTCATAGATGCTGAGTTCGAGCATCTTGGGATCGATCATGATCATGCGGCACTGCTCTGGCGTCATCTGGTAGAGCAGGCTGAGGATGAAGGTATTGATACCCACCGACTTGCCCGAGCCGGTGGTGCCGGCGATGAGCAGGTGCGGCATGCGCGCCAGGTCGGCGATGACGGGTTCGCCACCGATGGTCTTGCCCAGGCAGATGGGGAGCTTGCCCTTCATCTTCTCGAAATCGGAGCTGGCCAGCATCTCGCGGAAATAGACGGTTTCGCGGTTCTGGTTGGGCAGCTCGATGCCGATGGCATTGCGACCGGGTACCACGGCGACGCGGGCGGAGATCGCCGACATCGAGCGAGCGATATCGTCCGCCAGCGAAATGACGCGGCTCGATTTGATGCCGGGGGCCGGTTCGAGTTCGAACAGGGTCACGACCGGGCCGGGGCGGACATTGATGATGTCGCCCTTGACGCCGAAGTCGCTCAGCACTTCCTCGAGGCGGCGCGCCATGGCTTCGAGCCGTTCGGGCGCGTGCTCGGGCGAAGGCCCGTTATGTCTGGGTTCGGAGAGCAGGCTCAGCGGCGGCAGTTCGAAGCCACCGGGCTCGTCGAGGAACGAAGCCTGCGCCTCGCGCATGACGCGCTGGCCCTGGGCCGGTCGCGGTGCCGGCGCGGTGACACGCGGCTTGGCCGGGTCGACCGGATGGAAACGCGAATCGCCGCGCTGGTGATGATTGACCGGCGCCGCCGCCGGGACGTCAGGCACGAAGGGCATGTCGTCCTCGGCCTCGTCGGGGTAGTCGAGCTCGGTATCGTCATAGCTGGGGCGCGCATTGATGCGCGGCGACATTTCCGGCTCGGCGTCGAAAGCGGGTTCGTCGTCGAAGGCGGGCTCATGGCCGGCGCCGCGCACCCCTGGCGCATGGATGCGGCGCGGCTGGGCGGGGGCGACCGAGGGCTCGCGCCGCTCGGCAACGGGGGCATGCCCATCAAGGCTCGGTTCGAGTTCGTCATCGCGCCAGGTGGCGGCTTCGGCGGCCCGGCGCTCGGCATGGCTGGCCCGGGCACGGCGGAAGGCGGTGCGAAGCGAATAGCCGGTATGAACCATCGCGCCCAGGACGATATCGAGGATGGGATTGGTTTCGGGGTCGTCGGTCTCGACCGGGTCGGCGGCCACGCCCTTGCGTCCTGCCGCGGCCGGGGCGGCCTTGCGCGGACCGGATGGCACGGACGTGCCCAGGCCCATGGCGATCCAGAACGCGACCAGCGCGGGAATGGCGATGAGGATGGCGAACAATGCCGAGGTTATCGCCTGGGGCGCTTCGCCGGTCACCAGGGCCGCGAGGGCGACGGAGCCCGAACCGACCAGGCCACCCAGGCCGGTGGGCAGCGGCCAACTGGCGGGCATGGCAACAAAGGCCAGGGTGCCGGCCAGCAGCAAGGTCGCGGCAATCCAGGCGAGCAAGCGCAGGCCCATATGGCTAGGCATGCGGCGGCGGGCGAAAGCCCAGCCCCAGAGAGCGGGCGGCACCAGCAGGGCCAGGGCGGCAAGCCCGAACACCTGGAACAGCACATCGGCTATGGCGGCGCCGGGAAACCCCAGCCAATTGGCCGGCGCCTTCGCCGTGGCATAGGAAAAGCTCGGATCATCCACCGACCAGGAGGTCAGCGCCGCCAGGCACACGGCCACGAGCCCCAGGAGCACCAGGCCGACCACCCGCACCGGAATGCGAATCGCCAGGGCCGGGGGCGGCACGGGCGCGCTCCTCGAGGTACCGGCGCGCGAGCGCTGCGGCACGGACCGGATTTCGTCAAGCACGGGCGAGGGAGAACTGGGCATGGGCGAACTCAATACTGCCCGGAACTGACCGGGCCCAATATGCCGCCATGCTAGATCGATCGGGTTAACCCAAGGCTAACCATGGGGACGTCAGGGCGCTGTTGGCGACGCGAACTCGATTGGCCTCCCCCCTCGATGGGAGGGAGACGACTGAAACTCCCCGACCAAAGAAAATGGCCCGCTTCGGGGAAGCGGGCCAGAGGACCACTGGCAGCGCGAGGGAGGGCGGGCCAGGGTAAGCGGGTTGATCGTGGAGTGCGGCCCGTGCAGTTTTGCGAGTGGGAAGCCTCTGTGGCGGGCCAAGAGGGACACGAGCCGCACGCCACGATCAACTTCGAGGCGTTCCGAAGGACAAATCGCTTCCGTGAAGCGATTTGAGACGAGAAGGCCATGAGAGCTATGCTCGAATGGCGAGACCGGGCGGCGCGAACGCCGCCCGGGAAGTCGGACTTAGTTGTAGGCGCGCTCGCCATGGCTCGAGAGGTCGAGGCCGTCGCTTTCGCTCGATTCGGCGACACGGGCACCGCCGAAGATGGCCTTGACGATCAGCATGGCAACCAGGGCAACCACACCCGACCAGACGATGGCGATGGCCACGCCGGTCAGCTGGATCATGAACTGGCCGGTGACCGAATATTCCTCGGCCACGCCCAGCGGATAGCCGCCCAGGCCCGGGCTGGCGACGATGGCCGTACCCAGCGCGCCGACGATGCCGCCGATACCGTGGATGCCGAACACGTCGAGCGAGTCGTCATACTTGAGCATGGGCTTGAGGTTGACGACGGCCCAGAGGCAGACGATGCCGGCAATGGCACCCAGCACGATAGCGCCGCCCACACCGGCAAAGCCGGCAGCCGGGGTGATGGCAACCAGGCCGGCAACGGCGCCCGAGACTGCGCCCAGTGCCGAAGCGTGACCCCGGGTGATCTTTTCACCGAGGGCCCAGGCCAGCGCCGCGGCGGCCGGAGCCAGCACGGTGTTGATCAGGGCAACGGCGGTGAGCGCGTTGGCTTCGAGGTTGGAGCCGGCGTTGAAGCCAAACCAGCCGAACCACAGCAGGCCCGCACCGACATAGGTCCAGACCAGGTTGTGCGGGGCAATGGGCTCCTTCATGTAGCCCAGACGCGGGCCAAGCACGATGGCGGCGACGAGAGCGGCCACACCCGAATTGATGTGAACCACGGTACCACCGGCAAAGTCATAGGCACCCAGGCCGAACAGCAGGCCCGGACCCGACCAGACCATGTGGGCCATGGGGATGTAGGAGAAGGTGAACCAGATGGCCAGGAATGCCATCAGCGCGCCGAACTTCATGCGCTCGGCAATGCCGCCGACGATGAGGGTCGAGGTGATACAGGCGAAAGTCAGCTGGAAGACCACGAAGACCATTTCAGGCAGTTCGAAGCCGGCCGAGAAGGTGGCAGCGCGGCTGTCGAGCGTGACGCCGCTGAGGAAGAACTTGGAGAAGTCACCCACAAAGGCGGAGAGGCCGCCCTCGGTCGGGCCGGCAAAGGCCAGCGAATAGCCGTATGCGACCCAGAGAATGGCAATCATGGAGAAGCCGAGGAACACCTGGGTGAGAACCGACAGGATGTTCTTGGAGCGAACCAGGCCGCCATAGAACAGAGCCAGGCCCGGGATGGTCATGACGATCACGACCATGGTGGAAACCAGCATCCAGGCCACGTCGCCCTTGTCGACGACCGCGGCGGCTTCTTCAACCACAGGCGCAGCAGCGTCCTGCGCAAATGCCGGCAGGGCCAGCAGGAGGGAAGCCAGTGCGGCGCTCCCCAAAATCTTTGACGTCTTCATCTGTTTTCTCCCGAGGACGCTTAGAGGGCAGCCGCGCCGGTTTCACCGGTGCGGATACGGGTGACGGCGAGCAGATCGAGCACGAAAATCTTGCCATCGCCGATGCGGCCAGTCTGGGCGCTGTCGCGGATGGCGGTGCTCACGGCATCGGCGAGCGCGTCGTCGACGGCGATCTCGATCTTGAGCTTGGGCAGGAAGTGCACGGCATATTCCGTGCCGCGGTAAATTTCCGAATGCCCCTTCTGGCGGCCATAACCCTTCACCTCGGTCACGGTCATGCCGTGGACATCGAGGGAGTTGAGAGCCTGGCGAACCTCTTCGAGGCGTGATGGCTTGATAATTGCGATCACCAGTTTCATGTGAGCCCCTTTGCGCTTGGCGCTTGTCTGGAATGGCCAGATAGACTCAAGCGCCGTGCCAATTGTGCCATGGCGCGAAAATGCACATGAATTCAAAGAGTTAACGATTTGGCAGGCAATAAGCGTTGGGCGAGCCAGACAAACTGCACAATCGTTGGGCATTTCTGGACGGGATTGAACAAATTTGCAGCAGGCCGCGGCGATCCGCGCGCTTGCGCAAAATAACTGCAGGTCCACAATGGCTCCAAGGAGACGCAGATGAGCCAGCAAACTTATGACGTCCTGATCGTAGGCGGCGGCCCGGTGGGGCTCACGCTCGCCCTGGCGCTGGTGCAATCGGCCAGGGGCATTCGCGTCGGCCTGGTCGACCGACGGCCACTTTCGGTGCCGCGCGACGCGCGGGCATCGGCCATTGCTGCCGGTGTACGACGCGTGTTCGAGGCGCTCGGCGTGTGGCCGGAAATGGCTGCGGCGTCGCAGCCCATCACCAGCATGCGCATCACCGATTCGGGCCAGGGTGATATTGCCCGGCCGCTGTTCCTGACGTTCGACGGCGATATCGCGCCGGGCGAGGCCTTTGCCCATATGGTGCCCAACGGCGTCAGTGGGCGGGTGCTGCTCAATGCCGTGGCCGACCAGATTTCCGTCGTCGCCCCTGCCGTGGTCACCGGCTACAGCGTCGAGGGTGGCGCCGCCCGACTGGCGCTGGAGGATGGCCGGGTGCTCAGTGCGCCGCTGCTGGTCGCGGCCGATGGCGGCCAGTCGGCCCTGCGCGGCATGGCCGGCATCGGCGTCATCGGGCATGACTATGGCCAGGTGGGCCTGGTCACCACCATCGGCCATGAACTGCCGCATGACGGGGTGGCCTATGAACATTTCCGCCCAGCCGGACCCTTTGCCAGCCTGCCGCTGCCGGGCAATCGATCTTCGCTGGTCTGGACCGAGCGCCGCGAGACCGCGCCACGCTTCCTCGCCATGGAGCCGGCCGAACTGGCGGGCGAAATCGAGGCAGCGATGGGTTCGACGCTGGGTTCGGTGACGGTGGAAGAACAGCTGATGGGTTTCCCGCTCAAGCTGCAGATTGCGCACGACTTCATTGCCCCACGACTGGCGCTGGTGGGCGATGCGGCCCATGTGGTGCATCCCATTGCCGGGCAGGGCCTCAATCTCGGGCTCAAGGATGTGGCGGCGCTGGCCGAGGTGGTTATCGAGGCCGTGCGCCTGGGCCTCGACCATGGCAGCCAGGACGTGCTGGAGCGCTACCAGCGCTGGCGGCGTCTCGACACGGCAAGCATGGCTGCAATGACCGACGGCCTCAACCGGCTCTTTTCCAACGACGTCGCGCCGGTGCGGGCCTTGCGCGATTTCGGCCTGGGCCTGGTCGATCGGGCCGGCCCGATCAAGTCGGCGCTGATCCGCACGGCCTCCGGCGTCTCAGCCAGTGGTCCGCGGCTGCTCAGCGGATTGCCGATCTGAGCCATGGTTCTCCTGGACTCCAGCGCCATGTGGCGGGCGGAGTATGACGCGGACGAGCGCTGCCTGCGCATCTGGTTTACCGGTGACGACAGGCCCTACGGCTATCGGGACGTGTCCGAGGACGTGTTCGACGGCCTATGCTCCGCCGACTCGCCGGGCCGGTATTTTGCCGCCCATATCCGCGACCGCTACGAGGTCATTCCCCCGCCCTAGCGGTCGCCGTCCCCAAGTTCGGGCAGTTGCCTGATGGCCTCGGGCTCGACCGTGCGGGCCTCTTCCAGGCTGAGCAGCGGTACGCCGTTGACGATGGGAAAGGCCAGGCGGGCCGCAACCGAAATCAGCTCGGCCCGATCCGCCGAAAGCGTGAGACGCGTCTTGGTCAGCGGGCAGACCAGCATTTCGAGCGTCTTGACGTCGAGCACATGCCGCGGGTTGATGGCTGGCGTCTGGCTCATGGTCAGTTGAGCGGCGCGGCGCCACCGCTGCCGCCGCGGGCGATTTCATATTCGGTCATGGCGATCAGGGTTTCGGCGCGCTGTTCGAGGGTTTGCGCTTCCAGCAGCACCTGCTTTTCGGCCGGACCGTAGGGTCCGACCATGCAGCAGAAATTGACGAGGTCCGCGGTGCCGGTCCGCTCGATCTCTTCCCAGTTGAGTTCGATGCTGGCGAATTCGGCATAGTCGCGCATCATCTTGACGAAGCGTTCCCGGTCGACCGCCTCTTCGCCGAAATCGCGGGTGAAATCGGTCGCGAAATCGTCCGCGGCGATCACGCCCTGGCGATAGGGCGTCATGACGGTCAGCTCGTTCACCAGGCGGAAGCGGGCAACGCCTTCCAGAATAATGAAATAGCGTCCTTCGCCACTTTCCTCGAAATGGGTCAGGCGTCCCAGGCAGCCGACGGACTGGAGCGGGGAGCGGCCCTTGGGGCTTTCCTCGGACGTATCCTCGGGCTGGATCAGCCCGATCAGCCGGTCGCCGCGCAGGGCGGCGTCGACCATTTCGATGTAGCGCGGCTCGAAGATATTGAGCGGCCGGTGCGAGAAGGGCAGCAGCAAGGCCCCGCTCAGCGGAAAGATCGGCACCGATTTGGGCAGATCGGCCGGGGATGCGGGTCGCTTGAGCATGGTCGCCTCAGGAGAACAGGGCGGCCGAGAGCAGGCGGCGGCCTTTTGCCGTGGCCGGGTCGCGCGGGCCCCAGGCGTCGAAGAATTCGAGCAGCTTCTTGCGGGCGCCGTCCTCGTTCCAGGTGCGGTCGCGCTTGAAGATGGCGACCAGCGCCTCGGCGGCCTCGACCCGCTTGCCTTCGGCATTGAGCGCCAGCGCCAGGTCGTAGCGCGCCTGATGGTCATCGGGGTTGGCGGCCACGGCAGCTTCGAGCGCCGCGGTCTCGCTGAGGTTGGCGGCCTCACCCAGGAGGCGAATCGAATTGACCAAAGCCGTATAGGCCTCGCCCTTGCGCTCGGCTTCCGGAAGCATGTCGAGTGTCGCCTGGGCCTGCTCGGCCTCGCCGGCCGCCATATAGACGCGCGCGAGGCCAATCAGCGAAGCGGCATGGTCGGGCTGGTGCTGCAGCACCATGCCGAAGATCTGCGCGGCGCGGGCAAGATCGCCGGCCTTCAGCGATTCCTCGGCGGCGGCGACGGCTTCGGCGATCTGGGCTTCCATCGAGCCTTCGGCAGGCTGGGGGGCCGGGGCGCCCGAGATGACGCGCTCGGCAAAGCGGCGCACTTCGCCCTCGGGCATGGCGCCCATGAAGCCATCCACGGGCCGGCCGCCGGCAAAGGCGAACACGGCCGGGATCGACTGGACGCCGAGCTGCCCGGCAATCTGGGGATGCTCGTCGATATTGATCTTGATCAGCTTGATCGCCCCGGCCTTCTCGTTGACGACCTTTTCCAGCGACGGCGTCAGCTGGCGGCAGGGGCCGCACCAGGGCGCCCAGAAATCGACCAGCACGGGCTGCTCGAGGGACGCGTCGATCACATCGGCCTTGAAGGCCTGATCGCTCGAATCCTTGATCAGCGCTCCGGCCGGGATGGTGGACTGGGGGGCAGCGGCGACGCCGTTGAACGGAGTGGACATGACGGAAACAAGGCCCTTCAGACACTGGCAAACTGGGATATTCGCGGACCTTCTTGCGCCCGCAAATGGTGATGTGACAAGCCCCTCAATCCACAAGACGACGACAAGATGACGGCGGCGCCAAATTGTGGGTTGCAATCGGACAAGTGATTGGGCATATAGGCGCGCGTCGCCGGACTGCCAAGGCAAGCCGGAGACAACGGAGCGCGGGTGTAGCTCAGGGGTAGAGCATAACCTTGCCAAGGTTAGGGTCGTGGGTTCGAATCCCATCGCCCGCTCCAATCTTCCCAAAGGAAGAAACGATCAAAAGGCCGGACCTAGCGTCCGGCCTTTCGTTTTTTCGCCTCAGGGCAAGGTGTGGCCGGCGGTGCGGAACAGGCGGTACCATTCCTCGCGGGTCAGCTGCACATCCGAACCGGCCGCCGATTCCTTGACGCGGCCCGGATTGGTGGTGCCGAGCACGACCTGGATATTGGCGGGGTGCCTCACGATCCAGGCCACGGCGATGCCGGTGGGCGTCACGCCATATTTGGCGGCCAGTTCGTCGATGGCGGCGTTGAGTTCGGGATAGGCCTGGTCGCCGAGGAAGATGCCGTCGAAAAAGCCCTTCTGGAACGGCGACCAGGCCTGCAGCATCATGCCCTTGAGCCGGGAATAGTCGAGCAGGCCGATATCGCGCGAAATCGACTGATCGAGCCCGGCCATGTTGGCGGCGATGCCCTGCGCGATAAGCGGCGCATGGGTGATCGAGAGCTGCACCTGGTTGGCGACCAGCGGTTGCTTGACCGCGCTCTTGAGCAGTTCGATCTGCCCGGGCGTATGGTTGGAGACGCCGAAATGGCGCACCTTGCCTGCTGCGACGAGCTGTTCGAAGGCCTCGGCCATCTCCTCGGGCTCCACCAGGGTATCGGGGCGGTGCAGCAGCAGCAGATCGAGATAATCGGTTTTGAGCGCCGCCAGCGAGCCATCGACGGTCGCCAGGATGTGCTCCTTGGAGAAATCGAAATAGCCCTTGCGGATGCCGACCTTGGACTGGATCACCACCGCCTCGCGCTCGGCCGCGGTCAGCGTCACCGCTTCGCCGAAGCGCTTCTCGCAGAGGTGGCGTTCGCCGCCATAGATGTCGGC
This sequence comes from Devosia oryziradicis, assembly GCF_016698645.1. Lineage (NCBI taxonomy): Bacteria > Pseudomonadati > Pseudomonadota > Alphaproteobacteria > Hyphomicrobiales > Devosiaceae > Devosia > Devosia oryziradicis. Next base: position 456,643 of record NZ_CP068047.1, read on the forward strand.
ATGGTCGAAGACATTGATGCCGGCGTCACGCGCCGTACCCACCAGGGTCGCGATTTCGGCATTGCTCATTTTGGGAATGCGCATCAGGCCGAGCACGACGCTCGATACGGTGCGGCCGGCATGGGGGAGCGTATAGGTCTTCATGGACTTGGGTCTCGCGGGCGAATCTTGCCGCCAACAATAGCGGCTGCTTGCGCCACTGGCGCCGCCAAATATGGGGCGGCCGCACCACGGCGAGCGGCACACACACCGATCGATTGACCCACGTCAATAATGGCGGCGCGTGTCGCGCTATGGATGGCGGGACAAAGCAATGCTGCCTGGAGTTTTTGAAATGTTGAAACCTGTCGGGAGTTTTCCCCCCGCCGCTTTGGGGCGTACCGCGGTCGCAGCGGGGTCGGCCCTGGGCCTCCTGCTGACCCTGGGGACGCCCGCCTATGCGCATGTGAAATGGTTCGCACCTTATGTCGTGGGTTCGGCGCCGGCCCCCATAACCCAGACGTTGGCCAATGGCTGGTTCTGGCTGGGCATCGTGCTGGTGCTGGCCTTCTTCGTGGCCACGGTGGTGCTCGAAAAAGGTCCGGTCGGCCAAGGCGCAAGCGCCGCGCTCGACCGCATCAGCCTACCGCTGTGGAACCGGGCAGACGACTTCATGCGGGTGGTCATCGGCGGCTTTTTCGTCGCGATCTTCGCCGTGGGCGGGGTCTATCTCACGCCCGATCTGCAGACACCCAACGAGTGGGTATCGTGGCTGCAGCTGCTCATCGCCATGCTGGTGTTCTCGCGGCGCACCATGCCGCTGGCGGCCGCCGGCATTATCGGCCTCTGGGTCATCGCGCTGCGCGACTATGACTTCTTCCACCTGCTGGATTATCTGGCGCTGGGCGTTGGTGTGGCCGGCTACCTGGTGCTGGCCGCCAATCCCAATGGCCGGTTCTACGGGCAACGCTTTGCCGTGTTGCGCTGGGGCGTCGCCATTGCACTGATGTGGTCGAGCCTTGAAAAGTTCGCCTATGCCGAATGGTTCTACCCGCTGGTCGAGGAACGTCCCTTCCTAACGTTCGGCATGCCGCGCGACACCTTCATTCCCATGGCGGGCGTGGCCGAATTCACCATGGGCTTCGGCCTGCTGTGGACGCCGCTCATCCGGCGGCTGTCGGCGATCGCCCTCATCGTCATCTTCACCGCCGCGGTCTATCCGTTCGGTCGCATCGACCTGGTCGGGCACGCCATGATCATGGGAACGCTGTTCCTGATCGCCGCCGATCCCTCGCCGTCGGGGCTGAAGCTGGGGGGCTTTGTGCCAAGGATGGGCAGCGTGCCGGCCGGCTTGCTGGCTGCCCTGGTGGTGATCGGCGGGGCCTATTGGGGCCTGCATGGCCTGTTCTACGACGAAGCGGCGCATCCGCCGGCAGTGGTCGATGCCCAGGGCGAGCTGCTGACCCATGTCCCCAATGCCGAGCATCCGCATGGCCTGGTCGATCCGGCAGCCCAGCCGTAGCGCCCAACGCCGCCGGGCTGTCGGTGCGGCGGCATTTATTTCGTCGTGAGCCCGAGGAAGGTGCTGAGTTCCCTGGCCGCGGCGGCTCCCGCCCGGTTGGCGCCAATGGTCGAGGCGGAAGGGCCGTAACCCACCAGGTGCACGCGGGGATCGCGACCAACCTGCGTCGCGAGCCGCCCGGTCATGGTGATGCCTCCGCCTTCCTCACGCAGTTGCAGCGGCGCCAGGTGGTCGAGCGCGGAACGGAAGCCGGTGCACCACAGAATCACGTCGACATCGAGCGTCCGGCCATCGGCCCAGCGCACCCCCGACGGGGTGATCTCGGTAAACATCTCCTGCCGCTCCAAGACGCCGCGTTCGCGCATGGCAAGGATGGCCGGCGAGAGCGGCAGGCCGGTGACCGAGACCACGGAATTGGGCGGGAGGCCGGCGCGTACCCGATCCTCTACCAGCTTGACGGCCGCGCGCCCGGCCTCCTGGTCGAAGGGACCCTCGCGGAAACGGGGTGGCGTGCGCGTGACCCAGCTGGTGCGCGTCACCTGCGAAATCTGGTCGAGCAGTTGGATGGCCGAAATGCCGCCGCCCACCACCAGGACATGCTGGCCGGCAAAATCCTCTGCCGCGTGGAACTGCTGGGTGTGCAATTGCCGGCCGCGAAAGCTGTCGCGCCCGGGATAGTCGGGGATGAAGGGCTTTTCCCAGGTCCCGGTGGCGTTGATGATGCCGCGGGCCGAGAACAGGCCCCGATCAGTCTCGACGCGCAGGCGCTCGCCCCGATCGCAGACCACGCTGACACTGGCGGGCCGCAAGACGTTGAGGCCGAACCGCTCCTCATAGGCGGCGAAGTAATGCGGCACGGCCACCGAGGCGCGTACGCTGTCATCGCCGCCAGCACTGTCGGCAAAGCTCATGCCGGGCAGGTCATGCACGCGGTTGACCGTGGAAAGGGTGAGCGACGGCCAGCGATATTGCCAGGCGCCACCCGGTTGCGGCGCGCGGTCGAGCACCAGGAAGTCGCGCCCGGGCTCGAGCCCAAGCTGCTTGAGATGATAGGCCGAACTCAGCCCGGCCTGGCCGGCCCCGATGACGACGATATTGAGCTTGAGGGCCACCCGGGCGCTCTGATCCTGGTCCGGCACGTCTGGCCCCCGAAACAACCCAACCCATGTAGGATGGCGAATCTGCATCGGCAACCTCCAGCCACCGCGCGGGTTGTCTGCGTCAGGAGATCAGATATGGCACATGTTACCTACGACATCGTCGAGCATGACGGCGGCTTCGCCTACAAGGTCGGCGACGTGTTTTCCGAAACCTTTCCGACCCACCAGGCAGCGCATGATGCCGCGGTTGCTGCCGCGCAGCGGCAACAGCTGGAGGGGGCCGACGAAGCCATCCTCTACCAGGACAGCAAGGGCCAATGGCACGAGGAGCAGGCCGATGGCGGCGACCGGCCTGAGACCGAAGTCGAGGATGAGCTGAAGGACTAGGGCCTAAACCTCTCCCTTTTGGGGGAGAGGTGAGCGGGCCTTACGCTCTTGAAGCCAGATGCTGCCCGGTCAAGGAACCCTTGGCCTTGGCAAGATCGGCTGGCACGCCTTCGAACTGCACCGTGCCACCGCCCTGCCCCGCGCCGGGCCCGAGGTCGATGACCCAGTCGGCCCGCGAGATCACATCCAGGTTGTGCTCGATGACGATGACTGATGAGCCGGCATCGACCAGGCGGTCGAAGAGCCCGATCAGCGTATCGACGTCGTTCATGTGGAGCCCGGTGGTGGGTTCGTCCAGCACGTAGATATTGCCCTCCTTGCCCAGTTCGGCCGCCAGCTTGAGCCGTTGGCGCTCGCCGCCGGACAGGGTCGAAAGCGGCTGGCCCAGCGTCAGGTAGCCAAGGCCCACATCGTCGAGCCCCTTGAGGATGCGCGCTATGGCCGGCTCGGTGAAGAACTCGACCGCTTCGGCAATGCTCATCAGGTAGACGTCGCTGATCGACTTGCCGCGCAGCTGATGCTCGAGCACTTCGGGCAGGAAGCGCTTGCCTTCGCAGGTCTCGCAAGTGGTGACCATCGGATCGAGATGGGCGAGATCGGTATAGATGACACCCAGGCCGTTGCAATCGGGGCAGGCGCCCTTGGAATTGGCCGAGAACAAGGCGGCGTCGACGCCATTGGCCTTGGCGAAGGCTTTTCGCACGCTGTCGAGGATGCCGGTATAGGTGGCCGTGTTGGACCGCCGCGATCCGCGCGCCAGGTTCTGGTCGATGATGATGGTGTCGGGATAAGCCTGGGGCAGGCAGCCCTGGATGAGACTGGATTTTCCCGAACCGGCGACGCCCGACACGGCGGTCAGCACGCCTTTGGGAATGGTCACCGACACGTCTTTGAGATTGTTCAGCCGGGCATGGGCAATCTTCAGCTCCCCGGTCGGCTTGCGCACCTTGTCCTTGATCGGCTGGTGCTTGCTGATGTGGTTGCCGGTCAGCGTGCCCGAGCGCAGCAGGCCGGCATAGTCGCCCTGGTAGACCACCTCGCCGCCTCTGCTGCCCGCCAGGGGCCCCATGTCGACGACATGGTCGGCGATGGCAATCATGTCGGGCTTGTGCTCCACGATCAGTACCGTGTTGCCCTTGTCGCGCAACTGCTGCATCAGGCCGGCCAGACGCCCGACATCGTGGGGGTGGAGGCCGACCGAGGGCTCATCGAACACATAGGTGATGTCTGTCAGTGACGAGCCGAGGTGGCGCACCATCTTGACGCGCTGGCTCTCGCCACCCGACAGGGTCGAGCTTTCGCGGTCGAGGCTGAGATAACCCAGGCCGATCGTCACCAGATTTTCGAGCCGCAGCGCCAGGGCCTCGAGCATGGGGCCCACCTGCGGCGCCTTGATCTTGCGCACCTTTTCGGCCAGCTCGCTCACCTGCATGGCCGAGAACTCGGCGATGTTGTGGCCATCCACCTTGCTCGCCAGGGCCGCCTGGTTGAGCCGGGCGCCGTGGCAGGCCGGGCAGGTCGCCCGGGTGAAGATCTTCTCGTATTCGCGCAGCACATGCGGCTGCAGGCTTTCGGGATCCTTAGAGCCCAGGCCGCTCTTGAGCTTGGAGACGACACCCTCATAGGTGAGGCCGATCTTGCCCACCTTGATCTTGCGGCCGTCGTTGAGGTGGAAGAGGTTGTGGCGTTCCTCCTCGGAATAGTCCTTGATGGGCTTGTCCATGTCGAAGAGGCCCGAATTCTTGAAGATTTCCCACCACCAGGTGTCGACGGCAAAGTCCTTGGGCAGCAGGGCGCCCTGGTTGAGCGACTTGGACTCATCGACCACCGCCGACATGTCCATCGCCGCCACCTGGCCGATGCCTTCGCAGTCCGGGCACATGCCGCGCGGATCGTTGTAGGAATAAAGGCTGGGCGGCCCCAGCCGGGGCTCGGCCAGCCGGCTGAACAGCACGCGCAGCATCTGCGCGGCGTCGGTCACCGTTGCCACCGTCGAGCGCGAATTGCCGCCAAGCCTTTGCTGGTCGACGATGATGGCGGCCGAGATATTCTCGAGCTGGTCGGCATCGGGCTGGCCGTAGCGCGGCATGAATTGCTGCACGAAAGCGGGATAGGTCTCGTTGATCAGCCGCTGCGATTCCGCTGCGATGGTGCCGAAGACCAGTGACGACTTGCCCGAGCCCGACACGCCGGTGAACACGGTGATCTGGCGCTTGGGAATGTCGAGCGAGACATTCTTGAGATTGTTCTCGCGGGCGCCGCGGATGGTGATCGAACCATAGATCTCGTGCTGCAATTGACGCTCCCTCATCTGCTGGCCATGAGGCAAATATCATGAAGCCTGCTGACATGACGCGTCAGCAAGCCCGGATTCGACAGACAGCCCGAATTTGGGTGCCTAGCCAGCGGCTTTTCGGATCAGCGCGGCAAGCATGTCCTCGTCCGCCTTGGTGAGCTTGGTCAGGGCAAAGGCGGTCGGCCACACCGTGCCGTCATCGAGCCGCGCGGCGTCGTTGAAGCCGAAGCTGGCATAGCGCGAGTCGAACTTGCCGGCCGGCGTGAGGAAGCAGACCACCTTGCCATCGGCATTGGCCCAGGCCGGCATGCCGTACCAGGTCTTGGCGGCGAGGCTAGGGGCGTTCTCCGTCACCAGCCGGTGGATGGTCTCGGCAATGGCCTTGTCGCTCGGATTGAGCTCGGCGATCTTGGCAAGCAGGTCGCCCAGGCCGTCGGCCTTCTTGCCCTTCTTGCGCTCGACCTTGGCATCCTGCATCGCCTCCAGTTCGGCATCGGAAAAGGTCTTCTTGGTGGCCATCCTGTTCTCCATTGGTCAGTCGAGCGTGGCCACGAGCTTGTCGAGCGCCGCGATGAATTGGGGCCACGAGGCTCGGGCGCCCTTATAGGCGGCGTCCTGATCGGGCCGGAAACCACTCTGCTCCATGCGCAGCACGGTTCCGGCCGCAGATGGTTCGAGGGTGAAGGTGACGATGCTTTGGAGCCCGAAGGCATCCCAGGTGTAGGACAGGGAACGGTTCGGCTCGAGCTCGAGTACCCGGCAATCGACCACGACATTGACGTCTGGCCTTGGCTGCCGGCGCAGGGTGAATGTCTGGCCCTTGACCGGCTGGAAATCGGTCTGCATCAGCCACTCCCCGATCAGGTGCGGCTGGGTCAGGGCCCGCCAGATTTTCTCGGGCGGATGGGCCAGCGTCCGCTCGATGACGACGGTACGGACCTCGGGCATGTCGATCACTGATCCATCCTCCCGAGCAGGTTTTCGAGGTCGTTGAAGCGCGCGTCCCAGAAGCTGGCCATTTCGCTGGTCCAATCGGTCAATGGCGTAAGGGCACCCGGCAGGGCCCGATAGTGGGTTTGCCGTCCCGCGGGGCGATCCTGCACCAGGCCGGCCTGCTTGAGCATGGCCAGGTGGCGTGAAACCACCGGTTGGGACACGCCCGAGCCGTCGGTCAGCGCACCCACCGTCGTTTCGCCCTCCCGGCAAAGGCGCTCATAGAGGGCGCGCCGCGTCGGATCGGCAAGCGTTTTGAAGAGCATGTCTGTGCTGGTCGCCATAATTCATGCCTCGTTGGCTATGGATTGACATATAGCCGAACAGGTATGAATTTGGCAAGCGCGTCGGCGACGACCGGCGGGGGCCCGCTAGATGGCGTTGCCTTCGGCGTTGAACAGGTGCAGCCGCGCCGGATCGATATAGGCGCTGACCTGCGCGCCCAGCTCTACCTTGCGCTGGCCCTCAAGCACGATATTGAGCGGCTGGCCATCGGACGTGGTGGCATAGACCACCGTCTGGCCGCCCAGATTTTCCACCAGGTCGACGGTGATGTCGGCCAGCTTGATGCCGCTGCCATCGGCGATGGTGATGTGCTCGGGCCGGACACCCAGCGTGGTGGCGCCGGCGACCGACCGCGACAGCGCCAGGCTGTTGCCGGCCACCTTGATGCCGGCACCTTCGGCACTGGCCTGGAGGAAGTTCATCTTGGGCGAGCCGATGAAGCCGGCGACGAACAGGTTCCGCGGGTTGTTGTAGAGCTCGAGCGGCGCGCCGGCCTGCTCGATGACGCCCGAGCGCAGCACCACGATCTTGTCGGCCATGGTCATGGCCTCGACCTGGTCGTGGGTCACGTAGATCATGGTGTTCCCCAGATCATTGTGCAGCTTGGCGATCTCGACGCGCATCTGCACGCGCAGCTCGGCATCGAGGTTCGAGAGCGGCTCGTCGAACAGGAAGATGCGCGGCTCGCGCACGATGGCCCGGCCGATGGCGACGCGCTGGCGCTGGCCGCCCGAGAGCTGCTTGGGCTTGCGGTTGAGCAGCGGCACGATTTGCAAAATCTCGGCAGCGCGCTGCACGCGGGCCTTGATCTCGTCCTTGGGCGTCTTGGCGGTTTCCAGGCCAAAGGCGAGGTTCTGGTAGACGTTCATATGCGGATAGAGCGCATAGGACTGGAACACCATGGCGATGCCGCGACGGGATGCCGGCACGTCATTCATCCGCTCGCCATCGATCAGCAGGTCGCCACCGGTAATCGGCTCAAGGCCGGCGATCATGCGCAGCAGGGTCGACTTGCCGCAGCCGGATGGGCCGACAAAGACCGTGAACTCGCCCGGATCGATGTCGAGGTCAATGCCGTGGACGACCTCGACATCGCCATAGGCCTTGACCAGTTTGCGCAGCTGAATGGGTGTCGACATGCGTATCTCCTAGGCCGCGCGGAACTGGGCCGGGACCCAGCTCTCGTAAAGCGGATGGCCGGGGCCGATGGGGAGAACCACATCCTCGTTGGTGGCCGAGGAATGGTAGAAAGCGGTGACCAATTCAAGCGAGCGGCGCGAGTCGGCCGAGGTGACCGGCAGGGGGCCGGCGCCGACCAGGGCGTCGTGGAAGCGCGCCATCTGCGTCTCGAAGCGCGAGGGCACGTGCTTCCAGTCCTTGAGCAGCGCCTCGATCCTGGCGGCCGTTTCGGGATTGCGTGGCTGGATCTTCCAGGGTTTTTCGCCCGGATTGTAGGCGGCGTGATCGCTCTCGAACGTGACGTTCTCGAAGGCGAGGCGAATGCGCGTGGTGTCGTCGGCCGAGCCGAGCGTAGCGGTGAGGCTGGCCAGGGCGCCATTCTTCATCACCAGCGAGGCCGAAATGGTGTCTTCCACCTCGATGGGATTGACGCGGGTGGCCACGCGGCCGAAGACGCGCTCGATATCGCCCATCAGGTAGGTGAAGAGGTCATGCGGGTGGATGGCGTGGCCCATCAGGACGCCACCGAGCTCGGTGGCCCACTTGCCGCGCCAGGGCACCGCATAATAGGGCGCGTCGCGCCGCCAGAGCGTCTCGACCGTGCCCATGAAGGGCTTGCCGGAAATGCCGGCATCGATGATGGCCTTGGCCTGTTCGATGCCATTGCCGAAGCGGTACTGGAAGACCGGCATCAGCATGCCCGTGGAGCGCTTCTCCTCTTCCATGACGGCGTCGACCTGGGCGAGCGAACCCACCAGTGGCTTTTCGCAGATGACGTGCTTGCCCGCCTTGAGCGCGGCCATGACCATGGAGAAATGCAGCCCCGGCGGGGTGCAGATGTCGATGACGTCGATATCGTCCATGGCCAGGAGATCGTCGAAGCTGGCAATGCGGCGCTCGACGCCGAATTCATCGGCGACCGCGTTCAGGCGCTCGGCGTTGAGGTCGCACAGGGCCAGGACCTTGAACTTGGCCGCATTGGGCACATAGCCCTCCACGATATGGCTGCGACCGATGCCGCAACCGACGACGCCGACGTTGAAAATCCTGCTCATTGCGCCCACTCCGTCCCGCGTTCGGCCAGCTGCTGGGCCGTCAGGGCCAGCTTCATGGCGTTGAAGCACCGCTCCTGCGGCATTGATGTCTCGGTGCGGTTTCTGACGTCATCGAGGAACTGCCTGCCGAAGGGCCGCTCGACCTGTGAACAGTCGATATGGCGCGGACCCTGCTTGTTGACCAGGAACAGGTGATTTTCGCCGGGGCGGCCGGCAATGTCGATATATTTGCGCAGCTCGATATAGCCTTCGGTGCCCAGGATGGTCAGGCGCCCGTCCCCCCAGGTCGGCAACCCATCGGGCGTGAACCAGTCCACCCGGATATAGCCCGACGTGTTGGCCGTCCGCAGGTGCACGTCGCCCACATCCTGCAGGCCAGGCCTCGCCGGATTGTTGCGGTTGGCCACGGTGGCGGAAACCACTTCGGCATCCATCGCGTCCGAGAAGAACAGGAACTGCTCGAACTGGTGGCTGCCGATGTCGCACAGAATGCCGCCATAGCGCTGGCGATCGAAGAACCAGTCCGGCCGTTGGTTGTTGCGGATGGCGTGAGGGCCAAGGCCGACCGTGTTGATCACCTTGCCGATGGCGCCCTGCCGGATCAGGTTGCCGGCCTCCACGGTCGCACGCACCTCGAAATGCTCGGAATAAAGCACGCTGTAGATGCGGCCCGTCTCCTTCTGCACGCGCTTGATCTCGTCGAGCTGGGCAAAGGTAGTCATGCCCGGCTTGTCGGTCAGCACATCCTTGCCATGCTGCATGGCGGCGATGGAGATGGCGGCGCGATCGGCCGGAATGGCCGAGGTCAGCACCACCGATATCGCGGGATCCTCGAGGATGGCGCGCGGATCGGTGACGCGCCGGGCCTGCGGATACTTGGCGCCGAAGGCGGCCGCAAGGTCATCCTCGATGGCATGGAAGGCCGTGAACTGCGCGCCGGCATCGAGCAGACAGTCAACCTGGCCGTAGATATGGGCGTGGTTGATCCCGATGGCGGCGAATTTGATGTCAGTCATAGATTTAACGCTTCATACCGGTGGTCGCGATGCCCTCGATGAGCAGCCGCTGGAAGAACAGGAAGAACAGGAAGATGGGCACGATGGACAACACGCTCATGGCAAACAGCCCGCCATAGTCGCTTTCGCCGGTGGAGTCGGTGAAGGTGCGCAGGCCCAGCATGACGGTGTAGGTCTTCATTTCGCTCAGGTAGATCAGCGGTCCGAAGAAATCGTCCCACGTCCAGATGAAGGTGAAGATGGCGGCGGTCGCCAGCACCGGCATGGAGAGCGGCAGGATGATCTTCCAATAGATGCGCCAAGGGGAGCAGCCGTCCATCTGCGCCGCCTCGTCGAGCTCCTTGGGGAGACCCCGGAAGAACTGGACCATGAGGAAGATGAAGAAGCCGTCGGCGGCCAGGAACTTGGGCACCACCAGGGGCAGGAAGGTGTTCACCCAGCCGAGCTGGCGGAACAGCACATATTGCGGGATCAACGTCACCTGGTAGGGCAGCATGAGCGTCATCAGCATCATGGCGAACCAGAAGTTCTTGAACTTGAAGTTCAGCCGGGCAAAGGCGAAGGCCGCCATCGAGCAGGCCATGACATTGCCGATGACCGACAGGCCCGAAATGATGAAGCTGTTGAGGTAGAAGGTCGAAAAGCTGGTCCGCAGGCCGTTCCAGCCCCGGATATAGGCATCCAGGCTCCAGGACGAGGGCCAGATGCTGGCCGAGGTGAAGATCTCGTTCTCCGGACGGAAGGATGCAGCCAGCAGCCACAGCAGCGGATAGAGCATCAGCACCGAGACGGCGAGCAGCGCCGCATGGGTCAGCACCGAGACGATCTTGCGCTGGGTAGGGGTCAGCTTGCGGGCGCCGACGACGGTGAGCTTGGCAGTGGTGTCACTCATCGTAATGCACCCAGTATTTGCTGGTCAGGAACGAGAAGGCGGTGAACAGGCCCACCAGGGCAAGCAGGATCCAGGCCAGCGCCGAGGCATAGCCCATGCGGAAGAAGCCGAACGCCTCCTGATAAAGGTAGAGGGTATAAAACAGTGTCGAATTGATCGGATTGCCCGTACCGCCCGAGATGATAAAGGCGGGCGTGAAGCTCTTGAAGGCCTCGATGGTCTGGATGATGGCGTTGAAGAACACCACCGGGGTCAGCAGCGGCAGGGTGATCTTGACGAATTGCCGCCACTTGCTGGCGCCATCCAGGCTCGCCGCCTCGTACATGTCGGTCGGGATCTGCCTGAGGCCGGCAAGGAAAATGATCATCGGCGAGCCGAACTGCCAGACGGCCAGGATGATGATGGTCCAGAGCGAATATTGCGGGCTCGAAATCCAGCTCGGCCCGACAATGCCGAACAGGGAGAGGAAATCGTTGACCAGCCCGTCGCGGGCGAAGATTTGCCGCCACAGGATGGCGATGGCGACGGAGGCGCCGAGCAGGCTGGGCAGGTAGAACAGGGCGCGATAGAGGGGCAGGCCGCGCATGCCGCGGTTGAGCAGCATGGCCACGGCCAACGCGAAGGCGAGCTTGAGCGGCACCGAGAAGATGACGAAGACCATGGTCACGCGCATCGAGGCCCAGAATTTGGGGTCGGCGGTGAACATGCGGATATAGTTGCTGGCGCCGACCCATTCGGGGGAGGTCAACAGGTCGAAGTCGGTGAAGCTGAGATAGAACGAAGTGACGATCGGCCCGATCGTCAGCCCGAAAAAGCCGACCAGCCAGGGCAGCAGAAACAGGTAGCCGGGGGCATCGTTCTGCCAAAGCCGTGACCAGAGGCCGGTGGCCGCGCGCTCCTTTGCCGGAGCGACCGATTCAAGGGAGCGCGCGGTCATGCTTTAGACGGCCCGGTTGAGGATTTCGGTGGCGCCGGTCACGAGTTCGGCACCAGCCTGTTCCGGCGTCTTGGCGCCGAAGCCGACTTCCTGGCCCAGCGTGCGGATCAGCGAGGAATCCACTTCACCGGCAGCGGCCGGGGGTGGCGGCGGCAGCGGCCCGAGCAGGTCACCCAGGTTGGACACGAAGTTGAGCGCGATCTGGCTCTGTTCGTCCAGAGTCGGGGCGACGATGTCGCGCGACGCGGCCACACAGGGAATGCCGCGCTCGACGCCCAGTGCCTTGACCGCTTCCGCATCGGAGATGAAGAAGTTGAGGAAATCGGCAGCGGCTTCCTTGTTGGCGGACGAGCCGCCGACCGAGAAGAACATCGAGGGCTTGCGATAGTGACCGCCGCCAACGCCGGGGGCGATGCGGGGATAGCCGACCATGCCCAGCTTGTCCTGGACGATGGCCTGGAAGGCGACCAGCTGGTTGGAGTTGGAGGGCATCAGCGCCGCCTTGCCCAGAACCAGCATGGTGGATTCCAGCGGCCCGGTATCGAGGGCCTGGTCTTCGGCCGAGACGCAGACACCGGCTTCACGGAGCTTGGCCCACAGCTGGTACCATTCAACCGCGTCGGCTTCGTCAAAGCCCAGCTTGCCCTCGGCCGTATAGAGCGCCTTGCCGCGCTGGCGCAGCCAGTTGTCGAGCATGGGCTCGGAATAGGAGCCGTCCTGGATCGCTTTCATGCCGCCGCGAATATTGGCCGACTTGAACGCCTCGCCGATGGCCATCAGGTCATCCAGCGTCCAGTCGTTGGTCGGCACTTCGACGCCTGCCTCTTCGAAGGCAGAGACGTTGACCAGCGTTGCCACCGAATTGGCGCCCAGCGAGATACCGTAAAGCTTGCCGTCGACCTTGCCGCCTTCGAGCTGATCTTCGTCGAAGCTGGACAGATCGAGCACGCCGCCGACGAATTCGTCGAGCGGAGCGATGGCGTTACGCTTGGCGTATTCGACGATGTAGCGATAATCCATCTGGATGATGTCGGGGGCATTGCCGCCGGCGGTCTGCGTGGCCAGCTTGGGCCAGTAGTCGTTCCAGGCGAGGAATTCACCCTCGATATCGGTGCCCTTGGCGGCCTTGTAGAGGTCGGTCACGGCATAGGTGCGGTCGGCACGGGCCTGGCCACCCCAGAATGTCAGGCGCAGGCTGTCGGCCTGGGCCCATGCCGGCATGACCCCGGCGGCGCCAGCCGCGACGAGCGCGGAGCTGCCCATCAGGAACTGACGGCGGTCGATACGAATAGTCATATGCTTTCCTCCCTTTGAAGTCTGGTTGTTCCAATTTCCAGGAACTGAGCAATGTCGCGGCCTCCCGCCGCTAAATCACTGATCGGTTACTTCGCCTTGGCATAGCACACAGCTTTGCGGCAAGGCAATCGCTTGTATGGAAGATGCAGGGCGACAATCAACCTCATGCAAACCACAAGCATGCGCCCGGCATGCTGCCTGCCTTTGCTTGTCCAGGACGGCCGAAGCCGCAGCGGTCGAGGGCGATTGAGCTGGCCCTTCTCGTTTTGTTGAGCTCACACTGGCGCAGTCTCGACCAAAAGAAAAATACGAAATATCCTGCCCGATATAGATTTCTTCTATGAGGATCGGCGATGGACAAGCTGCTCAATCAGTTCCTGGCAGTGGCCGAGGCGGGGACCATCAGCGCGGCTGCGACGGCGTTGTTCGTCACCCAGCCGACCCTGACCTTCAACATGCGCAAGCTCGAAGAGACCATGGGCGTGCCCCTCCTCATCCGCACGCCGCGCGGGGTGGAGCTGACCGAATATGGCGAGACGCTGTACCAGAATGGGCGGCTGATGCGGCGGCTCTACGACAACACGCTCAGCGCCATCGCCCACCAGCGGGGCCGCACCGAGCAGGGTTTGCGCATCGGCACCGGCTATTCATGGTGGACCCTTTTCGTGCGCGACCTGGTGGTCGACTATTCCCGCAGCTTTCCCAATGCCCGCATCCATGTGAGCCTGGGCAACCAACTGCGCTGCATGGACCAACTGCTGAGCGGCGACATTTCGCTGTTCGTGGCCCATGAAATCGAGGGTCTGAGCCGCAGCACCGGGGCGCGCCTCATTCCGCTCACTCGGGTTGGACAGGGCTTTTTCGTCCGCGAGGGCCACGCCCTCCTCAGCCGGCCGCGCACCATCGCCGAAATCGAGGCCTATCCGGCGGTGACCAGTTCGATGCCCGAAGTCCGGCACCAGCGGTTCTTCGAGGCATGGAGCCGGACCACCGCGTCCAGCGTGCCGTTCGACCAGGGCAAATATGTTTTTGCCTCCAATTCGCTCGCTGCCTGCCTCGACTATGTCGAGCGCAGCGACGCGGTTATCAGCCATACCGAGGTGATGGCCGACGAGTTCATCAGACGGGGTTTGCGCCGCATCGAGATCACCGAAGCCACGCCCAAGGACCTGATCGGCATCTATGTGCTGCAGGAGCGGGCCACCGAGCCGCGCGTGGCCGAACTCATCGATCGCTTCAAGGCGGCGGCAACGGCTGTGCTGCCGCCGCTGGAATGAGCACCCGCTAAGCCGGCTTGGTCCTGAGGTAGTCGAGCACCATCTGCACCGCCTGGGCTTCGCGCTCCTGCACCATGTCGATGGCGCTGAGGTCTCGAGAAAAGATCACCGACAGCGTTGCCATGTTGGAGACATAGAAAAAGCCGAGGGCGGCAATGGAGATGTAGAGCTGCACCGGATCGACGTCGCGCCGGAAGATGCCCAGTTCCGCACCGCGTTCGACGATGGTCCTGATCTGACCCACCAGCGGGGAATGCAGCGCCTGGATATCGGGAAGCGTCTTGAGGAACCGCGCATTCTCGATGTTCTCCGTGCCCAGCAGACGCGGAAACCATGGATTGGCGAGGAAGTGGCGGAAGGTGAAGCGCACCAGGCGGTCCATGGCATCGACCGGCCCGAACTGGTCGAGCGACAAGGCCCGTTCGCCGCGTCGGATCTCCCCGTAGGCATCGAGCAGCACGGCCCGGTAGAGATCTTCCTTGTTGCCGAAATAGTGGTAGAGCAGTCGCTTGTTGGCCCCCGCCAGGGCTGCGATGGCGTCGACGCGCGCGCCCTCGAAACCGCGCTCGGCAAATTCGGCTCGCGCCGCGACCAGGATCGCCGCCTTGGTCTTTTCCGAATTTCTCTCGCGCTTTGCCGGCGCTGCCCTTGCCGCGAGCCGCTCGTCCATATCCGCTCCCCTGCGAACCGGCCATTGCCGCGCATGTCACTCCAGTAACAGCGCCGGCACCAGCGGTAAAGCACGCGGCGGACCGAGTGCAACGACCAGCTTGACGATCCCCAGTGTCGCGTGTAGCTAAGTAACTAATCAGTTACACGCGCAGGCGGCAGGGAGGATTGGATGGCAGACAGACGGCTCGGACTGATCATGCACGGGGTTACCGGGCGCATGGGGTATAACCAGCATCTGGTGCGCTCGATCCTGGCGATCCGCGACCAGGGCGGCATTGCCCTTAGCAACGGCGACCGCCTGGTGGTGGACCCGATCATCGTGGGCCGCGATGCCGACAAGATCGAACGCCTGGCGAAAAAGCACGACATCAAGCGCTGGGGCAGCGACCTCGATGCCGCGCTTGCCAACCCCGACGACACGGTGTTTTTCGACGCCGGCACCACGCTGATGCGCGCCTCGCTGATCGAGAAGGCGCTCGCCGCGGGCAAGCATGTCTATTGCGAAAAGCCGACCAGCGATTCCCTCGATGTCGCCGTCAACCTCGCCAAGACCGCGCGTGCCTCCGGGCTCAAGCATGGCGTGGTGCAGGACAAGCTGTTCCTGCCGGGCCTGATGAAGCTCAAGATGCTGCGCGACAGCGGCTTTTTCGGCAAGATCCTGTCGGTGCGCGGCGAGTTCGGTTACTGGGTGTTCGAGGGTGACTGGCAGCCGGCGCAACGGCCGAGCTGGAATTACCGCAAGGCCGATGGCGGCGGCATTATCCTGGATATGCTGTGCCACTGGCGCTATGTGCTCGATAACCTGTTCGGCGAAGTGCAGGCGGTGTCGTGCCTGGGCGCCACCCATATTCCGGAACGCGTCGACGAGAAGGGCAACCGCTTCAAGGCAGATACGGACGACGCGGCCTATGCCACGTTCGAACTCGAAGGCGGCGTGGTCGCCCAGATCAATTCGAGCTGGACCACGCGCGTGCGCCGCGACGACCTCGTCACCTTCCATGTCGACGGTACGCATGGCTCGGCCGTGGCGGGGCTGCACAAGTGCTGGAGCCAGCATCGCGTCAATACGCCCAAGCCGGTGTGGAACCCGGACCAGCCGCAGACCATGAACTTCTTTGCCGACTGGGAGGAAGTGCCGGACAACTGGCCGGCGCAGAACGGCTTCAAGGCGCAGTGGGAAATGTTCCTCAAGCATGTCGCCGAGGATGCGCCGTGGCAATACGGGCTCGAAGCCGGCGCCAAGGGCGTTCAGCTCGCCGAACTCGGCCTCAAGAGCTGGGCCGAACGCCGCTGGCTGGACGTGCCGAAGCTGGAATTCTAGTCGCGGGCGAAGGCCCCCTCACCCGGCCCGTTGGGCCGACCTCTCCCCCAAAGGGAGAGGTGTCGCAAGACCAGCCACAGTGCCCTCTTCACCTCTCCCTCTGGGGGAGAGGTCGGCGCGCAGCGCCGGGTGAGGGGGCCTTTCGGAGTTCGCCATGCCCACCCTCAACCTGCCCAATGCCGACCGCTCCATTTCCCCCTATACCCTCACAGGCACGCCCATTCCCTTCGTGCGTCACAAGGCGACGGACTTTTCGCGTATCGCCTATGCTGCGGCTCATGTGGTGGCCGACCCGCTGGCCAATAATGATCCCTGGCTTACCCCTGCCATCGACTGGGACACGACGCTCAAGTTCCGCCATCGCCTGTGGGATCTCGGCCTCGGTGTCGCCGAAGCCATGGACACGGCGCAGCGCGGCATGGGCCTGACCTGGACCGATGCGCAGGAGCTGATCCGCCGCGCCCAGGCCGAGGCGCGGACGCGCGATGACAGCCTCATCGCCTATGGCGCCGGTACGGATCACCTGATGCCCGGCCCCGACGTCACCATCGACCAGATCATCGCCGCCTATGAAGAACAGGTGGGGTTTGTCGAGGGCCAGGGCGGCCGCGTGATCCTGATGGCTTCTCGCGCGCTGGCCGCGGCCGCCAAATCGCCCGATGACTATGCCCGCGTCTATGGCCGCATCCTCAGCCAGGTGAAGCAACCGGTCATCATGCATTGGCTGGGGGAGATGTTCGACCCGGCCTTGCAGGGTTACTGGGCTGATGTCGACCACGACAGGGCGATGGATGTCTGCCTCGACGTCATCGCCGCCAATGCGAAGAACGTTGACGGCATCAAGATTTCGCTGCTGTCGGCCGAGAAGGAAATCGCCATGCGCCGGCGGCTACCAGCCTCGGTCAAGATGTATACCGGCGACGACTTCAACTATGCCGAACTCATTGCTGGCGACGACCAGGGCTATTCGCATGCGCTGCTCGGCATCTTCGACGCCATCGCGCCGGCCGCTTCGGCGGGTCTCGCGGCGCTGGGCAAGGGCAACAATAACGAGTTCTTTGACCTGCTCGAACCGACGGTACCGCTCAGCCGCCATATCTTTGCGGCGCCGACGCGGTTCTACAAGACCGGGGTTGTGTTCCTCGCCTATCTCAACGGATTGCAGGACCATTTCGCTATGATCGGGGGGCAGCAATCGACCCGTTCAGTGCAGCATCTGACCGAACTGTTCCGCCTTGCCGACAAGGCGCGCGTGCTGGCCGATCCGGAATTGGCAGCGAAGCGCATGCAGGCCGTGCTGGCGGTGAATGGGGTAGCTGCGCGATGACCACGGCCACGGACGCAGCCGTCAGCGCCTCCCTCCCCCTTGAGGGGAGGGACCGAGGGAGGGGGTCGACCGGTGGTCAACTGACGGACCCCCACCCCCAACCCCTCCCCTCAAGGGGGAGGGGAGCCCAGACTGAGGCACCTGAAAATGACCAATAGCATCTCGCTCAATCTCGCCACCACCCGCCAGGTCTGGGGCTTTGCCGAGGCGGTGGATGGGTGTCTGCGCGCCGGCATCACCGCCATTTCGCCCTGGCGCGACCAGATCGCGGCCATTGGGCTCGATGAGGCGGCGCGGATCGTCAAGGCCAACAATATCCGGGTGACCGGCGTTTGCCGCGGCGGCATGTTCCCCGCCGAAACCGCGGCCGGAAGACAGGCCAATATCGACGACAACCTGCGCGCCATCGATGAAGCGGCGGCGCTCAATGCCGATTGCCTGGTGCTGGTGGTGGGCGGCTTGCCCGGTTCAAGCAAGGACATCGTGGGTGCCCGCCAGATGGTCAGCGATGGCATTGCCGCCATGTTGCCCCATGCCAAGGCCTCGGGCGTGCGCATCGCCATCGAGCCGCTGCATCCCATGTATGCGGCCGATCGCGCCTGCGTGAACACGATCGACCAGGCGCTCGATATCTGCGAGTCGCTGGGCGAGACGGTGGGCGTCGCCGTCGACGTCTATCATGTGTGGTGGGACCCCTACCTTGCCCGCGCCATTGCGCGCGCCGGCCGGATGAAGCGCATCTTCGCCCATCACATCTGTGACTGGCTGGTCCCCACCAAGGATATGTTGCTGGATCGCGGCATGATGGGTGACGGGGTCATCGACCTCAAGTCCATCCGCGGGATGATCGAGGCTGCGGGATATAATGGCCCGCAGGAAGTTGAGATCTTCAGCCAGGATAACTGGTGGAAGCGCCCCGGCGACGACGTGCTCGCCGTTATCAAGGAACGGGTCGCCAGCGTGTGCTAGATAAAGCAAAACCCCCGAAGCAGGGCTCCGGGGGTTTTGTTCGGCTGGGAGTGCCGATCAGGCGCGGCTATATTCCAGCGTCTGGCAGAGGATGCCGCCACGGCAACCCTGGATCTCGATGGTATCAGAACTCACTTGGGTCACGGTGGCTTCAGCGCTGATGCCGCCAGCCGAAAGCGAGCCCTTCCAGGCATTGGGTGCAACGCGCTCGGCGCGCATCACCTGCTTGCCGACAAAGGCAAGGTTTTCCGGGGTTGCGGACTTGCCTTCCAGATTAGTCAGCACGCCGCAAAGGTCGGTCTTGTCCTCGCCGCAAGGCGTGAATTCAAACGAGGTGCCGTACTTGTCGACATAGGTGCCGCTCGGAAGAGTCGAGGCGTCCTGAGCCAGGCTCGGAACGATGGCCGCCGCGCAAAGTGCACCAATGGCAAAAGTCTTCTTGATCATATGCATGGTTGTTTCTCCATGCGACAACGCCGCCCCACGCAGTCGCCGTCAAAATTGGGTTGATGGATAGCTAACGCTGCACCACGACTACGGTTGCGCGCTTATGAGTTCACAATCTACCGGCGAAATGTGGCAGCAATTTCGACATGGGCAGATTGGGTGAATTGATCGACTGCGACAATTTCGCCCACGCCATAACCACCCGCCACCAGGATGGCCGCATCGCGGGCGAAAGTGCGTGCGTCGCAGGCGACCATGACGATGGTCTTGACCTTGGATTTGGCCAGTTCGCGGACCTGCGCCTCGGCCCCGGCGCGCGGCGGATCGAGCACCACGGCCTCGTAATTGAGTTCGAATTGCGTCAGCGGATCGCGGAAGAGGTCGCGGGGCCTCGCCGTCACCTCGCGGATGCCCTTGGCGAAGCGCCATGCCTTGTCGAGGGCCGCAACCGCCGGTTTATCGCTGTCGAAGGCGATGACAGGCCTTTGCTCGGCCAGCCGGAGCGCGAAGGGGCCGATGCCGCAGAAGAGATCGGCAACCGTCCTGGCCTTGCCCACCGCGCCCAGAACATAATCGGCCAGCGCCGCCTCGGCTGCTTCGGTGGCCTGGAGAAAGCTGCCGATCGGCAATTCCACCCGGGCGCGGCCCATTTCGATGACGGGCGCCTGGGCCTGCAGCACCATTTCGCCGTTGAGGGCCAGTCGCGCCAGCTTGAACCGACCGGCCAGTGGCGCCAGGCGGTCAGCGCGCGCCTGCTTCTTTTCGGTGCGCACGGCGACATCGAGACCGGTCAGGGTCGCAGTAAAGCTCACATCGGCTTCCCCGATCGCCTGCATGAGCGATCGGGCGATGTCGGGCGCCCGGGCGAGACCGGGTACCAGAATGGGGCAGGCATCGATATCGTGCACCTGGTGGCTGCGCAGCCGCATGTAACCGGCGCCCTCATGGCGCGCATGGAGGGTGGCGCGACGGCGGCCATCGCCGGCGGCATCGATGAAGCGTGTCACCCGCTGTTCGATGCCGGCAAAACGCAATGGCGTTTCCACCAGACCGATCTTGAAGGCCTCGTAGCTGGCCCGATCCATGTGCTGCAACTGGCAGCCGCCGCAGGCGCCAAAATGGGGACAGAAGGGCGCGATGCGACCGGGCGCCGGGTTGATGACCCGCAAAAGCGTGCCGCGCTCGCCATCGGCCTCGATTTCCACGACCTCGCCCGGCAGCGCCAGGGGCACGAAGACCTTGCGGCCATCGATCTCGGCAACGCCCTCGCCCTTGTGGCCGAGGCTGGTGATGGTGGTGGTGGTTGGCATTGATATCCGAGGCTTGCTGGGGGTTCAGTAGCCGGTTTGCACTGAAAGGTCACCCCATCCCCGATCGTCACCCTCGGGCTCGACCCGAGGGCCCTGCACTTACCCAACACTCAACAAGTGAAGAGCCCTCGGGTCAAGCCCGGGGGTGACGGCTGGTGGTTGGGGAGCTAAGGCCGGCTCGCCCATTCCAGCAAACTCGCCAATCCGACAAAGGGAATGCCGGCATGTTCCGACAGGCCTGAGGCACAGGTCGAGACGGTCGATACGCCCAGCGTGCAGCCCCCCGGAATGTCCCCCTTGGCAAAGCGGGTCGCGTGGGCATTGAGCTCGGGGAAGAACAGGCCCTTGTCGCCGGCATAGCCGCAGCAGGTCACAGAGCTCAGCACGGCGACCTGGTCGGCGCAGGCGCGGGCGATTGTCTCGGTCATCGGCTGTTCGGCGAGGCGCTGGGCCGAGCAGTTGTGATGCACCGCGACGACGGGCAGTTTGCGCGTAATGGTCAGCCGCGGCAGCAACTGGGCCATCAGGAACTGGCTGGAATCGAGAACGGGAGCGTCACCGGGAAATTCGCGCAGGTGCTTGGCGCAGGTGGAGGCGTCGGTGACGACGCTGAGGCGTCCGGCATCGGATAGGGCCGAGAGCTCGCGCTTGAGCTCGCCACCGACGGTCGCTGCCTGTTCGGGGAAGCCCTTGGACTGGAACGGCTGGCCGCAGCACCGGCCGGCCAGATGGTCCGGCATAACAACGTCGAAGCCGGCCCGCTCGAGCAAAGCCAGCATGGCATCGGGCACATCAAGCAGGCCGTGCTCGGTCTTGGGTGCGCCGAACATGCGGGTGGCGCAGCTGGGGAAATAGACGATGGACGGTCGCCCTGCCCGGGCGGTCGGCGCGGATTTGGGCGCGCCCGGCCCGTGACGGAGGGCGCGCGACACCCGCGGCACCCGCTCGCCGGTCAGCCGGCGGGCCGTGTCGGTGATCGCTTCGATCGCGGGCGCGGGGATGACCGTTCGCGCGGCATCGGCCAGCGCCACGCCACCGCGCATCATTGTTTCAACGGCACCGCGGTGATCGGCGGCGAAACCGGCAACCGAACGGGCCGTAGCGCCGCGGCGTTGGGCGCGCTGGCCGATAATCATCGTGCCGGTCTCGATGCCGACGGGGCAACGCAGCGAGCAGAGGTTGCAGGCCGCGCAGGTGTCGAGGCCGGCATATTGGAAGTCATCGTCCAGCTTCCTGAGCCGCGCCGGGTCCTCCCCGCTGCGGCGCAGCCGTTCGCGCTCCCTGGTTACGGCGATGCGCTGGCGCGGTGACAGCGTCATTTGGTGGCTGGGGCAGGCCGGCTCGCAGAAGCCGCATTCGATGCACAGATCGACCAGCTCGTCGGCCAGCGGCATGACCTTGAGATGCTTGATGTGGATCTTGTCGTCGGCGTTGAGCAGCACGCCGGGATTGAGCAGGCCTTCGGGATCAAAGAGGTCCTTGATGCGCCACATCAATTCATAGGCCTTGCTGCCCCACTCGGCCTCGACGAACGGTGCGATGGCGCGGCCGGTACCGTGCTCGGCCTTGAGCGAGCCGCCATACTGCACCGAAACCAGGTCGCTCAGCGCCTTGGAAAAGGTATCGAACTTCTCCGCCGAACCGGGCTGGGAGAAGTCGTCGCTCATCTGGAAATGGAGGTTGCCCGCCAGCGCGTGGCCGAAAATGATGGCGTCCTCGTAGCCGTGATGGTCGAGCAGTTGGCGCATGTCGGTGACGAATTCGGCCAGCCGTTCGATCGGGGCCGCCACGTCCTCGGTGAGCATCGAGGTACCCTTGGGCCGCGCCGCGCCGCCGGAGGCGAAAAAGCCCTTGCGAATATCCCACAGCGCATGGCTGCGGGCTTCGTCGGTGGAAAAGTCGACATGGGCCGCGCCATGTCGGGCCAGCAGGTCCACCGCCTTGGCCGTTTCGGCCGCCAGCGTCGTCGCGTCAGGCGCGGTCACGTCGATCAGCACGGCGGGCGAATTGCCGGTCAGCCAGGGCAGCAGCGGCGCCATGGGGGCCAGGTGCTCGACCGTCGCCAGCGCCCGGCGCTCGATATATTCGGCGGCGGTGACCCCGGTCGTCACCTGTACGCCGCCATTGGCCATCTCGATGATGGCCCGGCCGGCCGATTGCGGATCGGGGAAAGGCACGAGCGCGGTGGCCTTGAAGGGATGCTCGGGCACGGTGTTGTAGGTCACCTCGGACACGAAGCCGAGCGTGCCCTCCGAACCCACCATGAGGTGGATAAGGATATCGAGCGGGTCGTGGTAGTCGACCAGAGCATTGAGTGAATAGCCGACGGTGTTCTTGATCCGGTACTTCCGGCGGATCAGGGCAACGAGTTCGGCATCGGCCATGACCTCGGCGTGCAGACCGGCAATTGCCGCAAGCATGCCGGCATGATGCTGGCGAAATTGCTCGCAACTTGCCGGGTCGCCGGAATCGAGCACGGTGCCGTCGGTCAGCACGATCCTCAGCCGCGCCATCGTATGGTAGGTGTTCTGCGCAACGCCGCAGCACATGCCGGATGAGTTGTTGTTGACCACCCCGCCGATCTTGCAGGTGGCCTGCGACGCCGGATCGGGCCCGATCTTCCGGTTGAAGGGCTTGAGCGCCTTGTTGGCATTGGCCACGATGATGGCCGGCCCCAGCGTGATCTGCTCGGCACCCGGATGGATATCGAGCTTGCGCCAGCCATCGCCCAATACGGCCAGCACGCCATCGGTCACGGCCTGGCCGGAGAGCGACGTTCCCGCCGCGCGGAAGGTGATGGGCAGTCCCTCGGCGCGGGCGGCGGCCATGACGGCGCGGACCTCGTCCTCCGAGTTGATGAAGACTACTACGGCGGGAACCAACCGGTAGGAGCTGGCATCGCCGCTCCAGGCATAGGTCATCAGCGGATCGGTGTGGATGCGGCCGCGCAGCTTGCCCTTGAGCCTGTTCGCAACGCGTTCGCCCGCCGCTTGCCGGTCAGGGGCCGGCGGCTGGGTGGTCTTGGGATCGATGGTGGCTTGCTGCATAGGCAAGAGCTAACATGTCAGCCCTCACCTGCGAAGACCCCTGTCCAGGGGAGCAGGGCGGCGGTATCCCGCCGCCCCGAAGGTCAGATATCGATGTCGTCCTCGCCAAGCGCCTCGATCTCGGCGGCGGCGCGCTTGAGGATTTCGGCGGCGTGGCGCTGCTGGTCCTCGGAAGCACGGCGCGCCTTCTTGATGGCGGCCTTGAGCTCGCGGCGGGCGTCGTTGAGTTCGGGCACGACATCCTTGAGATCGCGATCGGCGTCCGGACCAGGACCCCAGCCCGGACCATGGCCGCGATGGGGCGGGCGATTGCCGAAATCGGGCCCCTGCCCGTCCTCGCCGCGGCCAAACGGCCAGTCGGCCTTGGCGAATTCGCGGAAGCGGTTCATCTGCTCGCCAGCCTTGGCCAGGAAGGCCAGGGTCGACTCGATGGCCTCGCGGTTGTCGCTGAGGTGCGCCCTGCCCTCATCGGTGATGGTATAGAGCTTCTTGTTGCCATCGGCCTGCGACGTGACATAGCCGGCCTCTTCAAGGAAGGTGAGCGCCGGATAGACGATGCCGGGGCTGGGCGTATAGAAGCCGGCCGATTTCTCCTCGATGGCCTTGATCAGGTCATAGCCGTGCCGCGGCTGCTGCTCGATCAGATAGAGGGCGACGAGGCGCAGGTCGCCGGAGGCAAGCATGCGGCCGATGCGGAAATTGCCGCCCATATTGCCCCAGCCTTCGCCGCTCTCGATGCCGGAAGCAAACCGCCCCCAGCCGCGACGTGCCATGGCCTCCATGCGGCGCCAATTGGGTTCGCCATTCCTCCAATATCCACTCATGATGGGTCTCCGATATATCTTGCGTTGCACTGACGCAGAAGATTGGCGCGGTTCATGGCGTTTTCAAGATATATCTTACGATTGTTTTGCAGTGCCGTTTGGCGTAGCCACTGTGCGCTTCCGCAAGTGAAGAGCCCTCGGGTCAAGCCCGAGGGTGACGATCCGGGATAGATTACCCGGTCCCGAAAAACAAAAATCCCGCCCGGCTGGGCCGGACGGGGATTGGTCTTGTCGCTGAAGGCGCGCCGCCTAGAGAACGGGCGACGGCGCGTTATCGCGGTCGAACTGGCCGTGCTTGCGGTAGCGATACATATAGGTGGGCAGGATGGCATCCATGGCGGTCGGCGTGATGCCGAAGGCCGCGAAGGTCCGCTTGTCCTTGATGGCGGCATCGGAAACGACATTGTCGACACCCAGCAGCTCGACCTGGTCGCCGGTCAGCAGCGGCGGCATGGGCAGGATGGCAAAGGGCAGCGCCAGGAGCTTGGCGATGCCCGATGGCAGGGGCAGCATCAGCCGGTTGCGGCCCGCTTCGCGCTGGATGCGGGCCAGCAGGTCCTTATGGGTCTCGATCTGCGGACCACCCAGTTCATAGATGCGGCCCGGCTTGACCTGGCCCTCGGCGGCCTTGGCAAATGCCTCGGCGACATCGCCAACGAATGCAGGCTGGAAGCGGGTGGCGCCACCGATCAGGGGCATCACGGGCAGCATGCGCGAGAGGGCGCCCATCAGGTTGAAGAAGCCGTCGCCCTGGCCGAACAGGAGCGAGGGGCGCATGATGATGGCATTGGGGAACGCCTTGAGCACGGCTTCCTCGCCCAGGAGCTTGCTCTTGGCGTATTGGCTGACCTCGGCGGCCTGGTCGACGCCGAGCGCGGACATATGCAACAGGGTCGAAACGCCCGCGGCCTTGGCGGCGGTGGCGATATTACCGGCTCCATCGACATGCACGGCCTGGAAGGTCTGGGCGCCGCGCGAATGGCCGACGCCAGCGAGGTTGATCACGATATCGGCGCCGGCAATGGCGCGACGCACGGAGGCGACGTTGCGCACATTGGCCTGGATCGGCACGATCTGGCCGACGCTGCCGAACATCCTGGTGTGTCCAGCCAGATCGGGGCGGCGCACCGCGACGCGAATGCGGTGGCCGCGCTTGGCCAGAAGCTGGACGATCTGGGTGCCGACAAAGCCCGAACCGCCGAAAATCGTGACGAGTTTGGGGGCGATCGTGTCCATCGTGGGCTCCGGCAAAGGCTTTGGTTTCTTCCCGCTTCTAGCGCATAGCCGCCGCCGCTGTCGAGGGCAGCGAGTCCGGGTTTGACGCTTGACTCTCACCCGGCTTTGTTCTTGTTATGTTCCATCAAGCAAGGAGAGAGCCGATGGCTGACAAGCAAACCTATCGCGGCCAATGCCATTGCGGCGCCGTACGCTATACCGCGACCACCGACATGAGCACGCTGGGCGACTGCAACTGCTCGCGCTGCCGGCGCCTGGGCTGGGTGATGCAATCGCTGCCGGCGGCCGACTTCACGCTCGAAAGCGGCGAGGACAATCTGAGCGTCTACCACTTCAGCACCGAGACGATCGATCACCTGTTCTGCAAGACCTGCGGCATCGAGTCGTTTTCCCGCGGCAGCGATGGCAAGGGCAACGAGATGGTGATGATCAACGTCAACTGCCTCGAGCCACCCATGCAGGTCGATCGCAACGCCATCAAACACTGGGATGGGGCTAACTGGTAATGACGGCAAGAATGTCGGTTGACATCCTCAGGCGCTGCCCCTAGTTACACCACCGCTTGCCCAGATGGCGGAATTGGTAGACGCGCACGGTTCAGGTCCGTGTACCGCAAGGTGTGAAGGTTCGAGTCCTTTTCTGGGCACCAAGTTTGACCCCGGTCGTGACTGATGTCGCGACCGGGGTTTTTCTTTGCCGCTTTGCAGGACCCGAGCGCCATCCACCAATCCATGCTCCGGAATCGCCCGGCAGGCATAAAGCTTTCTTTATATCCGGCTTGACCCCGACCCGAGCCAATGCCACAAACCTCGCAGAATTGCTCGATTTGAGCGATTTTCGGCATGTTAAGGGGATTTTGGTTGGCACGGTCTTCCTATCTTTTCACCTCCGAATCCGTCTCCGAAGGGCATCCGGACAAGGTTTGCGACCGGATTTCGGACGAAATCGTCGACCTGGTATTCCGCGAAGCCAAGAAGACCGGCATGGACCCCTCCCAGGTCCGCATTGCCTGCGAGACGCTGGCGACCACTAACCGCGTCGTGATTGCGGGGGAGGTGCGTGTTCCCGAATCCCTGCTCAAGAAGGGCAAGGACGGCAAGGTGCTGCTCGATGCCGCCGGCCACCCGGTGGTCAATCCGTCCAAGTTCAAGTCCACCGCCCGCAAGGCCATCCGCGCCATCGGCTATGAGCAGGCCGGCTTCCACTGGAAGACCGTCAAGATCGACGTGCTGCTGCATGGCCAGTCGGCCGATATCGCCCAGGGTGTGGATGCGACCGGCAACAAGGATGTCGGCGCGGGCGACCAGGGCATCATGTTCGGCTATGCCAGCCGCGAGACGCCCGAGCTGCTGCCGGCGCCGATCTATTACGCCCACAAGATCCTCGATACGCTGACGACGGCGCGCAAGGCCAATAACGGCCCGGCCGGCAAGCTGGGGCCCGATGCCAAGAGCCAGGTCACCGTGCGCTACGAGGAGGGCAAGCCGGTCGGCGTCACCCAGATCGTGCTCTCGACCCAGCACCTGGACGAGAGCCTCACCTCGGCCGATGTCCGCCGCATCGTCGAGCCCTATATCCGCGAAGCGCTGCCCGAGGGCTGGATCGGCAAGGATACGGTCTGGCACGTCAATCCGACCGGCAAGTTCGTGGTCGGCGGCCCCGACGGCGACGCGGGGCTGACGGGCCGCAAGATCATCGTCGACACATATGGCGGCGCCGCGCCGCATGGCGGCGGCGCGTTCTCGGGCAAGGACCCGACCAAGGTCGACCGTTCGGCGGCCTATGCCGCACGATATCTGGCCAAGAACGTGGTTGCGGCTGGCCTTGCCGATCGCGCCACCATCCAGCTCAGCTACGCCATCGGCGTTGCGCAGCCGCTCTCGATCTATGTTGACCTGCACGGCACGGGCAAGGTCGAGGAATCGGTGGTCGAGACCGCCCTGGCCAAGGTGATGGACCTGACGCCACGGGGCATCCGCACGCATCTCGATCTTAACAAGCCCATCTATGCCCGTACGTCGGCCTATGGCCATTTCGGCCGCAAGCCCGGTCGCGACGGCAGCTTCAGCTGGGAAAAGACCGATCTCGTCGGTGCGCTGAAGGCCGCGGTGAAGTAACGCCTTGTTCAGCATGCTCAGCCCGAGCGGGGCTTCCCATGCCGGGTTTCCAGTATCTTCGGTTCGGTGCACCGGAGATTTCGATGCCGGACAATATCTACAAGTTTCGTCGCCTGAAGTGGGGCGATCCAGAGACAATACTCAATATGCTTGGGCAGACGGAATCGCCTGCTCCGCGACGGTCTCTCAACTGGGACGTCGTGGGCATTGTCGTTGGACTGGCGATTATTGGTCTGCTCCTCATTCTTATTTTTAAGCCATCATGACCAAGCCAGACCACCAGCTGCCCAAGACCCGTTCTGGCGAGCCGCGCGCCTTCTTTGGACGGCGCTCGGGCAAGCGGCTGCATGACGGCCAGCAGGCCGTGTTCGATGCCACCCTGCCCGCGCTGGAGATCAAGCTGGAGGGCCAGCTCGACCCGCGCAGCCTTTTTCCCGATGCCGGGCGCATCATCATCGAGATCGGCTATGGCGGGGGCGAGCACCTGGCCCTGGAGGCCGGACGAAACCCCGATACGGGCTATATCGGTTGCGAGGTCTTTACTGGCGGCATCGGCAAGATGGTGCAGACCATCGCGGCCCAGGGGCTGGGCAATATAAGACTTTTCACCGACGACGCGTTCAAGCTCCTGGTACAGCTGCCCGACGCCTCGGTCGACGAGGTCTACCTGCTCTATCCCGATCCCTGGCCCAAGACGCGCCACCACAAGCGCCGGTTCGTTTCGCCGACCACGCTGGCCGAACTGGCGCGGGTCATCCGGCCGGGTGGCGCGTTCCACTTCGCCACCGATATCGAGGACTATGCCAACTGGACGCTGGCCCATATCGTCAGGGCGCCACAATTCAGCTTCGCGCCAAAGAGCCCTGGCAGCTGGCACCAGCCCTATCCGGGCTGGGAAGCCACGCGCTACGAACAGAAGGCCCGGCGCGAAGGGCGGCTGGTCAGCTTTTATTTCAGCTTCACGCGGGTTTAGCCTCCAGCGGCGGGAGCAGCTTCGCTGCCCCTGTGATATCAGATATGTCAAAGTTTAATGTGCGGGGGCTCTGGTAGTCACGCAAACGCGAACCATATCCGGACCTCGACCAGTTCATCGAGGTTCGCCATGTCGCGTCAGTCCACGACCAATCCACACGACAACGACGTGTTGATGTCGAGACCGGGCAAGTGGACGCTGACCATCATCACCATGCTGCGGGTCGAGCCGCGGCGCTTCAACGACCTGAAGCGCGCCGGTGGGATTTCGCAGAAGACGCTGACGCTGACCTTGCGCGAACTGGAGCGCGACGGCTTCGTCACCCGCACCATGTTCGCGACGATTCCACCGCGGGTGGATTACGAACTGACGGCGCTCGGCCGTGAATTGCTGGAATTGGCGGACAGCCTGAAGAGCTTTGCCGACCGCAATGGCGCCTTGATCCAGGAGGCCCGGGCGCGGTTCGATGCCAGCGGCGGCGAGCCTGTCATCAAGCTGGTGCACTCGCTGTGAGGCACGGGCGCCGCCGGCATACCGGCGGCGCCGTGGGCAGGCTGGTTAAAGGGTAACCTGCTCAAGCGAACCAGGCGTGAAGAACTGCATGGTCTGGGAACCGTCTTCGAGGGTGACATAGGCGCGGATCAGGCCGCTCCAGTCTTCGACGGCGGTGGCGTTGACGCCCTTCTGCTGCAGCTGGGCCAGGATCGAGTTGGCGGTAAAGTCGCGCATCTCGCTCGTGACATTGTCACCGAACACGTCGGCAAAGGCAGGGGCGGCAGCGCCGGCAAAAGCGGCGGTGGCGACGAGGGCGATAATGGTGTTCTTGATCATTTGAAGTGTTCCTTTCGTTTGAACACCCTGGAAATGATCGTGGCCCGCCTGACCCTCAAGACCACATTTTGCAGATTCCATCCCTTGAAGTCCGGCGCATCGTTGCTAGAGTTTTATCAAGGAAATCAAGGGGTTCTCGGGTGCCCTGGTTTCGCTGATGACACTGGGTGACCTCCAGGCGACCCTCAGGCAGGGCAGGTGCCTGCGGCTGGGGAACGTTCCGCCCGCGGGCGCGTCTAAGCTAGAAAGGAGCCCCCAAATGCCCACCCGCGTCCAGATTCTGAAGACCGAAATGGTCACCCACAATGTCCGTCACTATCGCGTCGAAAAACCGAAGAATTTTCATTTTGGGCCCGGACAGGCCACGGAAGTCAGCATCGACAAGCCCGATTGGGCCGACCAGAAGCGGCCGTTCACCTTTACGTCGCGACAGGACGAGCCCGATCTCGAATTCACCATCAAGAGCTATCGCGATCATCCCGGCGTCACCAATGCGCTCTGGGGTTGCGAGGCGGGCGACTACCTCTTGTTGCGCGACGTGTGGGGCACCATTCAATACAAGGGGCCGGGCACCTTCATCGCCGGTGGCGCCGGGGTCACGCCGTTCATCGCCATTCTCCGCCATCTCCAGGCCAAGGGAGGCCTCGAGGGCAATCGGCTGATCGTTTCCAACCAGACCGAGCGGGACATCATCCTGCGCGACGAGTTCGAAGCGATGGATGGACTCGAAACGCTGTGGACGGTCACGGGGGATCCGAAGTCAAACCTCCTGCAGGAGCGGATCGACGCCGACTTCCTCCGCCAGCACGTCGGGGATTTCAAGCATAACTTCTATCTCTGCGGCCCCGATGCGATGGTCGCGGACCTGCGCGGCGCGCTGGAAGAACTTGGCGCGGACGTGTCGGCTGTCACCTGGGAAAGGTAGCGGCCGCCGCGACCACGACCGACATCTTGCGGCTCGGCGGCAACAGCGCTATATAGACGCCAACATCTCAGCAAGTTTGCAGAGTGGGAGCCGCCCGGCCCCGCTCTTTTTTATTACCTCCGAAGGGACCGATGAGCTTCGATCTCACCGAAAAGCGCTACATCAAGGAAACGGGCCTGGAAGCCCGTATCGCCCGGATCGTCGAGCCGGTCGCCAACGGCCTGGGCTTTTCCCTGGTTCGGGTGAAGATCACCCAGGAAAACGGCATGACGCTGCAGATCATGGCCGAAGACGAGAATGCTCGCTTCACCATCGTCAACTGCGAGACGCTGAGCAAAGACCTCTCGCCGGTGCTCGACGTGGAAGACCCGATCGACCGCGAGTATCACCTCGAAGTTTCCTCGCCCGGCATCGACCGGCCGCTGGTGCGCCGGCGCGATTTCGCCGCCTATGTGGGGCACGAGGCCAAGATCGAGCTCAGCGACATGATCAATGGCCGCAAGCGCTTTCGCGGCTTCATCAAGGCGGTCGACGATGACGCAGTCATCATCACCCTGCCCGACGCGCCCGGCGGCACGGACCCCGACCATCGGCTGCTGTTCACCACGCTTGCCGAAGCCAAGCTGGTGATGACCGATGCCCTGATGGAAAAGGCGCGGCTCGACCAGGAAGCCCACCCCATCGACGACGACGAGACCGAAACGGTCGAGTTTGCCGACAATGACAATGACGACGAAGACTCCCAGGAGATCCACTAAATGGCCGTTAGCGCGAACCGTCTCGAGCTGCTGCAGATCGCAGATGCCGTTGCCCGCGAAAAGTCGATCGACCGCATGGTCGTGATCGAGGCGATGCAGGACGCCATGGAAAAGGCGGCCAAGGGCCGCTACGGCGCCGAGACCGAGATCAAGGTCGAGATCAACCCGCGCTCGGGCGAAACCCGCATGTGGCGCCTGCTCGAGATCGTCGAGGATGTCGAGGAGCCCAGCCGCCAGATCGACCTCAAGCGCGCCCAGGCCAAGTCGCCGGAAGCCAAGATCGGCGATTTCCTCACCGAACCGCTGCCGCCCATGGAATTCGGCCGCATCGCCGCCCAGTCTGCCAAGCAGGTCATCGTGCAGAAGGTGCGCGATGCCGAGCGCGAGCGCATGTATGACGAGTACTTCAACCGCATCGGCGAGATCGTCAACGGCACCGTCAAGCGCGTCGAATACGGCAACGTGATCGTCGACCTGGGTCGTGGCGAAGCCATCATCCGCCGCGACGAGCTGATCCCGCGCGAAATGTTCCGCTATGGCGACCGCGTCCGCGCCTATGTCTATGACGTGCGCCGCGAACAGCGCGGCCCGCAGATCTTCCTCAGCCGCACGCATCCGCAGTTCATGGCCAAGCTCTTCATGCAGGAAGTGCCCGAGATCTACGACGGCGTCATCACGATCCGCTCGATCGCGCGCGATCCGGGTTCGCGTGCCAAGATCGCCGTGACCTCCTCGGATTCGTCGATCGACCCGGTGGGCGCGTGCGTGGGTATGCGCGGTTCGCGCGTCCAGGCCGTGGTTGCCGAACTGCAGGGCGAAAAGATCGACATCATCCCCTGGACCGACACGATTGCCGACCTGGTGGTTTCGGCGCTGCAGCCGGCCGATGTCGCCAAGGTGGTGCTCGACGAGCAGGCAGAGCGCATCGAAGTTGTGGTCCCCGACGAGCAGCTCTCGCTTGCCATCGGCCGCCGCGGCCAGAATGTGCGCCTGGCATCGCAGCTGATCGGCTGGGATATCGACATCCTGACCGAGCAGGAAGAGAGCGAGCGCCGCCAGAAGGAATTCACCGAACGCTCGAGCCTGTTCATGGCAGCCCTTGACGTCGACGAGATGGTTGCCCAGCTATTGGCTTCGGAAGGCTTCTCCTCGGTCGAGGAACTGGCCTATATCGACGCCAACGAAATCGCCTCGATCGATGGCTTCGACGAAGAAACCGCCGGCGAAATCCAGAACCGAGCCACCGAATACCTAGCGGCGATCGATCGGGCCCACGACGAAGAGCGCAAGAAGCTCGGCGTGGATGACGACCTCTACGAGATCGCCGGGCTCAACGCCGCCATGCTGGTGGCCCTGGGCAAGGACGGCGTCAAGACCGTCGAAGACTTTGCCGGCTGCGCCGCGGACGACCTGATCGGCTGGAGCGAGCGCAAGGACGGCGAGACCAAGCGGTTCGAAGGCACGTTCAAGGACTTCCCGATTTCGCGGGAAGAGGCTGAAGACATGATCATGCAGGCGCGCATCAAGGCCGGCTGGATCGACGAGGCAGACGTAGCGGCCACCGATGAGGAAGCCGCCAGCGAAGAGGCATCGGCCTAAGGGCCGAAGGCCGGCGGGGGACCAGGACATGGCCCGGCGCGAAGAAACGACGCGGATGTGCGCTCTGACACGGGTTGAAAAACCCGTGGCCGAGCTCATTCGCTTCGTGCTCGGACCGGACGGGGTGCTGGTGCCCGATACGGAAGCCAAGGCCGTAGGCCGCGGCGTCTGGATCAGCCTGAGCCGCGAGGCGGTGGCCGAAGCGGTCCGCAAGAAGGTCTTCGCGCGCAGCCTCAAGACCGAGGTCAAGCTGCCGGACGACCTGCCGGGCCTGACCCAGACCAGGCTCGAGCAGCGTTATCTCAACGCGCTTGGCATGGCGCGCAAGGCCGGCCAGCTGACGTTCGGTGCCACCAAGGTGCAGGGCCTGATCCGGGCGGGAGAGCTGATCGCGCTGATCACCGCGACCGATGCTGCCCAGGACGGGCGCAGCAAGATGGTCGGACCGCTCAAGGCCCTGCATTACGCAGCGGCAGAAGAAGAAATCGACGGGTTCGAAGTGCCCCATTTCGAATTGCTCTCCTCAGAGCAAATGGGTTTGGCACTCGGGCTGGAAAATGTGATACATGCTGCCCTCACGAGAGGGGCAGCAGCCCAAGCGGCGGTGGAAAAGGCCCGTAGACTGGCCCTTTACATCGCCAAACCGACGGAAACGGACACCGGCAGCCTTGCGGTTGACGGTGACCTTTTGCCCGAGGCCACCGACGAAAGACGCGAGATACATGGCTGATAACGACGACAAGCGCACCGACGACTCTGGCGCCAAGAAGACGCTGACACTCAAGGGCGGCCCAAGCCTGGGCAACCGTCCGGGGATGTCGCGTGGTCCTTCGCGCTCGACGGTTGTCGTCGAAAAGCGCACGCGACTGGTGCCCAAGCCCAATGCTCCGAGTGCTCCGCATCGGCCGGCTCCGGCTGCTGGCGCACCGTCGCAGAGCCAGCGCCCGCCAGCCGGTCGTCCGGCAGCAGCGCCGCGCGCTCCCCTGGGCCTGAGCGCCGCCGAAGCGGAGGCCCGCCGTCAGGCGCTGGCGCTGGCCGGTGCCCGCCAGGCCGAGGACCGCGAACGCTTTGCCGCAGAAGAAGCCCGGCGCGTGGAAGAAGATGTGCGCCGTCGCCAGATCCGCGAGGAAGCCGAGCGCGCCGAAGCTGCCCGTCGTGCCGATGAAGCCGGCGTAGCCGAGGCCCCCGCTGCGGCGCCTGCCCAGAGCGAAGCGCCGGCGGCCGCCGAAGCCGCACCGGCCCCGCGCGAGGAACCGCGCGCGCCTTATACACCTGCATCACAGCGCAATCCTGGCCCGTCCAGCGTGCGCGTGGTTGCCGGCCGTCCCGGCCAGCCCCCACGTCCGGTGCGCCCGGCGGGGGAATCGCGTCCAAGCGGCAATACGCGTCCGGAAAACGAACGCGGCGCCAATGCCCTGATTCGTCCGGGCACTGCTGGCGCTCGCCCCGGCGCGCCCGGCGCCCGTCCCTCGGGCACGGCCGGCCGCCCGGCCGGTGAACGTCGTCCGCCTGGTTCGGGCATGGCGCCGATCGGCAACGTGCCGCCCGCCCCGCCCAGCGAAGCCGACGGCCGCAAGGTCCGTACCGGCGCACCGCAGACGCGGCCGACCAGTGAAGCCGAACTCGAAAATGCGCGTCGTGCTTCGCGCGCCACGCCGGAGCGGCCGACCCGCCGCGGCGATGACTCAGGCGCCCGCGGCCGGCTGACCGTGGCCAGCGCCACGACCGAAAGCGATCGCGACCGGGGTCCGTCCCTGGCCGCCATGCGCCGCCGTCGCGACAAGAAGATGGGCCGCAACCAGCAGGATGCGCCAAAGCTCAGCCGCGAAGTGACCATTCCGGAAGCCATCACGGTGCAGGAACTGGCCAACCGCATGGCCGAGCGCTCGGTCACCGTCATCAAGATGCTGATGCAGCAGGGCCAGATGGCCACCATCAACGACGTGCTCGACGCCGATACGGCCGAGCTGATCGCCAGCGAGCTTGGACACACGGTCAAGCGCGTGTCGGAGGCGGACGTCGAAGAGGGCCTGTTCGACATTGCTTCGGACGACAAGGCCGAGGACCTGACCGATCGTGCACCCGTGGTGACCATCATGGGCCACGTCGACCACGGCAAGACCTCGCTGCTCGACGCGATCCGCGAAGCCAATGTGGTTTCCGGTGAAGCCGGTGGCATTACCCAGCATATCGGCGCCTATCAGGTCGAAAAGAACGGCAGCAAGATTACCTTCCTCGACACCCCGGGCCACGAGGCGTTCACCGCCATGCGTGCCCGCGGCGCCCAGGCGACCGACATCGCCGTTCTGGTGGTGGCGGCCGATGATGGCGTGATGCCGCAGACGATCGAATCCATCAAGCACGCCAAGGCGGCCGGTGTTCCGATCATCGTGGCCATCAACAAGATGGACAAGCCGGAAGCCAACCCGACCCGCGTCCGCACCGAGCTGCTGCAGCACGAAGTGTTCGTGGAGTCGATGGGCGGCGAAGTGCTCGACGTTGAAGTGTCAGCCAAGACGCAGAAGGGCCTCGACAAGCTGCTCGAGACCATCCTGCTGCAGGCCGAAGTGCTCGAGCTCAAGGTGGCCCGCGACGGCCGCGCCGAGGGCCTGGTCATCGAAGCCAAGCTCGATCGCGGCCGCGGCGCGGTGGCGACCGTGCTGGTGCAGCGCGGTACGCTGCGGGTTGGCGACATCCTGGTTGCCGGCACCGAGTTTGCCCGCGTGCGCGCCCTGATCAACGACAAGGGCGAGCAGGTCAAGGAAGCCGGTCCCTCCATTCCGGTGGAAGTGCTGGGCTTTACCGGCGTGCCCGATGCCGGCGACCGCTTCTCGGTGGTCGAGACCGAAGCTCGTGCCCGCGAAGTGACCGAGTACCGCCAGCGCGCCATCCGCGAAAAGACGGCCGGCGGCGGCGCTACCAGCCTCGAGCAGATGATGAACCAGCTCAAGGTGGCGGGCATCGCCAAGTTCCCGCTGATCATCAAGGGCGACGTGCAGGGTTCGGTGGAAGCCATCGTGGCTTCGCTCAACAAGCTGTCGACCGACGAAGTGTCGGCGCAGATCCTGATGAGCGCAGTGGGCGGCATCACCGAGTCGGACGTCACCCTAGCTTCGGCTTCGAACGCCATCGTCATCGGCTTCAACGTCCGCGCCAACAAGCAGGCGACGGACCTGGCCACGCGCGACGGCATCGAAATCCGCTACTACAACATCATCTACGACCTGGTGGATGACGTGAAGAACGCCATGAGCGGCCTGCTCAAGCCGGAGCGTCGCGAAACCTTCATCGGCAATGCGGAAATCCTGGAAGTCTTCTCGATCACCAAGGTCGGCAAGGTCGCCGGCTGCCGCATCACCGAAGGCATGGTCGAGCGTGGTTCGGGCGTGCGCCTCATCCGCGACAACGTCGTTATCCACGAAGGCAAGCTCAAGACGCTCAAGCGTTTCAAGGACGAGGTCAAGGAAGTGCAGATGGGCCAGGAATGCGGCATGGCCTTCGAAAACTACGAAGACATGCGCCCCGGCGACGTCATCGAATGCTTCCGCGTCGAGACGGTGCAGCGCACGCTGTAGGAGCAATTCCCTGCAATCGAAGGGCGCAGCCGCGAGGTTGCGCCCTTTTTTGTTTGCCTTCCCGGCAAACGGCGCGGCACTGTCAGACGAGGGTCAGGCCGGCGGGGCGAATATCCTGACGTAGTCGACCTTGAGTTCTGCCGGAACGTGTGTGGCTGCCGGCACTTCGCCCCCCAGCCAGCCGCCGACAGCCAGATTGAGGAGGATGTAGAAGGGGTGGTCGAAGACCCATGACTTGCCGAGCTCGTCTGGCGAGAGGGAGAAGTAGTCGACCCCGTCCATGCTCCAGGTGATGCGGCGGGCGCTCCAATCGACCGCAAAGACGTGGTAGCGATCCGCCAGGTCCTCGGTTGCGACCAGGGCTCCGCTGATCCCGTCCCGCCCAGAATGCTGCGGGCAATGCACGGTGCCGAAGACGCGGCGCGGTTCGCTGCCCACATACTCCATGACGTCGATCTCGCCACAGGCCGGCCAGGGCTGGGTATCGATCGTGCTGCCGAGCAACCAAAGCGCCGGCCACAGCCCCGCGCCGCGCGGCAGCAGTATCCTGGCTTCGAGCCGGCCGTATTGGAACGCCACAAGACCCTTGGTGATCAGGCGGGCGGACGAGTAGCCTGCGTCCCCGGCAAGCGCCCGGATCACCAGATTTCCCTGCCCGTCATGACAGGCATTGGCAATCGCATCCGAATAGACCTGAAGCTCGCCATTGCCCCAGCCGCCGCCACCGACCTCGTATGACCACCAGCGCGGGTCCGGCGGCGTGCCGGACGGCTGGTCGAACTCATCGGACCATAACAGGCGCATTTCAGGCTGGGTCACGATGGGGCTCCACACTTGAGTGCAGCTACAACGCCCAAACAAAAAGCCCGTTCACTGAACGGGCTTTTGTTTCCTGGCGATGCCCCGGGCCTTTGTCGCGGCAGCGGAAAACTTTGCTTCGGTGACTACGGATTCCGAAACAAGGCGTCCCGCTGCCGCGGCAGCGACCCGGGGTAGCGACCAGAATACTAGTTGATCACCACGACCTTGGCGCCAACAGGCACGCGGGCATAGAGATCGATGATGTCCTGGTTCATCAGGCGGATGCAGCCCGACGAGACATTGGTGCCGATCGTGTAGGGCTCGGTGGTGCCATGCAGGCGGAACAGGGTGTCGGCGCCGTTCTTGTAGAGGTAGAGCGCGCGCGGGCCAAGCGGGTTGGTCTCGCCGCCGGGCAGGCCGTTGGCATAGGGGCCGTAGCGGTCCGGTTCACGGGCGATCATCGCCTTGGTCGGCGTCCAGCGCGGCCATTCGGCCTTGCGTCCGATCGTGGCATTGCCGCGGAACACCAGGGCTTCGGTCTTGCCCACGCCAACGCCATAGCGCAGGGCGCGGCCGCCTTCGAGGACGAGGTATAGGAAACGCTGCGGGGTATCGACGACCAGCGTGCCAGGGCGCTCCGTGGTGCTGTAGGGCACTTCCTGGCGCCACCATTTCGGATCGACGCGGCGCAGGTCCATGGCGGCGACACGATAGGGCTCGCCGATCACCTCGCCATACATCCGCTGGTAATAGGGATCGATGACAGGCTCCTGCACCACCGGCGTGCGGGTGGAGGAGCAGGCGGAAAGCGCGACGGCGGAAACGCCGATCAGGAACAAGCGACGGGAGAGCAAGGCAATTCCTAGGGTAATCGGTGACGCGGATCTGTTGAGGTAGGCAGTGGGTAAGGCGTGGCAGAAAGCTTCGCTAGTGCAGGAAAGCCTCACTCGCCAAACGGGCGGTTAACTGGCGGGTTCCTCGCATAGAAGTGATGTTTATAGCCTGTTGCATGAACGGCACATGAAGAAAGCCGTGGATTGATCGGCAGTGCGCATTCGGGGTTATCGACAAAGCCCGTGGCCGGTGCCGTAACGGTGGGGCAACCCCGAGGCACCATGGAACAGACCAACGAAATCCCGATCTATGTGCAGCTGATCTCCGGTACGATCCTGGGCGTGGCGCTGGCCAATGTGCTGGGCGGCGCGGCCAAGTTCATCCAGCAGCCCAAGACGCACCAGTTCAATATCCTGCACGGGCTGTGGATCGTCTTCATCCTGGGCGCCATCCTGATCTTCTGGTGGCAGGAGGGGCTGACCTTCGCCAATGTGGAATGGACCTTCCCACTGTACCTGTTCCAGACCGCCTATTGCGCCACGTTCCTGTTCATGGCGGCGATGCTGCTGCCGGACACCATCGACGGCTACGAGACGCATTACGACTATCTGGTGGGCCGGCGCGCCTGGTTCTACGGCTCGCTGATCCTGAGCTACCTGCTCGGGATCGGGAATGAACTGGTCAAGACCGGCTGGGACGACATCTTCCTGGATCCCTCCTATATCGTGATGAACCTGGTCGTCGTGGGCGTCCTGGTGGGTGGCATCGTCTTCAACCGGCGCTGGGTGCATGTCGCCATCGCGGTGTTCCTGGTGCTTATGGTGCTGGGCGCGATGCTGATCGAGTAGCGGGCCTGGTTCAGGCGAACCGGCGGACGGCATCGAGAAGGATGGCACCGCCGTTTGCCCATTGGTGATCCATACCCGCAACGATGCGGGTCTCGATCCCGGGCAAGGCGCGCGAATAAAGCGAAAGGTGTTCCACCTCAACAGTGTCGTCCGCGTCGCCATTGAGAAGAAGGCAGGGTGTTTCCGCCAGGCTCGCCGCTGCACCTGGTGGCAAGGCGAAGTCGGCCATGTTCCAGCCACCCTCGCCCCAGAACGGCGCTGCTGCCGTGACCACGGCTCGGAGGCCTTGGGGACGGGGATTGGTGCCCAGCCATTGCAGCAAGGTCGAACCGCCCAGCGAGTGTCCCACCGCCACAAACGGGGCAGTCTGACGCGCAAGTGCCACGCCGATTGCAGGGAGCCAGCGCTCCGCCGTCGGATCGTCTGCCAAGGCCATTTCGGGCGCGTCCAGCGTGTCACCTTGCGCCAGGTGTCGGCGCATGTCGGCAACAAGCGCATCGCTTGCGCCAGTACCGGCGCCCTGAATGAACAGGATGTTGACCATGGCGAACCCTCCACTCGCGCTACAATGTAAAAAGGCCCGGATCGCTCCGGGCCTTCGGTTTTTTCACGGGGCGGGCCGATTACTCGGCGGCTTCCTCGCCCTTGACGATTTCCTTGCCGGTCGCCTGGTCGACGACCTTCATGGACAGGCGGACCTTGCCGCGCTCGTCAAAGCCCAGGAGCTTGACCCAGACCTTGTCGCCTTCCTTGACCACGTCGGTGGTCTTGGCAACGCGCTGCTCGGCCAGCTGGGAGATGTGCACCAGGCCATCCTTGGCGCCGAAGAAGTTCACGAAGGCGCCGAAATCGGCGGTCTTGACGACGGTGCCCTGGTAGATGGCGCCCACTTCGGCTTCGTCAGTGATCGAGCGGATCCACTTGATGGCGGCTTCGATCTGCGAACCGTCGGAGGAGGCGATCTTGATGGTGCCGTCATCCTCGATGTTGATCTTGGCGCCGGTCTTCTCGACGATCTCGCGGATCACCTTGCCGCCGGTACCGATCACTTCACGGATCTTGTCGGTCGGGATCTTCATGGTTTCGATGCGCGGCGCGAATTCGCCGACTTCGCCGCGCGAAGCCGAGATCGCCTTGGCCATCTCGCCCAGGATGTGGATACGACCGCCCTTGGCCTGCTCGAGGGCGATCTTCATGATCTCCTCGGTGATGCCGGCAATCTTGATGTCCATCTGCAGCGAGGTGACGCCAGCTTCGGTACCGGCCACCTTGAAGTCCATGTCGCCCAGGTGGTCTTCGTCACCCAGGATATCGGAGAGCACGGCGAACTTTTCGCCTTCCAGGATCAGGCCCATGGCGATGCCCGCAACCGGACGCGCCAGAGGCACGCCGGCATCCATCAGGGCCAGGGAGGTGCCGCAGACGGTCGCCATCGAGGACGAGCCGTTTGATTCGGTGATCTCGGACACGATGCGGATCGTATAGGGGAACTCTTCGACCGACGGACGGATCGGGTTGACGGCGCGCCAGGCCAGCTTGCCATGGCCGATTTCGCGACGGCCCGGGGAGCCCATGCGGCCAGCTTCACCCACCGAATAGGGAGGGAAGTTGTAGTGCAGCAGGAAGTTCTGCTTCTGGGTGCCTTCGAGCGAGT
The DNA here is from genome assembly GCF_016698645.1 of Devosia oryziradicis. Lineage (NCBI taxonomy): Bacteria > Pseudomonadati > Pseudomonadota > Alphaproteobacteria > Hyphomicrobiales > Devosiaceae > Devosia > Devosia oryziradicis. The sequence continues at coordinate 496,925 of NZ_CP068047.1, forward strand.
CGATGAACTGCTCGTCTTCGCCGGTGCCGAGCGTGGCAACAACCAGCGCCTGGGTTTCACCGCGGGTGAACAGCGCCGAACCGTGGGTGCGGGGCAGGACGCCGACTTCGGCAACGATCGGGCGGACGGTCTTGAGATCGCGGCCGTCGATGCGCAGGCCGGTATCGAGCACGTTCCAGCGAACGATCTTGGCCTGGAGGTTGTGGATGACCTCGCCCAGGTCTTCGGCGGAGACTTCGCCTGCTTCGACCTTGGCGGCAAAGGCTTCCTTGACCGACTTCTTGACGGCGTCGACCGCAGCGTAGCGATCTTCCTTCTTGGTGATCTTGTAAGCGGCGCGCAGGTCGGCCTCGGCGACCTTGAGCACTTCGGCTTCGAGGGCGGAATAGTCCGGGGCGACGAAATCGCGCGGCTCCTTGGCCGCCAGCTCGGCCAGCTTGATGATGGCCTGGATGACCTTGCGCGACTCGGCATGGCCGAACATCACGGCGCCGAGCATGATTTCTTCGCTCAGCTCCTTGGCTTCCGATTCCACCATCAGGACGGCGTCTTCGGTGCCGGCCATGACGAGGTCCAGCTTGGATTCGCTACGACGATCGACGGCCAGGTTCAGCACATACTGACCATCGACATAGCCGACGCGGGCCGCGCCGATCGGGCCCATGAAGGGCACGCCCGAAATGGTCAGGGCGGCGGAAGCCGCGACCATGGCGAGCACGTCGGGGTTGTTTTCCATGTCGTGCTGCAGAACGGTGACGACCACCTGGGTCTCGTTCTTGTAGCCTTCGGGGAAGAGCGGGCGGATCGGACGGTCGATGAGGCGCGACACCAGGGTCTCGTTCTCGGTCGGGCGACCTTCGCGCTTGAAGTAGCCACCCGGGATCTTGCCGGCGGCGAAGTACTTTTCCTGGTAGTTGACGGTCAGCGGGAAGAAGTCCTGGCCGGGCTTGGCGGACTTGGCGCTGACGACGGTGGCGAGCAGCACGGTCTCGCCCAGGGTGGCGAGCACGGCGCCATCGGCCTGGCGGGCGATCTTGCCGGTTTCCAGGGTCAGCGGCTGGCCGCCCCAGTTGAGCTCGACCTTGTGGTGATCAAAATTGATCGTCATGTGTCTGGTCTTTCCATTTGTGCCGGCTGAGCGGGAACGCGGGGGCGTAGCTCCCCACGAACTCATCCGGTGCGCCCGCACTTGCGACTGCACCCCATGTGCAGGCCAAGCTCAAAATCAGGCGCGGTTCACGTCCTTGGCAGAGACGAAACATGGGCAAGACAACAAGCAGCTCCCGAATAGTCGGGCGCCTCACGAGACCAAAACCAAGAGCTGATTTTGCGAGCGTGAGGCGAAGGGAGCGGCCAATAATCCTGCCATGCTCCGGCAATGCCGGTCTACGCTTTTCGCCGCCAACGGGCAGCGAAAGCGGAGGCGGAGCTCAGCCCCGCATCCGCAATTTTCTTGCGCCTGTTAGCGGCGCAGGCCGAGCTTTTCGATCAGCGCCTTGTAACGCGCGTCGTCGACGGTCTTGACGTAGTCGAGCAGGCGACGGCGGGTCGAAACCAGCTTCAGCAGGCCACGGCGGGAATGGTTATCCTTGCTGTGGTCCTTGAAGTGCTCGGTCAGGTTGGCAATGCGTTCCGACAGGATCGCGACCTGGACTTCCGGCGAACCGGTGTCGTTCGGCTTGGTTGCGTATTCCTGGATCAGCTCGCTCTTGCGTTCTGCAGTAATCGACATCGGACATATCCTTTAGGTAGGAGGATTGGGTCGCCCCGGCCGGGATGTCGTCCAGGCGGGGCCGCTGATGCCCGGGCCCAAAGGCCCAAGACTGGCGTCCCTATAGTGCAAAGAGGGCCGCAATGCCAGAATTTATTCCGGCGAAGGCTCGGCGGCCGGGCCGGGCGAGTGGGATGGGTCAATGGCGGCCAGCGGAATGACGAAGTGCCACTCGATGCCGTCGGCCCGGCAGAGGCGCTCCACCTGTGCGCCCAATGTTCGCGCCACCATGTTCTGCAATACCGTCGTGCCGAAACCCACGCGCTCCGAGGTCGCGATGCCAGCGGGCACGGTTTCCCGCCAGACCAGGTCTAGCCGGTCGTCGACGATGCTCCAGCGCACGACGAGGCTGCCGCTGTCACCGGCAAAGGCGCCGTATTTGACGGCATTGGTGGAGAGCTCGTGGGCGGCCATGCCCAGGATCTGCGCGGCCTGCACATTGAGGCGCACCGTCGGGCCCATCAGGCTGACGCGTTCGGGATCGGGCGGGCTGAAAGGCGCGATATGGCTATCGAACAGCTCGTCGAGCAAGACGCCCGCCCGGCCATGAACCAACAGCAGGTCGGTTGAGCGCGACAGCCCATGGATGCGGCGCTCGAACGCCTCCACATAGGCCTCGACGCTGGTGGCGCCGCGCGCGGTCTGCTTGGCCATGGCGGCAATGACCGTCATCTGGTTCTTCGAGCGATGCGCCAGCTCGCGCATGAGAAAGTGCACTTCGCGTTCGGCCTTTTGGCGCAAGGCCGAGGCGTCGGCCAGGGCGCGGGACACTTCGGCGATTTCGGCGACCGGATAGGCCTTGGCCCGTACCGGGTCACCCAAGCCCAGCCGCTGCGCATCGCGGCGAAGCCCGCGCACCGAACGCCCGACGCGCTGGGCGAGGACGAGAGCCAGCCCGCCCGCAACCCCGGCAATGATGACGCCCCAGGCGGCCAGCCAGAGCAGGGAATCGCCCAGCGGACGCTCCACGGTATCGACAGTGGCCCAGGCGATCACCCGCCAGCCCGAAAGACGTGAGCGCCATTCGGAGGTGACGACGATGTCGCTGCCGAACCTTTCACGCTGCCATTCGTCGGGGCTTTGCTGTTGGGCCTGCCGCATGGGCAGCACGGTGCCCGCTTCGAGCGCCGCGTCGGGCGTGGCGGCAATGACCAGGTTGTCGGTATCCACCAGGGCGGCATGCCACCCGCCGGGCAGTTGGCGCGACTGCAGGGCTCGGGTCAGATTGGCCGCATCCTGCGTGAGGGCCAGAAGCGCCGTGGTGGGGTTGTCGCTGAGCGGCAGCATGACGTTGAAGACCCAGCGCTGCGCCGTGCGGCCAAAGAACAGCCCCGAGACCAGCGTCGTGCCGCTTTCGAGCGCGGCCCGGGCCGTGTTGGGATCCGATGTCGGCCCCAGCGCGGTGCCGAAGGCGACCCTGGTATTGAGCAACTGGTTGAGATCGCGATCGATGGCCAGCAGGTAAGACCCGCTGCCTTTGAGCGCGATCGAAGCCCGGGCGTGAAACTGTTCAAAGTCACCATCGCGCAGGGCACTGCTGGTCGAGAGCACCTTGAGCGTGGTGATCATGCCCTCGATTTCGCGCTCGACGGACTGCCCCATGGCCTGGACAGTGGCATTGGTGAGGGCCCGGACGACATCTTCCTGCGCGCGATTGTTGCGGTTGAGCAGGACCAGCGACACGACCAGCGCCGGGATGAGGATGACCAGCACAAGCGCAAAAAGATAGACGACGACGGACTGCGAGCGCGCCCAGGAGCGCCGCTCGATCCGTGGCGGACTATCGATTTCGGCCTCGCGCTCGACCCCCATACCGCACTTTCCCGCGGCCGAATCTGACGCAATACCGATGGCCGCGACCCGACCTTAGCGTCGGAGCGCGGCATGGCAAGGGTGACTGATGTGCTTGTGCCTTCAGATCATTTGCGGGCTTGCACAAATGCCACGGTCAGTATTTGGCGCTGGCGTCGCTGGCCGGGAAGCTCTCGTCGACGGCTTCGTCATGCTTGTCCCAGTCCTTGGGCTTGTCGGCATGCGCATCCTTGCCGGCCGGACGCACCTGGACCGGAGAATCCTTGGGGCCGGGCTTCTTGCCGTCCTTCATTGCGGCGGCAGTGTCGGTTTTGCTGGTCTGAGCTTGGGTCATCTGAAACTCCCTTCAGCAGACAAACCCCTTATGACCGCGCAAGGTTGCAGGGGCTTCGAGTCTGGTTTTGAGTCTTGCCGCGTTAGCTGGTAAAGAGCCGGCATGACCGAGACGCGCGCCAATACCAAGAAGCTGTTCATCAAGACCTATGGGTGCCAGATGAACGTCTATGACAGCGACCGCATGATGGATGCGCTGGCGCCGCACGGCTATGAGACCACGCTGGACCCTGCCCAGGCGGACTTGGTGCTGCTCAATACCTGCCACATCCGCGAGAAGGCTTCGGAAAAGGTGTTTTCCGAACTGGGCCGGCTCAAGGAACTGCAGAACGAGCGCCGGGCGATGGGCGGCGACATGATGATCGGGGTTGCCGGTTGCGTGGCGCAGGCCGAGGGCGAGGAAATCGCCCGCCGCGCGCCGGTGGTCGACATGGTGTTCGGGCCGCAGGCCTATCACAAGCTGCCCGACATGCTGGCGCAGGCCGAAAGCCAGCGCCACCTGCATCCCAGCCTCAAGAAAGCGGTCGTCGACACCGACTTCCCCGAAGAAGACAAGTTCGAGCACCTGCCGGCGGCCAGGAAGGAAGTGACCATCAAGCGGGGGCTCACCGCCTTTCTTACCGTGCAGGAAGGCTGCGACAAGTTCTGCAGCTTCTGCGTGGTGCCCTATACCCGGGGCGCCGAAGTCAGCCGCCCGGTGGCGCAGGTCATCGCCGAGGCGCGCGGGCTGGTGGACGCCGGCGTCAAGGAACTCACCCTGCTCGGCCAGAACGTGAACGCCTATCACGGGCTCGACGCCACGGGCCGCCCCGTTGGGCTGGGGGAATTGGCTTATCTGCTGGCCGAAATTCCGGGCCTCGAGCGCCTTCGCTATACGACCAGCCATCCGCGCGACATGGACGACAGCCTGATGGCCGCCCACCGCGACCTCGATATCCTGATGCCTTACCTGCACCTGCCGGTGCAATCGGGCAGCGACCGCATCCTCAAGGCCATGAACCGGCGCCACACCGCGGCGGAATACATGGCCGTGATCGACCGCATCAAGGCGGCGCGGCCGGACATGGCGCTGTCGGGCGATTTCATCGTCGGCTTCCCCGGCGAGACCGACCTGGATTTCGAGGACACGCTCAAGATCATCGCCGATGTCGGCTATGCCTCGGCCTATTCGTTCAAATACTCCACCCGCCCCGGTACGCCCGGCGCGAACCTGCCCGACCAGGTGGCCGAGGAGGTCAAGACCGAGCGGCTCTACCGGCTGCAGGAACTGGTCAACGCCCAGACCACCGCGTTCCACCAAAGCTGTGTCGGCAGGACCCTGCCCGTGCTGATCGAACGGCCAGGCCGACAGGTTGGCCAGGTGGGTGGGCGGTCGCCCTATCTGCAGGCCGTGCATCTGGAGGGCAGCACCGACCTGATCGGCGCGATCCACCAGGTGGAGATTATCGGCACCAGCGTCAATTCGCTGGTGGGCCGGCTCAAGGTGGCTGTGGCGGCCTAAGCTACGGCCTTTGCCACGAGGTCGGGATGCTGGCCGATTACTCGCACATAGGCGACGGCAAAGTCGGGCGCAGTCACCCTTGCCTGCTCCCAGTCGCGCAGCGTACCGACCGGAACCTGGAAACGACTGGCAAACTCGGCCTGTGACAGGCCAAGACCGGTCCGTGTCATTCGGATCAATCGCGCGCGCTGGCCGCGATCGAGGGCTTCCGCCGTGACGTCGAAGTCTTCGGCGTCGGACGGATCAGCGGGAATCACCATATTCTCTTTCTTCATTTCTGTTGCTCCTTCGCACCGACATGAAACGCGGCAGGTCTTCCCGCCATACGAAAACGCCAGTGAACAACTTGTCTTCAACCAGGCCGACCACCTTGAACCTCTCTTCGCCATCCATCTCCCTGATGGAGGGAATGATGAGGTGGGCGCGGTCCTCGAATATCCGATCGCCAAAGGCCAGAGGCAGCTTGTGCTTCTGGATGTTGATGGCATCCTTGGCTGGGTCGAACCGGCTCGGCATGATCGGTATATACGGGATTTCCGTAGACATTGCAATTCGGAGTGGCGCCGGAGACAATCGCCTGCGACCTTGTCGCCCCTGTGGTCCGCCACAATATTGCTAGAGACAAGGCACCCAAATCATCCTAGCCTCGTTGTCCAGCGACAGGCGCAAGCCCGCGCCGTCCCCTCCGGGAGCCACACCAGTTTGAGCAGGCATTTGTCACCGACCGCAGACAACGCACTCGCATCGCAACTCGAACTCGCTTTTGAAGACAATCGCCTCGCTGCCCAGCTTTATGGCGATTTCGACCAGAACCTGGCGCTGATCGAACAGCGGCTCAAGGTTTCGGCCACTCCCCGCGGCAATCATGTCCTGCTCAAAGGCGCAGCCTCTTCGGTCGACCAGGCCCGGCGCGTGCTGGAATCGCTCTATGGCTCGCTCGAAGAGGGGCGCACGATCGACATTTCCGATGTCGATGGCGTCATCCGCATGATCGAAACCGAGGACAGCCAGCTGATCCTGCCGACGCTGGAAAAGAAGGGCAAGGTGCGCATGGCCCAGATCGCCACGCGCAAATCCACCATCGTCGCCCGCACCCCGGCGCAGGACGCCTATATGCGCGCCATGGAGCGCAGCGAACTGGTGTTCGGCGTCGGCCCGGCCGGTACCGGCAAGACCTACCTGGCGGTGGCGCATGCCGCGAGCCTGCTCGAACGCGGGGACATCAACCGCATCATCCTCTCCCGCCCTGCCGTGGAGGCGGGCGAGCGCCTGGGCTTCCTGCCCGGCGACATGAAGGAGAAGGTCGATCCCTATCTCCGCCCGCTCTACGACGCGCTCTACGACATGATGAAGCCGGAAAATGTCGAGCGCTGCATCACCTCGGGCATCATCGAAGTGGCCCCGCTCGCCTTCATGCGCGGCCGGACGCTGGCCAACGCCGTGGTCATCCTCGACGAAGCGCAGAACACCACCTCGATGCAGATGAAGATGTTCCTCACCCGCCTGGGCGAGAACTCCAAGATGATCGTCACGGGCGATCCGACCCAGGTCGACCTGCCGCGCGGCGAGAAATCGGGGCTGGTCGAGGCGGTGAACCTGCTCGATGGCGTCGAGGGGGTCCATATTTCCCGGTTCAACGACAAGGATGTGGTCCGCCACGCGCTTGTGGGCCGCATCGTCCGCGCCTATGAGGCCGATGCGCAGCGGCGCCTGGCCGAAAAGGCCGGCGATACCGAAGGACTTGCCCGCACACTGGGTGTGGCGCCACCGCGGGCTTGACCCCGTAGGTCCGCAACGCCTCGAAGTCACCCCGGCGAAGGCCGGGGCCCATCCTGAGATCTCAAGATGGATCCCGGCTCGAGGCCGGGATGACATTGCGGGTGGGACGGCTTAAAGCCAACGCCAACCTGACCGACAGCAAGTGATATGCCCAAAATCCTCCCACCGCTCGATATCGCCGTCATCGTCAACGATGACGCCTGGCCCGACAACCTGGAGGCGCGGGCCGAGCAAGCGGTTCTCGCCGCGATCAAGCTTGCCAAGCCGAAGGTGAAGGGCGCGGCGGAGCTCTCGATCCTGCTCACCAATGACGAAGAACAGCACGAGCTCAACCGGCAATGGCGCAGCAAGGACAGCTCGACCAACGTTCTCAGCTTTCCGCAGATCGAGCCATTCGGGCCGGTCGTGGGAATCCTCGGCGACATCACCTTGGCGCGCGAAACCTTGGTTCGCGAGGCCGACGAGCAGGGCGTCAGCTTTGCCGACCACTTCACCCATCTCGTGGTGCATGGCTTTCTGCACATTTTAGGCTATGATCACCTCGATGACGCCGAGGCTCTTCAAATGGAGAGCCTGGAGACCCAGATATTGGCGACATTGGGGGTAGAAGACCCCTATGCCTGACGAGGCCGGAACCCCTATAGTCCGCGCGTCATTTCCATTTGAGGACAGATAAGCCGCGTCTTTGGCGGCGAGAGACCATGAACGATAGCGACAGTCCGGGCCCTCAGGCGCCCACCAATCCCGAGCAGCCTCCTTCTAGTCCCGCCCTCGTGTCCGCACGGGGGCCCACGATCTGGAACCGCATCAAGGCCATGCTGGCCCGCGGGACTGTTTCCTTGCGCGACGACCTGCAGGTGGCGCTTGACGAGCAGGGCAGCGCCGAAGCGGCCGACTTCTCCGAGAGCGAGCGCACGATCCTGCAGAACGTGCTCAAGCTGTCCAACGTCTCGGTCGCCGACGTGATGGTGGAACGCTCCGACATCCAGGCCATCGAGGCCGATGTGAACCTGGGCACGCTGATTGCCAAGTTCCGCCAGGTGCGCCATTCGCGCCTGCCGGTCTTCGACGACAATCTGGACAACATCCTGGGCTTCATCCACGTCAAGGATGCCCTATCCAAGATCACCGACCCGGTGACCGACCCGAGCAAGGACGTGCCGGTCAAGCTCGTGTCCACGGTGCTCAAGCAGAAGATCATCCGGCTCGACCTGATGCGCGACGCGATGTTCGTCCCCACCTTCATGCCGGTTGGAGACCTGCTGCAATCGATGCGCGCCTCGCGCGTGCACATGGCCATCGTCATCGACGAGTATGGCGGCACCGATGGTCTTGTGACCATCGAAGACCTGCTGGAGGCCGTGGTCGGGGACATCGAGGACGAGCATGACGAAATGGCCGCCTCGCTGATCCGCAAGGTCGGTGCGGATACCTTCATTGCCGATGCCCGTGCCGAGCTCAGCGACGTGCAGAAGCTGATCGGACCCGATTTCGATCCGGGCGACTATGCCGAGGATGTCGAGACCATCGGCGGGCTGGTGTTCGACCTGGCCGGACACGTGCCCAAGCGCGGAGAGCGGGTCACCAAGCTCGATGGCTTCGAATTCGAGATCCTGGCCGCCGACAGCCGCCGCATCAAGCGCCTTCGCATTCGCCGCAAGCGCGAAGAAGTCGAGCCGCTGGCCATCACCGACCAGCGCTCGCCGGAAGAAAAGGCGGCCGCGGCGGAATAAACATGGCCACCCATACCCTCATTGCGACGACCTGGCACAATGTGCTGGGCACGGTGCCACCGGTTCTGAACATTGCCGATGGCGACAGCGTGGTGACGCAAACCATCGACGCCGCCGGCATCGACAAGGACGAGGTGCAGCGCTGGCCAGGGCCCAATCCGACGAACGGGCCAATCTTCGTGGCGGGCGCCGAGCCGGGCGATGCCCTGCAGGTCGACATCGTCAGGATGACCCCGATCCGCGAGCGCGGCTGGACGCGCGCAGCCCTTGCCGGCAACGTCGTCGACCCCGAGCGTGTCCGCGACCTGCCACCCCGCGAGCGGACGGACTGGGTAATCGATGGCAAAGCCGGCACCGTGCGGCTCCGGGAGCCCGTGCCGGGACTGGAGCATCTGGTCCTGCCACTCGAGCCGATGATCGGCTGCTTCGGCGTGGCGCCGGCGCTCGGCCAGGCCTTTTCGACCGCGACCAGCGCCGAAAATGGCGGCAACATGGACTATCGCGGCTTCGGCCCGGGCTGCCGCGTGTGGTTTCCCGTTTCGGTTCCAGGCGCGCTGTTCTTCCTGGGCGACTGCCATGCCATCCAGGGCGATGGCGAAATCGTCGGCACCGGCGTCGAAACGGCCATGGAAGTCGAAGTGCGGCTTTCGGTGGTCAAGCGCCGGCACCAGACCTGGCCGCGCGGGGAAACCGGCGACGCCATCTTCACGGTCGGCAATGCCCGTCCACTGGACCAGGCCTTGCAGCATGCCACCACCGAAATGCTCGACTGGCTGACCTCAGGCTATGGGCTTTCCGCCGTGGCCGCGAGCCACCTGATGGGTCAGGTTGTGCGTTACGAAGTGGGCAACGTCTTCGACCCCGCCTATACGATGGTCTGCAAGATCGACAAGAAGTGGCTCCCCAGATAACGAAAGGCCCGGATCGCTCCGGGCCTCTGGCTTGCTGCTAAACTGGAAGCTCACCGGCCATTCGGGCATAGCCCTCATGGCTTTGCTCGCTAAAATGGCTCCACTGGAGCGATTTTGCCTATGGCCGCTCTCAAACCTGCTGCACGGCTTCAACGCCGGGCACGAAGTGGCGGAGCAGGTTTTCGATGCCGCTCTTGAGCGTGGCGGTCGAGGACGGGCAACCCGAGCAGGCGCCCTGCATGTGGAGGAATACGGTGCCCTCCTTGAAGCCCTTGAAGGTGATGTCGCCGCCATCCATGGCCACGGCCGGGCGTACGCGGGTCGCCAACAATTCCTTGATGACTTCCACGGTCTCGCTGTCTTCTTCTTCGAAGAATTCATCGACCTCGTCGAAATTGGCAACGTCGACGCCGCCCTCGACGATGACGGGCTTGCCCGACAGGAAGTGGTCCATGATGACGCCGAGAATGGCCGGCTTGATATGGGCCCAGTTGGTGTCGTCCTTGGTCACCGAGATGAAGTCGGAACCGAGGAACACGCCGGTAACGCCGGAAATGCCGAACAGGCCCTGCGCCAGGGGCGAATTGGCCGTCGCCTCGGCGCTACGGAAATCGCGCGGCTCGCCAACCAGCACCTCACGACCCGGCAGGAACTTCAGGGTCGCCGGATTGGGCGTGGCTTCGGTCTGGATGAACATCGGGACGCCTGCGATTTGCGATTAGAACGCTTCTAAAATAGACTTTTGCAGTCAGGATGCAAGGGGCTTGGTGCGGGGGCAGGTATGCATGCCGCATCTCCAGTAGACCTCATCCTGAGCCTGTCGAAGGACGAGGTCGTGGCGGGATGGATGTGCCCGACCTCGTGGTTCGACAAGCTCACTATGAGGTCTCACTAGGCGTCAGCAGATAGCAATAATCTCTTCGTCGCTCATTCTGCCTGGCACGATGGTCAGGGGAATGGGCAGGGCGTTGGCACGGTTGGCGAAGTGCATGACGAGCGGACCGGGTCCCTCGCCGGAAGTCGACGCTGCCAGCACCAGGATGGCGATATCGCGATCCAGGTCGATCACGCGTTCGATTTCTTCCGCGGCCTCGCCTTCGCGAACCACCGACTCCACCTTGACGTCCCCGATGTCGCGGAGGCGCGCGAGGCGGGTATCGAGGTTGCGCTCGGCTTCCTCGACGGCTTCGGCGCGCAGTACGTCCTCGACGCCCAGGCCGATGAATTCGGGCTTCTGGATGACACTCATCAACACCACCGTGCCGCCGGTTCGCTTCACGCGATAGGCGGCAAAGGTCAGTGCCCGCTCGCATTCGGGCGTCTCGTCGATGACGACGAGGAATTTGCGCTTGTATTCGGTCTGAGAAACCACGACCGCCCCCTGGTCTTGTTAGCGGATGAACCCGACGATATTGCGGATATCGGCCATGATGGGCTGGGCGATGGCCCGCGCCCGCTCGGCGCCGCCGCGCAGGATGGCATCCATCTCGCCGCGATCAGCCACCAGCCGCTTCATCTCTTCGGCGATGGGCGACAGCACGGCAACGGCGAGATCGCCCAGCGCCGGCTTGAACTTTCCCCAGCCCTGGCCGCCGAATTCGCCCAGCACGTCATCGACCGAGCGATTGGAAAGAGCCGCGTAGATGCCAACCAGGTTTTCTGCCTCGAGGCGCCCCGCGAGGCCGGCGGCTTCGCTGGGCAGCGCGTCGGCGTCTGTCGTGGCGCGCTTGATCTTTTTGGCGATCAGGTCAGCATCGTCCATCATGTAGATGGTCGAAAGGTCCGAGGCATCGGACTTGCTCATCTTCTTGCTGCCATCCTTGAGCGACTTGACCCGCATGGCCGGGCCGGTCGCCAGGGTTTCGGTGATGGGGAAGAAGTCGCCCTTGTGGCCGAGCGCTTTGATCTGCTTCTTGAAATCGTGGTTGAATTTCTTGGCGATGTCGCGCGTCAGCTCCAGATGTTGCTTCTGGTCCTCGCCTACGGGCACGCCGGTGGCCTTGTAGAGCAGGATATCGGCGGCCATCAGGCTAGGATAGGCGAACAGACCCAGCGAGACATTTTCGCTGTTCTCGCCGGCCTTGTCCTTGAACTGGGTCATGCGGGCCATCCAGCCCATGCGCGCCACGCAGTTGAAGATCCAGCTCAGCTCCGCGTGTTCCATGACCTGGGACTGGTTGAAGATGATCGAGCGCTTGGGATCGACACCGGCGGCGATATAGGCCGCGGCGATCTCATAGGTCCAGCGCTTGAGGTCTTCGGGCTCCTGCCACACGGTGATGGCATGCATGTCGACCACGCAATAGATGGTCTCATGCGTGTCCTGCAGCGGCACGAAGCGCCGGATGGCGCCCAGATAATTGCCCAGATGCAGATCGCCGGAAGGCTTGATGCCGGAAAAGACGCGGGGAGTGAAGGTCATGGATACGAACTTATGAGTGTGGGTTGCCCCGTTCTATATGCGTGAGGGCATATTGGGAACTGGCCGTCTCCCATCCACACTGTCATCCCGGCCCTGAGCCGGGATCCATCCTGAGATGGTTGGGCGAAGCATCTCAAGGCCGGGGTGACATCGTGGGTGTGGCAGCGATCGCGTTTCAGCCTCGCCGCCGCAAGCGGCGCAACAACAGGCCCAGCTTCTGCGCGCCCGAGACATGCACCAGGGTAAAATAGGTGACCATGCCGAAGCCGACCAGCACGGCAAGCAGGCCGGCCTGATGCCAGAGCGGGGCGCCGGCGGCGAAATAGGGGGCACCGCGCTGGGCCAGGATGTAGAGCGCACCGCCCATGATGGTGCTGACCAAAAGGATCAGCCCGTGCCGGCCCCATTCGGCGGCGCTGAGCTGGAAATGGCCGCGCCGCGCCAAAAACACGGCCAGCAGGGCGGCATTCAGCCAGGCCGAGACTGAGGTGGCGATGGCGATGCCGACATGGACGAGGCTGGGAAAAAGCAACAGCGATAGGCCGATATTGGCGACCACGGAAATGCCGGCAAAGACGGTTGGCGTGACCGTATCCTCGCGGGCGAAATAGCCCGGCTGCAGCACGCGGATCAGCACATAGGCGGGCAGGCCGGTGGAAAAGGCGATCAGTGCCTCAGCCGTCTGGACGGTCGCTAGGCCGTCGAAGGCACCGCGCTCGAACAGCACGCGTACGATGGGTTCGGCCAGGGCGATCAGTGCGGTGGCGGCGGGCATGGATAGCAGCATGGCGGCGAGCAGCGACTGGTCCTGTGTCTGGCGCGCCTCGGCATCGCGCCCGCCCTTGAGGTGCCGGCTGAGCTCAGGCAGCAGCACGGTGCCGATGGCGATGCCGATGATGCCGAGCGGCAGCTGATAGAGGCGATCGGCATAGTTGAGGATGGAAATGGCGTTATCGGCGCCCGAGGCGATGATGGTGCCCACGAAGATGTTGATCTGGGTAATGCCGCCGGTGAGGATGGCGGGAATGGCGAGCACCCAGAAGCGGCGCACCTCCGGATCGAGTCGGGGCAGGCGGAATTCGGGCACGAAATCGGCGCGGCGGATCGCCGACCAGACCAGCCAGAGCTGGGCGATGCCGCCGGCCATGGTCGCCACGCCCACCCAGATAGCCGAGCCGGCCGGATCCTGCACCCAGAAGGTTACCAGCGGGATCATCGCGGCGATATTGACGATGTTGAGGATCACGGGGGCAAACGCCGCCGCGAAGAAGCGGCCCAGGGAATTGAGGATCGCCCCATAGGCCGCCATCAGCGACATGCAGGCGAGGTAGGGGAACATGATGCGAGTGAGCAGCACCGTCAGGTCGAACTTCTCCCGGTCGTCGACGAAGCCGGGGACAAAGGCAACCATCAGCTGCGGCATGAAGATTTCGGCGAGGATGGTCACCACCACCAGCGCGGCGACCAGCCAGGCCATGATGCGGGCGGCCAGGTCGAGCGCCGCATCGGGCCCGTTGCGTTCGAGCGCGCCGGAGAACATGGGCACGAAGGCGGTGTTGAAGGCGCCCTCGGCGAACAAGCGCCGGAACAGGTTGGGAAAGCGGAAAGCGGCAAAAAAGGCGTCGGCCGCCGGCCCGGTGCCCAATACCGCTGCCATCAGCGCATCGCGCGCAAAGCCGGCAACGCGGGAGACCAGGGTGAGGCCGCCGACGGAGAGAAAATTGCGGTAGAGGCTCATGGCCGGGCAGCCACGCTATCCATGCGCCACCTTCTCGCGCGGGTGGAACACCCCCATCAGCGCGTCGTGGATTTTGCGCTGGCGCGGCTTGGCCATGATCTTCTGGCCGGTCAGGTCGGTGACGTAGAAGACGTCGACGGCCTTTTCGCCATAGGTGCCGATATGGGCCGAACCGATGGTAAGGTTGAGGTCGGAAATCTCGTGGGTCAGCGAATGGAGCAGCCCCATGCGGTCGAGGCCGGAAACCTCGATGACGGTGAACTTTTCCGACAGCGCGTTGCTGACCGAAACCTGCGCCGGCAGGGCGAAGGGCTTGAGGCGCTTGTTGTGGCGCGATTCCTTGCCCAGATCGATCAGGATCTGCCGCTTGCCCTGGAGCAGTTGCTTGACCGTATCGATGATGCGGGTGGCACGGACCTTCTCGTCCTCGTCGGAGGTGAAGGAGCGGCGCAGCCGGAAGGTATCGATGGCGTGGCCGTCGCGGGTCGAGAAGATTTGAGCGCCTATGATGGACGCATCCTGCATGGTGCAGGCTCCGGCGATCAGCGACAGCAGGCGCGGGTGGTCGGGCGTGTAGAACGAAACCTCGGTGATACCCTCGAAGGCCTTGATGCGGATCGAGCCGGCGAAGCCGTCACCGGCCATGTCGGCCTGGCGGATCATGCGGGCGTGTTCGAGCTGCAGTTCGGGCTCGGCCCGCAGCCAGTAATGGTCGTAGTGGCGCGCCACATAGGCGTCGACATCGGCTGAAGGCCAGGCCTCGAGCGACTGGGCAAGCTGATGGCGGGCGTGATTGATGCGGTCGGACTGGGTGACCTGCGAGTGGCCACCCGACAGCAGCGGCTCGGTGGCGTAGTAGAGGGCGCGCAAGAGGCTCCCCTTCCAGCCGGTCCAGACGCCCGGGCCAACCGCGCGGATATCGCAGGCGGTCAGGATCATCAGCAGCGCCAGGCGCTGGGGCGATTGCACCACATCGGCAAAGGCGCGGGCGGTCTCGGGGTCCTGGATGTCGCGGGCCTGGGCGATCTCGCTCATCAGCAGGTGATATTCGATGAGCCAGGAGACCGTGTCGGTTTCGGCGGGGGAGAGGCCAAAGCGCGGGCAGAGCTTGCGGGCGATGCGGGCGCCGGCAATGGAGTGGTCCTCGGGCCGGCCCTTGGCAATGTCATGCAGGAACAGCGCGACATAGAGCAGGCGGGTATCGTTGAGTTGCGGCAGCAACTCATGGGTCAGCGGCAACTGGTCCCGCAGACCGCCATTGGCAATATCGGCCATGACGCCGACCGAGCGGATCAGGTGCTCGTCCACCGTGTAGTGGTGGTACATGTTGAACTGCATCAGCGCGACGATCTTGCCGAAATCGGGCACGAAGCGCCCGAGCACGCCGCTTTCGTTCATCTGCCGCAGGATGCGCTCGACCGATTGCGGCGCCGTTAGGATGGTCAGGAAATAGTCGTTGGCTTGGGGATCGTGCCGCAGCCGATTGTCGATCAGGCGCAGCGAGCGGGCGATATGCTTGATGGCATCAGGGTGGAACAGCAGTTCCTCACGCCCGGCGACCAGGAACATCTTGATCAGGTTGCGCGGTTCCTTTTCGAACACATCCGGGCTGGCGATGTTGAGCCGGCCGGTATCGAGCACGAAATCGGTTTCGCCCTTGATCCTGGATTTGCCCGAGCGGAACGGCGCCAGCACGCGGCCGACCAGGTCCATGTCCTTGGCATGGTTGAATTCGAGGCTGGCGCAGATGATGCGGGTGAGATCGCCCACATCCTTGGCGACGAGAAAGTAGCGCTTCATGAAGCGCTCGACGCCCAGCATGCCGATACGCTGGGCATAGCCCATGCGCTGCGCCAGTTCGGGCTGCACGTCGAAGGTCAGCTTTTCCTCGGCCCGGCCGGTGACGAAATGGAGGTGGCAGCGCACGGCCCAGAGGAAATCCTCGGCGCGGTAGAACAGCCGGTATTCGGCGGCAGACAGCACGCCCTTGCCGACCAGTTCGTGCGACGTCTTGACCTGGTAGAAGTATTTGCCGATCCAGAACAACGTGTTGAGGTCGCGCAACCCGCCCTTGCCGTCCTTGATGTTGGGTTCGACCACATAGCGGGTATTGCCCATCTGCTTGTGGCGCTCGTCGCGCTCGGCCATCTTGGCGGCGATGAATTCGGGGCCTGTCTTGGGCATGATCTCGGTCTCGAAACGCGAGACGAGGTTGTCGAACAGCGTGCGGTCGCCAGTGACGAAGCGGGCTTCGAGCGTGGCGGTGCGCACGGTCATGTCGGCGCGGGCCATGCGCAGGCATTCATCGACCGAGCGGACGGCGTGACCAACCTTCTGGCCGAGGTCCCAGAGCATGTAGAGGATATATTCGGTGACCTGCTCACCCCAGGGGGTCTGCTTGTAGGGCAGGATGAACAGCAGGTCGATGTCGGAACCCGGTGCCAGGGTGCCCCGCCCATAGCCGCCGACAGCGGAGAGCGCGATGGCTTCGGCGCCACTGGGATTGTCCACCGGATAGACGCGACGGGTCGCGAACATATGGAGGGCGGCGATGATCTCGTCCTGCGCCGCGCTCAGGTTCTGGGCGCAGCGCGTGCCCTTGCCGGTGGCGAGCAATTCAGCTTCGGCCTGCTGGCGTGCCTCGGCCAGGGTCTTGCGGATATGCGCCAACACGGCCGCGCGCGCCGTGGAGGATTTGGGCGCGTCCTCGCCGATCACCGCTTCGAGTTCACCGAAAATGGTTTCGGCGGACTTGAGCGTGAACAGCGATTTTCGCGGCTTTGCCTCAGCTTCGGCGAGCATCATCGCGGATTTTCTTCAACTCGTAGAGCAGGTCGATCGCTTGCTTGGGGGTCATTTCGTCCGGTCTGGCGGCGTCGAGCGCAATATGTACCGGGTCTTTCTCAACGGGGCGTGAAGCCGGTTGATGGGCGAAAAGTGGCAGATCGTCTAGCACGCTGGCTTTCTGGCTGGAAGAGGCGGTTCCGGCCGAACGCTGTTCGAGCACGGTCAAAACCTGGCGAGCGCGCGCCAGTACCGGTTCGGGCAGGCCAGCCAGCCGCGCCACCTGGATGCCATAGGAGCGGTCGGCAGCGCCCGGACCCACTTCATGCAGGAAGACCACCTCGCCCTCCCACTCGCGCACCTTCATGGTGACGTTGCTAACCCGGGTCAGGGTCTTGGCGAGGCTGGTGAGCTCGTGGAAATGGGTGGCGAACAGCGCCCGGCATCCGGTGGTGTCGTGCAGCGCCTCGACCGCCGCCCAGGCGATGGAGAGGCCATCGAACGTTGCCGTGCCGCGGCCGATCTCGTCGAGCACGACCAGGCTGCGGCGCGTGGCGCGATTGAGGATGGCCGAGGTCTCGACCATTTCGACCATGAAGGTGGAGCGGCCATGGGCGATGTCGTCGCTGGCCCCGACGCGGGAGAAGAGCCGGTCGACGACGCCGATATGGGCCGATGTGGCCGGCACGAAGCTGCCCATCTGCGCCAGGATGGCTATCAGCGCGTTCTGGCGGAGGAAGGTCGATTTGCCACCCATATTGGGACCGGTGACCAGCCAGAGCCGGCCGCCGCCAACGGCATCGTCGCCGCTGAGGTCGGCATCGTTGGCGACAAAGCTCTGGCCCTGGGCCATCACCATGTCTTCGACGACAGGGTGCCGCCCGCCTTCGATCCTGAAGGCAAGGGAATCGTCGATGTCGGGCCTGGTATAGCCGCGCGTTGCCGCCAAATGGGCCAGGGCCGAGGTGACGTCGAGTTCCGCCAGCGCATCGGCCAGTTCGCGCAGGGCGTCAGTACGGCTGAGGACGTCGTAGCGCAGGCTGGCAAAGGTCTTGAGCTCGATCTCGAGCGCCGCCTCATGCGCCCGGGCGATGCGGCCTTCCAGATCGGCCAGCTCCGTCGTGGTGAAGCGCATGGCATTGGCCATGGTCATGCGGTGGATGAAGGTCTGCCGGTGTGGCTCCTCGAGCAGCTTGGTGCCATGCCCCGCCGGCACTTCGACGAAATAGCCGAGCACGCCATTGTGCCGGATCTTGAGCGAGCGGACGTCGGTTTCCTCGATCAGCCGCGCCTGCAGGGCAGCAACCACGGCGCGGGTTTCGCTGGCCAGCGCCCTTTCGTCGTCCAGCGCCCGATCGTAGCCCTTGCGCACGAAGCCGCCGTCGCGGGCAAGCAGTGGGAGTTCGTCATCGAGCGCCAAGGCGAGCTCGGAGGCCAGCGGCAAGGGTGCCGCGGACAGGATACGCGCGATGCGCGCCAGCACATCGGGCACCTCTTCGCGCTGCTCTAAATGCCGGGCAAGGGCGGCGGCAGCACCTACGGCCTTGCCAATGGCGGCCAGGTCGCGCGGGCCGCCACGATCGAGCGCCAAGCGGGTCAGGGCGCGGGCCAGATCCGGCACGGCCTTGAGATCGGCGCGCAGCCTCGAGGTCAGCAGGGTGTCGTTGGCGAGATGGCCAACCGCGTCGAGGCGCTGGTTGATTGCCGGGGCATCGGCGAGGGGCGCAGCGAGGCGCGCCGAGAGCAGGCGGGAGCCGGATGCGGTGACCGTCAGGTCGATCACCTGACGCAGCGACCCCCTGGTCTGGCCGCGTTGGGTCTGGTGCAGTTCAAGGCTGGCGCGGGTGGCCTGGTCGATGGCCATGTGCCGGATGGCGCCATCGGCGACCGGGGCACGCAGGGCAACCCCAACGCCCTTCTGAGACTCACGGACATAGCCAAACACCGCGCCCAGGGCGGCACGGGCGGCACGGGAGAGCGCGGTCGGGTCGAAGGCCCCGCCGGGCAATGCGGCGCGCAGGCTTGATGTCGCCGCTTCGCTGTCGAAGCTCTCGGCTGGAGCAAGGTGGGCAATGGCGGCCCAGGCCGGCGGCAGCAGGCGGTGCTCGAGCAGGTGCGTGCGCGTCGGCTCGGTCAGCAGCAGTTCGGCCGGATCGATGCGGGCCAGTTCGTCCTGCAGCTGTTCGGCGGTGAGGTCGGCGGTAAAGGTTTCGCCGGTCGAGACATCGGCCCAAGCTAGCGCGAAATCGGTGTCGCCATGCCGGACCATCGCCAGCGCCGCCAGGAAATTGCTGGCGCGCGCATCGAGGTGATCATCCTCGGTCAGCGTGCCTGATGTGATGAGACGCACCACGTCGCGCTTCACCACTGATTTGGCGCCGCGCTTCTTGGCTTCCTTGGGGTCTTCGACCTGCTCGCAGATGGCGACGCGGTGCCCCTGGCGGATCAGCTTGTTGAGATAGTCGTTGGCAGCGTGGATGGGCACGCCGCACATGCCGATATCCTGTCCCAGATGCTTGCCGCGCTTGGTCAGCACGATGCCCAGGGCCGCGCTGGCGATCTCGGCATCCTCGAAGAACAGCTCGTAGAAGTCGCCCATGCGATAGAACAGCAGGTAGCCCGGATTGGCCGCCTTGATCTCGAAATACTGCGCCATCATCGGCGTCAGCTGAGGCTGGATCGGCGTCTGGTCCATGAGGCGGCTGGATCTCGTCGGGAAAGCCGCAAGTTTAGGGCGTTTGGCCGGCGATTCCAACCGCTGCGGACCACGATGCGGCGACATTCACAGATCGTCACCCTCGGGCTTGACCCGAGGGCTCTGTACCTAATGGATGCTCAGCAAGTGAAGGGCCCTCGGGTCAGGCCCGAGGGTGACGCGCGGTGGGTGGGATGGCCGTTGCGGAGCTACATGCCCCGGATCGTCGAAGCCGGCTCCACCACCTTGCGATAAAGGTGCCAGGTCGCGTGGCCCAAGATGGGAATGACCACGGCGAGGCCGACAAACAGCGGCAGCGAGGCCAGGAACAGACCGAGGCCGACGATGATGCCCCATGCCAACATGGGCGCCGGATTGGCCATCACCGCCCGAAACGACGTTTCGACGGCGACGAAGGCGCCCACGTCGCGATCGAGCAGCAGCGGGAAGGCGATGACCGTGCTGCACAGCGTCACCAGGGCGAACAGGGCGCCCAGCATCGTGCCCACGATCAGCAGCGTCATGCCGCCCGGTTCGTTGAAGACCTGGCTCAAGAGCCCGTCCAGGGTCTGGGGGGTGGACGAGCCGAAGAGGCTTTCATAAAGCGTCTGAGCGGCCGTGAGCCAGAGCGTGAACAGGGCCAGCAGCATCACCCCCAGCGCCGCAATCGACCCAATAGCGGGGGAACGCAGGACCTCGAAGGCATGCGACCAGGAGGTATCGAGCCCCTGTTCGCGCCGGCGCGAGATTTCATAGAGGCCCAGGGCGGCGAACGGCCCCACCAGCGCAAAGCCGCCCACCAGCGGATAGAGCAGGGGCCAGGTGTGATAGCCGTTCATCCATACCGTCAGCACGATGCCGACAATGGGATAGATCAGCACCAGCATGACGTAGTGACTGGGCTTCTCCCAGAAGTCGGCGGCGCCCTGGCGCAAGGCGTCAAACAGGTCCGACACGCGGATGGTGCGGATGATGGGCATATCGAGCTTGCTGCCGGCGCCCGCGATGACGTGAAAATTGGACATGGCCCTGGGTCTCCGTTGCAGGAGGTCCCGAAGTCCGAGCGAGCGCTGCCCCAGGCGTTCGGCGCGAATTTCGCGACCGTAACGGAGAGACCATAGCATGGATGCGGCGGATTGTCGCTAGGCGCGGTGGTGGTCGCCAACGCTGCGGGCAGCCGTCACCCTCGGGTCGAGTCCGAGGATGACGATCGCGTATGGAGTGGGCGAGCCCCTCAGATCTCGTAGCGATCCGTCTCGTGCCGCACTGGCCGGTAGACGAAATAATCGAAATCGGCCGGCAGGGCCGTGCCGTTGAGATCGCTGGCGGCCACGCCGACGAAGGCACCGGTGAAGCTGCCATGGGCCTGGTGTCCACCGCATTCGTCCGAGAGGATTGATGCGTCAAGCACCGGCCCGATCGGCTGGCGGTCCTGGCCCTCGAGCGCATAGAAGAACTGCAGCTTGGGTCCGCGGATTTCCAGCGCCAGCTTGACCTTGCCCTGGTTGGGAATGGTCACCGGGGCCGCCGGGAATTTGAGGTTGCCATCGGGCCAGCTGATTTCCGAGCTCATCAGCAACAGTTCGCGCTGGCCATCGGCATGGGCGGTGACGGTGAGGTAGAAGAAGTTGTAGCGGCTGTAATAGGCGGTGAGGCCGGCAAACTGGCGCTCGTCGGTGGGCGCGAAATCGATCACCGTCTCGGCGTCATAGGAGAAATGCGTCTGCCGCCGCGCCACCAGCGCCTGCTCGAACCACGAGCCGATCGATTCGCGGCCGAAGAGCCGCAGCTTGCCGCCATCGGTGGAAAAGATGCGTTCGGTTTCGGGCGTGCGCAGCCACTGGAAGTCGATGGGCAGGCCGCGTTCGAACGTATAGCGCTGCTCGGTCCAATAGGCGTTGTCATTGCGGCTGCCGGGCACCTCGACATGCAGCGAGGGCACCGGGCCGTTCTTGACATAGAGCCAGTCGTCGTCGCCCCAATAGGCTTCCTGGATCGAGGTTTCGCGGCCCAGCACGCAGCGACGCTCCTGCGTCGTCGGGCGACCGCCCAGATGCACCAGATAGGTCTTGCCGTCAGGCGTCTCGACCAGGTCGCCGTGACCGCCCCGCTGGATGGCGGCAAACGGCGCGTCCTTGGAGGTGAGGATGTGCTTGTCGGGATGGGTCTCATATTGCCCGTCGATGGTGCGCGAGCGGGCAAAGGTACAGGCATGGTCGTAGGCCGTGCCGCCTTCGGCGGTCAGCAGATAGTACCAGCCGTTCCGCTTATAGAGATGCGGGCCCTCGACGAGCTTGAGGTCGGTGCCCTGGTAGATATTGGTGCGCGGGCCGACCAGCTTGCCAGCGACGGGATCGAACTCCTGCAGCGCGATGCCGGCAAACAGCAGTGGCCGGCGGCGATGGTCCCACATCATGTTGACGAACCATTTGCGGCCGTCGTCATCGTGGAAAAGGCTGGGATCGAAGCCCGAGGAATTGACGTAGATCGGGTCGGACCACGGCCCCTCGATCTTGTCGGCCCAGACGATGTAGTTGTGCGCGTCCTTGAACGAGCCGTCCTTGCGCTTGACGTCGGTATAGACCAGCCAGAACTTTTCGCCGTCATGGCTGAGGCAGGGGGCCCAGACGCCGCAGCTGTCGGGGTCGCCACGCATGTCGAGCTGGCTCTTGCGGCTGAGCGGCCGGGTTATCAGGTCCCAGTTGGCGAGATCCTTGGAGTGGTGGATCTGCACGCCGGGGAACCATTCGAAGGTCGAGGTGGCGATGTAGTAATCCTCGCCGACCCGCAGGATCGAGGGATCCGGATTGAAGCCGGGCAGGATGGGATTGGTAATCTGGGGCATGGCAAAATCCTAAGGTGTCAGCGGCATGCGGTATTGCAGGAAACCGGATTCGCTGGCCAAACGGTCATAAAGCTGCATCGCGGCGTAGTTGGTTCGGTGGGTGGTCCAATAGACCCTGGCCGAGCCATGCGCCCTGGCATGGGCGGCAACATGCTCGATCAGTGCCCGGCCATGGCCCTGGCTGCGACCATCCGGAGCGACGAACAGGTCCTGCAGGTAGCAGGTGTCGGCTATCGCCCAGTTGGTGCGGTGATAGATCCAGTGGACCAATCCTACGGGCTGGCCGTCCCGCAGGGCCAGGGCACCCCAGGTCGGTTCATCGACGTCGAGCAGGCGCGACCAGGTCGAGACATAGACCTCGTCGGGCAACACGGTCTCGTAGAAGGCCAGGTATGCGCGCCATAAGTCGGCCCAAGCCTGCCTGTCGCCAGTGACAAGGGGTCTGATCGCTGGGGGCATCAGGGGATTCCCCAGAGATGATCAGGCTGCACCGTTGACCTCGATGACATTGCGGTCGGGATCCATCAGGTAGAGCTGGGGGAAGCCCGCCATGCCCTGTCGCTTCAGAATCATACGCTTGGGGTCGTCCTGTGCCGCATCGGCGCGGAAGCCCATGGCTTCGGCCCTCGCCACGAAGGCCTCAAAGTCATCGGTGCGAAAAGCAAAGTGGATGTCGTCATTATCCACCGGCCCCTGGCGGAAATTGCCGGCGGCATAGACCGTCAGGTGCACCTGGAGGGATCCCACCCCGAGCCAAAGGCCCGGGATGGTGAAGGGCGGACGCTCGATCGGCGCCAGACCGAACAGGTCCTGGTAGAAGCGCGCCGAACGATCGAGATCGGTGACGATGACGGCGACGTGGTGGAGTGCAACCGTCACCATGGCGATCACACGAACCGGTTGACCAGGTTTTCGAGATATTCCTGGCGGCCCGAACGCGGCTGCGGATTGATGCCATCGGCCGCGACCTTGTCGGCGATCTGAGCCAGGCTCAGCTTGCCGCCGAGAATGTCCTTGCCCAGGCCGGAATGCCAGCCGGCATAGCGATCGTCGAGCAGCTTGTCGAACTCGCCATCCTCAATGAGCGCGGCAGCGCCTTTGAGGCCGCGGGCCAGCGTGTCGAGCCCCAGGACGTGGCCATGCAGCAGGTCGGCTGCATCGAGCGACTGCCGGCGCACCTTGGCGTCGAAGTTGAAGCCGCCATTGCCCAGGCCGCCCTGCTTGAGGATGTAGTAGAAGGCCAGCGCCATTTCCCCGGCATTGTTGGGGAAGTGGTCGGTATCCCAGCCGGACTGCAGGTCATTGCGGTTGGCGTCGACCGAGCCGAGCATGCCCAGCGAGGAGGCGACGGCCAGTTCGTGCTCGAAGGAGTGACCGGCGAGGAAGGCATGGCCCACCTCGATGTTGCACTTCACCTTCTTTTCAAGGCCGTATTTCTGCAGGAAGCCATAAACGGTCGCGACGTCGAAGTCGTACTGGTGCTTGCTGGGCTCCTGCGGCTTGGGCTCGATCAGGATCTGGCCCTTGAAGCCGATCTTTTCGGCATGCTCGATGACCAGCGTCAGGAAGCGGGCCATCTGGTCCTGTTCCTGGCCGATCTTGGTGTTGAGCAGGGTTTCGTAGCCTTCGCGGCCGCCCCAGAGCACGTAGTTGGCGCCGCCCAGTTCATTGGTCAGCTCCAGCACGGCCTTCACCTGCCCGGCGGCATAGGCAAAGATTTCCGGATCGGGATTGGTGGCGGCGCCGGCCATGTAACGGCGGTTGGAGAACAGGTTGGCCGTGCCCCAGAGCAGCTTCTTGCCGCTCTGCTGCATCTTCTGGCCGATGAGATCGCCGATGATGCGCAGGTTCTTGTTGCTTTCGGCCAGCGTCGCGCCTTCGGGCGCCACGTCAACGTCGTGGAAGGCGAAGAAGGGCACGTCGATCAGGTCGAAGAATTCGAAGGCCACTTCGGTCTTGAGCTTGGCGCCCTCGATGCCCTTGTCGAACCAGGGACGGTCGAAGGTGCGCCCGCCAAAGGGGTCGCCGCCTTCCTGGGCAAAGGTGTGCCAATAGGCGATGGCCGGGCGGATATGGTCTTCCATCCGCTTGCCCAGGACGATTTCGTCTTTGTTGTAGTGCCGATAGGCCAGAGCGTTCTTGCTCTGCGGACCCTCAAACTTGACCTTGCTCAGGCCCTTGAAAAAATCACTCACGAACGTGCCTCCTCGATGGCGGGGTAGAGCGCGCGATAGCGCGCATATTGGTCGGAATAGGCGGCCGACAGGCTCCTGTCGGGCGCGATGACGGTTTTGATGGGCGGCATGGTCATGACCGTCTGGGGCGAAGCGCCCTCGGCGGCACACAGGCCCAGCCGGGCGGCGCCAAGCGCACCGCCGAAATCGCCGTCCTCCGGAAGGGCGATTTCCATGTCGAGATTGGTGGCGATCAGCTTGAGCCACAGGGCAGACTTGGACCCGCCGCCGACGGCCAGCAGCCGGTCGATTTTGGTGCCGGCATCGCTGAGCACGCGCTGGCTGTCGCGGAAGGCGAAGGTGACGCCCTCCATGACGGCCTGGGCCAGCTTGGCGGTGTCGGTGGAGTGGGAGAGGCCGACGAAGGATCCACGGGCGCCGGCATTGTTGTGCGGTGTGCGCTCGCCGGAGAGATAGGGCAGGAAGATTTCCTCGCCCGGCCCGGTGAACTGCGCCTCGGCGACGCCCGAGAGCTCGGCCTGCTTCTGGCCGGTGATCCTGCTCAGCCAGTTGAGCGAATCGGTGGCCGAAAGGATCACGCCCATCTGGTGCCAGGTATCGGGGATGGCATGGCAGAAGGCATGCACCGCGCCCTCGGTATTGGGGCTGAAGCGCTCGTTGGAGACAAAGAGCACGCCCGAGGTACCGAGCGAGACGAAGCCTTCGCCCGGACGGATCGCGCCGATGCCGGCGGCGGAAGCGGCATTGTCGCCGGCACCACCGGCCACCACGACATTGGCATCCATGCCCCAGCGCTGCGCCAGCTCGCGCCTGAGCGAGCCCGATGGCGCCGAGCCCTCGACGAGGCGCGGCATATGCGAGCGGTTGAGGCCGGTGACGGCCAGCAGTTCGTCCGACCAGTCGCGCTTGGCGACATCGAGCCAGAGGGTGCCGGCAGCGTCGGACATGTCCTCGACATAGTCGCCGGTCAGCAGCAGGCGCACATAGGCCTTGGGCAGCAGGACCTTCTCGATCTTGTCGAAGATGACGGGCTCATGCTTGCACACCCAGGCGATCTTGGGAGCGGTAAAGCCGGGCATGGCAATATTGCCGGCCAGCTGGCGCAGATTGGGGAGCGCGGCTTCCATTTCCTTGCATTCGGCGGCCGAACGGCCGTCGTTCCACAGAATAGCCGGGCGCAAAACCTCGTCATTCTTCCCCAGCAAGGTCGCGCCGTGCATATGGCCGGAAAGGCCGATGCCGCGCACCGAAGCCAGTTCGGATGGGTGCGATGCCCTAAGCTTGTCGACAGCAGCCAGGGTTGCAGTCCACCAGTCGGAGGGGTTCTGCTCGGACCAGCCGGGATGGGGCCGGACCGGCTCGACGGCGGCGGCCGAGGCTTCGCCCAAGGCGCGGCCACGCTCGTCGATCAGCAACGCCTTGACGCCGGACGTGCCGATATCAATGCCCAGATAAGTCATGAGGCACGTACCTCATGAGCGAAAAACAACAACATCTGAACGTCCTCCCAGCCCGGTTTGGGGCCCGCCGGTTTAGTGATTGGTCGGCTTCTTAGCGCAGATTGTCGCGCAGGAAAATCCCGATTTCAATGGGGTCGGTGGTAACGCTGCCATTGCTCCCCAGCGCCAGGCTGCGCGCCGCCGCGATCGCCTCGCGGATTTCGCCATCGGGATTTTGGTCCAGCACCACATCGATGGCGCCCGATTTCAGCCCGCGACGGGTCGAATCGGTCAGTTCATGGGCGATGACCCGGATGGCGCCAGCGCGCCGTGAACCCTCGAGCGCCACCACGAGACCGGCATTGCCGGCGCCCAGATTGTAGAGCCCGGCGAGATCGCCATGCCGCGCCAGCAGATCGGCGACGATGGCTTCAGTCTCGCTGCGCTCATCGTGGCCCTCGATGGGGCCGATGATTTCGACAGCGGGAAAATCGGCTTCAAGGGTGGTGCGAAATCCGGCCAGGCGGTCGGAATGGTCACGCAGGTGCAGGGAGCCGGCAATGACGGCCACCTTGCCGCCCTGGGGCAGGAAGCGCCCCATCAGCGAAGCGGCGGTGCGGCCGGCGGCGACATTGTCGATGCCGATGAAGTGGCGGCGCAGCGTACCCGGCAGGTCCGAGACCAGGGTCATGATCGCAATGCCGCGGCGCGTGGCGCTGTCGACCGCGGCCTGTACCGAGGGCTCCTGGCTGGCCACGATGATGGCGCAGTCGCATTGGCGGGCGTCGAGGGCATCCAGGCTCTCGGCCAGCGCATCGGCATCGAGCGCGCGGATGCGGCGCGTCTCGATATGCATGCGATCGGCCAGGGCCGGGCCACTGCGACGCTCGATGGCGTCGGCGAGGCTGGCCATGAATTCGTTGGTGCCACCCGGGATGACGAAGACGAGCCGCAGGTCGCGGGCCCGCGCCAGCAGCGATGCGCCCAGATCGCGCTGGAAACCGATCTCGGCAATGGCGGCCTCGACCCTTTCGGCCGTGGCGGCGCGCACGCCCGGGCGGCCGTTGAGCACGCGATCGACCGTGGCCAGCGACACGCCGGCGGCCCGCGCCACATCATGCACCGTGGCCCGGCGTCTCAGACCGATTTCGTTCACACTGTCTCCCCGCGCGTTTGCGCAGAGCTTTGGCAGGCCCCGCCGAAAGGTCAAGTGCATCGTTGCGGGCAGGCGACGAAGCAGGCTACACGTTCCCCGCAAGATTACGGGGGCGAGCATGGCCATTGCAGTTTCGACGTTCGGGACCTTTGGAGACAAGCGGGTCGATCAGTTCCGGCTGGTCAGCGACACCGGGGTCACGGTCGATCTGATTTCCTATGGCGTGGCGGTGCGCGACTGGCGCGTGCCGGTGGCCGGCGGCGAGCGCTCGGTGGTGCTGGGCTTTGACACATTCGAACCCTATCCGCTGCACAGCCCGCATTTCGGGTCGCTGGCCGGGCGCGTGGCGAACCGCATCAAGGGCGCTTCGTTCGACCTCAATGGCAAGACCTACAAGCTATCAGCCAATGCAGGCGACCTGCAGCTGCATGGCGGTGACGAGGGCCTGGGCCGCCAGGTCTGGGATGGACAGGTTGACGAGGCCAACAATGCGGTGCGCTTCACCCACTTCTCGCCCGACGGCGCCATGGGCTATCCCGGCAATGTCAACTTCGCCGCGACCTATACGCTGCGCGGCAATCGCCTGCGGCTGGAATTGACCGCCACGACCGACCAGCCAACCCCGATCAGCCTGGTGCAGCATCAGTATTTCAACCTGGGCACCACGGATGACGTCCTGGACCACACGATCCAGGTCAATTCCTCCGCCTATACCGAGCTCGGCGCCGACCTGGCGCCGACCGGCGCCATCCTGCCCTCGGCGGGCACGATCTACGACCTGCGTCAGCCGCGGACGATGCGGGACGCTGCCGGGCAGCCGGTCGACTACGACATCGGCGTGGCGCTCGATACCGGCCGCAGCCATGCCGACCCGATCGCCACGGTGGCCGGGCCCGACAGGGCGCTGACGCTCAAGCTCTGGAGCGACCGGCCGGGCGTCCAGGTCTATAATGGCGTCTGGACCGACATTCCGGTGCCCGGTCTCAACGGCAAGAGCTACAAGAAGCATGCCGGCTTCTGCCTGGAAGACCAGGCCTTTGCCGATGCGGTGCACAATCCGCATTTCCCCAACGTGATCCATTCCCCCGAGCGGCCCTACAGCCACTGGTGTGAATTCGAGATCGCCTGAAGCCAGCCTCCTGACGCGACCTGTCAGGGCATTGGCGCATTGTCTTTCCAATGCACATTGGAGAGACCCATGGCCACGCCCTTTACCATTGCGGTTCCCGAGGCCGATGTCGCCGACCTCAAGGCCCGCCTGACCGCCACCCGCTTCCCCAAGACGCTTGAGGGGGTGGGGTGGGACTATGGCACCGAAGGCGCCTTCCTGCGCCGTTTCGTCGACTACTGGGCCAACCAGTATGACTGGCGTGCCGCCGAGGCGCAGCTCAATGGCTTTGCCCAGTTCACCGAGGTGGTGGACGGCGAGACGATCCATTTCGTGCATGTGCGCGGCGAGGGTCAGACCAATGTGCCGATCCTGCTGACCAATGGCTGGCCGTCCAACTTCGTCGAATTGCTGCCGCTGGTGCCGCTGCTGACCAGGGCGGTGGATGGGGTGGCCTTCGATGTCGTCATCCCCTCGCTGCCCGGCTATGGCTTCTCGAGCCAGCCGACCCGGCCCGGCATGCATCTGAGTGCCGTGGCACCGCTCTGGGCGAAGCTGATGACGCGGCTGGGCTACGAGCGGTTCATGATCTCGGGCTCCGATATGGGCGCCGGGATCGAGATGGGCCTGGTGCGGGATTTCCCCGAGCGGGTGATCGGCGCCCATTATGTCGGTGTCTACTATGGCTTCCCGCGGCCGGACGATCCAACTCCCGAGGAAGAGGCCTATTTCAAGATCGTGGACCAATGGGGGTTCACCGAAGGCGCCTATGCCATGATCCAGGGCACCAAGCCGGCGACGCTGGCGGTCGGGCTCAACGATTCCCCGGCGGGGCTGGCCAGCTGGATCCTCGAGAAATACTGGAAGTGGGGCGATACGGGCGGTGACATCCTGCATGCCTTCGAGCTGGAGGATCTGGCGACGATCCTGTCGGTCTATTGGTTTACCCAGACCATCGGCTCCTCGGTACGGCTCTACAAGGAAGCCTTTGCCGACCCTGACCTCATCCGCAAGCCGTCACGCCATGCCGTCCCGCACGCCGTCCTGCTACCGCCGAATGACAATCCAGCGCCGCGCGCCTGGGGGGAGCGCAATCTGTGGAATATCGTGCGCTGGACCGAACCTCGCGAAGGCGGGCATTTCCCGGCGCTCGAAATCCCCGAGGCGATGGCGCATGACATCCGGGCTTTCCATGGCCAGATTTCGTGACACTCGCCTATCCGAGCCGCCCCATTGAGGGGCACGAAGGCCATCTTCCGGTGCTTGGCTCGGCTTGCAGAATCTGGCATCAAGTGCTCCCGCGGGAGAACAAAGCATGGACAAGACCGAGCGTCTCTTTGCCGTCATGGACGCACTGCGCCGCCATCGCCGGCCCGTCACGGCAGCAGCCATGGCCGAAGAGCAGGGCGTCTCGGTGCGCACCATGTATCGCGACGTGCAAACCCTTATCGGGCTGGGCGCGCCTATCGATGGTGAAGCCGGGGTCGGCTACATGCTTAAGCCAGGCTTCTTCATGCCGCCCCTGATGTTCACGCCCGAGGAACTCGAGGCCCTGGTGCTGGGTGCCCGCTGGGTGGGGGCGCAGCCCGATGACGGACTGGGTGCGGCTGCACGGAACGCGCTGGCCAAGATTGCCACGGCCTCGCCCGAAGACCTGCGTGACCGCATCAACGACACCGGGCTCTGGCCGGTGGCGGTGTGGAGCGCCGATTCTCGCCGGCCCATGCCCATACTGGGCCAGGTGCGCCAGGCCATGCGTACGGAAAAGGCCCTGCGGATCGCCTACGAGGACGAAGGCGGCAACCCGTCCGAACGCGTTATCTGGCCGGTCCAGCTGGCTTATTACGAGGGCAAGCAGGTGATCGCCGCCTGGTGCTGCCTGCGCGCGGCTTTCCGCAATTTCCGCACCGATCGCATCGTTGAACTCGAAGTGACCGAGGAGCGCTACGGCAAGCGCCGCGCAGTGCTTGAACGTGAGTGGCGCGACAGCTGGCAGCAGGATCCGCGCTGGCAGGGCGGCGACCAGGCCCAGGCCTGATCCTACCAGCCCAATTGTCCGGCGAAGGCAGCCAGCCAGCCAAATGCCAGGGCAGCCAGGCCCAGCGTATGCAGCAGGGCAATGCCCCAGGTGGTGGCGACGAAGCGCGGCTTGACCGTCTTGTGGCGATAGACTTCCTGCGCCGCCAGTCCACCGATGATACCGAAGCTGAGATCGACGACATGCAGGTTGGTTTCGCTGACGCGGTACTTGCCGGTCAGCGCATAGAGCTTGTCGAAGCGGTAGAGCAGGGCCGAGCCGGCGCCCATGCCAGCATAGAGCAGGCCAAGCCATTGCGGCGCGCGGTCGCTGGCGATGGCCCACAGGATCAGCAGCGTCATCAAGGTTGCCGCTGCGGTGCGCAAGCCGAGCTTGTAGCGCGAGACCCCGGGGGCGGGTTGCTTGATCTCGCGCAGGGTGGCCGGACGTGGCGCGGGCGTGGTGTCGGTTATGGTGACGGCCACCGCCGAGGGTCGTCCCTTGCGGCCCAGGGCCGTGTCGAAGGCGAGCCGGTCACCCAGATGCGGACGACCACCCGTGATATTGGAAATGTGGACGTAGTAATCCCGGCCCGTGTCGTCGCGCACGAAGCCGTAGCCGCCCTTGTTGTTCCACTGGATCAGTTCGCCCGAGTGCCGCATCGTTCATCCGCTGACAGCGCACCATGACAAATATGAGGCGCCGGTTAACGGGGAATGACGGCGTGGCCAACGGGTGATTGATCGGCAATTGCCGATGGATTAGGCTCCATGGGTTGCCGAACAGATCATTGCTGCCGCCATGTCTGAATCTGCCAAGCGTTTTGTCCTCCGCCAACTGGAGCGCAGCGGCGTTGCGCTCAATGGCCCCGCTGCATGGGATCCGCAGGTGCATGATGAGCGCCTGTGGGCTCGTCTGTTGCGCGACGGAACACTGGGCCTGGGCGAGAGCTACATGGATGGCTGGTGGGACGCAGCCGGGCTTGACCAGTTCCTGTTTCGACTGGTGAGCAGCCATATCCAGGATGCCTTTCCCCGCGACCTTGCCGAGATGTGGAGCGTGGCGCGCGGGCGGCTGCTCAACCTGCAACGTCTGCGCGTTACCGAGGTGGGCGAGAAGCATTACGATATCGGCAACGATCTCTACGCCGCCATGCTGGACCAGCGGCTGATCTATCCCTGTGGCTACTGGAAGGATGCCCGGACGCTGGATGAGGCGCAAGAGGCCAAGCTCGACCTGGTCTGCCGCAAGCTTGGGCTCAAGCCCGGCATGCACGTTCTCGACATCGGCTCGGGCTGGGGCGGGTTCCTCAAATTCGCCGCCGAGCGCTACGGGATATCGGGCATTGGGGTCACCGTCAGCAAAGAGCAGGCGGCACTGGCCAATGAGCGCAATGCGGGGCTGCCGGTCGAAACGCGGCTGCTCGACTACCAGGCGCTCGAGGGACAGTTCGACCGCATCGTTTCGATCGGCATGTTCGAGCATGTCGGCTACAAGAATTATCGCAGCTATTTCGAGAAAGCGGCCAGCTTGCTGGCTCCAGGCGGGCTGTTCCTGCTGCACACGATCGGCGGCCACACCTCGACCACGCATGGCGATCCGTGGAGCGAAAAGTACATCTTCCCAAACGGCATGCTGCCCTCCATCGCCCAGATCGGCAGGGCCATCGAGGGGCTGTTCGTCATGGAGGACTGGCACAATTTCGGCGCCGATTACGACCGCACCCTGATGGCCTGGCGAGACAATTTCGATGCTGCCTGGCCGCGGTTGGCGGGCGAAAAGTACGACGAGCGGTTCAGGCGCATGTGGCGCTACTATCTCAGCAGCTTTGCCGCGCTGTTCCGCGCCCGCAATATCAGCCTCTGGCAAGTGGTGCTCTCACCCGAGGGCGTCGCTGGGGGCTATTCAAGCATCCGTTGAGGCGGATTCACGTGAAACACTTATCCACAGGCTTATGCACAGCGCACCTGGCTAGAACAGCAGCTTGCGCAGCGGCAGCTTGATCGCGCCGGGGAAACCGGCGGCCAGATCGCGCGGAAAGCGCGTCCGCAGCGGTTCGGGAAACACATGCCCTTCCGGCAGGGCATCGAGCGGGAACCAACCAGCCTCGGTGATGAATTCGCCTTCACCCGGGTTGGCTGACGTGTCGAGTTCGCCCGAGACGTAGTCGGCGAGGAACCAGAATTTGAGAATGCGCTGCGCTTCGTTCCAACCCTCGTCGATATAGGCAAGCCGGGTCGCCACGACGTGAATACCTGCTTCCTCCAAGGTCTCGCGTTCGGCGGCGCGGGCCAGTTCCTCAGTGCCCTCGACGCCCCCGCCCGGCGCCACCCAGAAATCGTGCAGGCCGGGCTGCTGGTGGCGAACGAGCAGAATCTTTCCATCGCGCACTACCAGCGCGCCACAGGAAATACGGTGGATCATGGTCAGGCCGCTCCGAGGTTGAGGCGGTAGCTTAGCGCCTCGGCGATGTGCGGGCGATCCACCTTGTCCACGCCGGCCAGATCGGCCAGGGTCCGCGCCACCTTGAGCACGCGGTGATAGGCGCGCGCCGAGAGGTTGAAGCGTTCGGCGGCCTGAAGCAGGAGGGTCTGGCTCTCCTTGTCGGGGTTGACCACCGCCTCGATCAAAGTCGCACTGGCGCCGGCATTGGTAAAGACGTCCGGCGCACCATGCTCGGCGAAGCGCTGGCGCTGCCGCGCCCGGGCGCGCGCTACCCGTTCCGCCACGGTAGCCGAGCTCTCCGCAGCGCTGGCGGGAGCAATCATGTCGGCGGCGGTTACCGCCGGCACGTCGATGCGGATGTCGATGCGGTCGAGGAAGGGCCCCGAGACCCGGCTCTGGTAGTCGTCGGCGCAGGCCTTGCCGCGGCGGCAGGTATGGCCGGGCGTGCCCGCCATGCCGCATTTGCAGGGATTCATCGCCGCGATCAGCTGCACCCGGCTGGGATAGCTGACGCGGGCATTGGCCCGGGCAATGACGGTTTCGCCCAATTCCAGCGGCTGGCGCAGGCTGTCGAGCACGCTGGGGGCAAATTCGGGCAGTTCGTCGAGAAACAGCACGCCGTTATGCGCCAGGCTCACCTCGCCCGGACGCACCCGCAGGCCGCCACCGACCAGGGCTGCCATGGACGCGGAGTGGTGTGGCGCGCGGAACGGCCGGCGGTCGGAAATCGCCCCGCCCGCCAGTTCGCCGGCAATGGACTGGATCATCGAGATATCGAGCAGTTCACGCGGATCGAGCGGCGGCAGGATGGAGGGCAGCCGCGCCGCGAGCATCGACTTGCCCGCGCCTGGCGGCCCCACCATCAGCATGTTGTGGCCGCCAGCCGCCGCCACTTCCAGGGCCCGCCGGGCCACCTGCTGGCCGCGCACATCGCCGAGGTCGGGCAGGGCGCCCTGTGGCAGATATTTGCGTGGCACGGGGCGGGCGGCCAGCTGATGGCCGGTCAGGTGATTGGCCAGCGCGAGCAGGCTCTCGGCTGCGACGATGTCGAGTCCATCTCCGGCCCAGGCGGCTTCAGGGCCCGAAGGTTCGGCGCAGATGAGGCCAAGGTCGCGCCCCTGGGCAGCAATGGCGGCAGGCAGGATGCCGCCGACATGGGCAAGGCGCCCGTCGAGCCCCAGCTCGCCCAGCGCCAGATAGCCATCGAGCGCATCCTGTGGAATGGCGCCGATAGCGGCCATGATGCCCAGCGCGATGGGCAGGTCGTAGTGGCTGCCCTCCTTGGGCAGGTCGGCCGGCGCCAGGTTGACCGTGATGCGCTTGGGCGGCAGGCCGAGACCGGATGCCACCAAGGCAGCGCGCACGCGCTCCCCGGATTCCTTGACAGCCTTGTCGGGTAGCCCGACCAGGATGAATTGCGCCATGCCCGGCGCGATCTGCACCTGAACATCAACAGGCACCGCCTCGATGCCCTGAAACGCCACTGTCGCTACGCGGGTAACCATCGCTCAAACGCCCCAATTGCGGGGCAATCTAGCAAAGCAGTTGCAGAGGAACAAGAACGTAAAGCGAACAAATTACGGCTCGTTAACCACGCCGCTTGCCACAAAGGTAAACCTAATCCGGCGTTAACCGCCGCATGTTGAATCAAAGGCTTAGTTTGTACTGCGTAGAGTTCTGCCCGATGATCGCCAGCTGGCCGCTTCCCTCGATGTCCGCTTTCGCCAAGGGCACCGTCGCAGCCATGCTGGCCGCTTTGCTGGTCGCCTGCTCGTCCGGCGGCGGGCTCTATGGCCCGATCCAGGGCGACAACCGTCCCCATTCCGGCGTCGACCGCGCGCGCAACATGCCCATCCAGGGCATCGACGTGGCGCGCTACCAGGAAAACATCGACTTCCGCCAGGCCTTCGCCTCGGGCATGCATTTCGTCTTCATGAAGGCGACCGAGGGCAAGGACTATCTCGATCCTAACTTCCGCACCAACTGGGTGCGGGCGCGGGATGCGGGCATGCCGCGCGGCGCCTATCACTTCATGACCTGGTGTTCGCTGGCCTCGGAACAGGCGGCCTGGTTCATCAGCCAGGTGCCCAACGATCCCGATGCGCTGCCGCCGGTGCTGGATCTGGAATGGAACAACCATTCGAGCTGCAAGACCAAGCCAAGCCGTGCCGATGCGCTCGAAAAGGTGCGCTACATGCTCGACGCCATGGAGCGCCATACCGGCAAGCTTCCCATCATCTATACCGACATGAACTTCCATCGCGACGTGCTCGAGGGCGAGTATTTCCCCAACGCCTTCTGGCTGCGCTCGACTGCCGCAGAACCGCGTGAGCGCTATGGCAACCGCACCTGGACGTTCTGGCAGTGGACGCAGACGGGTGTCGTGCGCGGCGTGCGTGGCGAGGTCGACCGCAACGCCTTCTATGGCGGCCAGAATGAGTGGATCCAGTTCCTGCTGACCGGCTGCGATCCGCGCGCCATCGCCTCGCTGGGGCCGAGCGGCCGCTGCCAATCGGCGAAATAGCCAATCGCCAAGCAAATCCGGGGACTTGTCACCGATTCGGCGCGGGTCTAGCCTTGCCCCATAATTGAACCGGGCCGCGGGCCCGTGAGCGAGGAGAACCGGCATGGCCAAAGGTCAGATGCGCAGCAACAAGGAAGCCAAGAAGCCGAAAAAGGACAAGCTGGCGGCCGCCAAGCCGGTCACCGGCCTGGGTGCCGGCAGCGCTGGCAACACCGCCAAGAAGTAAGCTTCGGGCCAGTTCAACTATGCGAGCGGTCGGCGCAAGCCGGCCGCTTTGCTTTAGGCTAGGCTGCGGCGCCGGCCAGCAGGCCACTGGCCTTGACGCCGTCGAAGACGAACTGCACCGCTAGCGCGGCCAGGAGAATGCCCACCACGCGCGACACCACGGCAAGGCCGGTCACGCCCAGCAGGCGCTGGATGGGAATGGCGACCAGCAAAGTCAGCCAGGCCAGGAACAGGATCACCACGATGGCGACCAGCACCGCCCAGAACTCGGCGGGGTTATGCGTGCCCGTGGTGAGGAGGATCACCGCGCTGATGGCGCCCGGTCCGGCCAGCAGCGGCATGGCAAGCGGAAACACCGCAATATCCTCGCGCGAACGGGCCTCCACCTCTTCCTGATCGGTAATGTCGGTGCCGCCGGAATGGCGGGCGAAAACCATGTCGATGGCGATCAGGAACAGCAGCAGGCCGCCGGCCGTACGCAGGGCGGGAATGGTGATGCCGAACACTTCGAGGATCGGGTTACCCAGGACGGCAAAGAGCAGCAGGATCACCCCGGCGATGATGACGCCGCGGGTGGCAAAGGCGAAGCGCTGCTTGGCGGTATTGTGCTTGGTCAGCGCCGCGAAGATGAAGGCGATGTCGGCCACGCCCACCGTGGCGAAGAGGGTCGCGAAGGCGACGAGAAAGGTCGTGGTGGGCATGGCTGCGGGCTCCGTTGCGCCCAGCATTACGGCATTTGCCGCCTGAGGCCAACCTTGCCAGCGCCGCAGGCGCCCCCTAGGGTCGCGGTGCCAGCCAGGAGCGCGCCGCATGCCAGATTTTTCCGC
Organism: Devosia oryziradicis; assembly: GCF_016698645.1. Lineage (NCBI taxonomy): Bacteria > Pseudomonadati > Pseudomonadota > Alphaproteobacteria > Hyphomicrobiales > Devosiaceae > Devosia > Devosia oryziradicis. Next base: position 533,185 of record NZ_CP068047.1, read on the forward strand.
TATTCGCGGCGTCCTGTTCGACAAGGATGGCACGCTGGTCGATTTCAATCGGACCTGGTTCCCCGTGGTGATGGCGCTGGCCAGGGAGGCCCGGTCCGGCGATGAAGATGAGGCCCGCGCCCTGGTCGAACGGGGTGGCTATGATTGGACGGAGCAGCGCTTTCGCAGCGGCTCGGCCGTGGCAGCCGGGACAAACGCCGACATTGTCGACCTGTTTCATCCGGAGCTTGCGGGCGAGGAGCGAGAAGCCAAGATTGCAGCCTTCAATGCCATCACCACCCAGGAAGGCGCGAGGCGCGCGGTGGCGATCAACGGGCTTGCCGCGGCCATCAGGCAATTGTCCTCCGGGGGTATGCTGCTGGGCATTGCCACCAATGATTCCGAGGCGGGCGCCCGCGCTACGGCCACTGCCCTAGGCCTGGGCGACCAGTTTCACAGCATTATAGGTTACGATTCAGTGGCGCAGCCCAAGCCGTGGCCGGACCAGTTGCACCTGTTCGCCCAGCGGACCGGCCTTGCGCCCAGCGCCATTGCCATGGTCGGCGACAACAACCACGACCTCGACATGGCCCATGCCGCCGGGGCGGGCCTCGCCATCGGCGTGCTCTCCGGCAACAGTACGCGTGCCGAACTGTCTAACCGCGCCCATGTCATCGTCGACAGCGTTGCCGACCTGCCGGCGCTGTTTGGGCGCAAGGGCTAGAGCATGCGTGCGCCGGTGGCGAGGCCAGCCAGCAACAGCAAGGCGGCGCCGTCGATCCAGCCGCGGCTGCGCGTCAGCCAATGTGAGCGAGGCCGGTCGGTTGGCAGGAAGCGCAGCAGCCACACCGCCCCATAGAGTATCCAGACGATGAAGAAGGCCACCATGACCAGGTCAGCGTAGCCGGAGCGGTTGAAGCCGACCATGATACGGGTAATGCCGGCGCCGAGCAGGATCGAGAGCAGGTAGGCGCCCAGCACGAGGGCAGAATTGCGCCAGTAGACGGCGGTCAGTCGCGGGTCGACAGGCCGGTTCCGGCGCCAGCGGCGAAAGACGAAATAGCCGATGCCGGCCAGAACCAGCGCGACGAGCAGAAACATCAGCCGCGGCGCTTCTCGATGGCGTCCCAGATCATCACGGCGATGTCCGGGCCGCCGAAGCGCTTGATCTCGCGGATGCCGGTGGGCGAGGTGACGTTGATCTCGGTGAGGTAGTCGCCGATGACGTCGATGCCCACGAAGATCATGCCGCGTTCCTTCAGCGCCGGGGCGATGGTGGCGCAGATTTCACGCTCGCGGGCGGTGAGTTCGCTCAGTTCCGGGCGGCCGCCGACATGCATGTTGCTACGCGCTTCGCCATCGGCGGGAATGCGATTGAGGCCGGCCACCGGCTCGCCGTCGATGATGATGATCCGCTTGTCGCCCTTGCGCACATCCGGCAGGTATTTCTGGATCATGAACGGTTCGCGATAGTTGCTCTCGAACAGCTCGAGCAGGCTCGCCAGGTTATGGTCGCCTTCCTGGATGAAGAAGACGCCAGCGCCGCCATTGCCGTAGAGCGGCTTGACGATGATGTTGCCATGCTCCTTGCGGAACTCCTGGATCATGGTGCGGTCGCGCGTCACCAGAGTGGGCGGCATCAGCTCGGGGAAATCGGTGACGAGGATTTTTTCGGGCGCATTGCGGACGGCGGCGGGCGGGTTCACCACCAGGGTCTTGGGATGCAGCTTTTCGAGCAGATGCGTCAGCGTGATGTAGTTCATGTCAAAGGGCGGATCCTGGCGCATGTGGATCACGTCCTGGGTCGACAGATCGACCCGGCGCGCTTCGCCCAGCGCGAAATGCTCGCCCTTGGGCTTGTCGAACACCTCGATGGGCTGGGCCAGGGCCGAGACCACGTGGCCGCGCAGAGCCAGCGTGTCGGGCGTGTAATGCAGCAGCTCATGGCCGCGGGCCTGCGCCTCAAGCATCATGGCGAAGGTGGAATCGCCGCGCGGATTGATGGATGCGACATGGTCCATCTGGACCGCGACCTTGAGTTTCATGCTGGCTTCACCCGACTGCTTTAGTTGGCCTCATGGCCGCCTTCGAAGGCATCATGACATGGCGCGGCAGAGGCCGGGACGCAAGGGGGTTTCCCATGGCCGCTCTGGAGAAAGGCGTTAAAGGCCGAAGGCGTTGACAAGGTGATGCGGCAAGCGGCCGGGCGTCACGAAAATGATGTCGAAGCGCAGCGGCGTCTCCGCCTTGGCCGGGTGACGCGCCAGCCAATATTGCGCGGCGCGGATGATGCGCGCCTGGTTGACGCTTTCCAGTGTCTCGGCCTCGCTCGCCGCCTTGCGGCGCGCCTTCACCTCGACAAACACCGTGGTCCCGAAGCGCTCGGCGATGAGGTCGATCTCGCCAACGGGCGTTTTGTAGCGGCGCTGGACGATGCGGTAGAGCTTGCAGCGAAGGAACAGGGCCGCCAGTGCCTCGCCGCGATGGCCACCGTGATAGGCGGCAATGCGGGCCTTACTTTTCGGCTTTGAGGGCGAGGGCGGCATCATAGACCTCCTTGCGCTTGAGGCCGAATTTTTCGGTCACCGCATCGACGGCGGCGCGCAGCGGCTTGTCTGCCATGGCTGCCACAAGTTCGGCTTGCCAGCCGGCCTCATCCGGTGCCGAGGCCTCGGCCGCGCCGGCCACGACAATCACCGCCTCGCCCTTGGTCTCGGCCCCGGCAAATTCCGCCGCAAGCGCGGGCAGGGTGCCGCGGTGCACCCGCTCGAAACGCTTGGTCAACTCCAGGGCCACTGTTGCCTGACGCTCGCCCCAGATTTCGGCCATGGCGGCCAGCGTATCGTCGAGCCGGCGCGGGCTCTCGTAGAAGACCACCGTTTCACGTGAATCGTTCAGCGCCCTGAGCGCATTGGCGCGTGCACCGGCCTTGGGCGGCAGGAAGCCATGGAAGGCAAAGGCATCGGTCGGCAGCCCGGCAACGACCAGGGCCGACAGAAGTGCCGACGCGCCGGGAATGGGATAGACCGGCTGCCCCGCTTCGGCCATAGCCCGGATCAGGGGAAAGCCCGGATCGGACAAGAGCGGCGTGCCGGCATCGGAAATCAGCGCGATGGCTTCGCCGGCGGTGACGCGGCGGACGATGTCATCGGCCTTCGCCCGCTCATTGTGTTCGTGCAGTGCAATGCGCCGACCCTTGATGCCGTAGTGGTCGAGCAGGCGGGCCGACATGCGGGTGTCCTCGCACAGGATCACCGCGGCCGCAGCCAGCGTTTCGAGCGCGCGCAGGGTGATGTCGCGCAGGTTGCCGATCGGGGTGGCCACGACATAAAGGCCCGGCGCCAGGGGCGGGGCTTCAAAAGCGGTCCCGGCGATGAAATAGCCTGGATGGGGTTCGGTCATGCGGGGTCCGGCCGGTTGAGACTTGGTTAAGAAATGGCGTCCAAAGTGTTAACACTCTGCCAGCAATGCGGGGCGGGATGTGACGATGCGGCGACTGTCATGTCATGGCATAGGTCGGGGTCTGCTGGCCATGGCCATGCTCGCCCTGGCCGCCTGCTCCCCCATCCAGATCGGCTCGCGCACCCTCGATTTCGGCGATGGCGGCGGCCAGACTGCACCAACCTTTCCAAGCCAGACTGCACCTGTTTTACCCAGCGGACCCAGCCAGAGCTTCGGGAGCGGCCCGGTGCCGGTGGCACTGCTGCTGCCGCTGACGGGCGACCCCGGCATGGCCGGAGTGGGCCAATCACTGGCCAATGCCAGCCGGCTCGCCATCGGCTTCATCGAGGCCAATCCCAATATTGCCGAGAATATCACCATCACCCTGCGCGATACCGGGGGAACGGTGGCCGGGGCAACGGCTGCGGCGAGCGCGGCCATTACCGGTGGCGCCAAGCTGATCCTGGGCCCGCTCAAGGCCGAGGAGGTCACCGCCGTGGGCGCGGTGGGCCGATCGAGCGGCATTCCGGTGATCGGGTTTTCCAACAATCCCAGCGCGGCCGGACCGGGGGTTTATCTGCTGAGCGTGCTGCCCGACATGGAGATGAAGCGTTCGCTCAACTGGATCAAGGCGCAGGGGCGGCGTGGGATTGCCGGGGCCTTTCCTGCCACGCCCTATGGCCAGGCGCAGGAAACCGCGTTCCGCCAGCAGGCAACTCTGGCCGGCTTCTCGCCCGTCGCCGTCTATACTTTCTCTTCGGCCGGGGAGGCGCAGCAGATCGTCAACCAGGCGATGGACCAGATCAGGAAGGGCGCTATCGATACGCTCTATCTGCCCGATCGCCCAACGGCCCCCAGCTTCGGTGCCCTTCTGGCGCAGGCCGGCGCGACGCCCGGCACGGTTCAGATCGTGGGTTCTGCAGACTGGGAGGGTGACCCGACCATTGCGGCATCGGCGCAGCTGGCCGGGGCCGTCTACCCCGCTGTCGATCCGGCGGGCATGGCCGCGATCTCGGCTGACTACCAGCGCCAGTTCGGCGGACCGCCACACGCACTGGCGACAATCGCCTATACGGCGACGATCCTGGCCAATGTGAACACGCTGTCGATGGCCAACCCGCCCTATAGTCCGGTGCTGCTGACCTCGGCACAGGGCTTCAACGGGCGCGACGGCGTGTTCCGGTTCCTTGGCAACGGCAAGGCGGAATATGCGCTGGTCATCAAGAAGGTAGCGCCGGGCGGAACGCAAATCGTCGAGCCCGCGGGGCTTTAGCCTAGACACCTCTCCCTCTGGGGGAGAGGTCGGCGGCGAAGCCGACGGGTGAGGGGGCCTTGCCCCAGCACCGTATCAAGAAAGGCCCCCTCACCCGACCCGAAGACGGGTCGACCTCTCCCCCAAAGGGAGAGGTGAGAAAGATTAAGCCGCCAGGTCCGCCACCACTGCGTCCAGCACCGGGAAGCCCTTGTCGGTCACACGCAGATTGCCGTTGGGCAGGGTTTCGAGGAAGCCATAGCCCTTGAGAGCGTCGATCTGGGTGCGCGAAATCTGCCGGCCGGATATGGCGGTGAAGCGGGCCGGGGAAATGCCTTCCTTGAGCCGCAGGCCCATGACGAGGAATTCGTCGCCCTGCTCTTCCCAGGTCAGCACATCGTCCACCACCCAGCCATGGCCCTGTGCCTTGACCTTCTTCTGCCAATCGAAGGGCAGTTTCTCGGCGGCGGTGGCGTGGCGCTGGTTGTTGATCATCAGCCGGCCATGCGCGCCGGGCCCGATGCCGGCATATTCGCCATAGCGCCAATAGAGCATGTTGTGGCGCGATTCCTGGCCGGGCCGGGCATGGTTGGAAATCTCGTAGGCGGGCAGGCCGGCCGCCGCGGTCAATTCCTGCGTCAGTTCGTAGAAATCGGCAGCAAGGTCCTCGTTGGGCATCTGGAGCTTGCCGGCCTGGTGCAGATCGAAATAGCGCGTGCCCTGCTCGATGGTCAGCATGTAGAGGCTGATATGGCCCCGGGCGAGCCACAGGCCCTCCTTGAGCTCATCCTCCCAGTCCTCGAGCGTCTGCTTGGGGCGGCCATAGATGAGGTCGAAGCTCGAGCGCTCGAAGACCGATTGCGCGATGCGGACCGCCGCGATGGCCTCGTCCACCGTGTGTCGGCGGCCAAGCTCGGCAAGCGGGCCCTCGCGCAGCGACTGGACACCGAGCGAGACGCGATTGACGCCGGCGGAGCGATAGCCCTTGAAGCGATCGACCTCGACGCTGGTCGGGTTGGCTTCGAGGGTGATCTCGGCCTGGGCATCTACCGTCCAGTGCCTGGCGATGGCATCGAGAATGCGGCCGGTCGATTGCGGGTTCATCAGCGATGGCGTGCCGCCGCCAAAGAATACCGACTGCACGACGCGGCCCGGCGCCAGCTGGGCAGCCGTGGCGATCTCGCGCTCATAGGCGGCGACATAGTCGATCTCGTCGAACGGACCGCGATGAACGTGGGAATTGAAATCGCAATAGGGGCACTTGGACGCGCAGAACGGCCAATGCACGTAGACGCCAAACATGTCGTTCGGCTTATTGCTCAATCTGGTTCTCCACGAACTTGGCGAAGGAGCGGGCGCGGTGGCTCAGGCCCTGCTGGCCGGGAGACCAGGAGTGCTTCACCTCGGGCAGCATCTGGCCGAAGGTGATGTCATAGCCATCGGGCATGAAGACCGGATCATAGCCATGGCCGTAGTCGCCGCGAGGCGGCCAGACCAGGGTGCCGAAGCACTGGCCGTGATAGATGACATCGCGACCATCTGGGTGGGCCAGGCAGAGCGTGGCGTTGAACGAGCCCCGGCGCTGGCCGGGCGAGGTGGCATTGGCGGCCTGCAGGGCATCCTCGACCCGTTTCATGGCGCGATTGAAATCGCGCGGCACGCCGGCCCAGTCGGCGGTATAGACGCCGGGATCGCCATTGAGGGCGTCGACGCAGAGGCCTGAATCGTCGCTCAGTGCCAGCATGCCGGACGCCTGCGCCGCGGCATGCGCCTTGAGGCGGGCATTTTCGGCGAAGGTGGTGCCGGTTTCTTCCGGCTCGGGCAGGCCCAGTTCGCCAGCCGAGACCAGTTCGAGGCCGAAGGGCTCGAACAGCTCCTGAAATTCCCTGAGCTTGCCCGCATTATGCGTGGCCAGCACCAGGCGATCGCCTTCGCGGAGCCTAGGAATCGGGCTCATTTGACCGCGCCCTTGGGCTTGGCATCGAGCGCCCGTGCCACGTCGTGCCACAAAGCACAGTTTTCCGGTGACGCCTGGCGCGGCGTTTCCACCGGCTTGGGATTGATGTTCGCAACCTTCTTGAGCAGCCAGCCGATCATGCGAGCGCCGCCTGCTGCAGCAGAGTGAGTTCGCCGATGCCTTGTTCCGCCAGCCCCATCAGCGCATCGAGTTCATCGCGCGAGAAGGGCGCCTGTTCGGCGGTACCCTGGATTTCGACGAACTTGCCCGAACCGGTCATGACGAAATTGGCGTCGGTATGGGCTTCGACGTCCTCGAGATAGTCGAGATCGAGCACCGGCGTACCGCGGTAGATGCCGCAGGACACGGCAGCAACCGAATCGCGCAGGGCCTTGCCCTTGGTGAGCTTGCGCTCGTCCATCCAGGCGATGGCATCGGCCAAGGCCACATAGGCGCCCGTGATCGAGGCGGTGCGGGTGCCGCCATCGGCTTCGAGTACGTCGCAATCGAGCGTGATCTGCGCTTCACCAAGCAGCTGCATATCGACCACAGCACGCAGCGAGCGGCCGATGAGGCGCTGGATTTCCTGGGTGCGGCCGGACTGCTTGCCGGCCGTCGCCTCGCGGCGGGTGCGCGAACCAGTGGCCCGGGGCAGCATGCCATATTCGGCGGTGACCCAGCCCTGGCCCTTGCCGCGCAGCCAGCCGGGCAGGCTGGTTTCAACCGAAGCCGTCACCAGGACCTTGGTATTGCCGAAGGAAACGAGGCAAGAGCCCTCCGCCTTCTGGGAGACGTTGCGCTCGATCGTCACCGCGCGCATCTGGTTGGGCTCACGTCCGGAAGGGCGCATCGGGCATCCGTCAGAAATTGCTGTTAACCGCCTCTTAACCCTAGAGCGCCCCGCTCACAAGCGGCGGGCGCTTGGCTGATGGCAGCAATGCGCTTAAATGAGGGGGCAGGGTTAAAGCGGACGATTTTATCGAACACGAATGGTCAGACCACCCGAAGACTTCCTCAGCGTGCTCAACGCCCGCAGCCAGGACATTTTCCGCAAGATCGTCGAGCGCTATCTCGATACCGGTTCCCCCGTCGGCTCGCGCGACCTGTCGCGCATGCTGCAGGTGGGCCTGTCGCCCGCCTCGGTGCGCAATGTGATGGCCGACCTCGAAGATCTCGGACTGATTGCAGCGCCGCATACCTCGGCAGGGCGAGCGCCGACGCAGGAGGGTCTGCGCTTTTTCGTTGATGCCATGCTCGAAGTGGGCGCCGTCGACGAGCGCGAGCGCAGCCAGATCGCCAAGCAGATCGAGGGCCAGCATCGTGGCCAGGTCGAGGATGTGCTCACCGAAGCCAGCCAGTTGCTGAGTGGTCTCAGCCAGGGCGCCGGCGTCGTGATTGCCACCAAGTCGGACATCGTGCTGCGCCATATCGAATTCGTGCGGCTCGATGCGACACGCGCCATGGCCATCCTGGTGGGGCAGGACGGGCAGGTGGAAAACCGCATCATGGATATTCCGCCGGGCCTGACCGCGTCGGCATTGACCCAGGCCGGCAATTACCTCGCTCACCATGTGGTGGGCCGCACCATCCCCGAGGCGCGCAAGGCGCTTGCCGAATTGCGGGCCGAGCAGCGGGCGGAGCTCGACGAACTGACGCAGAAGCTGGTCGATGCCGGCATCGCGACCCTGACGCAATCGTCGCCCACCAGCCAGCCGACCGTCATCGTGCGCGGACGCGCCAACCTCATCAACGACGCCATGGCCAGCGACGAGTTGCTGCGCATGCGGCAGCTGTTCGACGAGCTCGAAAGCAAGGACGGGCTGCTCGAATTGCTCGGCGACGCCGAGAAGGCGCAGGGCGTGCGCATCTTCATCGGCTCGGAAAACAAGCTCTTCTCGCTCTCGGGCTCCTCGGTCATCCTCTCGCCCTACAAGGATGCCAATGACAAGGTGGTGGGCGTATTGGGCGTGATCGGGCCTACGCGCCTCAACTATGCCCGCATCGTGCCCGTCGTCGATTATACCGCGAACGTGATCAGCGCGATGATGGCACGGAAGCGCTAGGCATGTCGGGCGGGAGGGACTGCTCAAGGAACACTTGAAAACCCACCCCGTTTGGCCGATATGCGGGACAAAATCGAAACTTGCGGAACAGAACAATGATGAGCGACGAGAACGCCGCCTCAGGCGAGACGCCTGAAGTCGAAACCCCGGTCGAGAATGCCGTCGACCCGGTAGAGGCACTCCGTGCGGAAAACAGCGAGCTCAAGGATCGGCTGCTGCGGACCATTGCTGAGATGGAAAACCTCAGGAAGCGTACCGAGCGCGATGTAAACGACACGCGCAGCTATGCCATTGCCGGCTTTGCCCGCGACATGCTCTCGGCCACCGATGCGCTGAGCCGCGCGCTCATGGTGCTGCCGGCCGAAGCACGCGAGAATGGCGACGCCACCACCAAGAGCCTGATCGAAGGCATCGAGATGACCGAGCGCGAAATGCAGCGGCTTCTGGCCAAGCATGGCGTCAAGCCCATCGAAGCCGAGGGCCAGAAGTTCGACCCGCACAAGCACCAGGCCATGTTCGAAGTGCCCGATCCCAGCAAGCCGGAAGGCACTGTGGTGCAGGTGGTGCAGGCCGGCTTTGCCATCGGCGACCGAGTGCTGCGTCCCGCCATGGTCGGCGTCGCCAAGGGCGGCCCGAGCCATGCTCCGGCCGATGAAGCGGTGGACAAGAGCGCCTAGGGCTTCCGCCTCGCCTAAAATCGCTCCACCGGAGCGATTTTACCTACGACACGGCTCGAAGTTTCACGTGAATCCCCGCGCGAGCGGGGATTTTTGTTTTGGGTCGTCGGTGGATCCCCAAACTGGATCGTCACCCTCGGGCTTGACCCGAGGGCATTGCACTTAACCAGCGCCCGGCAAGTGAAGACCCCTCGGGTCAAGCCCGAGGGTGACGCGGTGGTTGGGGGGGTAACCGACTGCACGTCCCTTGCAGGTCAGCCCAAAATATCCTTACTCATTACCCGCTCGACCCCGGCCTCGGCCATATCGGCCCATGCCTTGGCGAGGCTGCCCGCATTGTCGATCGCCCGTGTCGCGTCCTCGATCACTGTCACGTCGAAGCCACCCGCCGCCGCATCGATGGCCGTCCAGCCGACGCAGAAATCGGTGGCGAGACCGACGATGTAGAGCCGGTCGACATCGCGTTCGTTGAGATAGCCGGCGAGCCCGGTCAGCGTCTGCCGATCGGCTTCCTGGAAGCCGGAGTAGCTGTCGATCAGCCGGTTGTAGCCCTTGCGAATGATCAGCTGGCCGTGCGGCACGTCGAGATCGTGCGAAAGTTCTGCGCCGCGTGTATTCCACACGCAGTGGTCCGGCCACAGCACCTGCGTGCCATAGGGCAGTTCCACCGTCTCGAATGGCTCCTTGCCGTAGTGCTGGCTGGCAAAGGAGATGTGATCGGCGGGATGCCAGTCCTGGGTGAAGACCACATTGGTGAACTTGCGCGCCAACGTGTTGATCAGCGGCACGATTTCATCACCGCCCGCTACCGCAAGGCTGCCACCGGGCAGGAAATCGTATTGCACGTCCACGATGACCAGCACGTCGGTGGGTTTGATCTCGATCGTCATGCTGGTTCTCCTGGAATGTGTATCCATTGGGCGCGCATGAGGCCGCGTACGGAATTGCCCAGCCAGATTGCCTCGGCGGTTGCGAGATCGTCCAGCCGCAAAACCTGCTCGACAGCCTTGCCTGATGCAATCAGCTCGGCGCGCAGGGTGCCGGGCAGCAGGCCCGAGGATAAAGGCGGGGTGAGCAGTATACCGCCACGCTCGATGAAGAGATTGGTGATCGACCCTTCGGTCAGCTCAGAGCGCTCGTTGATAAAGACCACCTCGTCAACGCCATGGGCCGCGTGGGCGGAAATCCGCGGCTCGTCGTAGAAGGCCCGATTGGTCGTCTTGTGCATCAGCCACAGGCTCTGCGAATCGAGCCGCTCCGGCGCGATGGCGAAGCGGAACACCGCGGGATTGGGCGGCAGCTCCACCGCCGCCACCGCCGGCCCCGATGCGTCGAGCGTCAGCCGCACGCGCATGCGCTCAGCAGGGAAGGACTGGGTGTGGAGCTGGGTCACGATGGCGGCCCGATCGAAGGGCAGGCCAAAATAGCCAGCTGAAGCTGCCAGGCGATCCAGATGCCGCTCAAGCAGGGCGAACCCTTCGGTCCGCTCCCAGAGCATGGTTTCGATCAGGGTGACCGGCCGGGCCGGATCGGTGAAAAACGCCATCTTGAGCAGAGCCTCACGATATTCGTCCTCGGCCACGCTGTCGGCCACGATGCCGCCGCCAATGCCGATTTCACCGGTGCCGTCGGCGCCGATCACCGCGGTTCGGATGGCGACATTGAGGGTCAGGTCGCCGTTGGGCGCGAAATGGCCGATCGAACCGGTATAGAGGCCGCGCGGCCCGGCTTCGACCTGGTGAATGATTTCCATGGCACGCAGCTTGGGCGCGCCGGTGATCGAGCCACAAGGGAAGAGGTTTTCCAGCAGCTTGGTAGTGCCGACGCCAGGCCTCCGGCGGGCCACGATGCCGGAGGTCATGGTGTGGAGGGTCGAATAGGTTTCGACGGTGAAGAGGTCGGTGACCTTGACCGAGCCGATCTCCGCAATGCGGCCGAGATCGTTGCGCAAGAGGTCAACAATCATCAGGTTTTCGGCGCGGTTCTTTTCGTCGGCCGCCAGGGCGGCGCGGCCAGCGTCGTCCTCCGTCTGGGTGCGGCCACGCTTGAGCGTGCCCTTCATCGGCCGGGCGGTCAGCATGTCGTCCCGGCTCGACACGAACAGTTCGGGCGAGCGCGAGAGGATCCATTGGGTGCCGGTATTGATGAGCGCGCCATAGGCGACGGGTTGCTTGCGCACCAGTTCGCGGTAGAGCGCCACCGGGTCGCCCTCGAGACGGAAACCGGCCTTGAAGGTCAGGTTGACTTGGTAGGTGTCGCCAGCAGCGATCAGCTTTTTGACGGTGTCGAAGGCGCGACCATAGCTGGCCGCGTCGACGCGGGGCGCGATGTCGATCGCCTTGCCGGTGCGGCCGTCCGCTATGGCAGCCAGCCGCCGGTCGACCTCGAGGGCCGTCAGGCGCTCCGGCGCCTCGTAGAGGCCGAGCCAGAGCAGCGGCGTCGGGCCGGGCGGGGGCAGGCGATCACGCAGGCGTTCCTCGAAGACGAAGCCCAGTTCATAGGCCAGAAATCCCGCCGCGTGCAGGCCCTCAGCCACCAAGGCATCGAGCCGTGCCAGCGCGGCACGGGCGCCGGCTTCGTCATGGGCAACCAGCACCTCGCGCGGCGCGGAGAACAGCAGGTTCTCGCCGCCCGGATCGAGCGTGTCGTGCAGCAGCACTGTGCCGGAAGCAAACATGGCGCGCCTTCTATTGCTTTTCGCGGCTGGCGTCACCGGGTTTTGCCCCCATGAACAGGGGTTGGAGCGCGGCGCGCCCGGAGTCAGATTTCGCGCGTCGGCCGAGGAGGCATGGCCGATCATCTGGGGACGCATCATGAATTCGATCAAGTGCGGCATGGCCGCCCTCGTGCTGCTGGGCAGCACCGCGCCGGCTCTGGCCGAAGACATCTATTTCACGCTTTACAACGAGAGCAGCCGCTCGCTGCATTATTTCTATGCGAGCCCCTCCGTGTCATCGAACTGGGGACCCGACCTCCTGCGCGGCGGGCACACGCTCAGCGCCGGCTACAACGGCACGGTGACGATCGCCGACGGCTCGACCGAATGCTATTACGACTTCAAGTTCGTTATGGGCGACCGAAGCGAGACGGTCGTCGAAGAGATCAATATCTGCGAACTGGGTAGCTACACGATCTACGACTGACGGCGCTCAAAGTCATCGCTGATTAAGTCTCGGCGTGGTAAGAAAACTTCCGGCTGGCGACGATGGGTCGCCGGTTTGGGAGAATTTTCATGAGCTTCACCGTTAAGGGCGGCCTGGTCGCCCTGGCGCTGCTGGCCGGCGTCCTGCCTGCTGCCGCGCAGACCGTCGAATTCACGCTGATCAACAACAGCTCGCAGTCGCTGCATTACTTCTACACCACGCCCAGCAATGAAAACAGCTGGGGCGAGGACCTGCTAGGCCCCGATGGCACGCTGGAATCGGGTTACCAAGGCACCGTGACGATCGGCGACGGCTCCGACCAGTGCCTCTACGACTTCCGCTTCGAGACCGGCGAAGGCGCCCTGCTCGAAGTGCCCGAGGTCGATATCTGCTCGCTCGACAGCTATACGCTGACCGACTGACCCCAACCCGGGAAGCCCGGCCCGGCGCCGGTCTTCCCGCAGTGCCAAATCGGCCTCAAAACCGCCCCGTGAGTGCTTGAAGCGCCGGGGCCACCCCCCTATATAGCCCTCAAGCCCAGCAATGGGCGCATTCCAGTTGCAAGGAACCCGGCCCAAGCGGCCACGGGACTGCCTCGCGAGAGGGGTTTCATCATGGGTTTGCTGAAAGAGAGGCTAGAGTAATGGCTAAAGTCATCGGTATCGACCTGGGCACCACCAATAGCTGCGTCGCGGTTATGGACGGCTCCAATCCCAAGGTCATCGAAAACGCTGAGGGTGCGCGTACCACCCCCTCGATGGTCGCCTTCTCCAAGGATGGCGAACGTCTCGTCGGCCAGCCGGCCAAGCGCCAGGCGGTCACCAATCCCGAAAATACCCTGTTTGCCGTCAAGCGCCTGATCGGACGCCGCTTCGACGACGCCGTGGTGGCCAAGGACAAGAACCTTGTGCCCTTCAAGATCGTCAAGGCGGACAATGGCGACGCCTGGGTCGAAGCTTCGGGCGACAAGTATTCGCCGAGCCAGGTCTCGGCCATGGTCCTGCAGAAGATGAAGGAAACCGCCGAATCCTATCTCGGCGAGAACGTCACGCAGGCCGTCATCACCGTTCCGGCCTACTTCAACGACTCGCAGCGCCAGGCCACCAAGGATGCCGGCAAGATTGCGGGCCTGGAAGTGCTGCGCATCATCAACGAGCCGACCGCGGCTGCGCTGGCCTATGGCCTGGACAAGAAGAACAGCGGCACCATCGCGGTCTATGACCTTGGCGGCGGTACCTTCGACGTGTCGATCCTGGAAATCGGCGACGGCGTCTTCGAGGTGAAGTCGACCAATGGCGACACCTTCCTGGGCGGCGAAGACTTCGACATGCGCCTGGTCGACTACTTGGCAGACGAGTTCAAGAAGGAGCAGGGCATCGACCTGCGCAACGACAAGCTGGCTCTGCAGCGCCTCAAGGAAGCTGCCGAAAAGGCCAAGATCGAACTCTCGAGCTCGACCCAGACCGAGATCAACCTGCCCTTCATCACCGCCGACGCCTCGGGCCCCAAGCACCTGACACTCAAGCTCAGCCGCTCCAAGCTGGAATCGCTGGTCGATGACCTGATCCAGAAGACCATCGACCCGTGCAAGCTGGCGATGAAGGATGCCGGCGTGACGGCCGCCCAGATCGACGAAGTGGTGCTGGTCGGCGGCATGAGCCGCATGCCCAAGGTCCAGGAAGTGGTCAAGCAGCTCTTCGGCAAGGAGCCGCACAAGGGCGTCAACCCGGACGAAGTCGTGGCGCTGGGCGCGGCCATTCAGGCCGGCGTGCTGCAGGGCGACGTCAAGGACGTGCTGCTGCTCGACGTGACCCCGCTGTCGCTGGGCATCGAGACGCTGGGCGGCGTCTTCACCCGCCTGATCGACCGCAACACGACCATCCCGACCAAGAAGTCGCAGACCTTCTCGACCGCCGAGGACAACCAGAGCGCGGTGACCATCCGCGTGTTCCAGGGCGAGCGCGAAATGGCTGCCAACAACAAGCTCCTGGGCAATTTTGACCTGGCCGGCATTCCGCCCGCCCCGCGCGGCGTGCCGCAGATCGAGGTGACCTTCGACATCGACGCCAACGGCATCGTGCAGGTTTCGGCCAAGGACAAGGGCACCGGCAAGGAGCAGCAGATCCGCATCCAGGCCTCGGGTGGTCTGAGCGACGCCGACATCGAGAAGATGGTCAAGGAAGCCGAGCAGAACGCTGAAGCCGACAAGCGCAAGCGCGAAGCCGTCGAAGCCAAGAACCAGGGGGAATCGCTGATCCACTCGACCGAGAAGTCGCTCAAGGAATATGGCGACAAGGTTTCGGCCGAGGACAAGGCGGCCATCGAAACCGCGATCTCGGACCTCAAGGGCGTGATCGATGGCGAAGATGGCGAAGCCATCAAGGAAAAGACCGACGCCTTGGCGCAGGCCTCCATGAAGCTGGGCGAGGCCATGTATAAGGCATCGCAGGCCGAAGCCGAAGCCAAGGCCAATGGCACGGCCGATGAAGGCGACGACGACGTGGTCGACGCCGACTTCGAAGAGGTCAAGGACGACGACGACAAGAAGTCTGCCTAAGCCCTTACGGCCTATTCAATCAGGGTCCGGCGCGAGCCGGGCCCTTTTGTTTTGGCCGACGTTTCACGTGAATCGCTGCCCCGAAATGGGCTCATTCGCGCCCAACTGCCTCCCGCTTTTCGCGGTCCAAGGGTGGTTCACGATCCGCGAGGCAGCCATGACCGATTCCCGCGCCACCGCCGAGCAGGGTCCATCCAGCGATTCAATCGGCCGGTTGGCCGAGCTGATCGCCGGGGACCCGATGACCCGGCTCGATGCCGACATGAAACATGTGCTGGACCGGCTTGCCGAGCTGGGTGCCCGGCCACTCGAACTGCTGACGCCCGAGATGGCACGACGCCAGCCGCGGCCGGCCGAAGCCATCAGCGCCGTGCTGGGCCGGCAGGGCCGCGAACGCCCCGAAGATGGAGTCGAGGTCGAGGACATCGCCGTGGACGGCGCCGAGGGCGAGCTGCCGGGACGGATTTACCGCCCGATCGGCCTCCTCAGCCGGCTCAATCCTATGGTGCTCTATTTCCATGGCGGCGGCTTCGTAACCGGCGATCTCGACAGCCATGACGCCTCGGCCCGGGCCTTGGCACGGCGCACAGGCGCGATCGTGGTTTCCGTTGCCTATCGATTGGCGCCGGAGCATCCCTTCCCGGCGGCGCATGACGACGCCTTGGCCGCCTGGCGCTGGCTGACCGGCAAGGTCCGGGACCTTGCCGGCGATCCGCGGCGACTGGCTGTAGCCGGCGAGGATGCCGGGGCGAACCTGGCCGCCCACATCGCCCTGCGGGCCCGCGACGAAGGTGCGATCCGGCCGGTACACCAGGTGTTGGTCCATCCCGTTGCCGGACACGACATGGAAACGGCTTCCTATGGCGAAACGCTGCGCGCGCAGCCGATCGGACTGCCGGCGATGCGCTGGCGCTTCCGCCACGCATTCGCCGAGGAGGCCGCCGCACAGGATATGCGCATCGACCTGGCGACGCGCGAGGATCTGGCAGGCGTGGCGCCGGCAACCGTCATCCTGGCTGGAATCGACCCGCTGCGCTCGGAAGGCGAGGCCCTGGCCGAGGCGCTCGACCAGGCTGGCGTTCCCGTCAATTGCTGGACCTATGAGGGCGTGACCCAGGGCTTTTTCGGACTGGGCCTGGTCGTCACCAAGGCGCTGTTCGCCCAGTCCGATGCAGCAGACGCGCTGGGCAAGGCCTTCGCGCCGGGTCGCCGCAGCTAGAACGGCCGAATCACCATCATTGAAGCTCACGGCCGCTCTTGCTACAGGAGCGGCCAACGGGTTTTGCCTCCAATGCGGCTATCGCGACCCCGGCCCCTTGCGGGGCGTGGGGTCGATTGCCATCTAGGGGCTAGGTTTCAGGTGGGGCGCGCGTGTCGCGACCGGCCATATGGAGAACGGTTTTTTGGCCAAACGGGATTTCTACGAGGTACTCGGCGTACAGAAAGGCGCCGACGAAGCGGCACTCAAGAGTGCCTATCGCAAGCTTGCCATGCAGTTCCACCCCGATCGGAACCCCGGCAATGCCGAGGCGGAAGGCAAGTTCAAGGAAATCAACGAGGCCTACGACACACTCAAGGACGGCCAGAAGCGGGCGGCCTATGACCGGTTTGGCCATGCCGCGTTCGAGAATGGCGGCGGCCGCCCCGGCGCCGGCGGGTTCGGCCCAGAATTCACCTCCTCCATGTCCGACATCTTCGACGACATTTTCGGCGACTTCATGGGCGGGCGCGGCCGTGGTGGCGGCGGTGCAGCCAAGCTGCGCGGCAGCGACCTGCGCTACAATCTCGAGATCAGCCTTGAAGAAAGCTTCGAAGGCCGCACGGTTGAGATCGACGTGCCGACGCTGGTGGGCTGCACCACCTGCGACGGCTCGGGTGCCAAGCCGGGCACCGGCACCCATACCTGCCGGCAGTGCAACGGCCATGGCAAGGTCCGCGCCGCCCAGGGCTTCTTCACCATCGAGCGCACCTGCCCGGTCTGCCAGGGTCGCGGCCAGATGATGGACCAGCCCTGCACCGATTGCGGTGGCCAAGGTCGCCGCCAGGAAAACCGCAAGCTTTCAGTCGATATCCCCAAGGGCATCGAGGACGGCACGCGCATCCGCCTGGCCAATGAGGGCGAAGCCGGCTTGCGCGGTGGCCCGCCGGGCGATCTCTATATCTTCATCTCCATCCGGCCGCATGACCTGTTCCAGCGCGATGGCGCCGACCTCTTCGCCCGCGTACCCATTGCCATGACGACGGCCGCTTTGGGCGGCGAATTCGAGGTGCCGACGCTCGACAATGCCCGGGCCAAGATCAAGGTGGCGGCCGGCACGCAGCCCGGCCAGCGCGTGCGCCTCAAGGGCAAGGGCATGCCGGTGCTGCGCAGCAAGGATGTCGGCGACCTCTATGTGCAGCTCGATATCGAAACGCCGCAGGCCCTGAGCCGGCGGCAGCGCGAACTGCTCGAGGAATTCGCCCGGCTCGAAACCGAGGAAACCAGCCCCACCTCGGGCGGCTTCTTCGACAAACTCAAGAAGATGTTCGACGCCTGAGAGCGTGCCAGGCCTCGCCGCCTGTCGCCTTCGGCCGCGCCTCAGGACAAAGCCAGCTCGCACCCATCGAGTTCACGCGCGAGGGCCGTGACCGCCTTGCGTGCCTCTGCTTCGACCTGCTCGAGGGCCGTGCCGTAGGGAACTTCCAGACCCAGGCGCTTGCCCGGATCGTCCGACCAGACGAAGGACACGAAGGACTTCCTGGCCTGCAGGTCATGGCTGAGATGGGTAACGATCAGTCTGGTTGGCATGGTCATTCTCCCCTTCGACCAAGCTAGGCGGCCTGCATGGAGCGATCAACCCGCCAGGGTTGCAACTTGCGCGGGACGAAGCGCCGTCGCACAGTCGGCCCAACCAAATCAGGACGTTCCGCCCATGACCACCGCCCTTACCCTGTCCGGCTCCATTCGCAAGGGTTCCGTCAATCGCATGCTGCAGGCCCATGTCGGCCGCAAGCTCGAGGCAGCCGGGGTCACGGTCAACGCCATCGACCTGGGCGATTTCGAGATGCCCATCTTCAACGAGGACCTGGAGCCCGACCATGTGCCCGAAGCGGCGGGGAGGCTGGCTGAACTCTGGCGCAGCCACGACATCATCTTCATCGCCACGCCCGAATATAATGGCGGGCTGACGCCGCTGCTGGTCAACACACTGGCCTGGCTCAGCCGGCAAAAGCCGAGCCCTTTCCGCCACGCCGTCTTCGGCATCGGCGGGGTAAGCTCGGGAAAGTATGGCACCATCTGGGCGCTCAGCCACCTGCGTGACAGCCTGAGCAAGGTAGGCGGCCTGGTCGCGCCGGGCCTGCTGGGTATCGGGCCGGACGAAGCGGCCTTCGACGCCAGCGGCAACCCGGTCGAGCCAGCCATTGTCCGCAAGGTCGACACGCTGGTGCAAGACCTGATCAATATCAAGCGCGGGTAAGCGGGAATGCGGGCGCTCTACGTCACCCACCCGCAGGTTACGATGGATGCCAATGTGCCGGTGCCGCTCTGGGGCCTGTCGCCGCTCGGGCGGGAACGCGCCCGGGCTTTTGCGGCGCGCGGCGTCGTTCCGGCCGACGCCATGATCTTTTCGAGCCGCGAAACCAAGGCGATGGAGCTGGCCGAAATCCTCGCCGCGCCGCTGGGCGCACTGGTGCTGGGCGATCACCTGATGGGCGAAAATGATCGCAGCGCCACCGGCTTCCTGCCGCCCGCGCTGTTCGAGCAGACGGCCGACCGCTTCTTTGCCGAGCCGGAAACCAGCATCGACGGCTGGGAGCGCGCCACCGACGCGCAGCGGCGCATCGTCGACACCGTGGCAACCGCGCTGGCCAGTGTGCCCCCAGGCATACCCGCCGTCTTTTGCGGCCATGGCGCGGTGGGTACGCTGCTCAAATGCCATGTCGGCGCCGTCCGATCGCCCGCAGCGAGGACCAGCGCGGACTTGCCGACCCGGGTGGCGGCAACTGCTTCAGCTTCGATCTGGGCGCCATGCAACTGGGTTGCGAATGGACCGCCATGGAAAATTTCGCACCGGGGTGGTTTGGATAGGGAGAGCCCACGAGCACGGATCGTCACCCTCGGGCTTGACCCGAGGGCTCTTCACTTGACCACGCGACCGCAAGTACAGTGCCCTCGGGTCAAGCCCGAGGGTGACGGCTGGTGGGTCTGATTGCTCCCTTTGCTTGCACCCCTTACCGATTTGCTCTACCCCACCCCAAATCATCGACATCGGAGGAAGACTCATGGCTGGCCAGTTGATCGTGGGCCTCGACGTTTCGTCACGCGCTCGCGCCGAAGAGATCGTGGCGCTGCTCGATGGACAGGTGGACTTCTTCAAGATCGGCTACCAATGCTTCTACGGCGCCGATGGCTTTGCGCTGGGCAAAGACCTCCTCAGGGCCGGCAAGAAGGTGTTCTTCGACCTCAAGCTGCTCGATATCGACAACACCGTCGAAAAGGGTGTCGCTGCCATTGCCGAGACCGGCGCCACCATGCTGACCGTCCATGCCTATCCACAATGCATGCGTGCCGCGGTACGCGGCGCGGCGGGCTCCGATCTTTGCGTGCTGGGCGTCTCCGTATTGACCTCGATGGACGATGCCGACGTCGCCGAAGCCGGCTTTGCGCGCGATACGGCGGGCCTGGTCGCCCTGCGCGCGCAACAGGCGCGTGATGCCGGGATTGGCGGGCTGGTGAGTTCGCCGCATGAGGCGGAGATGGTGCGTACCATCATCGGCTCGCATATGGCGATCGTGACCCCGGGCATCCGGCCCGCCGGCAGCGCTACGGGCGACCAGAAACGCGTCATGGGCCCCGCCGATGCCCTGGCCGCCGGCGCCAGCCATCTGGTGGTGGCGCGGCCGATCATCGAGGCCGCCAACCCTGCTGCGGCAGCGAAGGCGATCCTGAGCGAAATGAACACCGGCACGAGGTTCGCATGACCCGATTTTCCGCCTGCATCGAAATGCTGTTCGTGCCCGAGACGGCGGATCCGGCGCAGCGTATCCACCTGGCCAAAGCGGCCGGTCTGGACGCTGTGGAATTCTGGCTCTGGTCCAACAAGGACCTCGACGCCATCGAACGGGCGCTGGACGAGACCGGTGTCACCCTGGCCGGCATCGTCGCCGAGCCTTTTGCCGAGCTGACGCGTGAGACCGATCACGACCGCTTCCTCGCCGGGCTCGAGAAAAGCCGCGACGTCGCCATGCGCCTGGGTGCGCCGGTGCTGATCTGCCAGTCCGGCCCGCTGCTCGCCGGCATCGATCGCAGCCGCCAGCACGACGCGTTGACCACCGCCATGGCCCGCTCGGCCGGTGTCCTGGCGGGCTCAGGCGTGCGCCTCGGTCTCGAGCCGCTCAATGACCGGGTCGATCACCCCGGCTATTACCTCACCAGCTCGGAGGAAGCGTTCGCCGTTGTCGATGCGGTCAACCGCCCAGAAATCGGCGTCACCTACGACCTCTACCATTCCATGGTCATGGACGAAGACCCGCAGGCCGTGGCGGGCGGCCATCTCGACCGCATCGTCCACGTCCACATCGCCGACCACCCCGGCCGCAACCAGCCGGGCACGGGCAGGCTCGACCTCAAGGCACAACTCGATTGGCTTGAACAAGCGGGCTACGACGGATTTGTCGGCATGGAGTTCAGGCCCACCGGCAGCACGACGGACGCATTGAAACAGACCTGGGCAAGGCTGGACGCCCGCTAGAGGTCCCTCTCAAGCGGGAAGCATGTCGGTTCCCAGGCGTCCTCTATCCCGAGACGTTGCGCATTGGTTTCTTCCCAGCGATGGAGAACAGCGGCGACGCCACGCCTGTCATCGGCATTGGCGAGCGCAATCAGCTCCCGCATATCGTTCATCGGCTTCAGGAATTGATTGGCCAATTGGATACGCGATACTCCCTCGGACCGCTTTCTGGGCGTGTCCAGCAGCGCTTCGCCGCTTGCCTTGATTGCCAAGTATCGCGCTTCTTCCTTGTCGATATAGGCCTGCGCGACGACACAAACCTCGGCGAGACGCCCTAGGGCGGCGAGGACAGAGGCGTGCAGGAACGCATCGCTTGACAGAGGCAGCAACTCTTCGTGCTGCCAGTGCAGCCTACCTTCCTGCATTAGGCAGTAGAGATCTTCGATTTCCGCCAGAGGGCGAAAGGGATAGGCCAAGGTCTGCCTGATGTGTATGGCCAACCTTTCGTGAAAGTCGACATCGGTGGACCACCCAACAATGAGTTCTCGACTCCAATTGTCGCTCAAGCGGCCCGTAGGTGGGCCAAACATGATCATGAATCCAGCTGTGGGTTTGGAATGGGTGCGGTCCGATGATCCCAAGAAATGGATATACCGATAGATGTGGCGAACGGGGCGCAGGTATAACTTGCGTGGCTTTAGAGCGAGATCCGGGTGTTCGGCTAGAATTGCCCGTGTCCATTTCTTGACTTCCGCGACAGTCGTCATAGCCTTGGCCGAACCTCTATGATGTAGATAACCGCGCCAGGATAGTTGCCTGCGAGGCGTTCAGCAATTTCACGCAGCCTCTTGAGAGTTAGCCCATTTCGGCCAGTTTTCACGTCGTAATTGCAGACAGCGCTCATATCTTTGCGACGGTCCTCGACGACATCGAGGCGCGTACTGCCCTTTTGACCGTAGGATACCTCTCCCGGTGCGTCAGGCGCGAAAGAAATTTCTGCCCTCAGATTATCGTAGACGAACGGCATCGACGCCTTCAGCGCGTCTATTGACCGTTTGATTGTCCCATGAACCAAAGATCCCCACGTTCGCGCCGGAAGGATCGGCTTTTGCTCAGCCAGCAGCGCGGCGGCTTCGTCCGTCCACTTCTGGACGTCGGGCAGAAACCGACAGGCGTTGCGCTGTTGTTCTTCGGTAAGACTGCCTACCAGGATGGGGGCCGGTCGCGCTTGTGGGTCGGCGGTCCAACTTTTGACCGCAAGGACCGGCTCGTCGCGTTCGCCGAGGCCTTGGCTAGCGGGTGAGGCATTCTGCGTCCTGAAGATCGAAACAAGAGCGAACGCAATCGCTCTGAGGCCGATGTCGCCACCCCCACCACCGGGTCCGGTAAGGATATGCTCCGGTCGCCTGACCGGCGTGTCATTGAACGGGTCTCCAGTCAGCAAAAACGCCGTGTGCCGACGCGCACGGACGACCTCCGGTCCGTCAGGAGTCCAGCGCGACTGGAACTGTGGCACGCTGTCGTCGCCGAGATAGATGCTCTGCAGGCCCGATTCCGTATCGACGCGAACCACCTGCCCGTCGGCAAGCGTCACTTCCCGCAGAACGCTCGTTGTCTGGAAGCGTGATCGTATCGTGGTGCCATCACCCATAACGACGAGGCTCTGCGCCATGCTACCGTCCGACCGAGTGAGGGTCTCGATGCTGGCCCAATCGGTGGTAGGATCAGTGCTGACCTGCTGGTGGTGAGCCAGCGGTTCCAGGGCGTCCGGCACGGTTGGGTCGCCGTAATACGGATCCGGCCAGCAGCGGCAATTGGGTTCGGTGCCGGGATGGCCGCCGGATGGTGGCGTGTCCCACGCGAAGACCTCGCCATGTCGGGCGGCATGGCTTTGGCGAACGCGGTTGTCCCCATTGGAGCGCCATACATAGAACCTGGTGGCGCGGCGCGGCAGGGCGATGGGAAGAGGGATCGCCGGATTGATGGCCTTGCGCTCGGTCGGAGGCTCGTCCTCACGCGGCATATGACCGAAGCGAAGATAGGTTTCGAAGGCCCGACGACGAGCCAGGGTGATCAATTGCTGCTTATGTTCAGAACGGCCCATGCCTTGCCCCGGATTTCGTCCGGGGAAAGGTCTCATAGTGTGATGCGATGGGGATAAGTGGGACCTGTCCGACGGTGGCAGCTAGCCCGCCAGCCCGTGCTGCTTGCTCAGATCCTGCAGGTCCAGCTGTGGCCGGGCGCCGATGTGGCTGATCACTTCGGATGCGGCGAGACACCCGGTCTTGAGCGCCGATTCCAGGGTCTGGCCGCGGGCCATGCCGAGCAGGAAGCCCGAGGCGAAGAGGTCGCCGGCGCCGGTGGCATCGACCACCTTGTCGATGTGGAAGGCGGGGACCGAGGTCACTTCGCCATTGTGGACCGCCATGGCGCCATCGGCGCCCATGGTGATGGCGGCCAGTTCGGCATCCTTGGCGATCTCGCGCACGGCCACGCCCAGGTCGTCGGTCTGATAGAGCGACTTGAGCTCGTGCACATTGGCAAAGACGTAGTCGATGGTCTTGCTGCGGATCAGGTCGAGGAATTCGGCGCGATAGCGGTCGACGCAGAAGGGATCGCTGAGCGTGAAGGCGGCGGCGCGCTCGTTCTTGTGGGCATAGTGGGCGGCCAGGACGAAAGCCTTCTTGGCCTCCACCGGATCCCACAGAAAGCCCTCCATATAGGTGATGGCGGCGCCGCCGATCTCGTCGGGCTTGATGTCCTGCTCGGTCAGCTGATGGCAGGCACCCAGATAGGTATTCATGGTGCGCTCGCCATCCTCGCTGAGGAAGATCATCGAGCGGGCGGTCAGGGCGCCGTTCTTAAGGCGGCTGGTGCTGTAGTGGACGCCGATGGCGTCGAGGTCTGCCTCGAAAACATCACCGAGCGGATCGTCCGCCACCTTGCCGACAAAGGCGGCTCGGCCGCCCAGCGACGCGACACCGGCCGCGGTATTGGCGGCGCTGCCGCCCGAAATCTGCTGCCGGGTCAGCGGCATCTTGCCATAGAGGTCTTCGGCCCGATCGGTGTCGATCAGGTGCATTATGCCCTCTTTCATGCCCTCCCGCTCGAGGAAGCCGGGCTCGACCGGTGCGATGATGTCGACGATCGCATTGCCGATGGTGAGGACGTCGAAGCGGGTCTGGGTCATCGGAGGTTCCGGCGCAAGGAAAAGCCGTCAGCCGGTTTAGAGGATGACGGCTGGCTCGGCAACCTCAGTGCCGGTCGATGATGGCGCTGATCAGCGCTTCGATCTCCTCGCCTGCCTCGATGGCGATCTGGCCGTCGAGCAGCAGAACGGCCAGACCATGCACCCGCGCCCAGGCAGCCAGTGCTGCCACCCGGCCGGCCCGCGTGTCGCCACCACTGATGCGACGCAGGGTGGCAAAGGCGGCATCGGCCGCCATGCGCAGGCCCGGCCGGTTATCCCGGCGCAGTTGGGGCGAGAACATCAGGCGAAACAAAGCGGCATTGTGGAGGGCAAAGAGCACATAGGTCTTGCCCATGGCGGCGAGCAGGTCGGCGGGTTCGGTTGCCGCAACGTCGTCCATGGCGCGGGTGAAGCGCTGGAAGCCGGTGACGGCCAGCGCCTCGAGCAGGGCCGCCCGGCCGTCGAAATGCCGGTAGGGTGCCGCCGGCGACACGCCCACCGCCCGCGCCAGGTCACGCAGGCCGAGTCCTGCCTCGCCGTCGCGCTCCAGGATGATCAGCGCCGCTTCGAGCAAGGCGTTGCGCAGGTCGCCATGGTGATAGGGGGCATTCTGGCGGGATGTTGACATTGATTACTTCGTCGCGGATATATGTAAGCAGCGATAACATAACCCGCCGAGGCCCCGCAAATGGATATCGATCTGCTTCTCGCAATCAGCCATCACCTGGTGGTGTTCCTGCTCGTGGCTATTCTCGCCGCCGAATTCGCCCTGCTGCGGCCGGGCCTCAACGGTGCTGGTATCGGCCAGCTGGCGCGCATCGACGCCGCCTACGGCGCAGTGGCCGCGCTAGTGATTGTGGTGGGCGTGTTGCGCGTCATTTTCGGTTCCAGTGGCTGGGAATATTACGTCGCCAACTATGCCTTCTGGGCCAAGATGGTGGCGTTCTTGGTGATGGGCCTCCTTACCATCCAGCCGACACTGGCTATCCGCCGCTGGCTCAAGGCGAGCCAGGGCGATGCCAGCTATGCCATTCCGCCCGCCGAGATCGCCGCCAGCCGGCGCTATATCCACCTGCAGGTGGGCGTGGCAGTGCTTATTCCGATCTTTGCCGCCGCCATGGCGCGGGGCTACGGCGTCGCCTAGGCGCCCTTCGGCGCCGGCGTCTTGGGCTCGAAGCGGCACCATTCGCGGATGGCGCAGCGCCAGCATTCGGGCTTGCGCGCCTTGCAGACGTAGCGGCCGTGCAGGATCAGCCAGTGATGGGCATGCAGCAGGTATTGCGGCGGGATGACCTTGAGCAGTTGCAACTCCACGGCAAGCGGGGTGGCAGCGGGCGCCAAGCCCGTGCGGTTGCTGACGCGGAACAGGTGGGTGTCCACCGCAATGGTGGGCTGCTTGAAGAAGATGTTGAGCACCACATTAGCGGTCTTGCGACCGACCCCGGGCAGCGCCTCGAGCGCCTCGCGGTCAGCCGGCACTTCGCCGCCATGCCGTTCGATCAGCAGCTGACTAAGGGCAAACACATTCTTGGCCTTGCCGCGGTAAAGGCCGATGGTCTTGACCAATTCGGTGATCTGGTCGACCCCAAGCGCCACCATGGCTGATGGCGTGGGCGCCAGTTCGAACAGCCGCTTGGTGGCCTTGTTCACCCCGACGTCGGTTGCCTGGGCCGACAGCACCACTGCAACCAGCAGGGTAAAGGCGTTGACGTAGTCGAGCTCCCCCTTGGGCTCCGGTTCGATTTCACTGAATCGCGCAAAGATAGCCTCGACATCGGCCTTGGGCAGGCTCTTCACTTTTTTCGTAGCGGCCATTCTCTCGCCCCTGATTCTGCGCCTATAGTCAGTGTCGAAGAGTTCGCCATGCCAATGCAAGCCACAACCACCACGCCGCTTTTCGCAGCGGCGCTCAAGCCGGACCGCTCGCCGCGCCTGATGGGCGGCTGGGTCGCGTTCGCCCTGGCCGGGATCGCCACCGCACCGCTCGCCATCCTGGTCGCCGAAGTGCTGGTGCCCGCAGCGGCGGCCTTTGCCATTGGCGGCGCCAGCCTGACGGCGCTTTCGGTGCGCGCCTCGCGGCAGCGCCGGGTCGCCCAGCAGGTGACGCTATGGGCCGACCAGCTCGAAGTCGTCACCATCGATGCGCAGGGGGCGCGGCTGCTGCGCCGCTTCGATCCCAAGACGGTGCGGCTGGTGCTCGACCGCGACGACAATGAGAAGGCCGTGCGGATGCGCCTGCGCTCGGGCAAGGACGAGTTCGAGTTGGGGGCCTTCCTCAAGCCGGAAGACCGGTCGAGCCTCGCCAAGGCCTTCGGCACCGCGCTGCGCCGGGCTCGGCAGGCGAGCTGAGCGGTCAAAAACGGGTCGCGTCGCCTAGCCGCGATGCCTAGATAGACACCCGATATAGCCAACGGGTGCCAGCATGAACCAGATCACACACATGACCCCCGCGTCGGATTACGACACCATTCGCGCCGCCATCCGCTATCTCAGCGAGAACGGCCCCGATGTCGCCGACCTTCCGCGCTTTGCCGCGACGCTCGGCCTCTCCGAGCGGCAGCTGACGGACCTCTTCCGCCGCTGGTGCGGCCTGTCGCCCAAGAGCTTTTCGCAGGCGGTGGCGCTCGATCATGCCAAGAGCCTGCTGCGCGCCAACCAGAGCGTGCTCGACACCACCTACCAAGTGGGCCTGAGCTCGACCTCGCGACTGCACGACCTGTTCGTTGCCTATGAAGCCATGCCGCCCGGCATTTTCCGCGCCGGCGGGGAGGGGATGGACATGGTGTGGGGCGCGGCGCCATCACCCTTCGGCATGGCGGTTGCCACGGCCACCGACTATGGCATGTCGGGGCTGGGCTTCGCCGACGCCGATACCAGCATCCAGCAGGCCTTCGAGGACCTGGCCAATCGCTGGCCCAATGCCCGCTTTACCCGCGACGATGCCAAGGTGGCGCCGATGATCGCCCTGGCGTTCGATCCGGCACGCTGGTCGCCGGATCATCCGGTGCGCATCGTGCTGATCGGCACCGATTTCGAGGTCAAGGTGTGGGAGACGCTGCTCAAGATACCCTGCGGCAGGGCAACGACGTATCAAAGCGTCGCCAACCATATCGGCCGGCCCACCGCCGCACGGGCCGTTGGCGCCGCCGTGGGCAAGAACCCGATCAGCTTCGTCGTGCCCTGCCACCGCGTGGTCGGCACGTCAGGGGCGCTGACCGGCTATCACTGGGGCGTGCCGCGCAAGCGCGCCATACTGGGCTGGGAAGCCGGGGTCATCTCCGGGGCGCATTAGCGCGCGCCGTTTCACGTGAATCGCGATGGAGCACACACTCCACCACCCACCGGCCGTCACCCTCGGGCTTGACCCGAGGGCTCTTCACTTAAATGAGCGTCCGGCAAGTACAGCGCCCTCGGGTCAGGCCCGAGGGTGACGATCGAGTTTGGGGCGCTCTTTGTGGATCAGACCCCTAGATCTCTACCCGCTCCACCAGCTTCCCGTCCGGCCCGATCTTGTACACCGTGGGCTGCCCGGTGGCGATTTCCCGCTTGAGGATCTGTTCGGGGGTCAAGCCCTCGATAGCCATGACCATGGCGCGCAGCGAATTGCCATGGGCGGCGACCAGCACGGTCTTGCCGGCCTTCAGCTGGGGCACGATCTCGGCATCGTAATAGGGCAGGGTGCGGGCCGCGGTGTCCTTGAGGCTTTCGCCGCCCGGCGGGGGCACGTCATAGGAGCGGCGCCAGATCAGCACCTGTTCCTCGCCCCACTTGGCGCGGGCATCATCCTTGTTGAGGCCGGAGAGATCGCCATAGTCGCGCTCGTTGAGCGCGGTATTCCTGGTAATGGTGACGTTGAGGATGCCCATCTCCTCGAGCATCAGGTCCAGGGTGTGCTGGGCCCGCCGCAGCGCGGAGGTGTAGAAGAGATCGGGAACGATGCCCTTGGCCTTGAGCGCCTTGCCGGTGGCGCGGGCTTCGCCGATGCCCTTTTCAGTCAGGTTGGGATTGCGCCAGCCGGTGAAAAGGTTCTGGAGGTTCCACTCGCTTTCGCCATGGCGCACGAGGATCAGGGTACCGGTCATTTGCTTGTCCTGTTGTCGAGGTGTGTCAGTCGAGGCCGAGTACGTCGGCCATGGAATAAAGGCCGGGCGGTTGGCTGGCCGCCCAGAGCGCGGCGCGCGCGGCGCCGCCGGCGAACATGGAACGATCCTCGGCGCGATGGTTGAGTTCGATCCGCTCGGCAGGGCCCGCCATGATGACGGAATGGTCCCCGACCACGGTGCCGCCGCGCAGGGTGGCAAAGCCGATCGTGCCGGTCTCGCGCGGGCCGGTATGGCCGTCACGAACCCGGACGGAATGATCCTTCAACGCAATGTCCCGCCCCCTGGCCGCAGCCTCGCCGAGCAGCAGGGCCGTGCCCGAGGGCGCATCGACCTTTCGGTTATGGTGCATTTCGAGGATTTCGATGTCGTAATCGGCAAGCATGGACGCGGCCTTGCGCACCAGGCTCGCCAGCACGTTGACGCCGAGCGAGAAATTCCCGGATTTGACGATGCGCGCGCCATGCTGCGCCGCCTGGGCAATAGCCGCGTCGTCGGCCTCCGAGCAGCCGGTCGTGCCGATGACGTGGATCAGACCCCGCTCGGCCGCCTTGCCGGCCAGGGCAACGCTGGCGCTCGGCGCCGTGAAATCGATGATGGCGTCGGCGCCCACCAGGGCCGCGTCGATATCGTCGGTGATGGTCACCCCAAGGGCGCCAATTCCGGCATAGAGCCCCGCATCCTGGCCGATGGCCGGCGTGCCGGGGCGATCGACGGCGCCATGCAGCCGGGCCACTGCACCATGCAGGTCCAGTCCCCCGAGCGCGGCAACAGCGCGGATATTGGCCGCGCCCATGCGTCCGCCGGCACCCGCCACCACGACCTTGAGTTCCGCCATCGCGCCCTCCACAAATCCGGTCCCGGCTATAGCAGCGCCTTGGGAAAACGCCAACAGCGGTGCCCCAATGTGGTCACCATGCTAGAGTTGAGCTTGAAGCAAAACCAAGGACGCTGATTTGACCATCACCAACGCGCTGGCCGGTATCGCGGTGGAGGACATTGCCGAAGCCCTCGACTTCTACGAACGCCTGTTCGGACGGGAGGCCGATGCCAGACCGATGAACGACCAGGCCGAGTGGAAACTGCCCGGCGGCGCCTGGGTCCAGGTGCATACCGATGCCGACCGGGCCGGGGCCTCGACATTGACCTTGGTCGTCGACGACCTCAGCGAGGAATTGGGGCGATTGTCCCTGCAGGGGCTGACACCTGCCTCCAAGGCGATCGGCGGCTTCTTCAAGACGGCCAAGTTTCGCGACCCCGATGGCAACCAGATCGTTCTCAGCCAGCCGCAGCCGGGGACGTATTGAGGTCGACCAGCCGCGAACTGTCAGTCGGTCACCCTCCCCCTTGTGGGGAGGGAAGCGAGATAGACTTAGCTTAGGCTACGTCCGTTAAATCGAGCAGGGTGGGGGTATGCCCTCCGCAGACTCGGTGGTTGTGGCCCACCCCCACCCTTGATCCCTCCCCACAAGGGGGAGGGTGTCGGCTGCAAGATCAGCCGCAAGAGCAACGGTCCTGCGCTAGCGCCCCTTCAAACCCTTCGCAACTGCACCGTCTCGATCAGATGGCTCTTGCCCTTCTTGAGCACCAGGTCGGCGCGTCCGCGGGTGGGCAGCACGTTCTCGACCAGGTTGGGCAGGTTGATGGTGCGCCAGACCATGCGGCCGAACTCCCCGGCCTCGGCCTCGCTCATCTCGGCGAAGCGACGGAAGAACGAGGTCGGAT
Organism: Devosia oryziradicis; assembly: GCF_016698645.1. Taxonomy (NCBI): domain Bacteria; kingdom Pseudomonadati; phylum Pseudomonadota; class Alphaproteobacteria; order Hyphomicrobiales; family Devosiaceae; genus Devosia; species Devosia oryziradicis. The sequence goes on from NZ_CP068047.1 coordinate 562,980, forward strand.
CCTTGAACGCGGTTTCGCGCAACCGGAAGAAGCGCTCCATGAACCAGGCTTCGAGATCATCATTGTCCGCGTCGATATAGACCGAGAAGTCGATGAAGTCGGAAGCGAATAGGATGGGCTTGCCATCCTTGGGGAGTTCGCCCGGCTGGAGGATGTTAAGCCCTTCGACGATGAGGATATCGGGCCGATCGACGGTGATCTCGCTGCCCTCGATCACGTCATAGACCAGGTGCGAATAGACCGGCGCCTTCACATTGGCCTTGCCGGACTTGATATCGCTGAGGAACTGCACGAAGCGGGTGCGGTCGTAGCTTTCGGGGAAGCCCTTGCGCTCCATGATGCCGCGCTCGGCCAAGACCTTATTGGGCTGCAGGAACCCGTCGGTGGTGACCAGGTCGACCTTGGGGCTCGACTTCCAGCGCTGCAGCAGCGCCTGGAGGATACGCGCGGTGGTCGACTTGCCCACCGCCACCGAACCGGCGACGCCGATGATGAAGGGCACCTTCTGGTCGGGCGTTTCGAGGAAGCGGGTCGAGACATTGTGCAGGCTCTGTACGGCCTCGACGTAGAAACTCAGGAGGCGCGTCAGGGGCAGGTAGACCTCTTCGGCCTCTTCGAGCGAGATCGGATCGCTCAGCGTACGCAGCCGCTGGATGTCCTCGCGCGTCAGCGTCATCGGCTCGTCGGCGCGCAGGGCGCTCCACTGGGCCTTGGTGAAGTGATGATAGGGCGCCAGGACCGGCGGACGCTTTGCCATTATTGCGGACCTCGCGACGCTTTCTCGGCGAGGCCCGACTGGGCCGTGCGGGCATCGAGTTCGGCCATCACCTCGGCCAGCGGAATATTGGCTGCCTTCAGCACCACCAGCAGGTGGTAAAGGACATCAGCGCTTTCCTTGACCAGTTCAACGCGGTTGCCGGTGACAGCCGCGATGACGGCTTCGGTGGCTTCCTCGCCCAGCTTCTGCGCGCATTTTTCCATGCCGCGGCCGATCAGCTTGGCCGTGTAGCTTTCATCGGGCGAAGCGGCGGCCCGTGTCGCAATACGGGCTTGGAGGTCATCGAGGGTCATGCTGCGATCTCCCGATCGTTGCGGGAGTCATTCCGGCGAAGGCCGGAATCCATGCGCCGAACCTGCAACGCCGCCGGCGTCCACGGCTACGGACATGGACCCCGGCCTTCGCCGGGGTGACATGGTGGATTTTGATGGCTTAAAGCAAACTTTTGCCCCGCCGTCACTACGACCTAAGCTCACCGCCATTCGAGCGTAGCTCTCATGGCCTTGCCTGCTCAAATCGCTCCACTGGAGCGATTTGCCCTATCGGTCGCAGGCAAGTCCATCCGCACCGCCACGCCGTGGTCGCGCAGATACTGCTTGGCCTGGGGGATGGTGAACGTGCCGAAGTGGAAGATCGAGGCGGCAAGCACCGCGCTGGCATGGCCCTCGACCACGCCATCGACCAGGTCCTGCAGCGAACCGACCCCACCCGAGGCGATCACCGGCACTTCCACTTCGTCGGCAATGGCGCGTGTCAGCTTGAGGTCGAAACCCGATTTGGTGCCGTCGCGGTCCATCGAGGTCACCAGCAGTTCGCCGGCGCCGCGTTCGACCATGCGGGCGGCAAACTCCACCGCATCGAGGCCCGATGGCTTGCGGCCGCCATGGGTGAAAATTTCCCACTCGCTTCTGTTATCGCCACCGACCCGCTCGCTCAGCCGCTGCTTGGCATCGACCGAGACGACGATGCATTGATTGCCGAACTTGTCGGCGGCGCGGGCGATGAAATCAGGGTCATTCACCGCCGCCGAGTTGATCGCCACCTTGTCGGCACCGGCCAGGAGGAGCTTGCGGATATCCTCGATCGTCCGCACGCCGCCGCCAACCGTCACCGGCATGAAGCAGTGTTCGGCGGTGCGGGCCACCACGTCGAAAATCGTGTCGCGGCCTTCATGGCTGGCGGTGATGTCAAGGAAGGTCAGTTCGTCCGCGCCTGCCGCGTCATAGGCCATGGCGGCTTCCACCGGATCGCCGGCATCGCGCAGGTCGACGAAGTTGACACCCTTGACCACGCGGCCGCCCATCACGTCGAGACAGGGAATGAGACGGGTCTTGAGCGTCATTGACGAGGTTCCTTGGACGTCTTGAACCGCTGCATCACGGTTCGGAACAGGGTGAAGACCAGCGACATCAGCCACATGAAGAAGGCGAAGAGAGCGATCAGCAGCGCCCACGAGGGCAGCCAGCTCATCAGTGCGGCATAACCGACGGCCAAGATGGGGATGATGGGGGCGAGATACCACCACCAGTTCACCCGCTCGATCATCACATGGCGCGGCGCGGCTTTCATGCAGCCGCCTTGAGCAAAGCCAGTGCTTCACGTGAATCAATCCGCCCATCGTAGAGCGCGCGGCCGGAAATGGCGCCCTCGAGGATCTGATATTCGGGCCGCGTCATGCGCTCGATGTCATCCATCGAGGCCAGCCCGCCCGAAGCGATGACCGGGATCGAGGTCGAACGCGCCAGCTCCAGCGTCGAGGGCCAGTTGATGCCGGCGAGGATGCCGTCGCGGTCGATATCGGTATAGATGATGGCCGCCACGCCGACGCCTTCGAAACGCTTGGCCAGCTCGATGATGGACAGCTCCGACGTCTCGGCCCAGCCTTCCACCGCAACCATACCGCCCTTGGCATCGGTGCCGACGGCGACCTGGCCCGGCCACTTTTTTGCCGCTTCCTTGACCAGCTCGGGATCGCGCACGGCGACGGTGCCGAGGATCACCCGGCTCAGCCCCTTGTCGAGCCAGCTTTCGATATGGGCCAGCGTACGGATGCCGCCGCCCAGCTGCACCGGAAACTTCACCGTCTTGAGAATGGCTTCCACCGCCGCCCCATTGACGCTCTCGCCGGCAAAGGCGCCGTTGAGGTCGACGACGTGGAGGTACTCAAACCCCTGGTCCTCGAATGACTTGGCCTGCGCGGCCGGGTCGTCGTTGAACACGGTGGCCTGGTCCATGTCGCCCAGCTTGAGGCGCACGCACTGGCCGTCCTTGAGGTCGATGGCGGGGAAAAGGATCACGGCGTCCACCTCAGGAAATTCTCGATCAGCTGCAATCCCAGCGCCTGCGATTTTTCCGGGTGGAACTGGGTGCCGAACATGTTGTCGCGGCCGACACAGGCGGTAACGGCACCGCCATAGTCGGTGGTCGCCATCAGGCTCGCCGGGCTTTCGGTGACCAGGTGGTAGGAGTGCACGAAATAGGCGTGCAGCCCATCGGGACCGTCGGGGATGCCGGCAAAGAGCGGATGCTGCTGCTGGATGGAAATGGTGTTCCAGCCCATATGCGGGATCTTGAGCGAGGGGTCGGATGGCGTGATCTTCTGCACCGCGCCCGGGATCCAGCCCAGACCCGGCGTCACCACCTTTTCGCGGCCTTCGGAGGCCATCAGCTGCATGCCGACGCAGACGCCCAGGAACGGCACTCCACGGCGGATGACGCGCTCCTCGAGCACATCGACCATGCCCTGGACAGCATCGAGCCCGGCCTTGCAATCGGCAAAGGCGCCGACGCCCGGCAGCATGATGCGGTCAGCCGCGCGGACACGGTCGGGATCGGCGGTTACTTGCACGGTGATGCCAAGCGGGGTCGCCATGCGCTCGAAGGCCTTGGCCGCCGAGTGGAGGTTGCCGGCGCCATAATCGATGATGGTAACAAGGCTCACCGCAGGGCCTCCAGTTGTGCCAGTTCGGCATTGAGGGCCACGCGTTCGCCGCGTTGGCGCCAGCCGCGCCGGAGCAGGGCGTGCCGGCGCAGGCCCGGGGCAGCAAAGCCGAGCCACGCGGCGCCGAGCAGATAAAGCAGAAACGCCGCGTCGCCACCGATGATTGCGGCCAGGGCAGCCAGCGCAACAGCGCCCAGTATAAAGGCAACCAGCTCGAGCCAGAGCCCATGCGCAGCTAGGAAAACCGGCGGCAGGATGGCGGCGAGCCAGGAGAATGTCTCCGGCACGACGGCCGGAAGGTCGGGCCTGCCGGGTCTGGGGTCGAAAATGGCGTAGAGGGTCACAACTCTCTCCAATATCCCGATGTCATCCCGGCCTTGAGCCGGGATCCATCTCGAGATCGCAGGATGGACCCTGGCTCAGGGCCGGGGTGACACCGTGGATGGGCTGCACTTAGATGAAATTTGACGCCGGTGGAAGGGTCGAGCACCAGACGGGCTCCCTCGCCCCTTTGGGGAGAGGGGTGGGGTGAGGGGCCTTTACTGGGTGCCGCGGGGAGGAGAGACCCCTCACCAGGCGCTGCGCGCCGACCTCTCCCCGGAGGGGCGAGGTAAAGCCTAGAGCGTACCCTTGGTGCTCGGCACCCGGTCACCGACGCGCGGATCGATCTCCACCGCCTCACGCAGGGCGCGCGCCACCGCCTTGAACATCGACTCGGCCAGATGGTGGTTGTTGTCGGTATAGAAGTTCTCGATATGGAGCGTGATGCCGGCATTCATGGCGAAGGCCTGGAAGAATTCGCGGAACAGCTCGGTATCCATCTCGCCGACCTTGTCGCGCGAGAACTCGGCCCGGAACACCAGGAAGGGCCGGCCCGACACGTCGAGCGCCGCGCGGGTCAGCGTGCCATCCATCGGCAGGTCGGCCGAGGCATAGCGACGGATACCCTTCTTGTCGCCGAGCGCCTTCGATATGGCCTGGCCCAGCGCAATGCCGACATCTTCCGCCGTGTGGTGGAAATCGATGTGCAGGTCACCCTTGCAGGACACGTCCATGTCGATCAGCGAGTGGCGGCTGAGCTGGTCCAGCATATGGTCGAGAAAGCCGATGCCGGTGGCCATGCGATGCGCGCCCGTACCATCGAGGTTCACCGAGACATTGATCTCGGTCTCGTTGGTCTTGCGGGCGACGGTGGCTTTGCGCATGGCGGTCTCCGGGGATACGGCGGCTCACTAGCAGATAGCCACGGATGCGTGAAGATCGGGTTGAAGCTCAACTTATCCCCGCCCCTTGTGGCCCCCGCATACTGATCCGGTTCCCGCACAAGAACTGCGCGGTCGCGACGAACGGTCGTGTGTGGGGATGCCGGTGGGGCCGGAGTCGTTCGGCCCGGCGGAGGAAAATCGGCAGCTACGCTTGCGACACAGCGTGCCTGGCCCGGACCCGTCTCAAACCCCGGCGTGACGGCGAGGCTTTGCCTCTTTTATCTGCGGACTACCCGCTCGGGGCAAAGTCTCGCCATCACTGCAGGACATCCGGAGGCCGGCAGGCAGTCCGGTGCCTTGGCACGCATTGCATTCCCGTCCGAGCCTCCTAAATATCACTCAACAGTTCGGAGTATCTCCCCAAATGAGTGACAGCAATTTCCCCGGGTGGCATGGGACGACGATCGTCTCCGTGCGCAAGGGCAGCAAGGTCGTGGTGGCTGGCGATGGCCAGGTGTCCATGGGCCAGACCGTGATGAAGCATGGCGCCAGGAAGGTCCGGCGCCTGGCCGGCGGCAAGGTGATCGGCGGCTTTGCCGGCTCCACCGCCGATGCCTTTACTCTGTTCGAGCGCCTCGAGGCGCGGCTCGAGCAATATCCTGACCAGCTGATGCGCGCCGCGGTCGAACTGGCCAAGGATTGGCGCACCGATCGCTACCTGCGCAAGCTCGAAGCCATGATGATCGTGGCCGACAAGCGCGAAACCCTGGTCTTGACCGGCACGGGCGATGTGCTGACGCCGGACCATGGCGTCACCGCCATCGGCTCGGGCGGCAATTATGCGCTCAGCGCCGCGCTGGCCCTGCACCAGAATACCGAAATGGATGCCGAGGCCATCGCCCGCAGTGCTATGAAGATCGCCGAGGAGATCTGCGTCTATACCAATGGCAACGTCACGCTCGAAACCATCGAGCTCGACGCGTGAGCTTTTCGATCCGCCAGCTGACCGCCGACGATGTCGAAGCCTATCGGGCCATCCGGCTTGAAGCGCTGACCGTTTCGCCGGAGTCCTACGGCACCTCGGCTGAGAGCTTCAGCCGGCGCACGGTGGAATCGCTTCGCACACAGCTGGCGCAGATGGCCTTTTTCGGCGCCTTCAATGCAGCGGGCGAGCTCTCCGGCATTGTCGCCTATGCCCGCGACGACGGCGAGCGCGAGACGCATCGCGGCTGGTTGCTCCAGGTCTATACCAGGCCTGAGCTGCGCGGCAGCGGCGCATCGCTGGCGATGATCGAAGCTGCGGTTGCGCATGCGCGGACCGAAGTCATCCAGCTGCACCTGATGGTCGGGACGCATAATGCGCCGGCCATCCGGCTCTACCAGAAGGCGGGGTTTGCCATTTACGGCACCGACCCCCGCTGCCTCCAAGTGAACGGTCGCTATATCGACGAACACATGATGGTGCGCTTCCTCGACGAAGGCGCCAGGAAAGACGACGACAAATGAGTGAAACCAATTTTTCCCCGCGCGAGATCGTCAGCGAACTCGATCGCAATATCGTCGGCCAGAACGATGCCAAGCGCGCCGTGGCCGTCGCCCTGCGCAATCGCTGGCGCCGGCAGCAGCTCAGCCCCGAGCTGCGCCGCGAGGTGACGCCCAAGAATATCCTGATGATCGGGCCGACCGGCGTCGGCAAGACCGAGATCAGCCGTAGGCTGGCGCGTTTGGCTCAAGCGCCCTTCATCAAGGTCGAGGCCACCAAGTTCACCGAGGTGGGCTATGTCGGCCGCGATGTCGAGCAGATCGTGCGCGACCTGGTGGAAGCCGGCATCGCGGTTTTGCGCGACAAGCGCCGCGCCGATGTGCAGGCGCAGGCCCATGCCAATGCCGAAAACCGCGTGCTTGACGCGCTGGTCGGCAGTTCGGCCGCGCCCTCGACCCGCGATTCCTTCCGCAAGAAGCTGCGCAACAATGAGCTCGACGACAACGAGATCGAGATCGAGATGCAGCCCTCGCCCAATACCGGGGGGTTCGAGATTCCCGGCATGCCAAATGGCGGCATCGGCATGATCAATCTCAGTGACATGTTCAAGTCGGCCATGGGCGGCCGCGGGGTGAAGCGCAAGATCAAGGTGAAAGACGCCTATGAGCCGCTGATCGCCGAGGAAGCCGACAAGCTGCTCGATCAGGAACAGCTCAAGAGCGAAGCCATCGAGCTGGTGGAAAACCACGGCATCGTCTTCATCGACGAGATCGACAAGGTGGCGGCCCGCGAAGGCGGCGTTACCGGCGGTCCGTCGCGCGAGGGCGTGCAGCGCGATTTGTTGCCGCTGATCGAGGGCACGACGGTTTCGACCAAGTACGGCCCCGTTAATACCGACCATATCCTGTTCATCGCCTCGGGTGCCTTCCATGTCAGCAAGCCGAGCGACCTGCTTCCGGAACTGCAGGGCCGCCTGCCGATCCGGGTAGAGCTCAAGGCGCTGACGCGCCAGGATTTCATCCGCATCCTCAGCGATACCGACAATAGCCTGATCAAGCAGTATGTGGCGCTGATGGGCACCGAAGGTGTGGTGCTCGACTTCACCGACACTGCCATCGAGGCGATTGCCGACGCGGCGGTCAAGGTCAACAACTCGGTCGAAAATATCGGCGCGCGGCGCTTGCAGACGGTGATGGAGCGGCTGGTGGAAGACATCAGCTTCGAAGCCCCCGACAAGCAGGGCCAGACCATCACCATCGACGCCACCTTCGTCGCCGACAAGGTGGGCGTGCTGGCAGCCGATCAGGATTTGAGCAAGTTCGTGCTGTAGGACACTGCCGCTTCAACATACTCTGTGTCACCCCGGCCTTGAGCCGGGGTCCATCTTGATATGCGCGGCGATCGGATGCAGATCAAACACCTTGCGGCCGTGGCTCAATCTCAAGATGGATCCCGGCTCAAGGCCGGGATGACATCGTGGGCGGCTGACCTATCGTTTCTTCCCCGACCGCCGGATCAACTCATCCCTGAGGAATCTCAGATCCTCGGCCTCGAGCTTGCCGATATCGGCTGCGAGCCGGTTGGTCAGCTCGGTCGCCTCGGGCACGAGGCCACCCGTATCGATCGTGACCTTGGGATCGCTCATCTCGGCGAGGCGCTGGAGCTCTTCCGCCTCGTCCCATATCACGTTGAAGAAGGCAATGATGCGATGCAGCAGGAACCCCGTGGGACGGCCCCGGCGGCCATGCTCGAGCGCCGAGAGATAGGCGCTCGAGACGTTGAGCGCCGCCGCCATGTCCTTGAGGGAAATGCCACGCTCCTCGCGCAACTGCCTCATCCTGGCGCCCAACGGGGTCATGCGCGGCGCAGGCGCACATACCACGCCCCCTCCCCCCCATGACCGCGCGCCGCCACGCTCCAGCCCGAAACCATGGGCGAAAGGCTCGGTTCATTGAGCCAGATCGGCAGCATGGTGCGCAACACGCCGCGCTCGGTCATGGCAGCGATATAGTCATTGTCGGTCTTGGCGCCCTTGCCGGTAATGACCAGCACCGTGCGGTCGCCACGGTTGAAGCGGGCATGGATGAAGCCATGCAGCGCCGCGCGCGCCTCGTTCTGGGTCATGCCGTGGAGGTCGATGCGCCCGTCAATGTCGATGCGGCCGCGGCTGACTTTCCGGCGAATGGACGGATCGACCGCCTTGTCGGGCAAGGACGTTGGCGGAAGCGGCGCCTGGTAGGGAGGCAGGAAGGGCTTGCGAGGCTGCTGCCGGGTCGGGGGTGCCTTGGCAACCGCGACGGGCGCCGGTTCCTCCGGCGGAAGGGGGAGTGGTGCGGCGTTGAATTTCAGCAGACCCTTGCGGCGCAGGGGATCGACCGTTGCAGCTACCGCTGTCCACAGGTGGAAGTCGTGCGGCAGGCGCCTGGGATCACGCTTGGACATGGTTGGACTGTGCCGCCCGGCCGCCTTCGGGGATCAGTCCAGCTGGCTGGTCGTCACGACCTTCCAATTGGGGTCGCGCGACTTGGGATTGCGCGCGAAGGTCCATTCGTCGGCAATGGTCTGCACCTGGTCGGCATTGCCCTCGACCAGGTTGCCATCCTTGTCGCGGGTGGCCGAAACCACCTCGGCGTGGAAACGCACGGTGATCAGGACATTCTTGCGGTCGTATTCGGCTTCGGAGATCTCGACCTTGGGCAGGCCGACGAAGGTGAAATCGACGGTCTGGCCAGCCGCTTCCCGCTCGGCAATGGCGCGCTGGAAGCCTTCGAACACGTCCTTTTCGAGAAGGTTCTTGAGCGTCTGGCGATCGCCCGCAGCATAGGCGGTGACGATCATCTCGTAGGCCTGCTTGGCGCCATCGAGGAAGCTCTTGGGCGTAAAGGTCGGATCGGCTTCGACCACGGCGCGGAAACCGGCAGCCAGCTCGGCATTGCCGCGCGAGAACTGCTCGATCTCGGCCTCGGTCTTGCGGGCGCGGCGCTCGTCGTCGAGGTCGGGCGTGCCCGTGCCGCGCGGACGGAGGGGCACCACGGTTTCCTCGGACACTTCGGCCGATGCCGGCTTGCGGCGCTCCACCGGCGGACGTTCATTGCCGGTCCTGGTGCCCAGAACCGAGCGCAGCCGGAACAGCACGAAGACCGCCACGGCAATCACGATAAGCGTGGGCAGGTCGAAGAATTCATCCATGGAGCAATGCACCTTACCTGGTCGCGCCCGAGAAAATCGACGCGTCAGCGCTCGTTGAGCGCAAGATTTTGCCTATATATAGCAATGCCTCACCCCAAAACCAGTTCACACTGGGGCGAGAATGCGTTTTGCCGCACCCGCGCAGAGAAGGAAACCCAGCCCTTGGCCCGATATTTCGCCCTTGGCCTTATTCTCCTCCCCATCGTCGAGATCGCCATTTTCATCAAGGTGGGCCAGACGATCGGGCTGCTGCCCACCCTGGCGCTGGTCATCGGCGCGGCCTTGCTGGGCGGGCTCCTGCTGCGCCAGCAGGGCCTGTCGGTCCTCGGGCAGCTGCGCAACAATGTCGGTCGGGGGCAGATGCCGGGCCGGACCATTGCCGATGCCATGATGATCGGGGTGGCCGCGCTGTTTCTGGTCCTGCCGGGTTTTCTCAGCGATGTCGTTGCCCTGGCGCTGTTGCTGCCGCCGGTGCGCGGCTGGATCTACGGAGCCTTGGCCAGCCGCGTCACCGTGGTCGACAGCGCGGGCTTCCGCCATGCGCCCGGCCGCGATGGTTCACGGCTGGGCCGCGAGGGCACGATAGATCTCGACGAAGACGACTATCGGCCCCGCTGACCGGCGAGCCTTGTCGCTTGGCGGCAAAGATGATAGCCACCCGGCCAACAATATTCCTCGTGAAGGACTAGCAGCACATGGCTGACGATACCCAGGGCGGCGCGGCCCAGAACCCCGCAAACCTGCCCTCGATGAACCTGGTGGGCCAGTATATCCGCGATCTCAGCTTCGAGAATCCGGGTGCGCCCGGCTCGATCATGGCGGGTGGCGGTAACCCGGCCTTCAACGTCTCGATCTCGGTCGGCGTCAAGAAGCAGGCCGACGACATGTATGCCGTCGAGCTCACGCTCAATGCCAAGGCTAACAGAGAAGCCGTGGTGCTGTTCAATGTCGAACTCGTCTATGGCGGCGTGTTCCGCCTGCGCAACGTACCGGAAAACCAGCTCAGCCAGCTGTTGATGATCGAATGCCCGCGGCTGATCTTCCCATTTGCGCGGCAGGTGCTGGCCAGCGTCACCCAGCAGGGCGGTTTCCCGCCGCTGATGATGGAACCGGTCGATTTCGCCGCCATCTATCGGCAGAACCTGGCCAAGCTGGCTGCCCAGCAGGGCGCGGCGCCCCTGACCGCGTCTGCGGCAGAGACCGACAAGCCCAACTGAGGCCTCAGGATTGAATGCATCAAAGCCCCGCCAAGAGCGGGGCTTTTTCATTCTGCAGCGACGTTGTCGCCACCGCCGGCCATGTCGGCATACTTGGCCCAGATGGAATCAGGACCGAGCGAGGCCACCAATTTTTCATGGGCGGCGAATTCATCGGCCAACAGGCGCGGGGGAAGCGGGACCGGCCGCCGGGCTGCAACGATGCGGGTGGCAATGGCATCGGCGCCTGAAATCCGGGTTTCGGCGATCAGCGCCAGGCTGACCTGCTTGCCGCCGATCAGCTCGAGATAGACCTCCGCCAGGATCTCGCTGTCGAGCAGCGCGCCATGCAGGGTACGGCGGGAATTGTCGATGCCGTAATGCTTGCACAGCGCATCCAGGCTGACCCTGGCGCCGGGATGCTTGTCGCGAGCCAGCATGACCGTATCGATCACTTCATTGGCCAGCGGGCGGTGACCAGCGCGTTCCAGTTCGGCATTGAGAAAGCCGATATCGAACGCGGCGTTGTGGATGATCAGCTTGGCGTCGCCGATGAAGTCGAGGAAGTCGCCGACGACGGCCTTGAACAGCGGCTTGTCGGCGAGGAATTCGTCACCCAGCCCGTGCACGCGGAATGCCTCTTCCGGCATCGGGCGCTGCGGGTTGATATAGACGTGGTAGTGCCGGCCCGAGGGAATGTGGTTGATCAGCTCGACGCAGCCGATTTCGACCAGCCGGTCGCCCATGGCGGGCGAAAGGCCGGTGGTTTCGGTATCGAGGACGATCTCGCGATTCATTTTCTTGGCCCTTGGGCTCGGATGCTGGCCACCAGCGCGGCGACCATTTCCACCGTCTTGTCGATCGGCATGCCGGTATCGAACAGATAGGTTGCCCGCGCTTTCTTTTCGTCCTGCGGCAGCTGGCGGGCAAGGATGGTGTCGAGCTTTTCCCCGCTCATTCCGGGACGGGCCAGCGCGCGCTGACGCTGAATGGCGGGATCGACCCAGGTTACCCCGACGGCGTCGAAGCCATAGTCATAGCCGCTTTCGAACAGCAGGGGCACTTCCACGACGGCCAGCGCATGCCCTGCGGCCTCCGCCTCGTCCATGAACCGCGCTATGCGGGCGCGGACCAGTGGATGCACGACGGCCTCCAGGCGCTTGAAGCCATCAGGATCGGCAGCAAGCCGTTGCGACAGCAGAGCTTTGTCGATGCGCCCCTTAGTGGTAACTCCGGGGAAAAGCGCCTCGACCGGCGCCACCGCTTCGCCCCTATAGAGCTCGGCCACAGCCTCGTCGGCGGAAAAGACCGGCACGCCCAGATCGGCGAAGGCCTTGAGCACGGTGGACTTGCCCGTGGCGATCGACCCCGTCATGCCGATGCGCCACATGGTCAGTGACCCAGCGTCGCTTCGATACGGCCACGCAGCTGTGGCGTCACCGCCGGCCGCGTGCCGAACCAGGCCTCAAAGCCGGGCACGGCCTGGTGCAACAGCATGCCCAGGCCATCCACCGTCTTCAGGCCGCGGGTCCGGGCCTCGGCCAGGAGCGGCGTCTCGAGCGGCACATAGACGATGTCGGTGACCAGCGACCGATGCGGCAGCAACGACAGATCGAGGTTGTCGAAGCGGCTGCCATGCATGCCGATCGCTGTGGTGTTGACCACCAGGCCCACCCCGGGCGCGCCCTGGTTGAACCAATCCAGCGGATGGGGCGCGATGCCTGGCCCCAATTCCCGGCTCAAGGCCTCGGCAGTTGCCAAGGTCCGGTTGAGGAGGTGGATCGTTCCGATGCCACGGCTTTGCAGAGCCACCAGGATTGCCCTGGCCGCGCCGCCGGCGCCCAGCACGATGGCGCTCTCCAACCCATCCGACCAGCCTGGCGCACCGGCATCGAGATTGCCCAGAAAGCCGAGATAGTCGGTGTTGGTGCCGTGCACCTTTCCGTCCCGCACCACCAACGTGTTGACCGCCCCAATGCGGGTCGCCAGCGGGTCGACGCTGTCGCACAGGGCGAACACGGCTTCCTTGTGCGGAATGGTGACATTGCCGCCGGCAAATTCGCCGCGACGCAGGCGCTCGAAGAAAGCTGGCAGCGCTTCGGGCGTGACATCGATGGCTTGGTAACTGCCATCGATCCCGCGCTCTTCCAGCCAGGTCCCATGGATCAGCGGCGAGCGGGAATGGTTGATGGGGTGGCCGATGACGAAAGCTTTGGTGGTCACGTGAGGGTCTCGGGAGCAACGGCCCGCAAAGCGGCCAAGAGCGGCAGCAGCGGCAGGCCCAGAATGGTGAAATAGTCGCCGTTCACCGTCTCGAACAGGCGGATGGAAGGACCTTCGAGCCGGTAGCCGCCCACCGAGGCGAGGATAGCGTCGCCTTCGCGCTCGAGCACGTCATCGCGTTCGGCTTGCGAGAATTCGCGCAGCGTCAGTTCGGCGGTTTCAACCCCCGACCACAACAGGATGCCATCGCGGACCAGGGCAACCGCTGCGTTGAGGCGATGGGTCTTGCCGCGCAGGTAATCCAGCTGGTCGGCCGCTTGGGCGCGGTTAGCCGGCTTGTGCAAAAGTTCCGTGCCCAGGCTCAAGGTCTGGTCGGCGCCAATGACAATGGCACCCGGATGGGCGGCGGCGACCGATGCGGCCTTGCCTTCAGCGAGGCGCAAAGCCACGTCGCGACCATCCCCGCCCGCCGCCAAAACCGAGGCTTCCAGCGATCGTTCGTCGATACTGGCGGGCATCGTCGAAAAGGCCAAACCAGCCTGTTGCAGCAGGGTTTTTCGGGCAGCGCTCTGGGAGGCGAGGATCAGCATGCACCGATGTTTTCCACACTGTCATCCCCAGCTCAAGACCCGGCCTGTGACAATGACTCATGGTTTTGCCAGAGGCGGCGATTTGTTCGACTTGGTTACCAAAGGATTAACAATTGGACTCGGCCGCGCCCTGTCAGAGCCGGTGGGATAGGTCTGGGGAAAAGTCCGCTCCGGTCAACACGCGTGATCCAGCGGTTTTGCACATGCCGATTCGAATCATTGACTCGGCAGGCGCCTCGTTAAGACGTCGTTAATCATTTTGGCGCGGCTGGCGCTGCCAATGATTCACAGCCGCTGTTAACGGTCGGTTTACCATGGGCTGCGCCGTTGTGCCGCCATGAGGGCGATTGTGGATGGCGCTGAATTGGCTCAAAACACGGCCATGATAATACTGATACGAAGACAGAAAGACTCTTTAGGGGTTTGGAAGGGAAGCAAGGCGTGACCCACAAGCCTCTCCTCGCCACCGTGCTCGGCCAGCGCCAGGAACGGCCACCGATCTGGATCATGCGCCAGGCGGGCCGCTATCTGCCCGAATATCGGGAGATCCGGACCAGGGCCAAGAACTTCCTCGAGCTCTGCTATTCGCCCGACCTCGCCACCGAGGTCACGCTGCAGCCCTTGCGGCGGTTCGACCTCGATGCAGCGATCCTGTTCTCGGACATTCTGGTCATCCCCGATGCGCTCGGTCAGTCGGTGCGCTTCGAAGCCGGAGAAGGTCCTGTCCTTGATCCGGTGGATGTTGCCGGCATCGACAGGCTGGGGAAGGAAAAGAATCCGCTGGACCATCTGGCGCCGGTCCTGGAGACCTTGCGGCGCCTGCGCGCTGCTATCGCCCCGGAAAAGACCTTGATTGGCTTCTGTGGCTCTCCCTGGACGGTGGCGACCTATATGATCGGTGGCAAGGGCTCGTCCGACCAAGCCGCAGCAAGGCTATTTGCCCTGCGCTACCCGCAAGCCTTTGCCACACTGCTCAATGTCCTGGTCGAAACCAGCATTGATTATCTGGTGGCGCAGTTCGAGGCCGGCGCCAACGTCGTGCAGCTGTTCGAAAGCTGGGCGCTCAATCTGGATGACGCGGCCTTTGCCAGCCATGTGATCGAACCCAACCGGCGCGTCGTGGCTGGTGTGCGGGCCCGCGTGCCCAATGCGCCGATCATCGGTTTTCCCCGGGGCGCTGCGGGCAACCTGGCGCGGTACGCCGCAGAGACCGGTGTCAATGCGCTGGGGCTCGACTACGCCACGCCGCTCGATTTTGCACGGACCTTACCCCCTTCGCTGCCGGTGCAGGGCAACCTGGACCCGTTGCGGCTGGTGGCCGGTGGCGAGCAGCTTGACCAGCGGGTTGACGCCATTATCGCCGCCTTTGCCGATCGGCCGCATATCTTCAACCTGGGTCATGGCATCGTGCCGGAAACCCCGATCAAGCATGTGGAGCGCCTGGTCGACCGGGTCAAGAACGGCTGATCGACGCGAATTCTAGAGGAGTGGGGCATGTATGAATGGGTCAAGGCGCTGCATGTGATCTCGGTGATCGCCTGGATGGCCGGGATGATGTATCTGCCGCGCCTCTTTGTTTATCACGCCGAATCTGCCGCCGGGTCGGAGAAGTCCGAGACTTTCAAGGTCATGGAGCGCAAGCTTTATCGTGGCATCATTACCCCGGCGATGATCGCGACCTGGATCTTCGGGCTGTGGCTCGCTTTCGGCTTTGGCATCGTCGATTTCTCCATGGGCTGGATGTGGCTCAAGGCGGCGATGGTGCTGGCGCTGTCGGGCGTTCATGGCTGGTATGGCGGGTTGCTGCGCAGGTTCCAGAACGATCAGAACACCAGGCCGCATACCTTCTATCGCGCGATCAACGAAATTCCCTTTGTCCTGGCCATCGTCATCGTCATCGCCGTCATCGTGAAGCCGTTTTGACGGGACATGCCCTGCCGCTGGCTGTTTCACGTGAATCGGTTCCGCCGCGGCGGTTTCAACCTTGAAACCGGGCCCGGATCGCGCTACATGCCTATCCAACGCATCCCAAATCATAGCTGACCGGCTCCGGTCGCTGCGCGGTGCCTACACCCTCCCAATATCGCCGACACGACGATCACGCTTCCCAATAGGGTCTCCCGCTACATGCAGAATATGAAGCTCAGCGAGCTCAAGGCCAAATCTCCGGCCGAACTCCTGGTGTTCGCTGAAGAACACGAGGTCGAGAACGCCTCGACCATGCGCAAACAGGAATTGATGTTTGCCATCCTCAAGGAACTGGCGGCCCAGGAAGTCGACATTACCGGCGAAGGCGTCGTCGAAGTCCTGCCTGACGGTTTCGGTTTCCTGCGTTCCCCGGACGCCAACTATCTTCCGGGCCCCGATGACATCTATGTCAGCCCATCCCAGATTCGCCGCTTTGGTCTGCGGACCGGCGACACGGTCGAAGGCCAGATCCGGTCTCCCAAGGATGGCGAGCGCTATTTCGCGCTGCTCAAGGTCAATACCATCAATTTCGAAGACCCCGAGGCGGTTCGCCACAAGGTCAACTTCGACAACCTTACCCCGCTCTATCCCGAAGAACGCCTTCGCATGGAGCTGCCCGACCCGACGGTGAAGGATCGTTCGGCCCGCCTGCTCGATCTGGTTGCGCCACTTGGCAAGGGGCAACGTGCGCTGATTGTTGCTCCGCCGCGTACCGGTAAAACCGTACTGTTGCAGAATATCGCACAGTCAATCGCCACCAATCATCCCGAATGCTATCTGATCGTGCTGCTGATCGACGAGCGTCCGGAAGAAGTGACCGACATGCAGCGTTCGGTGCGCGGCGAAGTCATTTCCTCGACCTTCGACGAGCCGGCTTCGCGCCACGTCCAGGTCGCCGAAATGGTGATCGAAAAGGCCAAGCGCCTGGTCGAACACAAGCGCGATGTGGTCATCCTGCTCGATTCCATCACCCGCCTGGGCCGCGCCTATAACACCGTCGTGCCGAGCTCGGGCAAGGTCCTGACCGGTGGTGTGGACGCCAATGCCCTGCAGCGCCCCAAGCGCTTCTTCGGCGCCGCCCGCAACATCGAAGACGGCGGGTCGCTGACCATTATCTCGACTGCGCTGATCGATACCGGTTCGCGCATGGACGAGGTGATCTTCGAAGAGTTCAAGGGCACCGGTAACTCGGAAATCATCCTTGACCGCAAGGTCGCCGACAAGCGTATCTTCCCGGCACTCGACATCACCAAGTCCGGTACCCGCAAGGAAGAGCTGCTGGTCGAAGGCGACATCCTCAAGAAGATGTATGTGCTCCGCCGTATCCTCAACCCGATGGGAACGATCGACGCGATGGAATTCCTGGTCGACAAGGTCCGCCAGACCAAGACCAATTCCGACTTCTTCGACTCGATGAATACCTGATCGCCCTAGCGATCGCTGACTTCTTGGAGCGACATGCATTTAGCGTGTCGCTTCTTGCTTTAGGGACGCTGCAATGAGAGCTGGCGATACCATTGTTGCGCTGTCGTCCGGAGCAACGCCCTCCGGCGTGGCGGTCATCCGTCTTTCGGGACCGGCCACGCACGCAATTGTCGAGGCCGTAGCGGGCAGCGTGCCGGCGCCGCGGCGACTGACCCTGCGGCCGATCGGGCAAGACTCGCTGCTCGATCGCGGCCTCGTCGCCTGGTTTCCTGCGCCCCACAGCTTTACCGGCGAGGACTGCGCCGAACTTCAGGTGCATGGCTCGCCCGCCGGCGTCCGCGCTATTCTCAAACTCGTCACCAGCAAGGGTGCGCGCTTGGCCGAAGCCGGCGAATTCACCCGCCGGGCTTTCGAGAACGGCAAGCTGGACCTGGTGGAGATCGAGGGGCTTGGCGATCTGCTGGAGGCCGAAACCGAGAAGCAGCGGCGGCAGGCCCTGGCGCGGTTCGAAGGCGGCCTGTCACAGCGCATTGATGCCTGGCGCGACCAGTTGCTCGATCTACGCGCCGAGATCGAAGCGCGGCTGGATTTCTCCGACGAAGGCGACGTCTCCGACCTGCCTGCGAATTTCGGCGCCAGCATCGCGACCTTGCAGGACGATATTGGCGGAGCGCTGGCCTCGGTCGAGCATGGGCGCATCGTGCGCGAGGGTATCCGCGTCGCACTTGCCGGTCCGCCAAATGCCGGGAAATCCAGCCTGCTCAATGCCTTGGCCAAATCCGATATTGCCATCGTAACGGACGAGGCCGGCACGACGCGCGACGTGCGCGAAGTGCCGCTTGATATCAATGGCCAACTCTACATCTTGCTCGACCTGGCTGGCCTGCGCGAGACCGACAGCAAGGCTGAGGCCGAGGGCGTACGCCGGGCGCGGTTGGCCATCGACCAAGCCGACATCGTGCTATGGCTGAGTGCCCCCGATCTCCCTGCCGACACTTCCCCAAACCATGATCCGCGCCACCTTCGCGTGGCAACTAAGCGCGATCTGGGCGAGGTGCCCGGCGCAGACATTTCCGTGTCTGCCCGGAGCGGCGACGGTCTAGCGGAACTGCTGATTTGCATCGAAAGGATGGGGCAGACTCTGGCGACCGGGGAACCGTCCTTGCTCAGTCGCGAACGCGATCGGTTGGCGCTGGCCGGTGCAGTCGAAGCACTGCAAGCGGCGATGCGACAATTGCCCATGCCCGAATTGGCGGCCGAAAGTCTGCGACAAGCCTCTCAGGCGCTGGAGCGCCTGGTCGGGCGACTTGATGCAGAGCGGGTGCTGGACAGGCTCTTTGCCAGCTTCTGTATCGGCAAATGATTCACGTGAAACATTGGTGGGCAGCAGCAGCGATCCTGTGAATTGATTCACGTGAAACATTGGCCTATTGAGGCGAGCCTCGGAGTTACGCCATGACAGACTATGCCGTCATCATCGTTGGAGGGGGTCACGCCGGCTGCGAAGCTGCGGCCGCCTCTGCTCGCCTGGGCGTTCCCACGGCGCTGGTGACGCACAAGTTCGCCACCATCGGCGAAATGAGCTGCAACCCGGCCATTGGCGGGCTGGGCAAGGGTCACCTGGTGCGTGAGATCGATGCGCTGGATGGTCTGATGGGCCGCGTGGCCGACCAGGCCGGTATCCAGTTCCGCGTACT
Source organism: Devosia oryziradicis (assembly GCF_016698645.1). NCBI lineage: Bacteria > Pseudomonadati > Pseudomonadota > Alphaproteobacteria > Hyphomicrobiales > Devosiaceae > Devosia > Devosia oryziradicis. Next base: position 581,675 of record NZ_CP068047.1, read on the forward strand.
GAACCGTCGCAAGGGGCCCGCCGTGCGTGGACCGCGCGCGCAGGCCGATCGCAAGCTCTATCGGCAGGCGATGCAGGCGGCCATAACGGCTCAGCCCAATCTCGATGTCATCGAGGGCGAAGTCGACGACATCGAAATGAGCGATGGCGCGGTGAGCGGAGTCGTGCTGCTGGACGGTCGTCGCCTGGGTGCCAAGGCCGTAGTCCTGACCACGGGCACGTTCCTGCGTGGTCTCATTCATCGGGGTGAGGAGACGACGCCTGCCGGCCGTCTGGGTGAACGACCGGTGCTGGGCCTATCGACCCGGCTCGAAGCCCTGGGGCTGCAATTGGGCCGGCTTAAGACCGGTACGCCCGCGCGCCTCGACGCCACCAGCATCGACTATTCCGGGCTCGAGGAGCAGCCGGCTGATAATCCGCCGGAGGCCTTCTCCGCGCTCACCCGGGCTATCACTATCCCACAGATCTCATGCCATATTACGCGCACCACGGCAGAGACCCATCGCATCATCTCGGAAAACCTGCATCGCTCGGCGATGTATTCCGGCCGAATCCAGAGCCGCGGACCGCGCTATTGCCCCTCCATAGAGGATAAGGTGGTGCGCTTTGCCGATCGCGATAGCCACCAGATTTTCCTGGAACCAGAAGGACTTGACGATCCCACCGTCTATCCCAACGGGCTCTCCACGTCTCTGCCGGCGGATGTCCAGGAAGCTTTCCTGCGCTCCATGCCCGGCCTCGAAAACGTCCGCATCGTCCGGCCGGGCTACGCCATCGAATATGACTATGTCGATCCGCGGGAACTGAGGTCCACGCTCGAAGTCAAGCGGCAGCCTGGCCTCTATCTTGCCGGGCAGATCAACGGAACAACCGGCTACGAAGAGGCCGGCGCCCAGGGCTTGCTGGCCGGCGCAAATGCGGCGCTGGCAGCATCCGGCCAAGAGCCCATGATCCTGTCGCGCACCGAGAGCTATCTTGGCGTGATGGTTGATGACCTGGTCACGCGCGGCGTCTCCGAGCCCTATAGGATGTTCACCTCGCGCGCCGAATTCCGGCTGCATCTGCGGGCCGATAATGCCGACCAGCGCCTGACCCCGCTTGGTACGGCCCGCGGCCTGGTGGGCGAACAACGTCGTGACCTCTTCTCCACCAAGATCGACGCCTTGTCGAAGGGACGCTCGTTGCTGACGACGCTGACCGCCACGCCGAATGTCGCGCGTAAAGCCGGCATACCGGTCAATGAGGATGGCAAGCTGCGCTCGGCCTTCGATTTGCTGTCCTATCCGGATGTCATGCCCGACGACGCGATACGGCTATGGCCGGAGATTGCCGCGATAGCCCCTGATATTATCGAACAACTCGTCGTCGACGCCCAGTATGCCGTCTATCTCGATCGCCAGCGCGACGATATCGACGCCGTGCGGCGGGACGAGCAAAAACCCATTCCGGAAGATATGGACTTTACAGCCATTCCCGGTCTTTCGATGGAGATCCGGCAGAAACTGCAGCAGTTCCGGCCGCAGACCATCGCACAGGCACAAGCCATGGATGGCATGACGCCGGCTGCCGTCACACTGCTTCTGGCGGTCATCCGGCGCGGTGAATTCCGCAAGGCGGGTTGATGGCCGGCCCCGAGGATATCAGGCCATACGAACCTTACTTCACGCGGCCCTTCCGTGAGGTCGCAGACGATCTGGAATCCTATGCTCAACTGATGGTCAAGTGGCAGTCGGTACAGAATCTTGTTTCACGTGAAACACTACCTGATATCTGGTCGCGTCACTTTGCGGACAGCTTGCAGGTTCTAAAACTCCTCAAGGCCGGTGATCACGCCTTCCTCGACTTCGGCAGCGGCGGTGGCTTGCCGGCACTGCCCCTGGCCATTGCGCTCAAGAGCCCGAATCACCATTTCACCCTGATCGAACCAAATGGCCGAAAGGTCAGCTTCCTGCGCACGGTTGCGCGTGAGTTGGGGTTGGTCGTTACCGTGGAAGGCCGGCGCAGCGACCAGGTTGATTCACGTGAAACACCTGCGCCCGATATCCTAACATCCCGCGCCTTGGCGGCTTTGCCCACGCTGTGCGGCTGGATGGCGCCCTTCTTCGCCCCTTCGACGCGCGCTATCCTGCACAAAGGACGGGAACATGGTGAAGAACTGACGGATGCCGCTACGCATTGGGACTTCGACGTGGTAGTAAGTGCCAGTGACATCGATCAAAGCGGCGTCATGCTCACGCTGTCAAATTTGCGTGTTAAATCAGTTAGTTAGCGGCGAACGAGCTGGAGGCCTGTTGTGGCGCCCCGTATCCTGACACTGGCAAACCAAAAAGGCGGCGTCGGCAAGACTACGACCGCCATCAATCTCGCCACGGCCTTGGCTGCCGTTGGCGAACGCGTGCTGATCATCGACCTCGATCCCCAGGGCAACGCATCCACCGGGCTCGGGATTTCGCGCACCGATCGTGAGGTTTCCTCCTACGACCTGCTGGTGGGGGAAGCGACGGTCGCCCAGGCCGCGATCATGACCACGGTGCCCAATGTAGCCATCGTGCCCTCGACCATGGACCTGCTGGGCGTCGAACTCACCATTGCCGGCCAAGCCGATCGCGCGTTCAAGCTGCGCAACGCCTTCAAGCAGCTGGGTGAACTCACCATCAACGACAAGCCGGTGAGCTACATTCTCATCGATTGCCCACCGTCCCTCAATCTGCTGACGGTCAATTCGCTAGTCGCGGCCGATGCAGTACTGGTGCCGCTGCAATGCGAGTTCTTCGCGCTGGAGGGCCTCAGCCAACTCCTTCAAACCATTGAGCAAATTCGGTCGACGCTCAATCCGCGCCTGTCGATTCAGGGCGTAGTCATGACCATGTTCGACAAGCGCAACAACCTCAGCGAACAGGTGTTGCAGGATGTGCGCCAGGAAATGGGCGACTTGGTCTATGATACCGTCATTCCCCGCAATGTCCGGCTCAGCGAGGCGCCGTCCTATGGCAAGCCCGCTCTCCTCTACGACCTAAAATGTGCCGGCAGCCAGGCCTATCTGCGGCTGGCCACCGAAGTGATCCGCCGCGAGCGGCAGCTCAACGCGGCATAGGAGCCCACGATGAACGACAAACCCACTCGTCTTGGTCGCGGGCTCGCGGCACTGATCGGCGATATGGCCACCGTGGAAGGCGCGCGCGTTACCGAATCGGGCGGCGTCAAGAAGCTGCCGGTCGAATTCATTATCGCCAACCGCGCCAATCCACGCCGTACCTTCGATAGCGAGCAGCTCGAAGAGTTGACCAACTCGATTCGCGAGAAGGGCGTGATGCAGCCTCTGCTCGTGCGGCCGAGTGACGATCCGCATATCTTCGAGATCATCGCCGGCGAGCGCCGCTGGCGCGCCGCCCAGAAGGCGGGATTGCACGAGGTCCCGGTCATCGTCCGCGAGGTCGGTGACAAGGAAGCGCTCGAGCTGGCGATCATCGAGAACGTGCAACGCGCCGATCTCAATCCGCTCGAAGAAGCAATGGGTTACGGGCAACTCATCGAGCAGTTCGATTATACCCAGCAGGATCTTGCGCAGGTGATCGGCAAGAGCCGGTCCCATGTGGCCAACACGTTGCGGCTGTTGCGCCTGCCCGAGGATGTGCGTGGCATGGTGGCTTCAGGCACGTTGACCGCTGGCCATGCGCGCACGCTGATCACTGCCGAAGACCCTGCGACGCTCGCCCGCCAGATTGTGGCCGGCGGTCTGTCGGTACGTGAAGCCGAGGCCCTGAGCCAGCAGCGTGATGTCGCCGGAAAGAAAAAATCGGGCGAACCGCCGGAGCGCGACGCCGATACCGTGGCGCTGGAGCGCCGCCTATCCGACGCCCTGGGTCTTTCGGTTTCCCTGGCGCATAGCGAGCGCGGGGGCAAGCTCGAGATCCGCTACAAGACGCTGGAGCAGCTCGACGGCATCTGCCTCAAACTGACCGGCTAATACGAACTAGTTTCACGTGAAACGCCGCCGCTAGTGCGCGGCCGCCATCATGCAAATGGCGAGCAAGGCGCGGCGTAGGCTGGCTTCGGCCAGGGCCGGGCGGCGCCGACTGTCCGCCGTAGCCTGAAGGATACGATCCGTTGCCGTGGCGAGGGCGCTATCGGACCATAGCCGGAGTTGCTGCTCGAGCGCGCCAATGCGCGAAAAATGCGGCTTGGGCCGCAGGTTCTCCAGCACCATGCGCGGCGACTTGCCAGCGTCGACCTCGGTACGCCAACGCCGCAGGTTGGCGAAGTGCTGCGTGCACATGACCAGCAGCCGCTGTGGGTCGACGGCCGATGACAGCGCCCGGTTGAGCGCCAGTTCCAGCTTCTCGGCATGACCGCCACCAGCGGCATCCAGAATGGCGTCGATCACCAGCATGCCATTGTCGGCGCAAAGGAGCAGCACGTCCTCACGCGTCAGGCTCTTGCTGTCCGCCGCATAAAGACACAGCTTTTCCAGCTCGCGCCGGGTGATCTCGCGGTCGTTCCCCAGAATTTCGCGCAATGTGGCGACGACATCGGCGTCGATGCGGATCCCATGCTGGTTGAAGGTTTCCCGTATCAAGGCCTGCAGGGTTTCGTCGCTGTCGGGGTAGCAGGGCAGGGCACGGCCGAGCCTGGCGGCTTCCACCAGCGCGCGCAAGGCATCCTTGGGTGCCAGATTGCCGGCTTCCAGCACGATCGCAGCGCCAGCGGGGTCGTCGCGCAATTCGGTGAGTGTCATCACCAGGGACTTGCCGGCGCCCCGCACCCGCACGATGCGCTTGCCGCCGAACAGGGACATGGTGCGGGCTTCTACCGCGAGGATGGACGGGTCGGCATCGACTTCGGCGCCATCGAGCGTCACCACACTCGCCGATTCCGGATCATTGCCGCTCAGTTGTCGAATCAGGCGTTGCGCCGTCTCGCGCACCAGGCCGGCGTCAGGGCCATAGGCCAGGAAAATGCCCTCGCTCAGGTCGGGTCTCGCCAGGAAACGGGCGACCTCGTGGGCCTTGAGTGCGGTCATCAGCGGCTGAGCGATGCCAGCAATGCCAGCCTCAGCGATTCGGCGGCGGCCTTGGCGGCACGCTCCGCCGCCTCGTTTGCGGCTGCGGTGTCGGCCAGTACCTGGCCGCTGGTCGTATATTCGGCGGTAGCCTGGCGGGTAAAGCTCTGCGGCTTGGCGGCGCTGCCATCGCGATAGGTCAGCGTCAGCGTCGCGTTGACCACACTGCGTTGCAGCTTATTGGGGTTATCGGTCACCGACATGGCAACTGCCGACGATGTCGAGGCTATGCTGACCGTAACCAGCGGCGCGGTGGCAGCTTCGGACGAGCCAAAACGAAGGGCCAGTTCCTGGTAGACCACCTGTTCCAACCGGGAGTTCGGCTTGGCGAAAGCCAGGTTCAGCATGGGCTGGCTGGCGAGGGTGCCGCTATAGACGGGCGAGAAGCTGCAACCCGCCAAGGCCGCGGCGGCGGCCAGGAAACCCGCGAGGGCGAAGCTACGCGCCAGCTTGCATGCGGCTTCAGACCACGACATTGACGATCCTGTCCGGGACGATAACGATCTTCTTGGGTGCCTTGCCGTCCAGAATGCGGACAATCTCGTCCAATGACAAGACCAGCCGCTCCACTTCGGCGGCCGGTGTCCCCTTGGCGACGGTAATTTCGCCGCGGCGCTTGCCATTGACCTGGATAGGCATGGTCACGGTGTCATCGACCAGCAAGGCCGCATCGACCGCAGGCCATGGCGCATCGGCCACCAGGCCAGTCTTGCCCAGGGCTTCCCAACAGGTTTCGGCCAGGTGGGGCATCATCGGCGCCAGCAGTTGCACCAAGCGCTCCACCCCTTCGCGCAAGGCGCCCATACGGGCTGCGGGAGCCGCCGAAACCAGTCCAGCCGAGCGGACCAGGGCGTTGGTGAGTTCATAGATCTGCGCCACTGCGCGGTTGAAGCGCAGTCCTTCAATATCGCTACCCACATTGTGGACGGCACGATGGACAATCTTGCGCAAGGACAGCGCTTCACTGTCGTCAGAAGTGACAACAATGTCGGAAGACTGTTTGATGAGCTCGATCGTTTCGCCGACCAGACGCCAGACCCGCTGCTGGAAGCGGCTGGCGCCTTCGACGCCGGCTTCGGTCCACTGCACGTCGCGCTCGGGCGGGGAGTCCGACAGCATGAACCAGCGCGCCGTATCGGCCCCATAGGTGGCGACGATCTCGTCGGGGTCGATGACGTTCTTCTTGGACTTGCTCATCTTTTCTATCGAGCCGATCGAGATGGGTTCGCCGGACTGCAAATGCTTGGCGCGGCGCCCTTCGCCGAAGGTCTCGAGCACGACATCGACCGGTGCTACCCACTCACCCGTGGGGGATTTGTAGGTTTCGTGCGTCACCATGCCTTGGGTGAACAGGCCCTTGAACGGCTCGTCCAGCCCGACATGGCCGGTGGCCTTCATGGCGCGGGTAAAATAGCGCGAATAGAGCAGGTGCAGGATCGCGTGCTCGACGCCGCCGATATACTGGTCGACCGGCAGCCAGCGATTGGCGACGGCGGGAATGGTCGGCGTCTCTGCGTCGGGCGCCGTGAAGCGGGCGAAATACCAGGACGAGTCGACGAAGGTATCCATCGTATCGGTTTCGCGTCGCGCCGACGCACCGCATTGCGGACAGTTGACGTGCTTCCAGGTCGGGTGATGGTCCAGCGCATTGCCCGGCTTGTCGAAGGTCACGTCCTCGGGCAGGACGACCGGCAGGTCCTTCTTGGGCACGGGCAGGGTGCCACAGACCTCGCAATGGATCACCGGGATCGGGCAGCCCCAATAGCGCTGGCGCGATACGCCCCAGTCGCGCAGGCGGTAGTTGACCTCCACCGTGCCCTGGGGACGGCCATCGACGACACGCGCCGCGAAGTGCTCGGCGGCGGCCTTTTTGGCCTCCTCGATCGACTTGCCGTCTAGGAAACCGGAATTGAAGATGGTGCCGGCATCGGTATAGGCGACTTCGGCCACCGCAAAACTGGCGGCGTCGGCATCGGGCGGCAGCACGACCGGCACGACCGGCAGGTCGTACTTGCGGGCGAAGTCGAGGTCGCGCTGGTCATGCGCCGGGCAGCCGAAAATGGCGCCGGTGCCATAGTCCATCAGCACGAAATTGGCGACATAGACAGGCAAGGTGGCGCCGTCGATGACCGGGTGCTTCACGTGAAGCCCGGTGAAAACGCCCTTCTTCTCGGCCTTTTCCAGCGTTTCGGTGGCCGTGCCCTGGCGGTGGCATTCGGCCACGAACTCGGTCAGCGCAGAATTGTCGGCAGCCAGCCGGGTGGTCAGCGGATGATCGGGCGACAGGGCAATGAAGGAGGCGCCGAAGATGGTATCGGGGCGGGTGGTGAAGACCTCAATGGCGCCGCCATCGGTCCGCTCGAACAGCAGGCGCAGGCCCTCGGACTTGCCGATCCAGTTGCGCTGCATGATGCGCACCTTCTCGGGCCACTCGGTCAGGCCGTCCAGGGCTTCCAGCAGCTCCTCGGCCATGTCGGAAATCTTGAAGAACCACTGGGTCAGCTCGCGCTGCTCGACCACGGCACCCGAACGCCAGCCGCGCCCGTCGATGACCTGTTCATTGGCCAGCACGGTCATGTCAACCGGATCCCAGTTGACCTTGGATTGCTTGCGGGTGACCAGGCCCGCCGCCATCATGTCGATGAACATGGCCTGCTGGTGCTTGTAGTATTCGGGTTCGCAGGTGGCGATTTCGCGCGTCCAGTCGATGGCCAGGCCCATCGACTTCAGTTGCGCCTTCATCGCGCCGATATTCTGCCGCGTCCACGTGCCGGGATGGGTCTTGCGCTCGATGGCGGCATTTTCCGCCGGCAGGCCGAAGGCGTCCCAGCCCATGGGATGCAGCACGTTCCGGCCCTTGGCGCGGTAGTAGCGCGCTACCACGTCGCCCATGGAATAGTTGCGCACGTGGCCCATATGGATGCGGCCCGACGGATAGGGGAACATCTCGAGGACGTAATAGGGCTCGCGCGGATCGTCATTGGAGCTGACGAAGCTCTTGGCGTCGTCCCACACCTTCTGCCAGCGGGGTTCCATTTCGCGCGGATTGTAGCGTTCGCCGCTCACTTCTGTCGTCCTTGGGTGATTTGCCGCAAAGCGCTGGGAAAGTCCGGCGCAGCTTGCGTTTATGGGGGATTTTGGCTACCGGACCATCACCAGAAATCCCCATCAAGGTCAACAGCAACAGGGCGAAAGCATGGACTCGGGTGCCGCCAGCCGTCTCGCCGCCATCAATGAGCGGATTGCCAGGGCGCATGACCGCTTCGGCCCGCCGGCCGAGAGTGTCACGCTGGTTGCGGTGTCCAAGACCTTTGCGGCCGAAGCGATCGAGCCGTTCCTGGAGGCCGGGCAGCGGGTTTTTGGCGAAAACCGCGTGCAGGAGGCCAAGGACAAGTGGCCGGCTTTGCGTCAGGCCTATCCCGATGTCGAACTGCATCTGATCGGACCGCTGCAGACCAACAAGGTGCGCGAAGCCGTAGCCTTGTTCGACGTTATCGAAACGGTCGATCGCGAGAAACTGGCAAGCATTCTTGCAGCAGAAATGCAGCGTGCCGGGCGCAAGCTGCCCTGTTTCGTGCAGGTCAATATCGGGCTTGAGGAGCAGAAGGCCGGCATTGCGCCGGCCGAGACGATCGCCTTCGTCCAGCGCTGCCGCACCGAACACGGGCTCGATATCGTCGGCCTCATGTGCATTCCGCCCGAGGGCGTGCCACCGGGGCCCTATTTTGCCCAGATGGCGGAACTTGCCCGGGCCGCCGATGTCGCGCAGCTTTCCATGGGCATGAGCGGCGATTTCGAAGTCGGCATCGCCATGGGGGCTACCCATGTCCGGGTTGGTTCGGCCCTGTTCGGCCACCGGCCGGCGATAGTCTAGGCGTCCTCCGCGCAAACATCGGCAATGTCGTTCGGCGCGACCTGCAACTTCTCAGCCTATCGCCCGTTGCTTCTGACTGTAACGCCGATGTGATTGGCTGGCCGAAAACCCGTCGCAATATTGTGAGCTGTGGCGGGTCCGAGATAAAAAATCCGGAGAAAACAATGAACAAGCGACGCATCCTGCTGGTGGACGACGACGCTGATCTACGCCAAACCCTGGTCGAGCAACTCGAGACGCATCGCGAATTCGAGATCATGCAGGCCGGTACCGCCAATGATGCGCTGAAGGCAACGCGCGAAAGCAATGTCGACCTGATGATCCTGGATGTCGGCCTTCCCGACATGGACGGGCGCGAGGCGGTCAAGGTGCTGCGCAGCGAGGGCTACAAGAGCCCGATCCTGATGCTGACCGGCCACGATACCGATGCCGACCAGATCCGTGGCCTCGATTCGGGCGCCAATGATTACCTCACCAAACCCTTCCGCTTCCCCGTGCTGCTGGCGCGCATCAACGCAGCCTTGCGGCAGCATGACCAGAGCGAAGACGTGGTGTTCACGATCGGGCCCTACAGCTTCCAGCCGTCGGCCAAGCTGCTGGAAGCCAATGACGGCAACAAGGTGCGGCTCACCGACAAGGAAACCTCGATCCTCAAATACCTCTATCGCCAGGGCCCCAAGACCATCACGCGCGACGTGCTGCTCAAGGAAGTCTGGGGCTACAACAACCGGGTCACCACGCATACGCTGGAAACCCACATCTACCGCCTCCGACAGAAGATCGAGCGGGACCCCTCCCACGCCCGGTTGCTGGTGACCGAAGAAGGCGGTTACCGGCTGGTGCCGTAAACTCGTGGACCACCACAAAATCGAGTACAAAGCCGGTTAAAATGCCCTATAGGATGAGGCGGCCCCGCCGTGGCGGGGCCGTTGGCGCATCCGGATGGGTTCATGATCAGGGACGATGCGGCCGAGGCGCTGGCCCAGGCCGAATTCTTCGATATCTGCGACGACGAGCAGCGGCGCATGCTGGCCTTTGCCGGCGACATCAGGCATTTCGATCCCGACGCGGTGCTTTACCAGGCCGGCGACGTGCCGATGGGCGCCTTCATCCTGATCGAGGGGACACTCAAGGCCAAGCCGGAAGGCGATGGCGCGGGCAAGCCCTACGCCATTTCCGAGCCGGGCAGCGTGGTCTCGGCCATGGCGCTGATCCTGAGCAAACCGCGTCCCGTGACCATTACCGCCGTCACCGACAGCCAGGCGCTCTTCGTGCCGCGCAACGCCTTCCTCAAGCTGGTGCAGCAATCCCCCGACCTGGCGCAGCGCGCCGTGGCCCGGGTCGAGCGCGACCTGGGCAACTATCTGGGGGCGCTGGAGCCCGTTCGCCGCAAGATGAAGAGCGGGGAGTAGGACCAGAGCCCTCGTCACCTCTCCCCCGAGAGGAAAGGAGAAGTATCCCTAAACCCCTGAAAACCGCGCAATGACGGGCACGTGGTCGCTGGGCTGGGGGGCGTAGCCGCGGTAGGCCTTGACGATTTCGGTGCCGATGCAGTGTTCGGCCACGTCCGATGTCGCCCAGATATGGTCGAGGCGACGGCCCTTGTTGGCCAGCTCCCAGTTGGCGCTGCGATAGCTCCACCACGAATAGAGCTTCTGGTCATAGGGAACATGCTTGCGCACCAGGTCGATCCAGCCATGGCCGCCATTGAGGATGGCGTTAAGCGCCTCGGTCTCGACGGGGGTGTGGCTGACGATCTTGAGCAGCTGCTTGTGGCTCCAGACGTCGTTTTCGTGCGGCGCGATGTTGAAGTCGCCGGCGATGAGATGGCCGCGCTGGAAGATCGGTTCGGTGAACCAGCTCGTCAGTTCGCTCAGGAAACCCAGCTTGTGCCTGAACTTGGGGTTGATCTCGGGGTCGGGCTCGTCGCCGCCGGCGGGTATGTAGAAATCATGCAGCGTCACCGGGCCGTGGCCGAAGTCGGTCAGCGCCGAGATGTGGCGCGATTCGGGGATGTCGCAGAACATGCGGCTGGAGACGTCGGTCAGCGGGAACTTCGAGACGATCGCCACGCCGTGGTAGCCCTTCTGGCCGTGGACGGCCATGTGCGGGTAACCCGCATCGCGGAAGGCATTGCGCGGGAACTGGTCATCCAGGCACTTGATCTCCTGGAACATGATCACGTCGGGCGCGTGCCGGGCGATGAAATCAAGCACCATGGGCAGGCGCAGGCGGATCGAGTTGATGTTCCAGGTGACGATGGAAACGGGCATTTTCAGTCTCGGCGAGCGGGGCCTCCTTATCGCCAAGCGGGCGGAGTCGGACAAGCCGGAAATGGCGTAAGGATCTGAGTCAGTCCCGTGGCAGGGCAGCCACGTGCCGACAAGGCGCCTTCACCACTGCGGGTTTTCCGCCTTCCATCGTTCCACCTCATCAAGGCTCGTCGCGCCCGCCAGTACGGCCTGATAAATGTGCCAGCTGCCAACCAGCGGTCCATAGTAGTCCGGCCGGGCTAAGGCCTGGGCCTTGAGACGAAGGATCACGCCCCGATCGGCCCTGGCAAGCTGGGCGATCAGCGCGGCGTCCTTGGTCTGGCGGATGCCGTAGTCCTTCGGCTCCCAACCCCAGATGTCGGATTTCCAGGCCGTGCCGTCGGGTTCGACGAACTGGATGCCCCAGTAGAGCCCGGCGCCCAGCGGATGAGGGTCGACATAGTCGTCCCACATCTGCGCCTTGTGGAGGCGGAGGCCAGCGCGTTCGAGCCCGGCATTGAGGTCCGCCAGCATGGCGGCCCATTCGATACGATAGCCCGGGTCCACCGGCATGTGGATGTCGATATCAGGCCAGACCATCAGGTCATAGCGGGCGCTGCCGGTCAGCGCACAGGTGCCGAAGCGCCCGGAGAACAGCTCGCGCCAGCCTGTTGCCGCCAGGATCGTTTCGGCGCGCTGGCGCAACTGATCTGCCATTCGGGCGTAGCCCTCATGGCCTTCTCGCTTCAAATCGCTCCAGTGGAGCGATTTGTCCTTCGGCCAGCTCGAAGTTTCACGTGAATCCATCGGTCTCCTCCAACGAAAAAGCCCGGCCACCTTGCGGGGCCGGGCTCTGAATTTGCTTCAGGCAAGGGCGGGTATGGAACCCGGGATTATTCTGCCTTGGGGGCTTCTTCTGCAGCGGCAGCCTGCTCGGCGGCGGCAGCAGCGGCTGCGGCTTCCGCATCCTTGGCGGCCTGCTCGGCGGCAAAAGCCTCGGCAGCAGCGATCTTCTCGGCTTCACGGGCTTCGCGAGCAGCTTGGGCCGCTTCGCGTTCGCCTGCCTCGATCTTCTTGGTGCGCGAATTGGTCGATTCGAAAATACGCGCCGACTTACCGCGACGATCGCGCAGGTAGTAGAGCTTGGCGCGACGGACCTTACCGCGCTTGAGGACTTCGATGGACGCCACGTTCGGGGAATAGAGCGGGAATACGCGTTCCACGCCTTCGCCGTACGAAATCTTGCGGACGGTGAACGAAGAGGTGATGCCACCGCCGGTGACGGCGATCACGACGCCTTCATAGGCCTGCAGGCGTTCCTTGTCGCCTTCACGGATCTTGACCCACACCTTGATGGTGTCGCCATGGGTGAATTCGGGGAGTTCGCGCTTGGCGGCGAGGGCGGCAACCTGCTCGGCCTCGATCTGCTGGATGATATTGGACATGTCGATTCCGTTCTGAATCTTTTCGAAGGAGCGTTTATCGGGCCTCTCGGCTCGTCGCCCGGTCTTGGTTGGTAACGGAGGTTGGTCGTCTTTTTATTGATGCGAAGCGGGTCCGATTAGCCCGGCGACGCGGATAGTGGCGCGGCTATAGGGGAATTTTGCCCCAGAGTCTAGGGTTTTGCCGCTACTTCTTGAGCAGGTCCGGCCGTCGCGCCGCGGTCAGCGCCTGGCTCTGCTCCTGGCGCCAGCTGGCGATCCTGCCGTGGTCACCCGAGGTCAGCACACCGGGGATGTCGACGCCCTCAAAGCTCTGCGGGCGGGTATATTGCGGATATTCCAGGAGCCCGTTTTCGAAGCTCTCGTCGGCATGGCTCTCCGCCTTGCCCAGGACGCCCGGGATCAATCGCACCACCGCTTCCAGCAGCACCATGGCGGCCACTTCGCCGCCCGCCAACACATAGTCGCCGATGGAGATTTCCTCGAGCCCGCGGGTATCGATGACGCGCTGGTCGATGCCTTCGAAGCGCCCGCAAATGATGACGGCCCCCGGTCCCAGGGCCAGTTCGCGGGCACGCGCCTGGGTCAGCGTCGTGCCGCGCGGCGACATCAGGATGCGGGGCCGCGCGTCGCCCAGGGGTGAGACGGTGTCGATGGCCCTGGCCAGGATATCGGGCTTGAGCACCATGCCGGCGCCGCCGCCCGAGGGCGTATCGTCAACCGTGCGGTGGCGGTCGGTGGCGAAGTCGCGCAGCTGAGTGACCTGGAGCGACCACAGGCCTTCGGCCAGCCCGCGCCCGAGGACCGAGGCGCCGAGCGTACCGGGAAAAAGCTCGGGAAAGAGGGTGATAATGGCGGCCGAAAAGCTCAATCGGGCTCTTCCTCACCCTCTTCGGCATCGAGCGGCACCACAATGGTCAAAAAGCCATCGGCGACGCTGACATGCGGCACCACGGCCTTGGTGAAGGGATAGAGGTAGGTGTCACCGCTTTGCGGATCGCGAATTTCAATAAGGTCGCCAGCGCCAAAATTGGGGACGGCCGATACCTTGCCGATCACCACCCCGCTTTCGAGCCGCGCCTCGAGCCCGATCAGGTCGGCATGGTAGAAGTCGTCCTCGTCCTCGGTCTCGGGCAGCTTATGGCGGTCAACGAACAGGCTGACGCCATTGAGCTGTTCGGCGGCATTGCGGTCGGAAACGCCCTTGATGTGAGCGATGACCACATTTTTCTGCAGGCGCACCGAGGTCAGGGTGACCGTGAGGCCCGGTCGGTCGGTGTCGAGCGGACCATAGCTGCCGATCGCCTCGGGATCCTGAGTATGGGTGGCGATGCGCACCTGGCCCTTGATGCCATGGGCGGCGCCGATCTGGCCCAGGAAAATCTTGTTGGGTTTGTCGTTCATGCTCGCTCCGCCAGCTTTGACAGCGTCTTAGCAGGCGCCGGGCATGTTGGGAATGTCGCGGGAACCAAGCGTGGCAGGCGGCATTTGTGGATCAAGATCAGCAGGAGCAACGCCCCATGGCCAAGACACTCACCAATCGCGACGATATCCGCCAGTGGGCCGAGGCCAGGGGCGGCAATCCGATGCTGATGGACACGCCAGACGGGACCGGCACCCATACCCTGCTGCAGCTGACCTTTGGCCAGCACGCCATCAATACCGATGGCAATGAGGGACCCGACCGGATCGGGGGCTTCCACCTGGTGAGCTGGGAAGAATGGTTTGACGCGCTCGACGAGGCCAACCTGGCCTTGCGCGTCTCGGATGATCCGGCGGGTGGCAACGAGGCCGAGTTCGAATTCGTGCCGCGCGGCTGATCGGAGGGCCGCGCATAGCGCCCGCTATTCCGCGTCGGCGGCCGCTTCGATGGCTTCCATATCCTCGTCGGAGAAGCCGAAATGGTGGCCCAGCTCGTGGATCAGCACGTGGGTGACGACTTCGCCCAAGGTGTTGTCGTCGTTCTCGGCCCAGTAGTCGAGAATGGCGCGGCGGTAGAGGTAGACGGTATTGGGCAGTTGGCCGGTTTGCGGCATGGCGCCGTCCTCGGTCATGCCGATGCCGGAAAACAGGCCCATCAGCTCGAACGGGCTCTCCATGCCGAAGCCCTCAAGCACGTCATCCTCGGCGAATTCGGCGACCGAGCAGGTCACCTCCGCCGCGAGCGACTTGAAGGGTTCGGGCAGCTCGCGCAAGGCTTGGCTCGCGAGAGCTTCGATGTCATCGAGGGTGGGCGCGAAGCGCGCCCCCCAGTCGGCGTGACTTACTGCCACTCGCGGATATCGACGAAGTGGCCGGCAATCGCGGCGGCGGCGGCCATGGCGGGCGACACCAGGTGGGTGCGGCCCTTGAAGCCCTGGCGGCCCTCGAAATTGCGGTTGGAGGTCGAGGCGCAGCGTTCCTGCGGCTTGAGCTTGTCCGGGTTCATGGCCAGGCACATCGAGCAGCCCGGCTCACGCCATTCAAAGCCGGCATTGATGAACACGGTATGGAGCCCCTCGGCTTCGGCCTGATCCTTGACCAGGCCCGAGCCCGGCACGACCATGGCGTTGACGCCCGAGGCCACCTTGCGGTCGCCGATGACGGCCGCGGCAGCGCGCAGGTCTTCGATGCGGCCATTGGTGCAGGAGCCGATGAAGATGCGCTCGACCGGGATATCGGTGATCTTGGTGCCGGGCTTGAGGCCCATATAGTCGAGGGCCCGCCACTTGGAGGCGCGCTTGTTCTCGTCCTGTATGTCATCGGGGTTGGGCACGACGCCGGTGACCGAGATCACGTCCTCGGGCGAGGAGCCCCAGGAGACGATGGGCGGGAGCTTGGCGGCGTCGAGGATGACGACCTTGTCGTAATGGGCGCCTTCGTCGGACTTCAGCGTCTTCCAATAGTCGAGCGCCATGTCCCAGGCCTTGCCCTTGGGCGCGCGGTTGCGGCCCTTCACGTATTCGAAGGTCTTTTCGTCCGGGGCGATCAGGCCAGCGCGGGCGCCGCCCTCGATGGTCATGTTGCAGACCGTCATGCGGCCTTCCATGGACAGCGACTCGATGGCTTCGCCAGCAAATTCGATGACGTGGCCGTTGCCGCCGGCGGTGCCGATCTCGCCGATGATGGCAAGGATGATGTCCTTGGCGGTGACATGCGGCGGCAGCTTGCCGTCCACGCGCACCAGCATATTCTTGGCCTTCTGCTGGATCAGCGTCTGGGTGGCCAGCACATGCTCGACTTCCGAGGTGCCAATGCCGTGGGCCAGCGCGCCGAAGGCGCCATGGGTCGAGGTATGCGAGTCGCCGCAGACAATGGTCATGCCGGGGAGGGTGAAGCCCTGCTCGGGGCCGACGATGTGGACGATGCCCTGGCGCTTGTCGAAGGGGTCGAAATATTCGATGCCGAAATCGCGGGTATTCTCGGCGAGAGCCGCGATCTGGATGGCGCTTTCCGGATCGGGATTGGGCAGCGACCGATCGGTGGTGGGCACGTTGTGGTCGACAACGGCCAGGGTGCGCTCGGGGTGGCGCACCTTGCGGTTGTTCATGCGGAGGCCTTCGAAGGCCTGGGGGCTGGTGACTTCATGCACCAGGTGCCGGTCGATATAGAGCAGCGAGGTGCCGTCCTCGTTGTTCTGGACCAGATGGTCGTCCCAGATCTTGTCGTAAAGCGTGCGGGCCTTGGTCATAGCTCTATTCCGGCAGGGAAAGTTTGGAGTGGTTCTAAGCCGGGAAGGGCGTGGCGGTCAAGCAGAACCGTACTCACGGGTACGGTTCGTTTAACCGGCGCGGCGAATGGCAAAAATGCCCAGCAAGCTGGTGTCAAGACCGATGCGGAAGCGGCACCAGAGCGCGATGGCCACCTGGGCCAGGATGCGCGCGCCCATATTGGCGGCCGCGGCGCCGACAATGCCGAAGACCGGGATAACCGCGATCTGCACCAGGAAGCCCAGGCCCATGATGACGCCGAAAATAGCGACATAGGCGCGCTCGTGGCCGGTCATCATCATGACGATCTTGGACGGGCCGGTGGCAGCGTCGAACAGGAGGCCCAGCGAGAGCAGCACCAGCACCAGCGTCGCCTCGGCATAGGCCGGGCCGAAGAGGCTGAGGATCCACTCGCCACCGAGGACAAAGGCGGCAAAGACCACCAGCGAGAAGGCGAAGCCGGCGCCCGCTCCCAGGGCAGTGATGGCCTGGGCCTGGCGCATTTCGCCGGCATGGAAATGGCGCGCCACCATGGGTGCGATGACCAGTTCGATGGCGAAGGTGAAGAGCGTCATGAGGCCCGCGGTGCGGAAAGCGTTGAAGTAGAGGCCCGAGCTTTCAAGATCGAGCATCAGGCCGACCAGGATCACGTCCGCATTGAGCGCGAAGGTCTCGATCAGCGCGCCCAGCATCAGCCAGCGGCTGATGCCGCCCCAGCTCGTCCAGTAGCCGCTGACGCCCTCCCGGGTGGGCGCCAGCACATAGCCGGTGCGCCGCGCCTGCCAGAACTGCAGGGCGAGCATGCCGGCCAGCAGCGCCGCTGACAGCACCAGCGCATCGGCGCCGCTGAGCACCACGCCCAAGGCAAAGAGGCCGAGCACCACGGCCGGCAAGGCCAGGCGCCAGAAGATGTCGCGCGGCACCAGCGCCGTCCACAGCGAGCCCTGGGCGCGCAATGCGGAGGAATTGTATTCCGCCAGTGCCATGGGCAGGACCAGGAAGGCCGCACCATAGACGTGGTTGGCCGTTTGATCGAAACTGATGACCTGAACGGTGGCAAAGGCGACGACGCAGAGCAGCAGGGCAGTGACGATGCTGGCGCCGATGGTCAGGGTCGAGCCGGCGCGGACCGCCAGCTTGGCGGCATCGGGCTTGCCGGCGACCGTCTCCTGCGACCACAGGCGCAGGATGGCCAGCGGCTGGCCGATGCCGGCACCGATGGCCAGCACGGTGGCCAGAGCCAGGCCAAAGGCGAAGCGGCCATATTCGCTCGGGCTCATCGT
Organism: Devosia oryziradicis; assembly: GCF_016698645.1. NCBI lineage: Bacteria > Pseudomonadati > Pseudomonadota > Alphaproteobacteria > Hyphomicrobiales > Devosiaceae > Devosia > Devosia oryziradicis. Next base: position 599,273 of record NZ_CP068047.1, read on the forward strand.
GCGCGAGAGCACGACATAGGTGAGGTAGGTGAGGCCCGCCGTCGCCACCTTGATGCCGAGCGATCCGACCGAGCGCCAGAGGCCGGTCCGAAGCAGGGCGCTGAGATCGGCGGGAATGGCTAGACGCATGGATGGGCCTCGGATCGTGGCTGCACCACCACGACGCCGGCAATCTGCCATGCCAGTCTTAGGAAGCTCTTACCCAGCGGGATCACCGAATGGTGAGACCAGGGCACTCCGCCTCTCCCCGTCGGGGAGATGTGAGACCTCAGTGCCGGAAGTGACGCATCCCGGTCATCACCATGGCGATGCCGGCGGCGTCGGCCGCGGCGATGACTTCGTCGTCGCGCATGGAGCCGCCCGGCTGGATCACCGCGGTGGCACCCGCGGCGACGAGGGCTTCAAGGCCATCGGCAAAGGGAAAGAAGGCATCCGAGGCGACGACCGAACCCTGCGTCAAGGCGCCGTCAAGACCCGCGGCCTTGGCAGCATCCATCGACTTGCGGTGGCCCGTCAGGGCCGAGTCGACGCGCGACATCTGGCCGGCGCCGATGCCGACAGTCGCGCCTGATTTCACGTAGACGATGGCGTTGGACTTGACGTGCTTGGCCACCTTGGCCGCGAGGCGCAGGTCGGCCATTTCGGCCGCAGTAGGCTGGCGCTTGGTGACGACCTTGAGGTCGCAATCATCAACATTGCGGTTGTCGCGCGACTGGACCAGCAGGCCG